>NZ_AKKE01000061.1 GCF_000281975.1 Novosphingobium sp. AP12 | reverse complement strand
AAGCGGCGGCCCGCCGCCACGTCGACACGCACCGGCATGACGCTCAGCGATCCCGCCGACGCCGGCCCGGCACCGGCGATGCCGAGCAGGACCATGAGCGGGAGCAGGATGGCGGCAGTCAGCCCGGATGCGCGGCGAGCGGCCATCTCAGTACGTGACGGTGACGGTGACCGAGTCGGTGTAGGCACCGGCAGTGGTGTTCTGGTTGGCGGGAATGCGGCCGTAGACGGTGTAGGCGGTCGCGGTGGTGCCTGCGGTGCCGGGGACGGTGTCGGTCGAGATGGTGTTGCCCCAGTTGGTGGTGCGGCCGGAATCGGAATAGAGCGCGTAGTTGAGCGTGTGACCGCTGCTGGTCAGCTTGCGCACCGTGGTCGTCGCGCCCGTGCCGCCGCCGGCGCTGAGGCCGACGTTGTAGGCGGTGCCCTGCGTGCAGGTGACATTGAGCGTCGCCGTCGCGTCGAGGTTCGTGCCCGCAACCGGATTGTAGGTGCCGAACGCCAGCGGGCTGGCCGCGACGATGCAGGCGGACTGCACCGTCGCCGTCACAGCCATGGTGTCGGTGACCGTTGCCGCCAGGACGGCCTGGGGCGCGAGAACGAAACCTGCCGCAAGGACGAACCCTGCAGCAAGCGGGCGAATGCAGGACGGGGCCATGCGGGTGTGGTGAACGTTGCTCATGGCATCCGTTTACCAAGAGGTCGTTGCCCAGCCGCCCCATGCCCTCCCCGGTGAAGTCCCTATCCGCGCGTCATGCTCGCCTTCACCATCGCCGCGTCACTCGACGGGAGCGGCAATGCCGGCCACCACGCCGCGAGCAGCGCACCCGGCGATTTCCGCCTCTTCCAGCCCCAGTTCGCGGAGGATCTGGGCGGTATCGCGGCCCATCGCGGGAGCGCAGCGCGGCGCGGGAGGAAGGGGACTGCCACCGAACGAGACCGGCCCCGAGACGATCGTGACGGGCGTGCCGTCTTCCACCACGACGTCGAACAGCGAATCGTTGGCGATCCCCTGCGGATCGGTGACGAGTTCCCGCAGGTTCTGCACGACCTCCCACGGCGCGTCCCACTCCGCGAAGGCAACGCGCCATGCGTCGAGGGTACGCGTGGCAAAGGCGTCGTCGAGCGCGGCAAGCAGCGCCTCGCCATGTTCGACACGGCTATCGACGGTGCCGAAGCGCGGATCGGCCAACAGGTCTTCGCGGCCCACGCGGCGGCACAGCTCGGGCCAGTAGCGCTCGGGGTCGAGGAACATGAGCTGAAGATAGCGGCCGTCCGCCGTCTTGTAGGCGCTGGTCAGCGCATGGCGGCCGGGGTTCGCCAGCTTTGCCAGTTGCTCGTCCGGCAGCGCCGCGCCCATCGTCACGTCGGCGGAGAGGATCCACATCGCCGAGGAGAGCAGCGAAACCTCCACCGTCGTCGCCTCGCCGGTACGCTCGCGGTGGAACAGGGCGCTCGCCATGCCGAAAGCGACGTTCATCGCGCCGGCATGATCGCCGAGCGCCGGGCGCGGGCGGGTCGGGCGCTGGCCGGGGGTAGAGAGCATGTGCGCGAAGCCGCCGCGCGCCCAGAAGCACGAAGCATCATAGCCCGCCCGGTCGGCCTGCTCGCCACGAAAGCCAAGTCCGTTGCCATGCGCGTAGATGACGCGCGGATTGCGCTCGCGCAGGACATCGAGCGTCAGGCCGAGCCGCCGCAAGGCTCCGGGCCGGATCGAGGTGAGGAAAATGTCCGCCGTCTCGACGAGCCGAAGCAGGAGCTCCCGCCCTTCGTCCGTCTTGAGATCGAGCGCGATCGAGCGTTTGCCCCGATTGTTGAGTTCCATCGCCAGGTTCGCCGACGCGGTCTGCCTGCCGTCCGTGATCTTGAGCCGGCGATAGGGATCGCCCTCGGTCATCTCGATCTTGATGACGTCGGCGCCGAGGTCCGCGAGGACGGCCCCGGCGGCGGGTACGAAGACGAACTGCGCCAGTTCCACCACCCGCACCCCTTCGAATACCTGTGTTGCGAACATTGTCTTCTCCCTCTCCTGCGCCACCTGTCCGCGGCCCGTCGCCTGGACGATAGGGAAATGGGTTTAATGTAGCAAGCGCTTGGTTCGCATTCCGGATGATCCGCAACGCTCCGGCGATTTCCGGTTGCCTCACCGTGAAAACCCCGAGCTCCGGTGGAGCAGCGCTTTTGCCGCCGGGGTCAAGCTGGCAAGGTCCGCGCAAAGGGAGAAGACCCTCCCGGGAGAGACGAGACCTTGCGTTATCTATCGGAAATCGCTGCCGCGTGGCGGCCGCTGCTGGCGGCGACGCTGGGCATGGGCACGGGCATGTCGATCATCGGGACGGTCACCAGTGCGATCGCGCCGACCCTGGTTTCGGACGCCGGCTGGTCGAAGTCGGACTTCGCGATGGTCGGCACCCTTGGCCTGCTGACGGCGCTGGCGATGCCCTTCATCGGCCGCCTCGCCGACGTCCTGGGGGTCAAGCTGACCGCGCTGATCGGCATCGTCGCGATGCCGCTGGCGTTCCTCGGCTTCAGCCTGAACGGCGGGTCGTTCAACATCTACCTCGCCGTCTTCATCTTCCAGAGCGTGGTCTGCGTGACGACCACTGCCACGGTCTATACTCGTCTCGTAGTGCAACACGTCGTCCATGCGCGCGGACTGGCGCTGGCTATCGTCGCCTGCGGCCCGGCGCTGTTCAGCGCGGTGGGCGGGCCGATCCTCAACGAATATGTCGAGGCGCACGGCTGGGTCGCGACCTACCGGGTGCTGGCGCTGTTCGTGACCCTGACCGGCATTGTGACCTTCCTGCTGATCCCCTCGACCGGGCGCGCCCATGCGCTGGCGGTCCTCGCCCCCAAGCGCCGCGCGCGCGACGACTATCCCGAGGTGTTCCGCGAGCCGGCGTTCTGGATCCTGTTCGCCTCGATGTACCTGTGCAACCTGCCGCTGACGCTGATCCTGGTACAGCTCAAGATGCTCGTGCTCGACAACGGCATCACCGGCGAGGGGGCGTCGATCATGTTCACGGCTCTGGCGCTGGGCATGCTGCTGGGGCGCTTCATCACCGGCATCGCGCTCGACCGCTTCGCCCCGAACGTGGTCTCGTTCTTCACGCTTGGGCTGCCGGGCGTCGGGCTCTACGTGCTGGCGACCAGCTACGACGCGCACGCAGTGGTGACCGCCGCGATCTTCAGCCTCGGTTTCGCGGTCGGCGCCGAGGGCGACATCCTCGCCTTCCTCGTCGCGCGGCATTTCAGGCCGGCGATCTATTCCAGCGTGCTGGGCCTGCTGACCGGCGTCTGCTCGCTCGCGGCAGCCTCGGGCGCCATGCTCCTCAGCCTGACGATGGCGCGGACGGGCAGCTTCAATACGTTCCTCGTGGTCACGGGCACCTCGGTCCTGGTGGGGTCGCTGCTCCTGCTGATGCTGCGGCGGGCGCCGGAAGACGACGTGCTGGGAGAGCCGGTAGCAGCCTGACACCGCCCGGCACCGGCCAAGATGGGCAGGGCGTTATGATTGACGGTGGATCATTTTTAGGTACATTGGTCGCCGAGTGACCGGCCGTCCCATGAAGGAACGTCGGCGCAAGGAGAGGCGCCATGAACACGCCCATACAGCGCATCGAAGACCTCGACCTGTTTCACCTGCCGGTCGAAACGGCCGCGTTCTCGAACGACCCGACGCCGTGGCTGGAAGCGGCCCGGGCGCGGCATCCCTGGCTGGCGACGAGCGTGATCGGCCCGGTGCTCACCTCCTACCGTGCGATCGACGAGATCATGCGCATGGACGATGCCTTGGCCATGCCGGGCAGCGAGATCGTCGGGATCATGGGGGCGCAAGGCACGGGCTGGGGCGACTTCGCGCAGGAGATGCTGTTGGTGCGCCACGGCGCCGACCATCAGCGCCTGCGCTCCAGCGTCAGCGCCGCTTTCGGGCCAGGCAACGTCAAGCGCATGCGCCCGGTGATGATCGAAACCATCGACGCCCTGCTTGACGAATGGGCTCCGAAGGGGGCGTTCGACTTCACCGAGTTCGCCGCCAACTTCCCCGTGCGCGTCATGTTCGCACTGATCGGCGGCGACGTCGCCCGCCTGCCCGCGATCATCTCCTCGCTCGAGGTGCAGGGCACGAGCTTCAACATGATCGTGGAGGACATGCCCCGGATCGAGGAGGCGTATCAGGTGCTTTGGCGCTTCGTCGACGACCTGATCGAGGAGCGCGGGCCGAACGGCAACCGGGGCGACCTCCTCGATGACCTCATCGCCGCCAACACGCGTGGCGACTTGAGCCCCAAGGAGTTGCGGCAGATGCTCGTGTTCCTGTTCGGCGCGGGATACGACACGTCCAAGAACCTGCTGACGCTGCTGATGGACTCGATGATCGCGCATCCCGCGATGTGGGAGCGCTGCGCGGCAGACCGCGACTACTGCCGCAAGGTGGTGCGCGAACAGTTGCGCCTCACCAGCCCGTCCAACACCTACCGCGTGACTACGCGCGACGTGACGTGGGAGGGAGTGACGATCCCGGCGGGCACGATGCTGCTGTTCCCGCTCGGCATATCGGGCCGCGATCCGGCTCTGTTCGCCCATCCGCTGGAGTTCGATCCCGACCGGCCCGACCGCACCGCGCCGCTCGCCTTCGGCCGGGGCATGCACATTTGCCTCGGCCAGTTCCTTGCCCAGGCCAACGTCGAGGAAGCGACTCACCTCATCGCGCAGCGCCTCACCAACCCGCGCCATGCGGCTGCGCCCGCCTGGCGCAGTTTCTGCGGCGTCTGGGGCATCAAGTCGCTGCCGATCGCCTTCGATCCCGCGCCGGCGCGTACACCCGAGCCCGTCGGCTGACGAAACGGCGGCTCAGGCCGCGACCACCGCCGCCGCCTTCTCGTTCTCCGCCGCGAAGCGCCGCGCCAGCACCGCGCAGACCATCAGCTGGATTTGGTGGAAGAACATCAGCGGCAGGATGATCGCGCCCACCTGCGCCGCCGGGAACAGCACGCCCGCCAGGGGCACGCCGGTCGCGAGGCTCTTCTTGGAGCCGCAGAACAGCAGCACGATCCGGTCCTCGCGTGAGAAACCCAGCGCCTTGCCGACCATTGTCGAGATCATCATCACCACCGCCAGCACGCCCAGCGAGATGACCGCGATCAGGCCCAGTTCGCCCAGCGTGACCTTCTGCCACAGCCCTTCGATCACTGCCGCGCCGAAGGCGGTGTAGACCACGAGCAGGATCGAGCCGCGATCGACGTAGCCCAAGACCTGCTTGTTGCGCGTCACGAAGCCGCCGATCCACGGTCGCAGGAAATGTCCCGCGAGGAATGGCAGCAACAGCTGCGAGGCGATGGCGATCACCGGGTCGGCCGAGAAACCGCCACTGTCCCCCGTGATGAAGAGCGCCGTCAGCAGCGGCGTGATGAAAATGCCCGCAAGGTTCGAGAACGACGCGCTGCACACCGCGGCCGCCACGTTGCCCCCGGCAATCGCGGTGAAAGCGATCGAGGATTGCACGGTCGAGGGCAGCAGCGTCAGGTACAGCACACCCGTCGCGAGCGAGGGTTCGAGCCCCGGGATCGCGCGGACGCCGAGGCCGATCAGCGGGAACAGTACGAAGGTCACCGCCGCCACCGTGAGGTGCAGCTTCCAGGCCTTCGCTCCGTCGAGGATCGCCTCGCGCGAGAGCTTGGCGCCGTGGAGGAAGAACAGCAGCGCGATGCCCGCATCCGCCACGCCGCCGGCGATATCGGCCCAGATTCCCCGTGCCGGCAGCACCGAGGCCAGCCCCACCGTGCCGACCAGCAGGAGCAGGTAGGGATCGATATTCAAGCGCGCGAGCAGCCCCTTCATCCGTGCAATTTCCCCGTTACGTCGTCAGAGCCACTTCTGCTCGCGGTACCACTGCGCAGTGGCCTTCAGCCCCTCGCGCGTCTCGATGCGCGGCTTCCAGAGCGCGGCGGGAACCGCGGCCTCGGGCGAAACCACCCAGTCCGGGTGGCTGAAATAGGCGGCGCGGTCGAGTGTCATTTTTGCGCGGGGCCCGCGCAAAAAGTTGTCGAGGCGCGCCACGCGGCCGAGCATGGCATGCGACAGTCCGATCACGCGCGGGCGCTTGCCCATCGACCAGCCGATCGCCAGCGCCGTCTCGTAATGGTCCCAGCCCTGCGGCTTGCCGTCGTCGGGTTCGAATATCTGCCCACTAACGCCGCCGATCCGTTCGCCGTCGCCGGGGACCAGCGCCACCAGCAGCCGCGCGAGGTCCTCGACGTGGATCATGGACACCCGGCCCTCCTTCGGCATAGGCATGACGCCCCAGCGCGCGGCCTTGAACAGCTCGAGCATTTCCTTGTCGCGCGGGCCGTAGATCGCGGGCGGACGCACGATCGTCCAGTCGAGCGAACTGGCCATGATGAACTTCTCGGCCTTGGCCTTCGACGCCCCGTAGGCGGAAAGTCCGGGCTCCCGCGCGGAGAGCGAGGAGACGTGCACGAGCCGCCGGATGCCCTGCGACACCAGCGTCTCGATCAGGTTGAGCGTGCCGGTGACGTTGCCCGCCTCGAACCCGGCCGCATCGGGCGCATTGACGACGCCCGCGACGTGGATGGCCGCTTCTGCGCCGCGCGTCAGTTCGGCAAGCGCAGCGGTATCGGCAAGGTCACCGCCCACCCAGTCCACATGCTTGCGCTCGGGCTGCGTCCGCCGCGTCAGCGCGCGCACCGCATAGCCGGCGGCGAGCGCTGCATCGAGCACCGCCTGCCCGACGAACCCGGTCGCCCCGGTCAGCGCGATGATCGGCCGGTCCACTCTGTTCACTTCATCACCATCTGGTCGCGGTGGACCACCGAGGAGCGCGGCGCGTAGCCGAGCACGGCCTCTTGCTCGTTCGAATGCAGCCCGACGATCGCCGCGCATTCGGCCGCGTCGTATTCGGAAAGTCCGTGTGCCAGTACCGTGCCCTCGCCACCGACGATCGCCACCGGATCGCCGCGCCCGAAAACGCCCTCGACCGCGGTGATGCCCTTGGCGAGCAGGCTCGAGCCCCGGCGCAGCGCGGCGGCGGCGCCGTCGTCGACGAGCAGTTCGCCCTTGAGCTTGAGCCGCCCGCCCAGCCACGCCTTGCGCGCACCGGCCTTCCTGGCTCCGGGCACGAACAGCGTGCCGATGCCCTGCGCGAGGATGCGCTCGACCGGCCGGTCATGCTGGCCATTGCCGATGACGAGGCAGATGCCCGCCAGTTCCGCGATCTCGGCCGCCTGCAGCTTCGAGACCATGCCGCCCGAGCCCATGCCCGAGTTCGACTCGGTGCTGGCCATGGCGTGGACCTCGCGCGTCACCCCCTCGACCACCGGGATCAGTGTGGCGCCCGGCAGTTTCGGGTGGCAGTCGTAGAGCCCGTCGATGTCGGAGAGCAGAACCACCGCGCTCGCCTGTGCGGCCTGAGCGACACGTGCGGCGAGCCGGTCGTTGTCGCCGAAGCGGATTTCCTGCGTCGCGACCGAGTCGTTCTCGTTGATGACAGGCACCGCGCCCGCATCGAGCAGTCGGCCCAGCGTGGCGGTCGCGTTGAGGTAACGGCGGCGGTCCTCGAGATCCTCGAGCGTCAGCAGCATCTGCGCTGCGGTGATCCCGTGGTCGCCGAGGAGCTGCGCCCAGAGGCCCGACAGCGCGATCTGACCGACAGCGGCGCTCGCCTGAGCGTCCGCCAGGCTCCCGCGCCCGCCCTTTTCCAGTCCCAGCGTCGCCGCGCCCAGCGCAATCGCGCCCGAGGATACGACGATGACGTCCTGACCGCGCCCGCGCGCCTCGGCAATCTCGGCGACCAGGGCGGCCACCCATTCACGCCGCACGCCGTCCGGACCGACGAGCAGCGCCGAGCCCACCTTGATGACCAGGCGGGGTGCGAGGGATGCGTCGGCAAGGTCGGAGAGTCGGGAAATGGGCATGGGAACGCCAGCCTTTAGGGTAATAGCCAGTGGGTGGAAAGCATCAGCTTGCGCGGGCGGGCGCGGCGGCGGAACGCATGGGCCTTGGCGGCCATCGCTCCACGCCCGCAGGCCGTGCCCTCCTCCCCATCGCGCCGCGACAGGGAGGATTTCACGCGATCAGATCGGCGACCACGGCTTGTCGTCGAGTTCCTCGCGCTCGCCGGCAGGACGCTCGGTCACGGTAGCGGCAGGAAGGTAGTCGATGATCGCGTCGAGCAGCCGCGGCATGCCTTTCCCGGTCGCGCCGGAGATCGGGAAAACCTCGTCGGCACCGGCCTTGAGCAGCAGCTTGGCGTAGTCCGCCGCCAACGCGTCGTCGACGAGGTCGACCTTGTTGAGCGCCACGAGGCGCGGCTTGTCGGCCAGTGCCTCGCTGTAGGCTTCCAGCTCCTCCTCCACGATCTGCATCGCCTCGACCGGGTCGGCGTTGGAAATGTCGATGAGGTGGACGAGCACGCGGCAGCGCTCGATGTGGCCGAGGAAACGATCGCCCACGCCGGCACCGTCGGCGGCGCCCGCGATCAGCCCCGGAATGTCGGCCACCACGAACTCGCGGTGGTTGTGCGTAACGACGCCCAGCTGCGGGCGCAGCGTGGTGAAGGCATAGTCGCCGACCTTAGCCTTGGCGTTCGACAGCTTGTTGATAAAAGTGGACTTGCCGGCGTTGGGCATGCCGACGAGGCCGACGTCGGCCAGCAGCTTGAGGCGCAGCCATACCCACTGCTCTTCCGGCTGGATGCCGGGCTGGTGCTGGCGCGGCGCGCGGTTGGTGCTGGTCTTGTAGCTGGCGTTGCCGCGTCCGCCGAGGCCGCCTTCGCTGAAGACCACGCGCTGGCCGGGCTCGGTCAGGTCGAGCAGGACGGTGTCCCGGTCCTCGTCGTCGGCGATCACCTGGGTGCCGATCGGCACCTTGATGACGAGGTTCTTTCCGGCCGCGCCATTTCGGTTCTGGCCCATTCCATGGCCGCCGCGCGGCGCCTTGAAATGCTGGGTATAGCGGAAGTCGATCAGCGTGTTGAGCCCTGCGACGGCCTCGAAGATGATGTCGCCGCCCTTGCCGCCGTTACCGCCGTCGGGACCGCCGTACTCGACGTACATCTCGCGGCGGAAGCTGACCGCTCCGGGTCCGCCGCCGCCTGCTCGGGTGTAGATCTTGGCCTGGTCTAGAAAATGCATCGGTCCTGATCGCTTCCGGCGCTCAACTGGCGCTCCTGTTGCGACCGGTCCCGGCCGCCGGAACCTTCAATGTTCCGTATACGCCACCTGCCGCAGATAAACAAAAAACCCGGCCGTGTCTCGGGCCGGGTGATGCCCGGTTGCCCCGAACACGCCTAAAATGTCGATACTGGTGGAGCCGAGGGGGATCGAACCCCTGACCTCGTCATTGCGAACGACGCGCTCTCCCAGCTGAGCTACGGCCCCGTTCCAGTATCGTTTCCCGCGCGGCAAGCCGCCTCGGGAGCGCTCCCTTAGCGAAGACAGCCTCCGCCGGGAAGGGCAAAAATGCATGGGCATCGATCGGCGCCCACGCAGAGAGCCTTACTGGCTGAAGCCCTTGGGCTGCGCCATGGTCTGTTCGGAGGTGGGCCGCACGGTGATCAACCCACCCGCACCATAGCGCGACTGCCATGCGGCAAGGTCGGCGCGGTACTGTTCGTAGGCCGTGAAGAATTCCTTGAACGGCGCTTCCAGCTTGGCGAGGCCCTGGTAGGAATAGCCTTCGAACTGGCTGGGTTCGACCGTCAGCAGTTCGGTGCTGAGTTCCATCGCGGCGCGGCAGAAACCGGCGTCGACCGGGGGCAGCGAGAAGAAGTTGTAGACCTGTGTCTGATACGTCTCGCGCGCGACGATCGCGGCGCGGCCCTTGTGCTGGCTCTGGAAGCTGCGGTCGATCTCCAGCGACGCCTTGTGGAGCGACTTGTCGTAAGTCTTGAGGAAGCGCTTGTAGCCGTCGAGGATCGGCGCGTATTCCGGCTCCACGCAGTTTAGCGCGGCGACGTTGTAGGCCGAACGCAGGTTCCACACCGCCTGTGAGGTGGAGATGCCATAATTGACCGTGTGACGCTGGCCGTCTTCGGCGACCGGAGGGATCGTCATTTCCGCCTGAGCGCCCATCGGCGGCGAGGGCATGGGCGGAATCACGACGACAGGCGGGGGTGGCGGCGGCGGCGGCGGCGCCTTGGCGCAGCCTGCGAGCGTCGCCAACGTCACGGCAAGAACAGAGCCAGCCAGCAACGGCAGGCGGCGGCGCATGCCCTGCTCGCTTGCCTTGATCTCAATCCCGTAGTTCACACGCGTATTCTCCATCACAGGCGAAAATGTCTAGCGCTGCGAATCGATAAAGCAAATGCCCGGTGCGACGAAACGCACCGGGCATCATGTCTATATGAATCTACACTGTGGATTAATCGCTTAGGAGGGGTTTTCCCTCCGTTCGGATGAATCCGCGCCTGCCGGCCTGCTTAGTCCCTCTGGCCAAGGAAGCTGAGCAGGAACTGGAACATGTTGATGAAGTCCAGGTACAGGCTAAGCGCGCCGAGGATCACGGCCTTGCCGACGAAGTCGGTGCCGCGAAGCTGGGCGTACTGGTTCTTGAGCATCTGGGTGTCATAGGCGGTCAGACCCGCGAAGATCAGCACGCCGAGGATCGAGATCGCCAGCTGCAGCATGCTCGAGCCCACGAAGATGTTCACCAGCGAGGCGATGAGGATGCCCACGACGCCCATGATCAGGAACGTGCCGAAGCCCGACAGGTCCTTCTTGGTCGTGTAGCCGTAGAGGCTCAGGCCCGCGAAGGCGGCTGCCGTCGCGAAGAACGTGGTTGCGATCGACGAGCTGGTGTAGATCAAGAAGATAGTCGAGAGCGACATGCCCATCACCGCCGCGAAGCCCCAGTAAAGGACCTTTAGCGTGGACTCGCTGAAGCGCTGCGCGCCGCCGCTGATCGCGAAGACGAATCCCAGCGGAGCGAGCATGACCAGCCACTTGATGGGGCTGCCCATCATGGCCGCCGCGAAGCCGTAGTTCGCGAACACGAACGCGACGATGCCCGAAAGCAGGACGCCCGAAGCCATGTAGTTGTAGATCGACAGCATGTGCCGCCGCAGACCGGCATCGTAAGTCGTCCGGCCGGCGGTGCGCCCGTCTAGGCTCGGAGACGCACCGAAGCCCGTGCGGGGCTGGGGGTCGTTCCAATTCGCCATTTCTAACTCCCTTTCGCGGAACACTGCACAATGCCGGTTCCACACTAGGGTGAATATCGCCCTGACCCCGCCAAGTTTCAAGGAAAACCGGGGCCCGTCATTTGTGACAAAATGTATAATCGATATTCGCTGTGAAATCAGCTCTTGCGGGCGTCCGCGGCCATCTCGGCGTTACGGTCGCGCGAGGCGGTCATGGCCCGCGCGACGACTTCGGCCAGCGCCTGGCCCTCGTCGAGCACGTTCATGCCGGCGCGGGTCGAACCTCCGGGGCTCGCCACCTTGTCGGCCAGTTCGCCGGGCGAGAACTCCGAGGCCCCCGCCAGCAACGCTGCCCCCTCGACCATGGCGAGCGCGAGGCGCTGCGACTGACCGGCCTCCAGTCCGAGCGCGGTGCCACCGGCGGCCAGCGAGTCGATGAAGCGGTAGACGAAGGCCGGGCCGCAGCCCGCCAGTGCGGTGACGGCATCGAACAGGTGCTCGCCTGCCAGCCACTCCGGCGTGCCGAGCGGGGCCATCAGCGCAGTCACCGCAGCACGGCCGATCTCGTCGAGCCCGCGCGCGTCGAGCGCGATCGGAGACTTGCCGATGGCGGCGGCAAGATTGGGCATGATCCGAACCAGCGCCCCCGCCTCGGGGAAGCGCGCGGCGAGGCTATCGAACTCGACACCGGCCAGGATCGAGAACAGCACCGCCTGCCGGCCGATCAGCGGCGCCAGCAGCGGGGCCACGTCGTCCAGCCCCTGCGGCTTCACACCCAGCAGCACGGCGTCGAAACGGCCTTCGGCGGGCAGTTCGCGCAGCAGCGTCACGCCCTCGGGAACGGCGTCGCGGTGCGGGTCGACCACGGTGAAGCGCGATGCAGCGATGCCTCCTGCCAGCCAGCCCGCAAGCATCGCCCCGGCCATGTTGCCGCAGCCGACGAGCAGGATGCTTTGAAACCGGTCCATGTCCATTTCCCCATGTATGACGGCGCGCGGCTTAGGCCAGAGGCAGAGCCGTGCCAAGGGGCCAAGCCGGCGGGATTTCGCCGGGCCACGAGCGAGGCGCCGTCCCCTGCGGCGGAAGCAACGAGCAGGGGTTCAGGCTTCCCCGGCGGCGTCGACCATCGCGGCAGTCAACGCTTCGGCGGGGGTCTTATCGCCCCAGAGGATGAACTGGAACACCGGGTAAAAGCGGTCGCATTCCTCGATGGCGGCTTCCACCACCATCTGCGCCTGCCCGGGCCCGAGCAGCCCATCGGGGCCGAGCATCAGGCCATGACGATACAACACCACTCCGCCGTTGGACCAGACATCGAAGTGACCGAGCCAAAGCTGTTCGTTGATGAGCGCCAGGGCTTCGTGGACGGCGGCGCGCTTGGCGTCGGCGATGCGGATGTCGGGCAAGCACAGCAGCTGAAGGACCCGATCCTCGGGCCGCCAGATCGCCTGCAGCTGGTAGCTCGCCCAGGCGCCCTTCACTTCAGCCGATATCTCGTCGTCGCCCGAATACTCGAACGGCCAGTCACGCGCCTCGAACAGCGAGGCGAGCATCTCGACAGGAGCCGCCTCGTCGTCGTCGCGGTCGATATCGTCCTGAACGGTCCTCATAATCTGTGACATCAACCCTCCGCGAATACGATGCATGGATGCTTCCAGCGGGCGGGAAAGCACAATCCGGCACTACCGATCGCCTGCGCATAACTGCACAAGCCTGTTCACAGCGTGTGGATAAGAATGAACACCCGTTAACACAGCACCCTTGCCGGCGCCAGTGGAGGCCCGGATAGCCGTCACTTGGCCGAAAGCGTATCCACCACCTGACCGGCCGGACTGGTCCACGGCAAGGCGCCGGAGAAGCCCTGCTTCTTGGCGTCGGCCAGGAACGTGGTGGCGGCCTTCTGCGTCGCGAAGGGACCGACGAGGATGCGGTTGGTGCGGCCCATGTCGCTGATATAGGGCTGCCGTCCCTTGAACAGCGCAGGCGCCTCGCGGTTGTAGCGCCGCCAGTCGAAGGCGATCGCGTCCTTGTCGCGGCCAACGCCGATCTGCACCCAGATCCGGCTGGGGTGCGAGGGCGGCGCGGGTTTCTTGGCCTTGGCTTTCGCGTCGGCTGCAGCCTTGGCCTCGGCCGCCTTCGTCTTCGCGTCCTTGGCCTTGGGATCGGCGCCCTTTGCCTTCGGATCGGTAGCCTTGGGATCAACCGCCTTGCCCTTGGGGTCCTTGCCCTTGGCGTCCGCCGGCGCGACCTCGGCTACCTTCGGCTCCTCGACCTTCGGCGCGACTCGCGGCGGCGGCGGTGCCGGCGTGATCTTGCGGATATCGACCGCGCCCGATGCGGGGACGGCGTCGATGGTCGGCTTTCCGAGATCGGCGAAAATCTCCGATAGCGAGAGCTGGCCAGGCCCAGGTGCCGGGGGCGTAGGCGAGGAGGCCGCAGCCGGAAGGACGATCGCCGCAGGGGCGGCGGGGGCCGGCCGGGACGCCGACGTGGACGTCGCGCTGGGCGCCGGGTTCGTCACACGCGCAAGATCGAATCCCGGTCCTGCGGTTTTTGCAGGTGCGGGCGACGGGGTCTGCGCCGCCTGCGTCGGCGACGGGGTAGAAGTTGGCGCCGGACTCGGCATGGATGCCGAAGCTGGCACCGGCACGGAAGAACGCGGTTCCTCGATGACGGATGGCAGTTCGACGCGGCTACCCACGGGCGGCAGTTCAGCGGAATCGCGCTCGATCGTCGGCTTCACCTCCGGCGGTGCCACGCGGTCCGGATCCGCAGCCGCCAGGATAACCGAGCGCGCGGTCGTCGAACCGGGCGCGCCGGCCGCAGTACGGGTCCGATCGGCGGCGGTCTTCGTCGCCCGGCTCGCCTTGGCCCGATCGGCTTTGGTCGTACCTGCCTTGGCGACGCGGGTGCCGCCGAGAGGCTCGCCCTTGGGAATCAGCCCGCTGCCTGCAGCCGCCGTGCTTGGCGGGGCATAAGCAGCGATGCGCGCGTCGTCGCGACCGACCTCCGAGGCGCGCGGAAAGCGGCCGAGGTTCGCGGCGGCGGCCTGCTGCGCGCGGGTCAGGCGCGGCATGTAGCGCAAGTAGGGCGCGATGTTCGAGGCGAGCGGTGCCGGCAGGATCTTCTGCGCGACATCGACCGCCTCAGTAGTGTCGCCAGCGATCGCCAGCGTGAAAGCGCGGGTGCGCCAGCCGGGCTTGTCCCGCTTGTTGAGCAGCGGCAGCAGCGTCGCATAAGCGGCATCGCCCTGCCCGCCGATCGCCTGGCTGACCGCGAGGCGCGTACGGAGTTCGTCGGCCTGGGCTCCGGCCGTCGTGGCGAGCGCCTGCGCGTAATAGCGCTGGGCGGCGGCATTGTCGCCCACGAGGTCGTAGGCGAGGCCGCGGTCGCCCGAGATCAACGCCGGGGTTGCCCCGGCCTTTTCGGCGGCCTCGAACTGGGGAATGGCGCTGACCGGATCGCCGCTGAGCGCGAAGGCGCTGCCGAGGCCCGCCTTGACGCGGGCATTGCCGGGGCTGGCCTCGTCGGCGCGGTGGTAGAAGCCGATGGCTGCGTCGAAGTCCTGCAGCGCGCGCGCCGCGTCACCGGCCTCGATCAGCGCGGCGACATCGCGGGGGTTGCGGCCGAGGGTCGCAAGGGCCGTGGCGAGACGCTTGCTGTCGGCACTGGGCAGCGCCTGGACGACCGGGCGCGCAACGACCGGTGCGCTCTGTGCGAAACTCGCCGGAGACCATGCAAGCAGGCCGAGAGCCGCGCCAGCCAGCAACCGCGAAACCAAGTGATCCACCCGCAAGTCCTTCGTCATGCCTCGCGCGCCTGACCCACCGACGCGCCCGCGCACCCTTGCACCGGGCCCGATGAACCTCAAGCAAACGCGGGACGGCCGGCGCTCGTCATCAGGGCCCAGGGGACATGACGGGCGCCGGGCTCAACGTCCTTACTGGTTGTTCTGCCGGCCAAGGAAACGCGGAATGCTGATCGAGCTGGCCTCACCATCGTCGTCTTCACTCGCCGGCTCCGAGCCCGGACGGGGCCGCGAGAGGCTGGTCATGCGCTCGAACAGGGTGCTGCCACCCCCGGCGGCCGGTTTGGGACGAGGCGTAGAAGGCACCTGAGCAGCGGGCTGCACGGGAGGCTGGACCTGTCCGCCGTCGAGGCGAAGCTCGTCCTGCGCACGGGCGCGGGGCGTTGCTACGGGAGCCGGCTCGGGCTCGGCCTGAGCGTCGAGACCCAGTTCCAGCGGCTCGCTGTAGCCGCCGCGCAGTCCGCCGAAGCCGCCCGAGTTGCCGGTGACCGGCTCGTCGTGCGTCTCGTCCTCGGCGCCAAGCTCGAGTTCGGCGGCGGGTTCGTAAGGCTCAGGAGCCGCAACGAAAGGCGCGGGCTCGGCCGGACGAACGGGGGCCTGCGCTGGGGCAGGCTGGTACGACGAGGGGGTCTGCAGCGCCGGGCGCACCGGGCCTCGCGAGGAACCGAGGTTCATCGGGCGCGAGGCGATCTCGGCCATCTCGGTGGTCTGCTCGATGCCGGTGGCGACGACCGAGACGCGGATCTTGCCCTGCAGGTCCGGGTTGAACGCCGAACCCCAGATGATGTTGGCGTCGGGATCGACCAGCTCGCGGATATGGTTCGCGGCTTCGTCGACTTCGAGCAGCTTCATGTCGTCGCCGCCGATGATCGAGATGATGACGCCCTTGGCGCCCTGCATCGAGACGCCGTCGAGCAGCGGGTTCGCGATTGCGCGCTCCGCAGCTTCGAGCGCGCGGTTCGGGCCTTCGCCTTCGCCAGTGCCCATCATCGCCTTGCCCATCTCTCCCATAACGGAACGGACGTCCGCGAAGTCGAGGTTGATGAGGCCCGGCATGATCATGAGGTCGGTGATCGAGCGCACGCCTTGCTGGAGCACTTCGTCGGCGAGGCTGAAGGCTTCCTTGAAGGTAGTGTCCGCCTTGGCGACCAGGAACAGGTTCTGGTTCGGAATGACGATCAGGGTATCGACGTGCTTCTGCAGCTCCTCGATCCCGGCGTCGGCGGCGCGCATGCGGCGCGTACCTTCGAACATGAACGGCTTGGAAACCACGCCCACCGTCAGCACGCCCTTGGCGCGCGCGGCTTCGGCGATGATCGGGGCCGCACCCGTGCCGGTGCCGCCGCCCATGCCGGCCGCGATGAAGACCATGTGCACGCCGTCGAGCAGGCGCTCCAGCTCCTCGAGCGTTTCCTCAGCCGCAGCGCGGCCCACTTCCGGGCGGGCGCCGGCACCGAGGCCCTGCGTGATGTCCGGGCCGAGCTGGATGCGGGTCTCGGCGATCGAATTGTTGAGAGCCTGCGCGTCGGTGTTGGCGACGACGAAATCCACGCCTTCGATTTGCGCCTGGATCATGTTGGCGATGGCATTGCCGCCCGCCCCGCCCACGCCGATCACGACGATGCGCGGACGCAGCTCTTCGATCGACGGGGGTCCGATGTTAATGCTCATTACGCTCTCCTGGCAGGCACGTGCGCGAAGAAAATTTATTGACTTGCCTGATGGCATGCTTCGAGTCGTCGAAGCAAAGCATCATAAACCTTTGTCCACAGCCAAAGCCGCCAATTCCGCCGCTTTACCCCGCGCCCGTCGCCCCGTTTGCACGGCTGGCCCCAAGCGCGGAGGCGATGTTCAGAAGTACTCGCGCAGCGCCTGATACACGCGCCCTACCGTGCCCATGCCGCCCAACTTGACGGTGCGGGCGTTGTTCCGCCCGAGCGCGCGGATGTCGACCGGATCAGCCGCCGCGTAAAGCACCAGCCCCGCCAGCGTCGAGAAGCCCGGCTTGACGTGCGCCTCTGCCAGTCCCGCCAGCTGCGCGACGCGGCCAATGCGGACCGGCTTGCCGATCGCGGCCTGCGCATAGTCGGCAAGACCCACGAGTTCCGCGCCGCCGCCGGTGAAGACCACCTGCTTGCCGCGCTGGCCGGTGAAGCGCATCGTCTTGAGCGCCTTGTTGATTTCCTCCATCAGCGAGCCGAGTTGGCCTGTGATGACGCCGATCAGCTCGGCGCGCGGAATGCGGTTCTTGTCGTCGGCGTGGCGGGCGATCGGGCCGGTGCCTTCCTCGCCGGGTGCATTGACCGGGATCATCTCGCGGTGGTCGGTCGGGTTGGCGATGGCCGAGCCGTTGACGCATTTCAGGCGCTCGGCCTGGAAGCGGCGGATGCCGAACGCCGAGGCGATGGCGTCGGTGATGTCGGCCGACCCCATCGGGATCGCCATCATGTCCTTGAGCATGCCCTGCTCGTAGATCGCGACGTTGGTGACCTCCCCGCCGAACTCGACGAGCGCGACGCCGAGGTCCCGCTCCTCGGGCGAGAGGCAGGCATGGCCGGCCGCGATCGGCGAGCCGACCACCGCCTCGACCTCGAGGTGCGCACTCTGCACAGCCTCGGTGAGATTACGGATGGGGGCGCCGTCGGCGAGCATGATGTGGATGTCGACGCCGAGGCGTTCGGCATGGAGGCCCTTGGGGTTGCCGACACCGTGGGCTCCGTCGAGCCGGTACTGTGCCGGCTGGGCGTGAAGCACCATGCGGCCATCGGGCTGGATGACGTCGCGCGCGGAGATCAGCAGCTGGTCGATGTCCTCCTGCTCGATGCGGCGGCCACCGATCTCGGCATCGAACTGGTCGATGCGGCTGGCGAGCCCGGCGCCGGAGCAACCGATCCAGACCTTCTGGACGGCGGTATCGGCCATCTTCTCGGCGCGGTCGATGGCATCGCGCACGGCATAGGTGGCGGCGGCCATGTCGGTGACGTAGCCGCGCTTGATGCCCTGACTGGCCCGGTGCCCGGAGCCGAGCACGACCATGTCGCCCACCTCGTTTATCCCGGCGACGATGGCCGAAATGCGGAATGACCCGATGTTGACCGCGCCGAAGACGCGGGTGATGCGCTGCGTGGGCATTAGCGTGATCCCCTCATCACTGATCTTCCGTTGCTACTGACGCGGCCGGCGCGGCGGCGGAGCTTTCGGCGGCCGGCGCCGTGTGCGGCACCAAGCCGGCCTTGAGCGCCAGTTCCTGCCCGTCCTGTTCGGGCACGCGCATGTAGATGCGGTCGCTGGCGCGCATGTCGAATGCGGTGACCTTGCCGCCAAGCAGTCGGTTGGTGCCGTCGAGCCTCGCGAAAGTGACCAGCGCCCCCGCGGATTCGCGGTCGCCCTCGGGCAGCGCGAGGACCTGGCCGGACTTGAAGGTCAGGTTCCAGCGGCGGTTGCCGATCCATTCGGCCTCGGCCACGCGCGGTTTGAGCGCGGGCGCAGCCTCGAGCAGGTGCCCGAGCGGGACCACCTGCTGGCCCGCGCCGGGACCCGAGACGATGAGCTTCCCGCCGACCTGCTTGCGGCTGACCGCTTCCAGTTCATGCCCGGTCTCGTCGATCAGCATGAAGCGGTCGGCCTTGCGCAGCACCGCGTGCGGTTCGCGCTCGACGATGTCGATGACCAGCGTGTCGGGCAGTTGTCGCGAGACGCGCGCGTCCTTGACCCAGGACAGACCCAGGAGGTCCTGGCGCAGACCTTCGATGTCGACGAGCGGCATCGCCCGGTCGCGTTCGGCCAGCGCCTTTTCGTAGACCTTGAGTTCGTTGATGTTCTTGACGCCGCGCACCTCGACGCGCTTGACCTCGAAGCCGGTCTGGCCCGCGACCAGCGCCATCTGCTTGCCCGCCAGCGTCGGCAGTCCAGCGAACGAGGCGACCACGCAGACCAGCGCCACCGCCCCGCCCAGGATCAGGACGAGGAATATCTTCTGCAGCTGCGCCTCGGTGAAGGGCAGCCAGCCCATCGCCGTGTCGAGCGCCGAGCCGGTGCGCTGCTTGGCGGCGCGCACCTTGCGCTGCGTGCCGTGGGCCGCCGCCGCCTTGCGGGCCGTGGTGCCCTTGCGCCGGATCGTCTGGCTCATTTGGTCTCGGCCTTCCCGTGGGATTTCGCCTTGGCTTTCTCGGCGTCGGCGAGCGCCTCGGCGATGATCGCCTCGACGAGTTCGGGATATTCCATGCCGCAGGCGCGCGCCTGTTCGGGGACGAGGCTGAGCGGGGTCATGCCCGGCTGGGTGTTGACCTCCAGCAGGAACAGGCCCTCGATTCCCTGCGTGTCGTCCCAGCGGAAGTCGGCGCGGCTGGTGCCCTTGCAGCCAAGCAGCTGGTGCGAACGCAGCGCGAGGTCCTTGCAGGCCTGGGCGATGTCGTCGGGGATTTCAGCAGGGCAGACATGCTCGGTCATGCCGTCGGTGTACTTGGAATCGAAATCGTAGAAGCCCGCCTTGACCTTGAGCTCGGTCACCAGCAGCGCACGTTCACCGGTATTTGGGCCGCCGATCACGGCGGTCGTCAGTTCGCGGCCGCGGATATAGGGCTCGGCGAGCAGTTCGTCGAACTCCTGCCACGGGCCCTTTACGCTGGCCGCGATCGGGTTGCCGTAGTTGCCCTCGGCGGTGACGATGGCGACGCCGACCGACGATCCCTCGTTGACGGGTTTCAGCACGTAGGGACGCGGCAGCGGATCGCGCTCGAAGATCTCGTCACACTTGACCACGCGGCCGCCGGGCATCGGGATGCCGTGGGGCACGAGCGCCTGCTTGGTCAGTTCCTTGTCGATCGCGATCACCGAGGTGGCGAGACCCGAATGGGTGTAGGTCAGGCCCATCAGGTCCATCATGCCCTGCACCGTGCCGTCCTCGCCCGGCGTACCATGCAGCGCGTTGAACACGACATCCGGCTTCGCCTCGGCAAGACGCAGGGCGACATCGCGGTCCATGTCGATGCGCGTGACCTTGTGCCCCTTGCCCTCGAGCGCCTTCGCCACGCCCTCCCCGCTCATCAGCGAGACCGGGCGTTCGCTCGACCAACCGCCCATCAGGACCGCGACGTGAAGTTTGGGCAGGCTCATGAATTCAGGCTCGTTCTGTAAAGCGGGGGTTGCAGTTCGCGGACCAGTTCGGAACAGCCCTTGTCCCAGGGGAACAGGCCGTCATCGACGCCGGGCCAGACCAGCTGCATGGCGCGGGTCAGGTCGCGGCCGGTCTCGTGCTCGGCGAACCAGATGGCAGAGTTGAAGTAGAAGGGCACGATGCACTCGGGCTCGACTTCGCGCAGGACGCAGCGGTGGCCCTTGAGCAGGCCGTCGATTTCCTTCCAGTCCTCCATCACCAGCCCCTCGCGGCACATGTCGAGGAGGCCGTTGATGACGGCGGCTGACAGCTCGGTCGAGAAGCCGAAGACGATGACCTCGGGCTGCTTCACCGTCTTCGTGAAGCCCACCGAATAGGCGAAGCGTTCCTGGTCTTCATCGTCGTCGTCGAACTCGGGCTCGATCTCATCGTCGTAAGGGTCGTCCTCGGGCTCGTCGTCGTCGGGCGGCGAGACCACGGTGATGTGGCAGCCGAACTCCTCGATGTTCTCGAGGATCTGCTGTTCGTGGCCGGCGACGTCCCAGTCCTCGTCCCTCATGGCTGGCCCGCCTTGCGCCCGACGCGCTGGATTTCCCATTCGAGTTCGACGCCAGAGCGGTCGCGGACCCGGCGCCGCACTTCCTCGCCAAGATCCTCGATCTGGGTGCTGGTCGCCTCGCCGGTGTTGAGGAGGAAATTGGTGTGCTTCTCGCTGACCTGCGCTCCGCCGATCTGGAGGCCGCGGCACCCGGCCTCGTCGACAAGTTGCCACGCCTTGTGGCCCTCGGGGTTCTTGAAAGTCGATCCGCCGGTCTTCGAGCGCAGCGGCTGTGAAGCCTCGCGAGCAGCGGAGATGCGGTCCATCTCGGCCTGGATATCGGCCGGATCGCCCGCCTTGCCCTCGAACCGCGCCGAGACGACGACGGCGCCTTCCGGCAATTCGGAATGGCGATAGGTGTAGCCGAGGTCGGCGTTCGCGAGCGTGACCAGCGATCCATCGCGCAGCACCACGTCGCAGTCGATCAGGATGTCCTTGACCTCGCCGCCATAGGCGCCGCCGTTCATGCGAACGAAACCGCCGACGGTGCCGGGGATGGAGCGCAGGAACTCGACCCCCGCCACGCCCGCATCGCGCGCGGTGGACGAGACGAGGATACCGCTTGCACCGCCGCCGCAAGTCAGGGTCACGCCGTCTGCGGTGACCTTGGCAAAGGCCTTGCCGAGACGGATCACCACGCCCGGAACGCCGCCGTCGCGCACGATCATATTGGAGCCGAGGCCCAGCGCCATGACCGGCACCGAGGGGTCAAGGTGCGCCAGGAAGTCTTGCAGGTCGGCGAGGTCCTTCGGCTCGAACAGCCACTGCGCATGGCCGCCGGCCTTGAACCAGACCAGCGGGGCGAGCGGGGCGTTCGCCGTCAGCTTGCCACGAACGGCGGGAAGGCTGGCAGCCTCGCTCACGGGGCCCTCCGCGCCTTGATCGCATCCGCCAGCCCGGCTGCCCACTTGGTGATATCGCCCGCGCCCAGGCACACGACCATGTCGCCCGGCTGGACCGTTTCGGTCAGAACGTCGGCCAGCGCGTCGGGGCCGTCGATGACCTGTGCGGAACGATGCCCGCGCGCCTTCATGCCAGCGACCATCTCGCCGCTGTCGACACCCTCGATCGGCTGTTCGCCGGCGGCGTACACCGGGGCCGCATAGACCACGTCGGCATCGTTGAAGGCGCCTTGGAACTCCTCCATGTGGTCGCGCAGGCGCGTGAATCGGTGCGGCTGGACCACCGCGATGACGCGGCCCTTCACGCCCTCGCGCGCGGCAGCGAGCACTGCGCGGATCTCGACCGGGTGGTGGCCGTAGTCGTCGATGACCGTGACCGCGCCGCCGCCCAACGCGACCTCGCCGACGTTGGTGAAGCGGCGTTTGACGCCCTTGAACTTGGAGAAGCCGGTCTGGATGCACGAATCCGAGCAGCCCATCTCGACGGCAACGCCCACAGCGGCGAGCGCGTTCTGGACGTTGTGGCGGCCGGGCATGGGTAGCTCGATCCCCTCGATCCGGCGGAAGGTGCCGTCGCGCTGGCGCAGCGCCACATCGAAGCGGTTGCCACCGGGAATCGGGGTGACGTTTTCGCCGCGGATGTCGGCCTGTGCGGAGAACCCGTAGGTCACCACGCGGCGGTCGCGCACCTTGGGGATGATCGCCTGCACTTCAGGGTGGTCAATGCACAGCATCGCCGCGCCGTAGAAGGGCACGTTCTCGATGAACTCGACGAACGAGTCCTTGATCCGGTCGAACGAGCCGTAGTGGTCGAGGTGCTCGGGATCGATATTGGTGACGATGGCGATGGTGCCATCGAGCCGCAGGAACGAACCGTCGCTCTCGTCGGCTTCTACCACCATCCAGTCCGAGGCGCCGAGGCGCGCGTTCGAGCCGTAGGAATTGATGATGCCGCCGTTGATCACGGTCGGATCGATCCCGCCCGCATCGAGCAGCGCCGCGACCATCGAGGTCGTCGTCGTCTTGCCGTGGGTGCCTGCCACTGCGACGGTGTTCTTGAGGCGCATCAGCTCGGCCAGCATCTCGGCGCGGCGGACCACGGGGATGCGGTGCTCCAGCGCGTACACGACTTCCGGGTTGTCGCGCTTGACCGCCGTGGAGGTGACGACGACCGCTGCGCCCTCGACGTTCTCGGCTACCTGCCCGATCATGACCCTGATCCCGCGCTCCCGCAGACCCTCGACCACGTAGCCCTCGGCGATGTCGGAGCCCTGCACCGAATAGCCGAGGTTGTGCATGACTTCGGCGATGCCCGACATGCCGATGCCGCCGATCCCGACGAAGTGGATCGTCCCGATCTCGGTACCGACGCCCTTCACTGCGCGATCTCCCGCGCCAGCGCTTCGCCGCCCTGAGGAGCCACGGCCTTCTCCATGCGGATCACGTCCATGATCGGCGCCGCGCCGAAGCTTTCGACGAGGTCGGCGAGGTCCTTCGCCGCGTTCGGATAGCCGCAGTTCCATGCCGCGTGGGCGGCGTTGGCGAGCGTTTCGGGATGCTGGGCCAGAGCCTGGATCTGCTTGGCGAGCGTGCCGGCCGTGAACGCTTCCTGCCGGATCGAGCGTGCGCCGCCTGCGGCCACGATCTCGCGCGTGTTGGCGGCCTGGTGGTCATCGGTCGCGATCGGCAGCGGGATGAGGATGGCGGGGCGGCCCACCGCGGTCAGTTCGGCGATGGTCGAGGCACCGGCGCGCCCGATGAACAGATGCGCACCGGCAAGACGCTCGGCCATGTTCTCGAAATAGGTGGCAAGTTCGGCCGGGATGCCGTGGCCCGCATAACGCGCGCGCACTGCCTCGATGTCTTCGGGTCGGCACTGCTGGATGACCTGCAGGCGCGAGCACAGCGCCGGAGGCAGCATCGCGAGGCCGTCGGGCACGATCTCCGAAAGCACCCGCGCGCCTTGGCTGCCGCCAGTGACGAGGATGCGCAGCAGGCTGTCCTCACCGAACTCGGGGAACGGCTGGTCGCGCAGGGTCAAAACTTCCTCGCGGACCGGATTGCCGACGAGGGTGACCTTGCTCTCCAGCGCCGGGTCGAGCCGGTCGGTCTTCGCGCTGGATGTCGCCATGGCATCGACCTTCTTCGCGAAATAGCGGTTCACGCGGCCGAGCACCGCGTTCTGCTCGTGCAGCACGGTCGGCAGCTTGGCGGCCCGCGCGGCGAGGAGCGTGGGCAGCGCCGGATAGCCGCCGAAACCTACGACAGCGGTGGGCTGGAAAGTGTCGAACAGGCGCAGCGCCATGCGGCGGCCGTCCATCACGCCCTTGATACCCTTGAGCCAGCCGATCGGGTTCTTGCCGGCGATGCGGCCGGGCGGGAGAACGTGGGCGGGCAGGTAGTCGGGCTTGCCGGGGATCGCGGCGCCGCGCTCGTCGGTCACCAGCGCGACGTGGTGACCCCGCGCATGCAGCTCGGCAGCGAGAGCGAAGGCGGGAATGAGGTGTCCGCCCGTCCCGCCCGCGGCGAGGACATAATGGCGGGAAACCAGGCTCATTGGTGGATATCTCCGATAGCGCGGAGCGAAAACTTCTCGCGCTTGATGAACGGATTGCGCCGGGTGACGGCGAGCAGCAGTCCCATGGACAGGCACATCGCCACGGTCGACGAACCGCCATAGCTGATGAGCGGCAGGGTCATCCCCTTGGACGGGAACAACTGCAGGTTGACGAGGATGTTGATGAAAGCCTGCCCGCCGAACTGCGCGGCGAAGCCCGATGCGGCGAGGACGGTGAACAGATCCTCTTCCTCCACCAGCCGCAGGATCACGCGGGTCAGGATCGCAAGGTAGAGCACGACGATGATCATGCAGGCGAGCAGGCCGAACTCCTCGCCGATGACGGAGAAGATGTAGTCGGTGTGCGCCTCGGGCAGCGCGAGCTTGCGCGTGCCCATCCAGAAGCCGAGCCCGGTCCAGCCGCCGTTTAGAATCGTGCGCTGGGCGAGGTCCACCTGGTCGAACGCGGTGCCGCCGAACAGGAAGTTGTCGATGCGGTTGCGGCCGTTGTCATAGGTGAAATACATCAGGACAAGACCGACGAGCCCCGCGCCGAAGAACATGCCTATGCGCTTGAGGTCGATGCCCGACAGCAGGATCAGCACCAGGAAGGCGCCCGAGAACAGCATCGTCGAGCCGAAGTCCGGCTGGAGCATCAGCAGCGCCGCCAGCATGCCCATCAGGCCGAAGCAGATGCCCACCACCGGGATGTTCGGATCGCGCGCCCGCCATGAGAGGATCCAGGCGAGCAGTATCGGGAAGCCGCACTTCAGGAACTCGGAGGGCTGCAGCGAAATGCCGAAGCGAAGCCAGCGCTTGGCGCCGTTCACTTCCGAGCCGACCAGCGGCACAAGTATCAGCGCGAACAGCATCGCCCCAGCCAGCAGGATGCCGAGCCGCCGCGCGCCGTCCTTGCTCAGCGTCGAGGCCCAGAACATCGCGATCAGGCCGAGGATCTGCCAGCGCATGTGAAGATAGAAGAAGTGCAGCTGCGGCAGCTTTTCGGCCGCCGTGGAAAGACGCCGTGAACTTGCCGGCGAGCCTGCCGCCACCGCGACCGCGCCGATCGCCATAAGGATCAGCACGAGTACCAGCGTCGGCCGGTCGATCTCCTGCCACCAGATCGCGAGCTGGCCGCGCCGGTTGCGGCTGTAGCGCTGCGACGAGGCGGCGCCGGTGTTCGGGGCTAGGGTCGCCATCAGCGCAGAGCCTCTTCCTCGTCGGGGGTCAGCAGCGCCTCGACGATCTGGCGGAAAGCGAGCCCCCGCGCCTCGTAGTCGCGGAACTGGTCGAAGCTGGCGCAGGCGGGCGACAGCATGACGACATCGCCGGGCTTCGCTGCGGCCATCGCCTCGCGGATCGCCTCGGCCATCATCTCGGAATTGTGGACTGGCATGTGCGGCGCCAGAATCTCGGCGAAGCGCGGCCCGGCGTCGCCGATGGTATAGGCGGCGGCGATGTTGCCAAAGAACGGCGCGCATTCGTCGAGGTTGTCACCCTTCGGCAGGCCGCCGAGAATCCAGTGGATGCGAGGGGTCGGTTCGGGCGGGAAGGCGGCGATGGCGGGCGCGGTGGAGGCCGGGTTGGTCGCCTTGCTGTCGTTGATATAGGTGACGCCGCCGGATTCCGCGACCTTCTCCATGCGGTGCGGCAACCCGCTGAAGGTGCGCAGAGCCTTGCGCCACTGCGTCTTCTTGATCCCCAGTGCCTCGACGATGCCGATGGCGACGGCGGCGTTCTGGAGGTTGTGCGGGCCTTGCAGCGAGGGCCACTCCTTCTGCAGCGGCAGCAGGTCCGCACCGTCGACCATGCGCACGAGACCCGTCGCGCGGCGCGCGGCCTCGATATGGCCGATTGCCTTGGTCTCGCGGTCACCGGTGCCGAAGATGGCGCTGCGGCCCGCACCCTGCATCTCGAACAGGCGCTGCTTGGACGCGGCATAGGCCTCGAACCCATCGTAACGGTCGAGGTGGTCGGGGGTGATGTTGAGAAGCGCCGTCACGTCGCAGTCGAGGCTGTAGGTGAGGTCGATCTGGTAGCTCGACAGTTCGAGCACATAGACGCCGCCCGCAGCCAGCGGGTATTCGCCGAGCACCGGCACGCCGATGTTGCCTCCCACCTGCGAGGGCACCTGGGCACATTCGAGCAGGTGGTGGACCAGCGAGGTCGTGGTCGACTTGCCGTTGGTGCCGGTGATGCCGACGACGCGGTGCGCTGGAAGGTCGCCCCTCGCCAGGGCGAAGAGTTCGATGTCGCCGATGACCGGAACCCCCGCGCGGGCGGCGGCCTCGGCGATCGGGTGGCGGTTGAGCGGGATGCCGGGCGACACGACAATGCCGTCGTAGCCGGTAAGGTCGGCAGCCACCGGATCGGCCAGTTCGACCTTGCCGCAGTCGATCCACTCGCACAGCTGCTGGCGGGCTTCGTCGCGGCTGTCCCAGGCCATGACCTGGGCCCCGCTCCCCACCAGCGTGGCGACGGCGGTCAGCCCCGAGCGGGCGAGCCCGAGGACCGCATAGCGCTTGCCGGCGAAGACGGGGGAGACGATCATGCCCCGGAGCCCCTCAACGCAGTTTCAGGGTCGAAAGGCCGATCACGGCGAGCACGATCGAGATGATCCAGAAGCGGATCACGACGGTCGATTCCTTCCAGCCCTTCTGCTCGAAGTGGTGGTGGATCGGCGCCATGCGGAAGACGCGGCGGCCGGTGCGCTTGAACCAGAACACCTGGATGATGACCGACACCGCCTCCAGCACGAACAGGCCGCCGACGATGGCGAGCACGATCTCGTGGTGCGCGGCAACGGCGATGCAGCCCAGTGCTCCGCCGAGGGCAAGACTGCCGGTGTCGCCCATGAAGACGGCAGCGGGCGGCGCGTTGAACCACAGGAAGGCGAGGCCCGCCCCCATGATCCCGGCGCAGAAGATCGCCAGTTCACCCGCGCGCGGCACATGCGGGATGCCGAGATACGTCGCATAGTCGACGCGGCCGGCGAGGTAGCAGATGATCGCGAAGGTGCCCGCCGCGATGATGACGGGCATCGTCGCGAGGCCGTCGAGACCATCGGTCAGGTTCACGGCATTGCCCGCTCCCACGATCACGACGGCGGCGAAGACATAGTAGAACGGTCCCAGCGGTATGTAGCGACCCGAAAGGAACGGCACGTAGAGGTTGGTGTTGAGCTGGCTGACGATGATGTACGAGGCGATGCCCGCGACGATGAATTCGAGAAGCAGGCGCACCTTGCTCGACAGGCCGGCGTGGTGGCGCTTGGTCACCTTGTCGTAGTCGTCGAGGAAGCCGATGATACCGAAACCTACGGTCACCGCGATGCAGGCCCAGACGAACGGGTTGGTCACGTCCATGTACAGGAACATGGTCAGGACCAACGAGGTCAGGATCATCAGACCGCCCATGGTGGGAGTGCCACGCTTGGCGAGGTGGCTCTGCGGACCGTCCTCGCGGATGGGCTGGCCCTTGCCCTGGCGGATTCGCAGCATGTTGATGAACTTGGGGCCGATGATCAGGCCGATCACCAGCGCCGTCATCAGCGCCGCGCCCGAACGGAACGTCTGGTAGCGGAAGAGGTTGGCAAGTCCCTCGTAGTGGAACAAATCTGCGATGAGATACAACATCTTGTGGGCTTTCGCCCTACCCTTCCTGCTTGCTGAGCGCCGTCACGAGGGCCGCCAGACCTACCGAATTCGAGCCTTTGACAAGGATGGCATCATCCCGCCGGAGCCCGAATGCGCGCAAGGTTTCGACAGCTTCCCGCACACTCGGGCAATGCGCGAAGGGCACGGGTTTGCCAACCTCGGAAGGCGGGGATTTCCCCAATTCCGCCGCCAGAGCGGCCATCTCCTCGCCGACCAGCACGGCATAGTCGACGGGGACCTCGCGGATCGGTCCGGCCAGCGCGGCGTGGTAGTCGGGGCCATGGCTGCCAAGCTCCTTCATCGCGCCCAGCACCGCGATCCGGCGCTGCGCCGGGGCGCGGCCGAGCTGCGCGAGGGTGGCGCGCATCGAGGCGGGGTTGGCGTTGTAGCTTTCGTCGATCAGCAGCGCCTTGCGGCGGCCATCCGCATCGGGCTCGCCGCCCTCGACGTCGATCTCGACGCGGGCGCCGCGGCCCGCCATTCCGCCCATCTCCGCAAGGGCGACACCGGCGGCACCTAAGTCGCCCTTGACCGCACGTACGGCCGCCATGACGGCGAGCGAGTTGATGACCTGATGCTCGCCCGGCGCGGCGACGGTGTAGCACACGCGCCGGTCGCCCATGTCGACCGTGACGAGCGAGCCGCCGCCGATCGCCGCCACCGTGTCGAGCAGGCGCACGTCGGCGTCGGCGGCCTTGCCGAACGCGACGACCTGCGCCCCGCATGCCAGCGCCGCTTCGCGCAGCGCGCCGTAGTGCGGGCTGTCGATGGGGATGACGGCGGTGCCGCCTGCCTCCAGGCCTTCGAATATCTCGGCCTTGGCGCGGGCGATCGCTTCCTCGGAGCCCAGCATCTCGATGTGGGCGGGCGCGATCGTGGTGATGACGGCGACGTGGGGGCGGACCTGACGGGTCAGCGCGGCGATCTCGCCCGCGTGGTTCATGCCCATCTCGAACACGCCGAAGCGGGCGCGGCCAGGCATCCGGGCGAGGCTGAGGGGGACACCGACGTGGTTGTTGTAGCTCTTGACCGAGCGGTGCGCATCACCCCTGCTGGAGCGGTCGAGCGCGGCGAAGATCATCTCCTTCACGCCGGTCTTGCCGACCGAGCCGGTCACACCGATCACCGGACCGCGCGCCCGCAGGCGGGCGGCCGCGCCGAGGCGTTCCAGCGCGTCCATGGTGTCGGCGACGAGGATGTGCGGGCCGTCGACCGGGCGGTCGACCACGACGGCGGCCGCGCCCTTGGCGAAGGCCATCTCGACGAAGCGGTGGCCATCCATGGCCTCGCCCTTGAGCGCAAAGAACAGGTCTCCGGGCTGCACGTCGCGGCTGTCGATCTCGACGCCGGACACGGTGAAGTCCGCGCTGGCGGTGCCTTTCACGGCACGGGCGATGGAGACGGCGTCCCACAGGACCTGCAGGTTCTCCTCAGCCGGGTCGAGCGGCCAATCGAGGATCCGGGCAACAGCTACCATCGTCTTCTACCTTCCCAGCGAGCCAGCCATTTCCCTGGCTACGGTGACGTCGTCGAATGGCAGGACGCGTATCGTGTCGCCGCTGCCGATGATCTGCCCCTGTTCGTGCCCCTTGCCGGCGACGAGGACGATGTCCCCTTCCGCCGCCTCGGCGACGGCGGCGCGAATCGCGGCTCGCCTGTCGCCCACTTCCCGCGCTCCCGGCCCCATTCCGGCCAAAATCATGGCGCGGATGGTGGCGGGATCTTCCCCGCGCGGATTGTCGTCGGTGACGATCGCGAGGTCTGCCCCCTCGCTCGCCACCCGGCCCATTTCGGGCCGCTTGCCCTGGTCCCGGTCGCCGCCGGCGCCGAAGACCGTGATCAGCCTGCCCGTGACATGCGGCCGGAGCGCTGCGATCGCGGCCTCAAGCGCATCGGGCGTATGGGCATAGTCGACGTAGACCGGCGCGCCCGAAGGCGTGATCGCCGCCCGCTCGATGCGCCCGCGCACCGTCACCAGCCGCTTGAGCGCGTCGAAGGTCAAGTGCGTGTCGCCGCCGGTGGCCAGCACCAGACCCGCAGCGACGAGTGCATTTGCTGCCTGGTAGGCCCCGATCAGCGGTAGGTCGATCACGCGCGCCTTGCCCTCGTGCTCAATCTCCAGCTTCTGGCCGAGTCCGGTGGGCGTGCGATTGACGAGGCGGATGTCCGCGCCCTTCGTGCCGACCGTGAACAGCTTCAGTCCGCGCGCCTTCACATGCGCGATAGCCTTGTCCGACCATGCATCGTCGGCCCAGACCACCGCCGTGCCGCCGTCAACCACGACTTCGTCGAACAGGCGCATCTTCGCGGCGAAATATGCGTCCATGGTCTCGTGATAGTCGAGATGGTCGCGGCTGAGGTTGGTGAACGCGCCCGCGACCACGCGCGGGCCTTCGCTGCGGAACTGCGACAGCCCGTGGCTCGACGCCTCGTAGGCAACGTGCGTCACGCCTTCGCGCGCGAGGCCGGACAGGTTGGCGAGGAAGGTCGCGATGTCGGGCGTGGTGAGTCCGGTGGAAACGGTCTCGTCGCCGGTGGTGACGCCCAGCGTGCCGATCGAGGCGGCGCGCTGGCCGGCCATGCGCCAGATCTGGCGGGTCAGCTCCACGGTCGAGGTCTTGCCGTTGGTCCCGGTGACCGCGACCAGCGTCTGGGGCACGGGCGAGAAGAACGGCGCGGCGAGCGCCGCGAATAGCCGGCGCGGTTCCTCGTCCGCAAAATGGATCGCGCCTTCGACATGCGCGTCCGGGTGGGCGACGACCGCCACCGCGCCCGCCTCGATGGCGGCGGCGATGAAGTCCTCTCCATTGAAGCGAGTGCCGCGAAACGCGCCGAACACGGTGCCGGGCGCGACCTTGCGGTTGTCGATCGCGAAGCCGGTAACATTCGCATCGGTCCCCGGGAAGGCGACACCGGCGGCGGCGCAGAGCGCGGAAAGCTTCATTCCCCGTCACTCCCCTGCGGAACCAGCGGCTTGAGGTCGGTGATGTCGATGTCGCGCGTCTCGTCGGGCATGACGCCAAGCAGCGGGCCGATGCGGGGGACGACGCGCTGGATCACCGGCGCGGCATTCCAGGCGGCGGTGCGCTGGAACGAGGTGGCGGCGGTGCCCTGCGGCTCGTCCATCATGGCGATGACCACGAAGCGCGGCTTGTCCATCGGGAAGGCGGAGGCGAACGTCGCGATCAGCGAGGACTTGCGGTAGCCGCCGACGCCCGGCTTCTCGGCCGAACCTGTCTTGCCACCGACGCGGAAGCCCGGGGCGTCGGCCTTGCGGCCGGTGCCGTAGCGCACGATCATGCGCAGCAGCTGACGGATGCGCGCGCTGGTCGAGGCCTGGAACACGCGGCGACCGGCGGGAATGGCCGAGGGATCGAGCTTGCGCAGCGTCGCCGGGCGCCAGATGCCGCCGTTGACGAGCGCGGCGTAGGCGGATGCAAGGTGGAGCGGGGTCACCGCGATGCCGTGGCCGTAGGCGACGGTCATGGTGCGCAGGCGCGGCCACTCGCCGCTCGGCCAGATCGGGAAGCCCTTGGCGGGAAGCTCGACGTAGGGACGCTCGTTCATGCCGAGCGCTTCCATCGTCTTCTTGAGCCGCACACCGCCCAGTTCGTCGGCGATGCGCGCGGTGACGGTGTTCGAAGAGTGGATCAGTGTCTCCGGCACGTTGAGCGAAGCGCCGTAGTTGTGCAGGTCGTGGATGGTGAAGCGGCCCACGTGCAGCGGCGTCGCGGCCCACTGCTTGCCCATGTCCGTCACTACGCCCGCGTCGATGGCGGAGGCGACCGTGATCGGCTTGAAAGTGGAGCCCAGTTCGTAGACCTGGTTGGTCACGCGGTTGAAACCGTGCGGCACGTCGCCCTGGCGGGCTTCCTCCGCCGAGATCACCATGTCGGTGGGCTTGACGTGGTTGGGGTCGAACGAGGGCAGCGAAGCCAGCGCGAGAATCTCGCCGCTGTCGACGTCGAGCACGACGCCTGCCGCGCCCTTGGCCTTGCTCAGCACCATGGCGTGGGCGAGTTCATCCTCCAGCGCGCTCTGGACGCGGAAGTCGATCGACAGGACCGACGAACCCGACCGGCCCTCGGCGCTGATGAGCTGGTCGTTGAACGCCTGTTCCATGCCGACCTTGCCGTGGCCGTAGCTGTCGACGTAGCCGAGCACGTGCGCCGCCATCGAGCCCTGCGGATAGAAGCGCGTGGCCTCCAGCGGATACTCGAGCGCTGGTTCGCCCAGAGCGTGCACCTTGTTGGCGTCCTCCGGCAGGATCGACTTGCGCAGATAGCACGGCTGGCCCGCGCGCAGCTTGGCGACGATCTCGTCGCGGTCGAGGTCGGGGAAGATACGCAGCAGCCCGGCGGCGACTTCCTCGGGGCTGTGCACCAGCGAGGAACCCTCGGTCATCGCCTTGGGGTTGAACCAGAGCGAATAGACGCGGAAATCGCGCGCCAGCGGCACGCCGTTGCGATCGACGATCTCGCCCCGGTTGGGGATCAGGAGGTCGCCCAGCTCGCCATGGCGCGGCGTCACGCCCGTGAAGCCCAAATAGGTGATGCGGCCCAGCGCGCAGACCGTGACCAGCACGAAGACGCCGAGAATCCACAAGGTGCGCAGCTTCGCCACCAGCAGCGAGCGCTGGCGGACGTTGACGAGCTTGCGCCGGCCGGTCGAGACCGTCGTCGGTATGGTGCCGAACGAGAAGGTCTGCGCGTTCACTGCTGGGCAGCCTCCGCCACTTCGATGCGGGCGAGCCGCTTGCCGATCGCCGCAGCGTCGCGGGCCATCGCCTCGCGCTCGGGATCGCGGCCCTTCCCTGCCTTCGGCGCTTCGGGCAGCGCGGCAGCGGTGGCGCCGCTGACCGGCGAGACCATCGCCAGCAGCGAGCCCTGCTTACCCTCGGGCTTTTCGGCGTTGGCGTAGCGGATCGGCGCGGGAGCGCCCGGTCCCGGCACCGCGCCCAGCGCCGCCAGCTGCCGCTCGCCCTCGATGTACTGCGCCGCCATCGGCGCCTTGTAGCCGAACTCGAGGTCGTTGAGCTGCTTGAGCGCCTGCTGGTTGGAGCGGGTCGCGAACTCCGTCTCGAAGAAGTCGATGTCCTGCTTGACCCAGACGATCTTCTTCTCGGTGTCGTGGACCTGGCTCTTGACTGCGTTGACGCGCAGCGTGAGGCCGATCGTCATCGCCCCGCAGACCACCAGCACGGAAATCCAGCCGATCGATCGGACACGGTCACTGGTGAAGTTCATGCGGCGCTCCTGTGGTTGGGGGTCCCAACAGGGTTTCTCGGGGGGGTAGCGGTGCGGACCGCGCTGCGCAGGGTGGCGGAGCGCGAGCGGGGATTGACGGCCAGTTCGGCCTCGCCGGGGCGGACCGCCTTGCCGGCGACCTCGAACGGCGCGGGCGCGGCGGCGGCCTGCGGCAGGTAGCGCGAGGTGGTCTTGCCGGCGCTGCTGGCATCGCGCAGGAAGCGCTTCACCTTGCGGTCTTCCAGGCTGTGGAATGTCACCACGGCCAGGCGTCCGCCCTCGCGCAGCAACACCTCGGAAGCATCGAGTGCGGCGTCCAGCTCGTCCAGCTCTCCATTCACGTGGATGCGGATCGCCTGGAAGCTGCGGATCGCCGGGTCCTTGGGGGCGTTGCTGCCCTTGTAGGCGGGGTTGTAGCCCACCGCCTTGCGCACCGCGCGGGCGAGATCGGCGGTGGTCTCGAGCGGGCGCGCGGCGACGATCGCGCGGGCGACCCGGCGCGACTGGCGTTCCTCCCCGTAGAGGAACAGCACGTCGGCGATCTGGGTCTCGTCGGCCTCGTTGCAGAAGTCGGCGGCAGACATGCCGTCCTGGCTCATGCGCATGTCGAGGGGGCCGTCGGCGCCGAACGCGAAGCCCCGGCCCGCCTGGTCCAGCTGCATGGACGACACCCCGATGTCCATCACCACGCCGTCAACGCTGTCTACCCCTGCGTCCGCCAACCCTTCGACCATTTCGGAGAAGCGGCGGGCGTGCAACACGAGGCGGGGCGGATTTTCGGCGAGTTCCGGCCATTTCCCCGGATTTCCCACAATCGCGGCGATCGCGTCTGGATCGCGGTCGAAGGCGTGCACCGTCGCGCCCGTGTCGAGCAGGCGGCGCGTGTAGCCGCCTGCGCCCAGCGTCGCATCTACGATGATGTCGCCGCCCCGGGGGTTCAGGGCGGCGACAACCTCCTCAAGGAGCACGGGGATGTGGGGCTGGTCGGGCGTACTCACTTCTTCTTCGCCTTGGCCTGCTCGGCGTCCTGCAGCGAGCGGCAGGTCGCGATCGCGGCCTCGAACTCGGGATCGTCGGCGAGCTTGTAGAGTTCTTCAGGGTTCCAGATCAGGATCGTGCGGCCGATGCCCTGGAAGAACAGCTGGTCATCCAGCGCGGCAAGGCTGGTCAGGGCCTCGGGCATGGTGAAGCGGCCGCTGCCGTCGAACGGCACCTGCTGGAAATTGTAGAGCTGCATCGCGCGCTTGTCGCGATTGAAGGGGCGGCCGGCGCCGTCCGCGCGGGCCTGCTCGGCGTCTAGCTGCGCTTCGAACTCGTCGACGCGCGACTGGCCGAAGCCGACGAGGCACTTCCACTCGGGATGCTTGGCGAGGAACAGCACGTCGCGGCTGCTCGAATCGCGCACGGTCGAGCGAAGCACGTTCGGCAGCACGAAGCGGTTCTTGTCGCGTAGAAGCGAAAAGCCCTGCCCGCTGTAGATGAACGGCTGCCCAGCCATGTCCGCCTGTTTTCGCCCCTGAAGTGACCATCCCGGACACAGCCGAGCCCTGCCCCGAACACGCACGCGCGCATCCGGGCCCCGCATCTCCATGAGACACGGCGAGACTCAGCCATTCCGATTGACCGTTCTTCTATAACGGGAAATCAGGCGATTAAAGGGAAATTTGGGGAAAGCAGGTGATTTATCCCCCGAACCGGACCGCGCGACGGCCGGGTGTTGGTCTACCCAGGGCTTTCCGGGATCGACAGGGTCGATGTAACGTCCTGGGAATCGCTGATTTTACCGGCGAAAACCCAGCAATCCCCCGCCATCCCCATGGCTTCCCCGCCCATCCCCATCATTTCCCCGAAATGCCTCTAGCAGACACACGATCGAGCAAGGCGCCGAGAATCATGCGGCGCAGTTGGACCGCGCCCGGTTCCTCCGGATTCTCGAGCAGCGCAGCGTCGGAAAGCGCAAGAATGCGGCCCTTTGCGGCCGTGCAATCCGCGACCAGTCCTTCCGCCTCGACCTGGCAGTTGGAGACCGTTTCCCCGGCCGTCCCCATTCCGGCCCCATCCCCGTTCATCCCCGAAAGGCGGAATCGGCCCGGGAGGTTCACCGGCAGGTCGCCCTCGGGCAGGCGCACGACATGTTCGCCGGCGGCCTGCTCGTCGTCGAACTCCTGCGTGAGCCCCCAGCGCGCAAGGATCGGAGAGAGCATCGCAATGTCCTGTGGGCGGCGGGGATCGCCGGGGCCGAACAGCGAATGGGCGGTGAGCATCGGGTCGGCCAGCAGCAGCACCCGGCCCCCGCCGCGTACCCAGGCGTCGAGCGCGACGTTCTCCTGCGGCATCAGCGGACGCGGCTGCGCGAGGATCAGAATGGCGGTCGCCGGGAGCGGGAGCTTGCCCGCGCCGTTCGCCAGCGTGTCGAGCGGGATCACCCGTCCGCGCTGGCGCAGCGTGGTCAGTGCCCAGTGCGGAAGTGTGTCGTCCGAGAGCAGGCCGCGAATGTCGGCGCTTTCGTTCCAGGTGATCGGCAGGCTGGAGTAGAGCCCGATCGTCTCCGGTGCCCGTGACGATACCGCCCCGCCCTCGCCGCACCCGGCCAGCGCGAGGGCAAGGAGCAGGACCGGCTTGAGGCGCACCTTACGGGGCGGCCGGCGCACCGGGTTCGCCGGAAACATCCGGAGAGGGCGTCGGCGTAGGCGTGGGGTCAGAGGCGGGGACGACGCCGATGTCGGCGAGCGGATCGCTCGCGGTGCGGGTCGGCTTGGCGTCCACCGCGACGACCTGCTGGATCGGGTCCGTCGTCTCGGAAAGCCGGAGCCGATCGCGGATGATGTTGGCGAGGCCGACGATCAGCAGCATCGCGAACAGGCCGAACAGGCCGATCTGCAATCGGTACACGGCCTGCGAGCGCAACTCTCGCGCGGACGGCGGCATGAAGTGCGTCGGCGCCTGCAGCGGTTCGAGGATGCTTTTCGGATCGACCATAAAAGGCGGAATGTTTCCTGCCATAGACGGACCGTTTATATCACTTCACGAGCCATGGGAAGACCGGCAGGCCTTTCGCCTCGAGCCACTCCGCATTGTAGAGCGAGGAGAGGTAGCGGAAGCCGGTGTCGCACAGGATCGTGGCGACGCGGGGCTCGGCCCTGCCTTCTGCGACCAGCTTGCGGCCCAGCGCAACCGCCCCCGCCACGTTGATGCCGGACGACAGGCCGAGGCACAGCCCTTCCTCGCTCAGCAGGCGAGCGACCCATTCGAGGCCCTCCTCGTCGGAGACGCGGAACTGGGTGTCGATCGGCGCGCCTTCGAGGTTGGCAGTGATGCGCCCCTGCCCGATGCCCTCGGCGACGGAATTGCCCTCGGCCTTCAGTTCGCCATGCGCGTAGTAGTTGTAGAGCGCAGCGCCGTAGGGGTCGGTCAGCGCGATCGTCACGTTCTCGTCGAAGGCCTTGAGGCCCATGCCGGTGCCGGCGATGGTGCCGCCGGTGCCGGCCGCGCAGGTGAACCCATCGATCCGGCCCTGCATCTGCTCCCAGATCTCGGGCGCGGTCGATTCGATATGGGCCTTGCGATTGGCGATGTTGTCGAACTGGTTGGCCCAGATCGCGCCCTGGGTGTCCTCGGCGAGGCGGCGCGAGGTGTGGACGAAGTGGCCGGGGTTCGAGAATGGCGCGGCGGGGACCAGCACCAGTTCGGCGCCGAGTGCGCGCAGGGTGTCCATCTTCTCGCGCGACTGGGTCTCGGGCATGACGATGATCGTCTTGTAGCCCAGCGCGTTGGCGACGAGCGCGATGCCGATGCCGGTGTTGCCTGCGGTGCCCTCGACGATGGTCCCGCCGGGCAGGAGCGCGCCCTTCTCCTCGGCGTCGCGCACGATCCACAGCGCCGCACGGTCCTTCACCGAGGCGCCGGGGTTGGCGAACTCGCACTTGCCCCAGATTTCGCAGCCGGCGGCCTCGCTCGGGCCCTTGAGGAGCACGAGCGGCGTATTGCCGATGAGGTCGAGGCTGGAGGGCTGGGCGGGCGGCGCGGCGGTCTGGGAGGCGGTCATGGCGCGAGAGTTAGGAAGACCGGAAGCCCGGCGCAAATGATTTGATCGCAAACTTGCGGGTCACCCCCGCGAGGCGCGCACCGCCGCCCCTCCCGCGAAGGGCGCGATGGCGATCAGCACTAGGCTGGCGGCGGCGGTCAGCGCCAGGCCGCTGGTGCCTCCGGTGCCGAGGCTACCGGCGCCGAAGATCAGCACCGGCACGGCCATCGGGATCACCAGCAGGCCCGAAAGCGCCGCCCCTCCGCGCAGGCCGGCGGTCAGCGCGGCGACGGTGACGCCCAGCGCGGCAAGGCCCGGCGTGCCCGCCAGCAGCCCAATCTCGACGATGCGCAGGGTTGCACCGTCGAGCCCGAGCAGCGCGGCGGCGGGGAGCGCGGCGAGCATCAGCGGCGGCCCGAAGCTCAGCCAGTGGGCGAGGACGCGCACGGCGATCACCAGTTCCTCGGAGATGCCGCGCAGCGCCCACTGGTCGAACAGGCCGAGTTCGATGTCGGGCTCCACCAGCCGGTCGAGCGGGAGGATCGCGGCGAGCAGCGCGGCGACCCAGATCACCCCGCCGCCGGTCCGCGCCAGCAGCGGCGCGTCGGGGCCCACCGCGAAGGGATAGAGCATTGCCACCGAGAGGAAGAACAGCACCGGCAGCAGCGCCCCGCCGCCCTTGCCGCCGAGCAGCAGCCGCGCGAGGTCGCGGCGCAGCAGGGTCGTCACGCGCCCCATCATGCCGCGTATTCCGGCAGAGGCAGCACGCGCATCCCGGCCAGGCGGAACGGCTGGTGCGAGGCGATCACGGCGATGCCGCCGCTCGCGCAATGCTCGGCGACGATGGCTTCGGTGAGCTCTGCCGCGTGGCTGTCGAGCCCATTGAGCGGTTCGTCCAGCAGCCATACCTGCGCCTTCTGCCCCAGCAAACGGGCGAGCGCGGCGCGCTTCTTCTGGCCGGTGGAGAGGTAGCGCACCGGCACGTCGAGCAACGCGGCGAGGCCCAGGCGGCGCAGGTGGTCGGTGCCCGCATCGCCGTCGAGCAGGGCCCAGAACGCCAGCGCCTTGCCCAGCGGCAATGCGGGATCGAGCGCGGGCCGCTCGTCGAGCAGGCCGATAGCACCCTCCACGCTGACCGAACCCGCATAGGCAGGGGCCAGCCCCGCGACGATGCGCAGCAGGCTCGACTTGCCGATGCCGTTGTGCCCGGCGACCTGCACCGCCTCGCCCGCGCCGAGCGCTAGCGACAGGCGCGCGAACAGCATCCGGTCGCCGCGCCTGCACGCCAGGTCGGTCACGGTAACGCGCGCGGGTTCAGCCTCTTGCATGGGGCGGAGCGATAGGTGAAACGCGTGGCCCTGCCAAGGAGACCGAAATGCCCATTGCCCGCCTGACCGACGCCGAAGCCGACGAAGCCCTTGCGGCGCTCTCCGGCTGGGCGCTGCGCCAAGATGGTCTCGCCATCGAGAAGGAGCTGAAGTTCGCCGACTTCAACGAGGCGTTCGGGTTCATGACCCGCGTGGCGATCTACGCGGACAAGGCGGATCATCATCCGGAGTGGTTCAACGTCTACTCGGCCGTTCGGATCACGCTGACCACCCACGATGCGAACGGCCTCAGCACCCGCGACGTGGCGATGGCGAAGTTCATCGATTCGATCGCCTGAGCCTCAACCCGTCCGCTGGAAGTCCGGCAGTGGCCAACTGGCGTCGAAGTATCTTGCGGTCGGCTCATAGAGGCGGAAGTAGGCGAACCAGCCGCGTCCCGGCACAGTGGGAATCCAGTTCCGGTCGAAGCCCTGCGGCCGCTGCGGACCGCACCACAGGTCCACCGAACCGTCGTCGTTGACCTTCAGGTCCATGCGCGACGAGCGGTCCGCAATCTTCTGGTCGTTGAGCAGCAGAGAGCGGGTGTCGAGGTCATAGAGGGTGAGCGACCAGAACAGGTCGGCCGGCGGATTTGCAGGCACCCGCAGGCGGTAGGTGCAGGCACCGTCGAGCCAGTCCCCGGCGCTGTCGCGGTAGGCACCGAGGTAGGCTGAGGACGCCGTCCCCGGCTTGTTCGGCGACATGTCGGCGGCCGCGGAATAAGCCTCGTAGAACCACGAGGCGCGCTCGTCCAAACGGTCCCAGTACTCGGCCGGATCGTCCGCATCCAGGTTGAGTGCGTGGTCCCAGTCGGCGCCGGCCCGATACTTCACGTTCGGGAAGCGGCGATCGTAGGTGTTGGCCTTCGCCATCGCCTCGCCCACCAGCGCGCCTTCCTCGAGCAGCCCGGACTGCCGGGCATCGGGTTCGAAGGGCCGCCCCCTGGCGATACCCAGCGGCTTCAGCATCTCGAGAAAGAAGTGGTCGCGCTCGGCGAGCGGCTCACGCTCGATGATGGCGGCGAGCCGCTCCCAATAGGCGAGC
>NZ_AKKE01000060.1 GCF_000281975.1 Novosphingobium sp. AP12 | reverse complement strand
CCAGCCCGGCGCTCACGGCGGGCCCCAGACGTTCGGCAACACCCTCACTCGGGCATCCGAGCGCGGCGCCGATAAGGCCCGCCCCGGCGCTATTCCCCAAACAAGCAAACCGCGCAAGATCGGCGCGAGTCTCCTCTGGCAAACGACCAAGGCGGGCATCCACGAGATCATCGACATTGCTTGCACCCGAGCCTGCTGCCCGGTCCTCGTCGAGGCGCCACCTGCGCACCGATGGATCAAAGGCAAGCACTCCCGATTCGACGAACGTGTTGAGGAGCTGCAGCGCGAAAAGAGGGTTGCCGGCCGTGCGATCCCCGACGACGTCGGCGACTTTCTGGGCCTCGGAGGGCGGTGTACCCAGTGCGTCTCCGACAAGTCGGGTCATGGACGCTCCGTCGAGAGGCGCTAGGTGGAGGTCGACAATGTCATCTCCGTCGGTACGCAGGACGGCGAGCGTGTCCGATAGCGGGGTATCGTCGACGAAGTCTTCAGCACGCGATGCTGCAATGACAACCATCGCCATCGGCGGCGTCTCGCGCATCAGACGTAGCATGAAGTCGAGCGTGCCATGGTCGGCCCACTGGATGTTGTCTAAGAAGAGAGCGAGCGGTCGTTCGGGCGTTGCGAAAGCGCCGATGAAGCTTTCGAGCGCGTGGCGAAACCGCAGCTGCGCTTCGGAAGGTGGATAGGTGCGGAAATGCGTTTGCGCTTCGAGCGGACGCATGTCGGGGACCGGAGGTTGGTCGCCCAAAAGCGCGGCGAGGGCGGGCATGACATCGCAGATCAACTGGCCGTTAGGGCTAACTGCATGCTGAAGTCGATCCCGCCATTCGGACCTCTCCTGCTCGTCCTCTTCGAGGATCGCCCGGAGCGGTCCATCAAATGCCTGGGCAAGCGTTGCGAAAGGAATATCGAGGTTGAGCTGGTCGAACTTGCCGGCCGCGATCGTAGCGTGCCGAAAGGGAGCTGTGCGCAACGCTGCCTCGACGAGCGTCGACTTTCCGATGCCGGATTGCCCAGACACGAACACGAAGCGCGGGCGTCCGGTCCGTCGCACTGCATCGAGCGCACCCGCGATCGCTGTGATTTCCTCATTGCGCCCGTAAAGCTGTGTCGGCGTTGAGAGGTGCTCGCGGATATCCTGTCCCCCGAGCGGGAACGATTCGATTGCACCGTGCCGCTTCCACGTCTCGATACACAGTTCAAGGTCCGCGACGAGGCCGGCGGCCGTCTGGTACCGCTCGTCGGGTGACTTTGAGAGGAGTTTCATGATTACCGCCGCAACCATGTTAGGCAGGCGCGGCGTCCAATGGCCCGGCAACGTAGGCTTGCGGGCGATATGCGCGAGGACCCACTCGGCAGGGCTCGAGGCCTCAAACGGCCGCTGCCCCGTCATCAATTCGTAGAGAACGACCCCTAGCGAATAGAGGTCGCTCCGCGCGTCGATCGGCGTGTCCAAGCGCCCGGTCAGTTCCGGCGCGATGTAGGGCATCCCGTCCGTAACCGGATAGAATGCCTGGTCGAGCCCCGTTGTCGCCGAGCCAAAGCGGGTCGCTTGGCGAAAGCCAGTGATCGCTGCCCGTCCGTCGTCATCAACAAGGAAATTTGCCGGCCTGAGAGCGCGATGCAGAATTGACTGCGCATGGACGCGTCCGACCGCGCCAGCAATAGCGACTGCCTTGCTCAGCAGGGATTCCAGCGACTGGCCGTCAGGGTCTGCGCGGGAAAGCGGTTCACCGCCGGGATCCTCAAGCCGCAGGGCCGGTTGACCGCCATAATCGCCGAGATGGACGGCTCGCACGACACTGGCTTCCTCGAGATGGCTCGTTAGACGCAGCTCATTGTGAAGCTGTTCGAACGATGACGCAGAACGCCTTGCCGCGTCGGGTATGAGTAAGAGTTCGCTGTCGTGACCCGCCGGGAGCCGCCGGCGCGTCAGAATAAACCCATCATCAACGCATAGCTGGACGATGTCGGCATTGGCGCGCCGACTCCAATCGATCTCGGGACTGAGGTCCGTGTCTATGGACATTGCCCACCGTTGCCCTTCCCCGTTTCGATAAAATCGGAATTTCCCATGTAGATCGCACACATGGAAGGATCTTCTCATCAATGGCGCAAACCGCCAAGTAAAGAATAGGGATGCTATCGCTTGCCCGGTCAAAGCAAGGCCAGTGCACCACGCCGAAGCTCTGCCATTTAATCTGGGTCCGATAAGGCGCGTCCTTCAGACGATGGTTGCCCGGATGTCTTGGTGTCAGGTTTGAATCAACGGCTCCTCTGGACGCACTGCGGGGGGCACGGAAATGCCGCCGGCGTAGAGGCGCGCCGCGACCATCCAACCGAAGGGATCGTCCATCCGGCCGAAGACCAAAGAAATCCTCGTCGGATAGGCCTCATCGGTATCGTCGGCCGCGCTAAGGAAGGCGGCGCCCGTCCCGTCGCTGTGGAGGTCGCGCACTAAATGCCAGCCTGCCCGAAAGACTGGCGGACGATAAAGGAGGCGCGGGGGGCGCGCACGATCGATGAAGGGTAGATCCCCGTGTCATCTCGCTCAACGCATAAAGGTGGCGGTCTCGTTCGGGAGAGCGGCGCGGGATGTCGAAGGATTCGATCGCTCAGGTCAGACGTTATCAGCCAGCACCGAAGAATGGCTTGGCCTGGTGGGTGCTTCCATAGGTAAGGCAGGTCGATGTTGGTGGCGTGCCGAGATGTTAACGCGAGCCACGATCGGCGCAGGATGAGCATCACGCCATCGATGCCGACAACAAGGCCCTGGCCAATGCTTGTCTTCCGAAGCTCCCCCAGGGCGCTGATGACCTTCGCTGCGGAAGAAACGGTTAGCACGGCACGGCGTCAGCGGTAAGATGTTCGGATTCATCCGTCATCGCGCGTTCGTCGCGACCGTCATCGGCGCAGACTGCGCCGCATCGTCGCCTAGACCGCTTTGCAGGATGCCAAGCCAAGCGCTTCAGCCGGCTGCCGGAAAGTTGCGGGCGATGCGCGCTGCGACATCATCCCACGGGGCTGCCCCTGCCCATCACCGTCAGCTTCTACCCAGGACTGGGGTGTGTTGATCAGGAGACGAGCACGGCGCGCTAGTGGTGCGGGATCAACGCGATCGGTGGCGACCGAGGCTCGGCGATGTTGCCCCATCACAGGCGTCCGTCGACAAGGACGTTGGGTAAGGGCGAACGGAGCAGAAGTGGCTCGGCGGTCGGAGGTTCGCTGACTGGGAGTGCAGAGACTCTGACGCCCGTCCGCGTGGCAGCGCCCGCTGGCCTGCAGATCGGGTCGCGAGCGCGAAGTAAGCGGGCGGAACCTCATCTGGGGTCCCCCGCACAAGCATGCCAAGGTAAGCGACGAAATGCACGTTAGAGCGCCTTGCGGGCCACGCCGAGTTCAGCGAGCCGTTGTAGCTCTTAGATAAATCGTAAGTGGGAGCGGCGTTCTCGGGGAACCTCCATCGCGGGCGCCAGCTATCCATGTTCGACGGCAGCGGCATCTCGCTGACGTCTTCATTCTCGCTGTAATGGTCAATTAGTGCCTGATGGGCGCCTTCATCCATGTTGCCCCCCGCATCGCTGCATTGAATTCGGACCGGCCGATCGGTTGCTGGGATCGTATTGGCGTAAGAAGTGCGGCAACCGCAGCCCGGTACGCATTTGCTCTAGCTTTAAAGAGATCGGTCATCGAGGAGATCCTAAGCAGGCTGCCACTTCGGCAACATCACCATTCCGACCCCTTCTCTTTTTGCCTAATCGTCGATCGATAACGTCGGGTCAGCCCCCGACGTAAATCCCGTAACCTGCGCGAGGCGCCGGAAACTGTTTAAATTCACGAGGATTTATCTCTCTTAATGTCCGTGCTGATCGTATCGGGATTATCTCCTTCTTGGCGGGCAACCCAGATTAGGAAGAAGCATATGAGCATCAGAAGCACATTGCTGGCCGGGCCTTTGGGCTTCGGGACAGCACCTCTCGGCAACATGTATCGCAACATCCCCGAAGAAGAAGCCGAAGCGACGGTGGACGCCGCCTGGGCCGCCGGCATACGATTCTTCGACACAGCTCCCTTTTACGGCGCCGGTCTTTCAGAGATTCGCCTCGGCAAGGCGCTGAAGAAATATCCGCGGGAGGAATATACTATCGCGACTAAGGTCGGCCGCCTGGTCCTTCCCGAACTGGTCGACACAAGCAAGCGCACATTCGGCGAGAAGGGTAACATCTTCAAGGACGGCAACGCCAACGCGATCGGTTACGATTACACCACCGAGGGCACCCTGAAGTCGATTAAGGAGAGTCAGGAGCGCCTGCAGATCGACCGCATCGACTACGTCTTCATCCATGATCTAGCGCAAGACTTCCACGGCGACGCCTGGGTTGCGAAGTTTTTCGAAGCCCAGCACGGCGCCTTCCCAACGCTCGACAAGCTGCGCGATGACGGTGTAATCAAGTCTTGGGGCCAGGGTACCAACAAGGTCGAGCCGATCGAAATCGGTCTCGAGCTTAGCGATCCCCGTGCCGACGGCATGCTGCTGGCCGGCCGCTATACTATTTTGGATCATGAATCCGCGCTGCAGCGGCTAATGCCGCTTGCCACCAAGAAGAACGTCGATGTGATCGTCGGCGGCCCGTATAATTCGGGTGCACTCGTCGGCGGGCAGCATTTCGAATATGGCAAGATTCCGCCGGAAGTTGCTGAGCGCGTGAAGAAGATCGCAGCCCTGTGTGACAAGCACGGTGTTCCGATCAAGGCTGCCGCTGTCCAGTTCTCGCTGGCCCATCCGGCGGTCGTCGCCGTCGTACCTGGCTCGAGCAAGCCCTCGCGCATCACGGAGGATGTGGCCGCGCTCAGCTACAACGTGCCCGACGCGTTCTGGTCGGATCTGCGCAGCAGCGGCACGGTCTCGCCGAAGGCGCCACTCCCCATCGACAAGTGATGCGAGAGAACTGATCTTATCGGCCCCGGGACCGGGTGATCACTGCCCGAACCCGGGGCCGCTTTCGTGTGATCTATGTCGAAGCGAATTCAAGGTGCCTCGCCCAGTCCTCGCAAGTGGTTCGCCGCGGACAACCTATGACCTCGAGGTTCGCGCGGCTGGAACCCTGGCGGACGCTTACCATCGCTTGACTTCTTTCCGCATCATTATCGCCTTATGGAAATAGGCGCCGCCCTCCCTCAGGAAAGTCGAGTTGATCGTAGCGGCAGGCACCGAGACTCGCTCAGCATGGTCTATGGTGCAGTTGGGTAAAGGGCCGTGCGGTATCAAATCCATCCGCGATCCAAGGCGTGTCGGTCAGATCGCCACCTCCCGATGCCCCCTCCTGCATTTCCCCAGCATTTCAAATAGGTTTCTGCTAAAGTACCGATAATCGCAGTGCCGTTGCTTGGCATTGCGGCTCCCGTGGCCGACAGCGTGAGTCGCTCAAAAGGTTGGCCCGGCTGTAGGCGCCACAGTTCGGGGAGGACATCGTCCGGCCTACAGCCGGTAAGTGATGTGACAAGGATATCGTGATCGCCTTAGCGGAGAGAAAGACTTGGCGTCTTGTCCGGATGGACCGGGCAGCGGCGCGGCTACTCCTCCGCCCGCATCCTGCGCGAGGCGGGCTACAAGGGCGAGATGCGCGCCGTCGGCGACCTGGTGATCGACATGCTCGGCCACCTGCGGCGCTGCGGCTTCGATGCCTTCGCGCCCGACAAGGCGCTCAACCCCACGGACGCGCAGAACGCGTTTGGCCGCTGGGACAACGTCTACCAGGCCACCGTCGTCGACGGCCGCCAGGCGATCTGGGCCAAGCGCCACCCCGCGTAAGGCCCGCCCATTGCGGTGCTTCGTAACCGATTGTGTTGAAAAACTCCGGGGCGTCCTCATCCGCCACCGAGCACGCAATGTTCCGGCAATTCGTGCGCCTACACGCAACAAGGTATATATTCCGAACCGCTTTACCGACTATGTTGCCGCGCATATCAGCAGCGATCGATTTTATGGAGTTTCTCAGCACAATCTAACCGACACTGCACATTCCTGCGGCCCGAGATCGCGGCTAAGGCATGACATCATTGGCCGATTGTGGAATGTCTGCTTCGGCGCACGACCGCGGGTATAGCTGACATCCACGCGGGGTCGGCTATCGACCACTTGCAGAGATAAGGTTGGGTGTGCGGCAATCCCGATAGCTGCCGATGGGATTTGATGAAAACTTTGGACGTGGATAGTCTTATAGTTTTCCCGTCGCGCTCGTTGAACCGGATCACCCTATCATGCAGACGCAATCCAAGGCCGCCTACAAGCCATTTGTGCCAACCCCCAAGAGCCTCTGCCTGTGTGGGTCGGGCGTGCACTTTCAGAATTGCTGCAAGGGACGCTTGCCGGGATTCAACAATGATAAGAAATGGCGTCACGCTGCGAAGCAGAAACGCTGGGCAGATATGGTGCGCCATCTACGCGCCGACGTCACCCAATATACAATCTGGCACCTCAGCCACACGGCACCCGCGCTTGCGGCCAAGCCCGAGCTTCGTGATGCAAGATTGATGAAGATCGATATCGAGGCACTCTCGGACTATGTCGAGAACCTCATGTGGGGCTATTCCCGCAGGGGCTGGCTCAAGCGACTACCGGACGTCCTAGAGCGACTGAAGCGCAACATCGATGATCCGCGCTGGCACGCGAAGATCGCCTATCATCGTGGAATTTGCGCGTTGTGGGCCAAAGATCGGGAACGGGCGATCCGCGAGGTTGCCGCACTTCAACCTATTTCGCCCGAACACGACGACGTGGATCTCCTTCAGATCCACGTCGATTTGCATGGTCAAAACATGGGAATGATGGAGCGGCTCTCCTTCTTCGACCGCATCCGCACCATCACAACGAGCAATTCTGACAAACTACAATATGGTGGCGCCTGGGCATTTTCGATCCTGTTGAGCGGGGACGAAGACGGGGCGCGGCAGGCTTTCGATGAGGTTATTATGCTCGGCCGTAAACTGGAGGCCGAGAAGCCGCTCAGCGCTACGGCGGAAACTTGGCTTTGCCGGGCTCTGGAAGGGGCGGCGATGTTCGCTCGCGACGCGACACTGTTCGCGGAGATTGAAGCGCGTCTGACGCATCAACTTGAGAAGGCGGACGCGTGGACCCCTACCGGCCGGGCCAGCATCCTGCGGACGCTTGGCGATTGCCGGCGTTATAGCGGCGCCTATGCCGAGGCGATTGAGGCATATCGGGCGTCGGACGAACTCCTGCCGGCGCCAGAGCTTCGAACGTTCGAGGCGGAGTGCGAGCTTCGGAGCGGAAATCCTGATGAAGCATTTCGGCTCATCCAAGCCGTCTCCGTTCACAAGCTCGCCCTCCCGGAACGTTTAGACCACGCATTCACCAGCTTTTACATCGCCCTCGCCCGTGGCGACAAAAGCTCGCTACGTGACGCGCGAGAGTTGCTCAAGGCTGTCAAGGCGGCGCAGCCCTATTTCGAAACGCAACGGCTCCAGCACATCGTTACGATCGGTGAGGCACTCGAAGCGCTCAATGCTGACGAGTCTTTGCCGGAGCTTAATCCGATCATAGCTGGCCTGAAGCGAGTCTCGCGCTATGTCATGCTTCAGCCCAACTGGAACGGCATCGGCATCAACGGCAACCTGATTATCGACGATTTCATAGACTACACGCGCGAACGGGCAAAACGCGAGATGGACGAGATCCCGACCTATCCTGCCGAACGCGATCCGGACTAGCGAACGGCCGCCTCATCGAAACCGGACTCTCTTAGTGTGCTCAGCCTCGACGGTTTTGTCCCAGACCCGGTCATAATCGGAAGGTCTGATTCCGGGCGCAGCAAAATCGGCATCGAATGGCTTGGATGCGGTCATTCGGCGACGTGATCGCGCTGCCTGATATCGCCGTTGGGCGATCGTTCCGTCGACACGCGACTCTTGGGCTGGCTAAGGGGCCGCGCGTGTGCAACGTTCTCGGATGGCCCATACTTCCGATCCTTCCGAGTTCGACCCGGGGCAGCCGCCGATCGGCGTTCACATCGTCCACCAATATTATCCTGGTTTCATCGATGTCCTCCCAAACACACTGTATTTGGTCGATGGGGCGGGATTGCGCGGCGCTGTGCATGTCGTAGGCCATGTCCGGCCGCTAGTCGTGACCGATTTCGCTAATGGGCTCACGCGGTTCGAGGGCGAAGGCGGTGCCGTCTATACCCGGTTGGAGCGCCCGATCGGCGACGTGGATGATGCTTCCAATGTGGTTGACGCCAAGGGTCTCGAAGGGCGCAGTGCACCGACGATCGCGATCGAAAAGGGCCGCGCTGGACGCATTTTCTACCAGGACGTGTTCACGGAGCTACAGACGCTGACCGAGATCACGACGCCGAATTCCTCTGCCGGCCTGATCGCGCACGGCCAGCTCGTCGGCCGCTTTGTCGCGGCCTATCGCTTTGTGCACAAGGATCCGCGGCTCGAAATGCCGTCGGCCGTTCCGATCGAGACGACCCCGCTCCGCGTCGGCTACTATCTCTATTCACCGCAGGAACGCGCGCTGCCATTCGACAAACGGATTGCCAGGGCATGGCCGAATGAGCTGCACCTGTCGATCGCCGCCTTGGGGCGCGGCGTTCGCTCGCTGCGCGACCATGACGTTGCTCCCGAATTGCTCGAGAAGCGGTCCTTTGATCTCAATGCGCACCTCTGCAACGGCTTCGCGCTCAGCGAAAATCTGCTCGAACTGGAGCGACTGGTCGACCTCGCTTTCACGGGCGGCCGTCGCCGCGCCGCGATCGTCGAGGCTGTGTCACTCTTCGAAGTTGGCCTGTTGCAGGCGCGCGACCGCCTGCCGGCCGGCGAGCGCGCGAAGAGTTCAGGCAGCCGTGCGTCCGAGGACCTCACGCTCAAGATGCTAGTCAATCGCGTGCTCCCACATCTCTTGCGCCAGTTCGACGGGGAGCCGGGGCCACTGATCAAACGTGCAAATGAGATGCGTTCGATCCGCAACAGCGTCGTCCATCAGCGGCACGAGCCGAGCCTCGACGAGGTCAATCACGTGCTGTCCGTGGTTCACACCATCCTAGTCATTCTCGAGCTGCGGGACAAATTCAAAGGAAATTGGAAACGCAAAAGCAGCCCCTAGTGCAAGCGGGTGCTAACTACGCAACTTCGGCCAATATCATTGGAGCTAGTGCTGATGGCGGCTGCCGACCGAGGCTGTCCGCACCGCTGCTCAGATTGGACGGCAGCTATCGTTGCTCACTCATCAAAACGGTCAGGGCAGCTTTCCGCCCATCTGCGCCGCTGAGGAGCATGGTCTGCAAGGGGAATCGGAAGGTCGGCTTCTGGCCCGTCAAATCAGGCACGGAGCGACCGACTAGGGCGCCAAGCGGTCCTGCACGTTCGCAGGCTCGAACTCACCGGTTGCGGACTGATCGCGGGTAAGCGCAAAAAGCGGAATCCCGAAGCTAGTGGGCAGGATAAGTCGAGAATCCCCCCGGTTAGCCCCCGAGTGCTCCCGTGGGCTTTCGGTCATATGTCGAGCGGCCATCAAGAATTTGGACGAACGCATCGTTGCGGTTGCTAGCCCGATCTACCAGTCTGTCGAAAGCGATGACCTCGAGCATTAAATTGAGTGTCTGGTAGTAACGATATGCCATCTGACCTCCGTAATTGGTGATCACGAAGTCTTCCGATGCCAGATATTCTTGCAGTTGATCATTCCAGTCCGCGAGGATGTAACCGCGCACCATCCTGTCCGCCGGGATTTGAATCTCGCGTCCTTCGGACGTTTTTATCCGGCCTTTACGACGGATCGAGGTAATTTGGTTCTTCAACTGCGTGACCGGGTGATCTGTTGGGCTTTCGCTGCCAGCTGAATAGCCCGTCTTTTGGGGGCGTTTCATCTCCACGATCATCAACTCGTTTTCGTTGTTGATCAGGATATCGTGCGCAAACTCACCCTTGGCGCGGTAGGAGCCGTCCGGCGTACGATCGCTGGAAATATATTGCGCGTAGGCCAAATCATCGTCGAGCAACCAAAGGTTATGCGCGCTATAATCGACGTCCTCGCTGTCCTTGTAGCGTGGATAGATCAGCTGGTGGACCTTGTCCTCCGTCGCCAAGCCATCTTCGGTCCGCTTCAAAAGTGCGCGAAAAATTTGAATTACATGGTTGCGGTAGGCAACGTAGACTGCGAGCGCCTCCTTTGCATCCTCCGGGATTTTGGTCTTCACAATTTCCACGAGTTCGTCGATGCTGGCGTTCGGTTTCAGCTTCGTGAAATCGAATTTTGTCCGAAACCGCTCAAGGAAAAGATCACGCGCGAGTTGCTCCCGCGTTTCGGTGATTGTGCGGCGGCGCACGAATTCATTGGGAGAATTGCTCCCCAGACCACGGCGCAGGAGGGGGTCGATGGCGATGAGATGCTCCACTTCGGCGACCATCTTCGCTCGTCGCTCCGCAGTGTACTCGCTCTCGAGTTCCAAAATATGTTGTTTGGCTAGCGCGATGAGCGTTTCCCGGATCGTCTTTTGTCGGCCGGCCTCGCCAGGTTTCACGTTCAGGTTGATGATCTTGTCGCGTGATTGAGACGAAACGAAAAAATCACTCGAAACCGCTACAAGGTAGTAGTACTTTCTGAGGCCGTTTGGCCCTTCCTCATCGAACGGCCTGTCGTTCAGGCCGGGCGAAATGTTCTCGAGATCACTGGCTGCCCTGTTGTTCGCGTAGAAATATAGGCGGTGCTTTTTCGCCTGCTCCATACTGACCTTGAAATAGTTGAACTCAAAAAGTCTCTGCTCCTTGGACACCTCGATCTGCTCAGTTTGCGAGCCGCCGATCGAGAGCGAGGCGTAGAAATGATCGTAAAGGTTGGTCGCGATGCCATCGACGCTCAGCGAGAATTTCTTTGGAACCTTTTTCTGGATGAACTCGACCAGGAAATGATCGACGAGTCCTAATGCGATGGCATCCCTGGCTTCGCCGGTTGGATAGCGATCACCTGTCGGATCGAAATAGTTCGATACGTCATCGTTTGGCGACTGCATGCGCGCCGTAAGGCCAAGGTCGAAGCGATGAATGCCCGCGCCGTCGTCGGATGCTACCGGAATGAGATTATCGTCAGCGGCGAATGGCTCGTACCTGTAGGTGCCGGCCGTAGTCGCGCCGCTCGGGTCGGTCTGACGGGACGAGTAGAACACCCTGTCGAAGAGCTTGAACGCAATGAAGCGGCCGAACCCCTTGCCGCCCCGCTCAAACTTGTTGCCGGTCAACGGGGTTAGAAAGGCGTCTAGGTTCTTCTGGTCGAAGCCGGTGCCGTTGTCGGCGATGGTGATGCTCTGGTCGGCGAAGGAGACTTCGACCTCGATCTGACCGTTCTCTTCAGCCTCATCTTGCCACCGTTCTTCAATAGAGTGAAGCGCATTGGAGACGGCTTCGAACAGCGGGAAGAGAAACCCCTGCAAACCGTCGGGCAAGGTCGCGCGCTTCACCTCCGATGCGAGATCAATCGACTTGTGCTTCACGCGTGCCCTCTCAGCAACCGGAGACGATGAACGTCAGTCGACGTCCTACAATGGGTAGTTCGCCGTTGCTAGCTAAGGCAGCGCAGCTGGCGACACAACGCTGGGACCAAGTATGCGCTTATGGCAGCTTTTGAGAGCTGCGGCGATGGCGTTGAAAGACCGAGTTGGGCGCGTAGCCGACCGCCAGCTGTTCGACTGGCGAAGGCGGTTTCAGTGTCACCGGACGTTCCAGCGGCAGCACTGGAATGGCCTGAGTTGGTCGTATGCCGCTGGAAGAGCACACCGCATCTGTTGAGATGACTGCGGGGTTCGCGAGGTGAAAGGTGCAAACCGTTGCTCAAATTGACGCCAGCAGCGTCTGCCCCGTTTCACGCGGCGCGTCGCCACTCGCTTCGTGTGCCCAATGAGGCAATCACGATTGCGCCGCTTCGGCTCTGAACGCAGCTAGGATGTTAGAAGTTGGCAAACAATCGGTTCCAGTCAGCAGCATTAGCGACTGAGGCCAAAATTCAGCGCAGGTTTGACTTCCAATGCCAATTCTGCTCTCTGAACGCCAACCGATCAGCGATGCTGACTCGAAAGGACGCTCTGGAGCAATGACCTATACCGTAAACACACTCCGTGCGATCACCCGGTCATGCGAGGAAATGCGCGACCGGGTCAAGAAAATCGTCTTCAAGCCGGAAGATCGAAAGGTGCTGGATCTGACGTTTGGCCCCGGCGTCGCCGCTGACCTCGTGGGACGGACGCCCGAAGCCTTGGCGAAAGCGGAGAAGGAAGGAAGGCTCGCACCGCCCAAGCAGCAACCGAACGGCCGGCGTTTTTATACGCTCGAGGACCTAACGCGCATCCGTGAGGCGCTCAACATCCATCCCGGCAAGGCGGAGGATGAGAACGCGGTTGTGATCGCCGTCCAGAACTTCAAAGGCGGCGTCGGGAAATCCACGATCACGAAACATTTCGCGGATTATCTAGCGCTGCATGGGTACAAAGTGCTGGTCATCGACTGCGATCCCCAGGCTTCGACCACGACCATGTTCGATATCCAACCCGAGACCCTGCTCGATGACGAGCAGACGCTCGGTCAGTATCTTTCGCCGCGCAGCACATTCGACGATTTTCCCAAGGCCATTCGCGATACCGCCTGGCCTACGATCAAAATCATCCCGTCGAGCCTCGGGCTGCAGGATGCGGAATGGGATCTGACGGCAACACTTCGCGAAGGCGGCCAGGCTGTCCGCGAAGGACTCCAGCGTCTTCGCATAGGAATTTCAAGCATAATCAAGGACTTTGATGTCATTCTCCTTGACCCGCCACCAGCCATGGGTTTCCTTGGCCTCAACGTGATGGCTTCGGCAACAGGCCTCCTGATCCCCGTCCCTGCCCGGCAGCTTGACTATCTGTCGACGATCCATTTCATGGATACGATCGCCGAGAACATCGAAGTCCTCGAGGCTAACGGCACGCCGGTCAACTATGGTTTCATCCGCGTGGTGTGCTCGACCTACACCCCCAGCAAGCCTGGCGAACACGATATGTGGAAGATGATGCAAGCGACCTACGCGAACTTCCTGCTCAGTCAGCCGATCCTGGCATCCGAAGAGATCAAGAACGCGACGCAGGCGTTCCGGTCGGTCTATGAAAGCAAGCCTTCGGCGTCGCATGCGACATACAACCGCTGCCGCGAAAACCTGGACATGGTGTTCGGCGAGGTGGTGCAACAGCTACGTCAGCAATGGCCGTCGACGAGCATGGCCGGGCGCTCCGACGCGCTCACGAGCGCTGCCGCGTGAGCCGGCGCTCCCTAATCTCAGAGGCACTGGCCTCCACGCCTAGCGAGCCAGTGCCAGTAGCCGAGGATTCGCCGCGGACGGAGCCTCGCACAACTTTCACTAGCCGTAGGCTCGATGCATTCGGCGAAGCGTCGCGGATGGTGAAGAAGCCCTCAATCCGTTTGAAACCCGCCGAATGCTCGGTCTGGGCCGGAAACGCGCGCGACTATGCCTTGCTCAACGAGGAACGCCTGCGGAGTCTGATCGATTCAATTCAGGCCGAAAACGGCAACCGTATCCCGGTCGTGGTTCGGCGCACGCCAAAGGCTGAGCTCCCTTACGAACTCGTGATCGGCACCAGGCGCCATTGGGCGGTGAACTGGTTAAATGCCAACCATTACCCGGAAATCGAACTGGTCGCGATCATCGAAGATATCGATGACGAGGCGGCGTTCCGCCTAGCGGATATCGAGAACCGCGAGCGCGAGGATATCTCGGACCTGGAGCGCGGTCTCAACTACAAGACCGCGGTCGATACCTACTACGAAGGTGTCCAGTCGCGGATGGCGGAGCGAGTCAAGCTCTCAAAATCCAGCTTGGCGCGCTACATTGGTCTCACAGAGATCCCAAAATCGGTCGTGAGCGCTTTCAATTCGCCGATGGATCTTCAGGTTCGGCACGGCGACAAGCTGCTTCCTCTTGTCCGAAATCCGGCAACGCTCGCCAAGATCGAAGAGGCCGCCGCTCATATCGCGAACGAGCAAAGCTTTCGCCAGTCGGGCGACGAGGAGCCTATTGCAGGCGCCGATGTTGTCGCACGGCTTATCCAAGCGACGACTGCGCCGCGCCGAGGCCGTTCGCAGAAGACCGTGATCGAAGCCAATGGCTCGCCTATCGGTCAAATCGACCGGGATCAGGGGCGTGGCCTCACGTTCACGCTCACACCGACCGACCTTTCTCCGGATGCAATTCTTGAGGCTCTGCGCCCGCTGATAGAGCGAGCCAAGATACTGCGCAAAGGCTGAACATGACGATGCCAGCCTTATTCCGCAAGGCTGTCAGATTGGCTTTTATATAGGTTTCTCAAAGTCTTAGTGTCTATTTCCCACGCGTGGGGCAGGTGAATGCAGATGGGTTTGCGGTGTGACTTCTGATACTCCACCAGCGGCTGCAGGCGGCCGCAAAGTTCAGTTCGAGATGTTTTTCACGCTGCCTGATTTCAGCGATATCTCCCTGCGCGATTATCAGGAGACGATGCAGCGTCCGTTCTTCAGCCTTTCGAAGAAAAAGCGCCTCAAGCCGATCGAGTATATCAGCCCAGACAAGTCTGTTCGGGTCCACGTCTCGGCCAACCCTGAATATGGCATGGCGACGATCTGGGACGCAGATCTAATGATTTATCTTGCATCGCACCTTAATGAGCTACGAGAGCGAGGCGACAATGATCTTTCGCCCACAATTCGATTGCAGCCGGGTGACTTGCTGAGGCGCATTTGCTGGGGTGTTAGTGGCCGCGCCTACGAGCGCCTGATCGCGGCCTTGGACCGGCTTCAGGCGACGACAATCAAAACTAATATCCGAGCGAACTCAAAAACACGCGAGACCACCTTCTCGTGGATCGATAGTTATACCCACCTCGTCGATGAAAAGACGCAACGTTCGCTTGGTATGGAAGTCACCCTCTCGAAGTGGTTTTTCGAGGGCGTCATGGACAAGCGCAACGTCCTGGCTATTTCCCCGCTCTACTTCGAGATCACCAGCGGCCTCGGCAAATGGCTTTACCGCGCGAGTCGGAAGCACGCCGGCGGCAATGGTGCGGAAGGCTTTACGATAGGCTTCGAGACGCTGCATCAAAAGAGCGGAAGTGAAAGCTCCCTGCCCTCCTTCAAGAACAAAATTATCGAGCTCGCTCGCGCCAACAACCTTCCCGAGATTAATCTTGAAGTAATTGGCGCTGAAACGCCGCGCCCGAAGCTTAAGATGGTAATGCGCAAATTCTTGGAGGATGAGACAGGCGCCGGCCCCAAACCGACCCGTGCTCTCGCCTTAGCCGCGAAACCGCCCTCCCCTCCCCCCGCGCCTTTTCAGGCACCGAACCCTACAGCCCCCGGTGCTGATTTTGTCGATCCGAGCCTGACCTCTAACTTGCTCGCGCAAGCTGCGACGCGCCTGAAGTATAACGACAGCGGCGCGAACGCGGATCCGCACAGCCCTCTCTATGCCCGAGCCGCCGCCCAGACGCCGAAACCGCGTCGAGGTGACCGTGCCCAAGACATCCTCGATGCAGAAGTCTACGAAGCGATCCACCGGGAATGCCCAGGGTGGGACCTCGACGTTCTGATGAAGACCTTTGACGCGTTCCTCAGCCGGAACCCGAATGAAATTCCTCGCAACTATTCCAAGCGCTTCTACGGGTTCGTGAAGAAACATCACGAGCGAAACAAATATCAGTTACCCGGCTTCTGAGCCATTCGCAGGGCGCGGGCCCCTGCCCTATAGCTGCCCGACGCCGGCATCGGGCATGCGTGACCGGGATCATCGTCCCAATCAGCAAAGAGATTGATGGTGCGCTATCGAAGTCGACGGCCGTTGGAGCCCCGCCCCAGATTCCGTAACCGCGGCAGAAAAGAGATCGCGAGACCAGAACCCTGTCGCTAGGTCTGACCGTATGCTTAGTGAGTTGCTCAGCGCGATCGATCAATTAAGCGCACTTGCCTACCAGATAAAACCTTGCGACGACCAGACGCTCGCCCCAATGCAGCGGTCAGGCACTACAAACCGAACCCATCTGACGTTCTCCGGAGCCTGCCAGCACGTCCCGCAGCGGAACATTTGGGACGGCCACTTTCCGCTACGATGAGTTGCTCGGGGAACATCGTGCGACCATACGTTTTGACAGCCCAGACTTCAGCCACTTAACGTGACGATAGCCATGGCCCCAATCCCTTGCTCTCGGGGTTCAGTATGCAAAGCCAATGGAGTGCGTGCAGCGGATCAGAGAGCAAAGCTTCGCAAGCCTGCGAACGCGGCCTGTTGTCTGTTGCCTATTACGCTCTCTGACGTGTTTTCGGAAATCGGCTGATCTAGGCATCTGAACCGCACCAGACCCTGCGCAAACAGTGATCGCCGGAGAAATGATCGGCCTTGGTAATGATTCTAAAAACACGTAGCGATGTTAGGGATGCTTGGTCAACGCTGGTTCGGTTCGTCTCCAACTACGACGCAAACCGATTCCTCTGGAGGAGCGTGATCAGGATGCGAGTTGGTTGGATGTAGCACCACCTTCGCAGGCCATGCTCGATCACATGCAGAGATTCGCAAGCAACCTGCTAGCGGAAATACGTCGCCTACCATTACGTCATGGCTGTTGCCGAAGCATGCCGTAGCTGCACCGCGAAAGCACATTGCTCGGTCTGCTCGCGAGCTACTTTACACGACTGCATCTCGCCGATCAGACCGCGCCGACCCAATGATCCGGCGCGGTCGAGCGCGACGCCGCTATAAGACGCGCGGGTACCGACCGAAACAGGGCAGGGCAGGGCAGGGCAGGGCACCTCGCCTCATAAAGCGGCACCGCAACTATCGGAACACCTTGAGACGACCAAAGAACGGTTCGGGCGGTTAAAGACCACGCAGCATGCCCACTTTTTGAACACATTCCGGATAACACGCGCGAGCAGTGCTGGTCGCTTCCCGAAAACACGTCAGAGGCGATGACTTGTCTATGAATGCAGCTCACGGCATCACCGGCGATCGCGGGGCAGGCCCCCTGCAATCGACAGTAAAGTCGCAATTTCATCGTCGAGTGAGACAGTCGCAGGCTCAAGACTTATCAACAGCCGCTGGCTGCCCAGCGTGTTATCAACCTTGCGATAACGTGTTTTTAGAATCTGTCTGGCGTGGTATCAGGAGCATCCTACCGTGTTATCAGATTTTATCCACAGCCCACGACTCGCCGGAGACTGGGGATTTGTGAGCGCAGATCGCTGCTTTAACTACTTAACCTAAAGATATAACCCCCTTAACCGTGCGCCTGCGGCGGATCTTCGATTTTTGGGATTTAAGGAAATAGGGAATAAAAAGGATAGCGGCATTGCTGACCGTCGAGTTCCTTATTTGGCGCTGGGAAATTCTGAACGATCCTGAAAAAAACGCCACGGTGCCGCTGCGCAGAACCCGCCAGCGGCAACCTCGGCAAACGTCGACACTCTATCCTAGAGGGGGGGAGGGGGCTCATTATGTCGCTTCCCGCATAGCATCGCGACACGGAATCCGCCCGGAGAGATGGCTTCATCGAAGTCTCAGCACCAACGTCTGTCTGGACTGCAAAAGAGCTGCCCTGTTTCCTGACGCCACAGATTGCGAACGTTTCGATGCAAAATGCTGGCCAACCTTTGGGCGGGACGCGAATGCTAGCGATGGTTTGAACGCATGAACTGGCTCGGAAAACGACGTGAGATGTAATCAAACCATGCGCGGTCGGTCTGAGGAAAATTTGGCAGCTCTACGACGCCATCGCTGCTCGGCGGGTAGTCGCTCGGTGCCGATCACGCAGCGATATAGCAACACCGACTAAACGGCTCCTTCGGCGGGCGTATGCGTCCATGTTTTCACAGCCTCGATGGATTGGTCGAGGGGAGGCCTGGTCGAAGTACGAATCGTCGAATTTTGGCCTGTAAGGCCCGTAGAGAGCATTCATCGGTCCTGCGGGGCACTACCCTTGGAGCGGTCAGTTTTCGGCCTCCAAGACGGCTCCAGGCGGCCTCAAGTTTTAGAAACTCAAATCAACGACTTAGCAGAAATCGAGGTATTCAGATCGTCTACCGCGCTGAAAAGCGTGGTCTTAGTCGGAATTCGAACGCTTTCCGCGACGGCGGTTGTCAAATCACTTGTACTCGGCTCCTCGACATATTCACATCATCAACGGCCTTAAGGGGCACAGACTAGTTTGTTAGCCGTACATTACCATGAGCGGCCTGCCAGCGATCGCAGCTCGGGGCAGCAGGGCAGGAGCCCCATACAACGCCTGGAAAGCGCCGCGCTTGCAAAAAAGTATTCGAGGACTAAATTAGGACCGAATTAAGACCACAAGGATGCCGCTGATGCGCCTTTCAACCCAAGTCAGACCTATTAGTTATCTCAAGGCGAATGCTGCGGAGGTGCTCTCAGACCTCGCCGAAAGCCGGCAGCCTATGGTGATCACTCAGAATGGTGAGGCGAAGGCGGTACTGCAGGATGTTGCGTCCTTCGAGCAAGGCCAAGAAACTCTGGCGATGCTCAAACTGCTCGCGCTGGGGCAGGGCGATATTGAGGCGGGTCGAACGCGGCCAGTTCGAGCAGTCGTAGAGCGACTGCGGGCAAAGGCAGCGCGCACGGATGACTGATCGACGGTTTGTTGTTGAACTGACGCAGGGAGCCGAGGATGATCTCGAAGAAATTCACGGATACCTGACGGCGGCCCGCGGCTTGGACGATGCCGACGCGCTGCTCGATGAATTGCTGCGATCCGTCGAGACGCTGGAGCAATTTCCCGATCGGGGCGCAATTCCGAACGAACTGCAAGATCTTGGAATGCGGGAATTTCGCCAGATCCTTCTGCGGCATTACCGGCTGATCTACCGTGTTTTTGAACGACGCGTTGTCATTCTGATCATCGCCGACGGGCGGCGCGATATGCAGACTTTACTCGAGCGGCGGCTGCTCGGCCGGCCGCACTGAATCTCATCTCATGGAGCACAATGGCCCGTGTGCGGTCCCCTTAATGCAAGAGCGCGGCGGGTGTGGGCGCCGAATTCGGCCTTGGCTGTCGCTGAGGCGCGCCGGGATAGCTGCGCCAGCAAAATCCCCGTCTGCAATCGCGATAGCTGGTGGCGCCGCTGACCGAGGCTGTCCCTCGGACCGGGAGCAGTCGAAAAAGAGGGGCGTATCGCCGCAGCAGGGAGAGGGTCCATTCTCCCTCTCTCTGAACTTGGGCCCTGAGTTTCCATCCAGCGATCGCGGAAAGCCAATATGGAGAATGTGCGGGCATATATAACCGCACGAAATCAGTAGTTTACCATCGTGTGTAAAGCCAGACGTCGATAACTATACATCTACTGTTACTAGGGGGAAATCAACATACGATAAGTGCAATTATTGCATAACCATATCGGAC
>NZ_AKKE01000059.1 GCF_000281975.1 Novosphingobium sp. AP12 | reverse complement strand
GTCACGGTCCGCCCGATCAGCGCATTACCTCGGGCTTGGGGAAACGCGTTCACCGCAGCGTCGTGCGTCTCGCGCGACTTCGAAGTGGTGGGTGGCGCGTCGTCGTTCACGGTTGCCATTCCTGCTCTCCATGTTTTCGGATGTGCTGCCGGTCCGACCAAACTTGGCCGCTTTCGTAAATGAAACGATCGCCGCGCGCATAAAGACCCAGCACGGCTGAAAGATAATCCTGCCGCAGGGCAGGCTGGGTCCGGCGGCCGGTCAGCATCCGAACCCGTCGAGCAGGCTTTCAACGCGCGCGATACGATCGGCCTCACTCGGCAGGGCCTCAGCGAGTATCCAACGCCCTTTGCTTTCGACCAGGCCGTTGGCCGCGACTTCGAGCGTGCAATCGCGGCGCAGAGTAAGTGCGATCGCGGCCGGGCCCGCGTCTATGCGCGCGATCCGTAAAGCCCGCGCCGCCAGGCGGATGCGGGCATGGGCCAGCAGCCTGACAGCTTCGGGGGGCAGCGGCCCGAAGCGATCCAGCAGTTCGTCATCGAAGGCATCGAGCGCCTCCTCAGTCTCGATGCGTGCCAGCCGGACGTAAAGGGACAGCCGCAGGTCCGCTTCCGGGATCCAGCTCGGGGGCAGGACGCCGCTCATGCCCAAGTTGAGTTCGGGGCTCCACCGCTCGACGTCCTCGCCACGCGCAGCCTGCAGCGCGACACGGAGCAACTGCTGGTAGAGATCGACGCCGATCAGCTTCATGTGCCCGGCCTGATCCTCGCCGACGAGGTCGCCCGCGCCGCGCATGTCGAGGTCCTGGCCGCTTATCGCGAAGCCGGCGCCCAGCCGGTCGAACGTGGTGAGCGTGCGCAGCCGCTTGAGCGTGCGCGCGCCGATCGCGTCCTCGCTTTCGATCAGCAGGATGACCTGACCGCGCCGGTTGCCGCGCCCCACACGGCCGCGCAACTGGTGCAGCTGTGCCAGACCGAAGCGATCGGCGCGCCAGACGATCATGGTGTTCGCGCGCGGCACGTCGAGGCCCGCTTCGATGATGTTGGTCGCCAGCAGGATATCCCCCCGGCCAGCACCGAAGCCGACCATGACGTCGTCGATTTCGGCCGCCGACATCTTCCCGTGCGCTTCGACGAGCGCCAGATCGGGTGCCGCGCGTCGTATCTTTTCAGCCACTTTCGCCATGTCCTCGATACGCGGCACAACCACGAAACTCTGCCCTCCCCGCCCCTTTTCGCGGGCGAGAGCAGTGCGGATGAGCCCATCGTCGTACTGGCCGATGCTGGTGCGGATAGGCTGGCGCCGGGCGGGAGGCGTAGCGATGACGGACATCTGCTGCAGGCCGACCAGGGCTGCCTGCAGGGTACGCGGGATCGGGGTGGCGCTCAGGCTCAGGATATGGACAGGGCCAAAGCCGCGCAAACGGGCCTTGTCGGCGGCCCCGAAGCGTTGCTCTTCGTCGATTACGACCAACCCCAACCTGGCGTAGTTCACGCCCTTTGCCATCACGGCGCCGGTGCCTACGACGATACCGATCGAGCCATCCGCGAGCCCCGCCTTCGCAGACTTCCGTTCTGCAGCGGTGCTCAGCCGTGACAGGCCGGCGACCTCGATCTTCGTCCCCTCGAAGCGGCGGCGGAACGTCTCGAGGTGCTGCCGCACGAGCACGGTGGTCGGTGCGGAGACCACGACCTGGAAACCGGCCAGCGCAGCCAACGCAGCGGCGCGCAGTGCGACCTCGGTCTTGCCATAGCCCACGTCGCCGATTACTAGCCGGTCCATCGGTCGGCCACTCGCCAGGTCGTCCCAGACGGCCGCGATGGCCCGGGCTTGGTCGGCCGTTTCATTGAACGGGAAGCCGCCGGCGAAACGTTCGTAGGCGGCCGGGTCGGGTTCCATGACCGGCGCCGTCAGCGCCTCGCGCTCGCGTGCCAGCTGCGTCAGGGCCTTCGCGCTCTCGTCGATCGCGTCGTTGATCGCCGCGCGGCGCTTGTGCCAGGACGAACCATCCAGCTTGTCGAGGGTCACAACGTCGCCGTCGGCGCCGTAGCGCCATATCCGGTCGGCCTCGTCGACGGGCACCAGGCGCCGGCCACCCCCCGCATACTCGAGCACGATCCTGTCGACCGAAGGCCGGTCGCCGCTCGCGTCGCCGACCGGCGAGGGCTCCAGCCCCTGCACGCGCCCGACGCCGTGGTCCTCGTGGATCACGACGTCGCCGCTGCGCACTTCGATACCGACGTGCCAGGGGTTCGCGCCGGTCGGGCCGCCATCGCCGATCAGCGCGCGACTGCCCATCAGGTCGGCCGCCGTGACGAGGACAACGCGTTCGTCGACGTATCCGGCGTCGACGGGCACCGTAAGGCTGCCACCGCAGCCGGCGGGCAATTCATCTAGCGACGAGGAGCCCTCGAATTCAACGATTTCCAGCGACAGGCCCCGGGCCACCTTGCCGCGCAGGAAACGCAGGTCCCGGGCGCTGCCCGCCAGCACGAACGAGCGTCCCTCAGCCAGAAGTGGCTTGGCAAAGCGCACCATGGCGGCGAGCGGCGAGCGCTCGTTGGCAAAGCGCGGCACTGCCGTGAAGTCCCCGTCGAACGCCGGCGGCGCCCATGCCTTGCACGCCCTCTTCCAAAGAGCGTCCTCTATCGCATCCAGGCGGTGAGGCGCACCGCCGGCTGCGTCGCGGGCAAGCTGGATGAAACGCCGGCGGCGATGGTCGGCCTTATCGGAAAGAGCGAGTATCCCCGGCGTCAGGTGGGCAAGAATGGAATTCGGCTCGCCAATCGGCGGTTCGGCGGCGCGGCCGATCTCCAGTTGCTCCAGATCGCCGATAGTGAGCTGGGTTGCGGGATCGTACGACCGGATCGCGGCGATCCTGCCCGCTGCAAGTTCGATGCGTGCCGGGCCGCTGGCGTCAGCGGGAAAGATATCTATGACCTCGCCGCGTACCGCCATTTCGCCCGGCTCGTCGACGCGGTCGTCGGCGACGTATCCCAGCTCTTCGAGTTGTTTCGCGAAAGACTGCGTATTGGCCTCGTCGCCGGAGCGCAGCGTGGGCGGCGCGCTGTCGAACGCTTCGGGCGCGGGATAGCGCCGCGCCGCGGCTTCCCCACTCAGGATGCAGGCGATCGGGGTGCCCTGCGCCAGTCGAAGGGCCCGCAGAGCGGAAGCGCGGCGCCCAGCGTTCGCCGGCGTCGCCGGAGCGGCTTCCCCGGGAAGCGCGTCGCTGGACGGCATGTGTACGACATGCCCGTGCGGTGCCAGCGCCCTGACGGCATCGGCCAATGCCTCGGCCTGCTGCTCATCGTCCGCCAGAAATGTGATGGACTGGTCGGCAAGGGTTTGCACGATGCGGACGGCAGTGAACGCCAGGTTCACGCGGCACCTGTGGAGCAGGCGCGCCGATCGTCGGTTGCGGGAACCGCCGTCCGGTCACGGGGCCCTCCCCGCTTGGCTATGTCAGTCAGAGCGCGATCCTTGCCTGTCAAACGAGCCACCTGCGGGGTGCGGCGGCTATCCTGACTTCACAACGCACGGAGAAAGCGAAAGAAAAGGGGTCCGCCCGCTATATTTGATTGATCCATGTTCATCGCGGCATGGCGACGGACCGGCGTGGTAAGATGGCTCGGCCGGATGAGGCCGTCACGTCATACCAACCGGCATGCCGCGCAGCGCTGATCCGATCGGAATTTCCTGGCGCCGCGGCATCGTGCATCGCGCGCTGCAGGTCTTGAAGCTACCCATCGTGCCCCCTCTTGCAGGAGCTGATGATCCCCTAGATGAAGGGATGCCTCCTCAGCAAGCGACGTGAAAGCAGGTCTGACTATCCTGCTTCCGCGAGCTCGTTGCATTCTGCGGCCTACTGACGCCGCCCATATTGGCTAATTAGGCGACATTCGCAACGCGGGCCCGTTCCATTTCCCATTGGGTCGGCAGGCGTTCGATGCGCAGCGTATGCTCGTCCCAACAGACGACGCCCATTTCGCGGAACGCCGCCAGCCAGCCCTCCATCGGCCAACGATCCCAGCGCTCGCGAAACGTCTGGGCGTTGCGCACGATGTCGGCCAGATGTTGCAGCGGCGGCTCGAAGCTGTCGTGATGCTGGTGGAACGCGCCAGGCCCGCCCATGAACATGAGAGGTAGCCCTGCCGCGCGCGCCCGGAAACCGAAATCGGTATCCTCAGCGCCGTAGCCGGTGAAGGCTTCGTCGAAACCGCCGAGGCCGAAGAAGCGCTCGCGGTGAATGCCGAAGACCAGCGACCAGAAGAGCCCGGCGTTCTCCACCTGGCGGATTCCGTGAGCGGGAAACCGACGCTCCGGGTGCCCGGACGAACGGCCCAGAAGCTCCGCCTCCTGCCAGTCCCCTCGCGCGTCATCGGGCCCAAGATAGCGGACTTGGGCGCAGATCAGCGCATCCTGACTCGCTAGTGCATCGGCCATCGACTGGGCCAAACCGCGCATCGGGATACAATCGACATCGAGAAAAAGGAGGCTTTCGCCGCTGGCGGCGCAGGCAGCGGCGTTACGCGCGGCCGCCAACGGAAGCCCGCCGCCATCCAGGCGAATTATGCGGGTCGGAAACGGCAATTCGCTGGCCTCGACAGGGGGTTCGCTGCCCATGTCGACCACGACAAGTTCGTAAGGGATCGCATCGCTGCGCCGCAGTCCTTCGATAAGCTGCGCAAGATGGCCGGGCCGATCCTTGACGAGGGTCAGTACGCTCAGGGTCACGGCCGTCTTTGCCACAGATCAAGACGGTAGCGATCCGTACGATCGGCTGCGGCGACTTTGACAATGCCGCCCAGCAAGTCCTGCAGCTTGCCCACCGCTTCATCGCCGGTTTGGGGATAGTCGGTTTCACCGGTCCAGTGGACAAGCAGGATATCGCCGCCAGCTTCGACATGCGCTGCGATCCACTGCGCCGCGCGCCTGATGTCGTGATCGTCCCAGTAATAGACGACCTCGGAGAGAACCACGAGGTCGAACAGGCGTACGGGACCAACCTGCGGAAAGACCATGTTAGCGAAAGAGACGTGATCGAGCACTGCGCACCGGGCGCGCGCGGCCTTCAGGGCCGTCGCGCTGACGTCTACTGCCAGCAATGCGTCGCAGTGGCCGGCCAGTTCATTCGTCAGCACGCCCTTGGCGCAGCCCACCTCGAAACCCTGCTGGTACTTGCGAGCGCGCAGGGCGGCGATCGTTGCTGCGTACTTGTCCCGTTCATAGACGCTAGTTTCCAGATCCCATGGGTCTTTGGTCCCGCGGAACATGCTTTCGAAATAGTCCGGCCCGAGGCTGGTCGAAGCTGGGGTCACGGCGATCTCCGCATGTACAAGGTATCGGCGGCCGGCATTCGTACGCGCTCGGCGGGCAGACGGAAGCCGGGGCCCAGCACACCTGTCAGCTGGCTGCGATGGGCCCGCAGCGCATGGCGGCGCTTCCCGGCGGGCATCGGGATCGTACGGACGGTCCGATGAGTTCCACGTTCGAAGGCTCCACCCCATACGAGATACTCAGCCACCAGCAGCCGGCGTTTCGCGAGGGCCTGCACCGCATAAGCAAGCCGGGCGGCGGCAGCATGGTCGCAGTGCGGCTCGTGGAGCGCGGTGACGGCGAGCGCATCGACCTGCCGGCGCCGGCAGAGGGCCGCGAGCCTGCGTGCCGCAAGGCCGAAGGCGCTGCTTTCGGGTGGTGCAGGCGCCGCGTCCTTCCAGCCAAGATGGAGCGGAGCAACCTTGCGGCTTCCGCTCAACCGGAACACCGCGCCAGCCGCTTCCCGCCGGCGAGTAGATACGAGCCGACCGTTGCGATCCCCCGGACTTCGGTGAGAACCTGAGCCGTCGGTCAGGTACACCAGCCCCGCCAGGCACCCCGCCCGGGACGCCTCCGCGATGAGCGCACCGGCGCCCAGTGTCTCGTCGTCAGGATGCGGCGCCAGGACGAGCCAGCGCAGGTCGCCTATACGGCGGCAGCTGGGCGAGCCGATCACCACAAGCGATCCTCCTCGCCCCAGGCATCGTGATCTAGCCACGCCAGCGCTGCCTGGTCACGCGCATGATCGGGGCCCGCTTGCCGGAGGTAGAGCGAGAGATCCCGGATGATCTTGTCGATGCGCTGCCCGTCCATGGCGCTGCGCGTGCCGACGATCCGGGCAGCAAGCTCCATCACGTCAAGCGCCGCCCGCTCGACGATGCCGCGCGTCATCCGGGCGAATGCTGGTCCATCCGCGTCTTCCCGCGCAGCGCGCGAGGCGCATTCGCGCACCCACAGATAGGCGGTGCGCGTCGCCGCCACGCAGTCTGCAAACTTCGCGCGCTGCAGCGGATCGCTTCGGGCTGCCTCCGGCATCGCTAGCCGCGCCTCCGTCAGCAGGCCCTCGATCCCTCCCAGCTGCACGGCAGCAAAGCGCCAGGCGCCGGTGGTGAAGCGAGGGTCGCGGTCGTAGTCGCCTGGAAGGCCAAGCAGGTCCGCTTCGGTGACGACAACTTCGTTCAAGTCGTACAGACCGCTGGTGGTCGCCCGCATACCGCGAACCCGCCACTGGGACACGTCCGCGCGCTCGGTATCGTCGGCGCGAACGATCACCAGCTGGCGTTCGCTTCCCGCCGTCTGCGCGGTGATGATTGCATGTTTCAGTCCTCCCGCCCCGCTGGCGAAAGACTTCGCACCCTTGAGCAGGCGTTGCCCGCCTTTGCCGGTATGGATAGTTGCTCCGGGCGCCGGCTCTGTTGCCCAGACTCCGTAGAATGCCCCCTCGTCAAGCTCCCGACCCAGATGAGCCACCTGGTCCGGCAAGCCATACCATCCGACCAATGCAAGCGCGTTGACATGCCCTTCGTAGAGGCGCCCGATGCTCAGGTCCGCGCGTCCGATGATCCTCAGGACGTCCATGAGCGTACGATGCCAAGTATCCATGTCGGCAAATGCGATTCCCCCGCTCGCGACCGGGGCGAAATGGCGATGCAGCCCGGCCGCGGCAAGGCAGCGCATGCTCTCGGAAGGAAAGACGGGGGCGGCGTCATAGCGAGCGCCCAGTTCAGCCAACCGTGCGGCGACCGATGCGGCGAGGCCTACCGGATCGCCGGGCTCCGCCGCCACTTGGCTGTAGGAAATCATGCCGCCTGCTCCTTGATGCCGAGCGTCAACGCAGCAGCATGGTCGGCGAGCCATGCCGCCGCTTTTTGCGCGCCATTCGCATCGTGCAATGTCCGGCGCGCCGATCCGTCCAGGGACAAGGCTTTGCCGAGAAGTTCCGGCCAGCTCTCGGCGGTGGGCCATGTAAGCGATACGACTGCAGCGCCGAGCCGTGCGAGGCATCCGGCAGTGGCGTGCTGTTCGCCGAAGGGGCGCTCTTCGGGCACGCAGACGAAGGGGCGGTCGGCCGCCATCACGGCCCCAACGAGACCGTCCCCCGCGGCGCCGACCACGATGTGCGCGCGCGCGATTTCGCGCTGCGGCTCGTCGGCCCACCCGGCGAATACCAGATTGGCTGGACAGTGGGCTGGGCGCCCGGCGGGGCCGATGACCCGCCATTGCCATTCGGGACAGGCACGGGCGGCTGCAGCAAGCAGCTCTCCGTCACCGGGCCCGCCGCCGCGCCCGAACACCACGAGAATCCTGCGATCGATGGCCGCCTCCGTACTCGCACTGGCGGTGATACCGGGAAAATAGCGGGTCTTCTCGCGCACCCAGGTCGGTGTTTCGGGCAGCTCCATAGCGCCATGAAATGGGGCGAACAGCGCGGTCGCGGCGCGGAACGCATCACGGTGCGGCGCATCATCGCGCACGCCATTGAGCCGCACGTAGGCCGTCGGGACCGACGCCAGTCTAGCCAGCATCGCGACTTCGGCGGACACATCGACCACCATCAGCGCCGGCCGTGCGGCCGCGATCCAGTCCGATATCCGCGCGACACGCATACGCACACCCTCATGATCGAGCGGCGCATAGTGAATTGCTGCGGGGCGGCAATTGGCCGCGTCTTGCCCGTCGAACTGGCCGGAAGCTGGGCGGTCGTCGGACAGGTCTATCCCGCGATCGCCTATTCCCGTACCCAGCAAAGTTACGGGCCAGTCGCATGCCGCGGCTATTGCGGCAGCGCGGGCATAGTGGCCGGCACCGTGATGGTGAACATAGTAGCCGATCGGCCGGCGCTTCATGGAGCCATCTCCAACAGCATGTCGTGCGGCATGGGAGGAAGCTGAGGCTCAGCCTGCGCAATGAGCGCCTGCCCGCCCTTCTGCGCGCGAAGGGCGCACCGCCACGCAGCACGTTCGCGCCAGTGCTCGAAGTCCGGTGCGCTCGGCCGGTCGCCTTTCGCGGCAAGGTCGAACAGCTCCTGCATGGCCATCGCCATGCCGCCTACCGCTCTTCCGTCGCGCCGGGGTGACACATAAGTGAAGACGTCTGCCGGATGGGCCAGCCGCGCTCCGCACGCCAGCGCCGCCCTCACCAGAGCAAGGTCCTCCCCGGTGGGCATCAGCGGCACCCCGCCACAAGCGACATAGAGCGCCGCGCGCATCGCCAGAGAGGCCCCGGTGTGATCCCCGTGCCTTGGCGAAGGATCCCAAGGTAGCGGATCGAGCATATCCTCAATGGCGCGTACTTGTTGCCAGTAGAGGTTCCACGCTTCACGCAGCGGCTGCACGTTGTCGGGGAGCGGTTCGGCTTCTTCGATCTCAATACAGCCGCCCACGATGTCCGCCCCCCGGGCAAAAGCGGCGGCAATATTCTCGAGCCATTGCGGCGGCGGCCGGGTATCGGCATCGGTACTTACGAGAACGCCCCGCTGGGGACCCGGCAGGAGTGCTAGGCCCCCGTCCATCGCCAGGAGGCGTGCGGAGCCGGCATGCGCCAGGTCCGGACTGAACGTCACATGGTGCACCTGGATGGCCAGCCTTCCGGCATGGCGGTCCTGCGCGCGCTTGATGACCCCAACGCTGTCGTCATTCGAGTTATTGACTACGATCGAAACCGGAATGAGCTTCTGCCAGGTCTGCGCGGCGAGCGCCGAGAGCAGGATCGGAAGCCGTTCCGCCTCGTTGCGCGCAGGAACGCACACGCACAGATCCATGTCGAGGCCGGCGACGTCAGTCTTAGGCATAGAGACGCCCATCGGGGGATACTGGCCTGCGTTCGAGCCCCGCGTCGAGATTCAGGACGCCGGGCTGGGGGCCGCGCTGGGCGATCCGGCGGCGATAGAGCGCCTCGTAACTTTCCACCATCCGTCCCGCGTCGCAAACAGCCTCTGCCCGCCTGCGACAGGCTCGCCGGTCCAACGAGAGAGCGGCAAGACCGGCAGCTGCCAGCGAAGCCACGTCGTCCGGTATGGCCAGGACGCCGCAGCCGGCATCTAGGATTTCGGGGATCGCGCCTCTTCTGAACGCCGCGACAGGGACGCCGCAGGCCAGGGCTTCGGCGATCACAAGGCCGTAGGGCTCGTCCCAGATCGGCGTGCATAGGAAGGCTCTCGCACCGCCGACCAGACGCGCGAGCTCGCTGTGTGCAAGATGTCCGACGTGAATTGTGTCCGGTCCGAGCTTGGGGGCGATGCGGGTGCGATAGTACTCGTCGTCGAGGATTGGTCCGGCGATCCGCAGCGGCAGGCCGATCAGCCGGGCCGCCTCTATCGCGAAGTGTAGTCCCTTTTCCGGAACGATCCGTCCGTACCAGACGAGATACCCCTCCTCCGCCGCGGCAGCGTGGAACGCGAAGTTATCCAGGTCGATGCCGTTGAAGATCACCTCGTCGGCCCGAACGACGTGATCCCACAGAGCGGCAACGGACTGCGAGACGGCAACGAACGAATGCTCCTTCGCCGAACACAGGCGAACGCCGCTTTCCAGCCAGCAGAACGGAGGCGTGTGGAAGGTGGTGACCATCGGCATTGGCAGGCTGTCCGCCAATGTGACCGGGAGATAGTGCAGCGAGTTGTTGTGGATCACGTCGAAGTCCCGGTGACGCAGGCCGTTCATCAGGCTGAGGTAAGCGTGATGCTCCTTGAAGAAGGCGACATCGCTCGCTTCCGCCGTCCCCACATCGGCGAGCGTGGTTTCCGAGCATATCGCCTCGAGCCCCAGTCCGGGGTCAGACCGGGTGGAGGCGAAAAGCGTCACGGCGTGTCCGCGCTCACGCAATGCGCGCGCCAGCAGATGGGTGTGCATCTCCAGGCCGCCGGCGAAAGGCTCGGCAATCGGATGCCTGAGATGAGCGATGATACCGATCTTCATGCCGGCGGCAGGTGGCCGTGGAGACGGCGTGCCGCCTCCACGACGTTCCGCCCGGAAGATTGATCGGTCAGGCTGAGGGCCGTGCATCCAGATCCACCTCAAGTTCCCGGGGCCAATGGCGCAGCGACCGGCATGCCGTCACGAAGTCTCCGGCCTCTTTCGCCGCCGCCAACGGCAGGCAGCCAGCGTCGAGGTCATCGGCAATACCCGCCTTTACGAAGATCGCCTCCGCTTCGGCGGTGAAGCCGATGAACTTGCAATGTGCGAACGCATCGGTGACAAAATCCTTGGCCGCCGCATCGATCGACAGCAGTGCGGCGCCTTGCTCGGAAACCACGATGGCCACCGCGTCGAAGAGGACGGATGGCCCGCCGTCGATCTTTTGCTTGGCCGCCACCGTCGTGCCGTCGGCCAAGGTGACGCCGGCAATCTTCGGTGCGATGACTTCGTAAACCGCGCCTTCGGCGTCCAATGCCTTGACCAGTGCCTTGAAGATCGCCGCGTCGGCCCCGTCGCTTAGCAGGATACCCAGCTTGCGGCCCTTGAAGCTGTCGGGGCCGTTCTTGACGATGCTCAGTTTGTCCGACGGCTCAAGATCAGTGATCGTCTCTCGCGCGGCGACTGCCGGTTCAGGCAGCGCCAACCCGAGCCCATCCGCCACAGTGGCGGCCAGCGTCGCGTCGATATTGAGGAGATGAGAAACCGTGCGCGAGCGGATGTCGGGCCGCTCTACTTTCGAAAGCTCGAACACCAGCGCATCACCGATGTGCTTTTGTTCGATCGGGGTCTGGCTGGTAAAGAACTGCCGCGCCTGGCTGTAGTGATCGGCGAAGCTCTCCGATCGTACCCGCTGCTTGGGCCTGTCCGGCGCTTCCGCGAAGCTGGTGAAGCCGCGCGCCGGATCCTCGCGCGGACCGCCCTGCGTTGCGCCCCAACTGTTGGGCTCGTAGTTCACGCGGCCCTTGGGATTGCGCATGGCCATGTGGCCGTCCTGCTGGAAGTGCGCCATGGGGCACTTGGGCGCGTTGATCGGAATATGCGTGAAGTTCGGGCCGCCCAGGCGCTTGATCTGAGTGTCGAGGTAGGAGAAGTTCCGGCCCTGGAGCAGTGGATCGTTCGAGAAGTCGATGCCCGGAGGGACGTTCTGCGTGCAGAAGGCGACCTGCTCGGTCTCGGCGAAGAAGTTGTCGACGACGCGGTCGAGGACCAAGCGGCCGACCACGCGGATCGGGACGAGTTCCTCGGGGATGATCTTGGTTGAATCGAGTACGTCGAAATCGAAGCTGTCGGCGAATTCGTCGTCGAAGAGCTGCACGCCCAGTTCCCACTCGGGGAAGTCGCCCGAATTGATCGCGTCCCAAAGGTCGCGGCGGTGGAAGTCGGGATCGGCGCCGTTGATCTTCACTGCCTCGTTCCAGACGACTGACTGGAGGCCTTGCTTGGGCTTCCAATGGAACTTGACGAACGTCGACTTGCCCTCGGCATCGAGCAGCCGGAAGGTGTGCACGCCGAAGCCCTCCATGGTACGGAAGGAGCGCGGGATCGCGCGATCCGACATGGTCCACATGATCATGTGGAAGCTTTCCGGCGTCAGGCTGATGAAATCCCAGAAGTTGTCGTGCGCGGTCTGGGCCTGAGGAAAATTGCGATCCGGCTCCGGCTTCGCAGCGTGGATCAGGTCGGGGAACTTGATGGCGTCCTGGATGAAGAACACCGGGATGTTGTTGCCCACGAGGTCCCAGTTGCCTTCTGTAGAGTTTCACCGCGAAGCCGCGCACATCGCGCGCGAGGTCGAACGAACCCTTCGAGCCCGCCACGGTAGAGAAGCGAACGAACGCAGGCGTGCGCTCGCCGACACGCTGGAATACGTCGGCGCGGCTGACGTCGGAGAGGCTGTCGGTCAGTTCGAAGAAACCGTGCGCGCCATAGCCGCGGGCATGGACTACGCGCTCTGGGATACGTTCATGGTCGAAGTGAAAGATCTTTTCGCGGAAATGGGAGTCTTCGAGCAGCGTCGGACCGCGGGCGCCCTGCTTGAGGCTGTTCTGGTCGTCGGCGACCGGAATTCCCTGTTGGGTCGTCAATGTTTCGACGTCCCCGCTTGCCGTCTGGTGCGTCTCGCCTCCATTCCCCAAGGGCTCCGCGAACGACAGCGTGATCTCGGCATCTGCAGGTATGGCAGATGCCTTGGCGGTGGTTTCACCGCCAATATCGACACCAGCCAGATCGGCCGGAGTCAAATCTGCAGGCCTGCTAGAGCGTGGTTTCGTGGGAGTCTTAGCCATGGGATGTCCTCTCGAAGTAACACAACGCAATTCCTGGCTGCCGCAACCTGCAGGAATGCGCACCATCTGATTTGCAACCCCAAGCCAACACGCGACAGGCAGCCGAGTTGCGGCTTTCTGGGCAGATTAACTTTTATCAACACGAATAGCTCAGCCTCTTTGCAACGCTGTTTGAAACAGGAGGTTATCTGCTGGGCGCGGCGTGAGTACCGCGCTTCTGACACATCTTTTGAAGGTTCCCATGCTTACCGAACGGTTCCTTAGGAACAAACGCAACGTCAGCCTTTCGTTGGGCGAACGTGAATGTCTCGAAGCCGCAGTCAGTGAAGTGCGAACGATTGAATCGCGGCGTATTTTGGTTAAAGCCGGCGACAAATTAGATCATAGCACGCTGCTCATCGACGGGATTATGTCGCGCCACATCGACGACCATAACGGTCTCCGACAACTAGTGGCCATTCACGTACCCGGAGATTTTGTTGACCTTCATGCGTACCCACTGAAGACGCTTGACCATGATGTTGCCTCGATGACTAACGCAGTCGTGGGCATGATTCCCCATGGGAAGTTGGACGATATCATCGCCGAGCGACCGCAACTCGGGCGAAAGCTTTGGTATTCAACGCTGCTGGATGCCGCCATTCACCGCGCGTGGTTGTTTCGGCTCGGCCGGCTGGCTGCAGTCGGAAGAGTCGCGCATTTTCTGTGCGAAACCAATGCGCGGCTGGCGGCTGTGGGGCTAAGTGATGGACGACAGTTTCCGCTGGCACTTACGCAAACTGACATCTCGGAAATTTGCGGACTGACCCACGTTCACGTCAATCGGGTGATGCGCCAGCTTCGCGAAGAACGCCTGTGCATTTTCAGATCGTCTGTCGTTGAAGTCCTTGATCCGGTCGGGCTGGCCGCGCGGGGGCAGTTCGACCCCACCTATCTGTACATCGATCAGTGAAACATCCTCCAATTTTTGTTGAAAGTGCACGTCATGACAAACCCGAACAGTGAACGCCGACCGGAAACCCAACCGGGGGTTGCCAGTGCAGAAGACGGGCTGGTCATTCTCGATGGTCCCGATGGCGTGGCTGTGACTATGACCGCCGCAGCGGCAGGCG
>NZ_AKKE01000058.1 GCF_000281975.1 Novosphingobium sp. AP12 | reverse complement strand
GGCGGCCGCCGCAGGCGCCTTGGCCGGCGTCGCATACACTATTCTGTCGGGCTCCGAGGTGCCAACGGTGCGGTCCTGCATCGGCTCGCTGCTGGTGCTCGCCGCGCTGTCACTGGGACGCGAACCGCTTTCGCTGCGCATGCTCGCGGTCGCCGCGTTCTGCGTCATGTTGCTCTGGCCCGAAGCGGTCACTGGACCGAGTTTCCAGATGAGCTTCGGCGCCGTCCTTGCGCTCGTCGCAGTCGGCACGTCGGCTCCTGCCAAGGCCTTCATGGCACCTCGCGAAGAGGCCCTGGCAATCAAGGCATTGCGGCATCTGGCGATGCTGCTGGTGACCGGTGTCGTCATCGACCTCGCCCTGATGCCGATCGGCCTGTTCCACTTTCACCGAGCGGGGATCTACGGCGCGCTCGCCAACGTCATCGCCATTCCGCTGACCACTTTCGTCGTCATGCCGCTGCTCGCGGGTGCGCTCGTGCTCGACGCCGTTGGCGCGGGAGGACCGGTGTGGTGGCTGGCGCAGCTTTCGATCGACATGCTGACGGCGATTGCCCACTGGATCGCCTCGCGTCCGGCAGCCGTCACCATCCTGCCCGCGGGGCAAAGCGGTGCCTTCATCCTGTTCATTGCCGGCGGATTGTGGGTGGGCCTGTGGAGCGGCCGTATCCGTTGGGCGGGCCTGCCCCCAGCATTGTGCGGAGCCGGGCTGCTGGCGCTTGCGGCACCCGCCGACATTCTGGTCTCGGGCGATGGCCGTCATGTCGGCCTGGTCGAACCCGGCGGAGAGCGCCTTTTCGTCCTGCGGGACGGCGGCGAAGGCTACGCTCGCGACAACCTCATGGAACTGGCCGGCATGGAAGGTGAACCGGTAACACTCGACCAATGGCCGGGCGCGCGATGCAACCGCGATTTCTGCGCGATCACGCTCAAGCGCGATGCCATCACCTGGCGCCTCCTCGTGTCTCGAACTCGGGATGCCGTTCCGGAGCGCGCACTGGCAGCCGCCTGCGATCGTAGCGACATCGTGATATCCGACCGCTGGCTGCCGCGCAGTTGCACACCCCGCTGGTTCAAGGCCGACCGCGATACTTTGGGCCAGACAGGGGGGCTGTCCATATACCTTGACGGCGCTCGCATCGACACCGTGGCCGAGAGCCAGGGTTCACATGGATGGTGGCGACCGGCGCCGCCTCACATCCGAAAAGCCATGCCGACTTCTACGGCGGCATCAGTGATAGCGGCGCAGTAGTCCCGCCAGCTTGCCCTGAACCTCGACTTCGTCCGGGCCGTAAATCTGCGGTTCGTAAGCAGCGTTTGCGGGGTCGAGACGGACCATTCCATTCTCGCGGCGCAGGTATTTCAGGGTGGCTTCCTCTCCGCGGATGAGGGCAACGACGATCTCACCGTCGCGCGCCGCATTGGTGCGCTTCACGAGGGCGAAGTCGCCATCCAGAATGCCCGCCTCCACCATCGAATCGCCGGAGACTTCCAGCGCGTAGTGCTCGCCCGAGCCGAGCAGGGCGGCGGGGACGGGTAGCATGGATTGCCCTTCAAGGGCCTCGATCGGGACACCGGCGGCAATGCGGCCATGCAGCGGAATCTCGATGACGTCATTGGCGGCACGAGGCGGAAGCTGCGGGGAACGGTTCGGCAGCACATCTTCGTTGGCAAGCGTGACACGCGGCGACTTACCACCCGAGTCGTCGTCCGGCTTACGCAGCACTTCGAGTGCACGGGCGCGGTTGGGCAGGCGGCGAATGAAACCGCGCTCCTCAAGCGCAGAAATCAGCCGGTGAACGCCCGACTTCGACTTGAGGTCGAGCGCTTCCTTCATCTCTTCAAAGCTGGGAGAGATGCCGCTCTCCTCCAGCTTCGCCTGGATGAACCGGAGCAATTCGTGCTGCTTGCGCGTCAACATGGTCGCTGCCTCTTCGTTGCCGCCGGGCGAAGCTCCCTTCGATCGGCGATGTTCCGATGGTGAACATTGAGAGAACAATTAAGCAACGAAATTCGGCCCGTCAAGCAATGCCTCAGGCAATACCGCCATTCTGGAGCAGGAATACGCGCACCTCGTCGCCGATATCGGTGGCGGCGGAGAAGCTGGGGCGGTCGATCAGGACATTGCTGGCGGCGAGCGAGGCCAGTGCGCCGCTGTCCTGCAGCGGATGAGGCATTACGCTTTCACCGTTCCACCACCCCCGCAGGAACTCCCGGCGAGGACCATTCGCGCGAAGGGACGCGCTGAGACGCGTCTTTATCTGCATGGGCAGGACTTTGCCGGCGCCCTGCATTCGGCGCAGCAGGGGCAACAGGAAGTGATATGCGGTGACGTAGCTCGACACGGGATTGCCGGGAAGTCCGATAATGATCTGCGGCCGATCGGAGGCGGGCCGCGCACGGGTGGCTACGAGGATCGGCTTGCCCGGTTTGATGGCGACGCGCCAGAAGTCCAGGTTGGCGCCCCATTTTTCGAGCGCGGGGCGCACGAGGTCATGGTCTCCCACCGAGGCGCCGCCACTGGTGACGATCACGTCGGCATCGGCGGCGCCGGCAAACGCCGTCGCCAGCGCTTCCATCGTATCGGCAACCGGACCGATGCGAATTGTCTCGGCCGTGAGGGGCCGGGCGAGCGCGGTGAGCATCGCGCCGTTGCTGGCGGGAATCTGGTGCGGCTCGCAGCATTCGGGATCGGCGACGAGTTCGTCCCCGCTGTCGATCACGACGAGGCGCGGCATGCGGTGCACCGGCAGGTAGCGGTGGCCGGAGGCCATCGCGAGGGCCGCCTGCGCGGGTCCGATGGCCGTGCCTGCGGGCATGACCTCTCCGCCTTCAGCGAAATCCATGCCGCGACGGCGGATGTGCTTGCCAGCGGGCTGCGGGGCTTCCCCGATGAGCGTGAGGTGGCCGTCGCGGAAGCCGAGATCCTCCTGCACGATGACGGCGCCGGCGTCCGCCGGAAGGATGGCGCCGGTCGAGATGCGCACCGCTTCGCCATCGCCGAAGGTGCCGGTGAAAGGATGGCCCGCCGCGCTTTCGCCGACAACTTGCCAGGGGCCGCCAAGGTCGCCTGCGGTTACGGCATAGCCGTCCATCGCCGAGAGATCCGCAGAAGGCTGGGTGCGGCGCGCGTGCAGAGGCGCCGAAAGGTATCGGCCGACAGCGCCGTCGACGTCGACATGCTCGACTGCGAGCGGTTCGGCCAGCGCCAGAAGGCGAGCCTGCGCCTCCTCGAGGGGGATCGGGCCCGGCTTCACTCGTGCCAGTCTTCCGCTCGCCAGTGGCCGGACTTGCCTCCGCGTTTCTCGACGAGGCGGATGTCGCCGATGACCATGCCCTTGTCGAGCGCCTTGGCCATGTCGTAGATCGTCACGAGCGCGATGGAAACGGCTGTGATCGCCTCCATTTCCACGCCGGTCTTGCCGGTCAGCGATGCCGTGGCGTCCGCGCGGACGGCATTATCCTCGAACGTGAAATCCACGTTCACCGCGTCGATCATCAGCGGATGGCACATGGGGATGAGGTCGGCCGTTCGCTTCGCAGCCATGATTCCCGCAATGCGCGCCGTGCCTAATACGTCCCCCTTCGGAGCGTCACCAGCGCGGATCGCGGCGAGCGCCTGCGGTGTCATGGTGATGCGGCCCGACGCGATGGCGACGCGCTGGGTCTCGGCCTTGGCGCCGACGTCCACCATACGCGCGGTGCCGTCCGAATCGATGTGGGTGAGGGATTTGCTCATGTCAGGCCTCCGTCATCACACGCCGCGGCATGGCTGTTCAAGTCGTGCGCCTCAGGCGCCGGTGAGCAGCGCCCGCGTCGCCGCCTCGACATCGGCGTGGCGCATCAGGCTTTCGCCGACGAGGAAGGTGCGTGCCCCACATGCCGAGAGGCGCTGCAGGTCGGCGTGGGCGTTTATGCCGCTTTCGGCGACGAGCAGGGTGCCCTCAGGGGCAAGCGGGGCCAGGCGCTCGGTCGTGCCGATGTCCGTTGCGAAGCGCTTGAGGTCGCGGTTGTTCACGCCGATTAACCTGGATTTCAAGCGGCTTGCGCGTTCCATCTCGGATTCGTTGTGAACTTCGACGAGGCAGTCCATGCCCCGCTCGAGCGCCGCCGCCTCGAGCTCCGCCATGAGCGCGTCGTCGAGGGCGGCGACGATGATGAGGATCGCGTCGGCGCCGATCGCGCGGGCCTCGGCGACCTGCCAGGGGTCGACCATGAAGTCCTTGCGGATGACGGGCAGGGCGCAGGCCGCGCGGGCGTCCATCAGGTAGTCTTCATGGCCCTGGAAATAGGGCTCGTCCGTGAGGACCGAAAGACAGGCCGCGCCGCCGCGTTCGTAAGCGAGGGCGTGCTCGCCAGGTCGGAAGTCGGCGCGGATCAGGCCTTTCGAGGGGCTGGCCTTCTTGATCTCGGCAATGAGCGCGAAGCCGGTTTCAGCCCTGGCGCGAAGGGCAGCTTCGAAGCCGCGCGGTCCAGTCTGTTCGCCCGCGATCGCATCGAGGTCGTTGATCGTAGCGAGGCCCTTACGGGCGGCGACTTCCTCGCGCTTGGTGTCGCAGATCTCGGTGAGCTTGTCGGTCATGCTTCTTGTCTCTCAGGCGCGCGTTGCCGCGATCCAGCAGTCGAGCAGGGCCTTGGCGAGGCCCTTGTCGATGGTTTCGGCGGCTTCCTCTACGCCTTCGGTCCAGCTTTCCACCTCGCCCGCGACCATCAGGGCGGCGGCGCTGTTGAGGAGGACGGCGTCGCGGTAGGCGCCGGGCTCGCCCATCAGCAGGCGGCGCAGGGCTTCGGCGTTGTAGGCGGGGTCGCCGCCGCGGATGGCGTCGACGGGTGCGAGCGTAAGGCCGGCGTCCTGCGGGCTGACGCGGCGCATGAACAGTTCGCCCCCACGCACGTCGGCCACTTCGTTGCCGCCGGCGAGGCTGAGTTCGTCGAGGCCCTCGTCGCCCGAGATGACCATCGAATGCTCGGTCCCAAGCCGCAGCAGCGCCTCGGCGTAGATCGGCACGTAGGCGGGGCGCGCGATGCCGACCAGCTGGCGCGAGACCTGCGCGGGATTGGCGAGCGGGCCCATGAGATTGAAGATCGTGCGGCGGCCGAGCGCTTTGCGCAGCGGCATGAGCCGGCCCATGGTCGGATGATGGCGGGCGGCGAAGAGGAAGCCGATGCCGATCTCGGAGAGCGTCGATTCGGCGGTCTCGACTGCGCGGTCGAGGTCGAGGCCGAGGGCCTCGAGGGTATCGGCGGCGCCAGCCTTGGAACTGGCGGCGCGGTTGCCGTGCTTGGCCACGGGCACGCCGGATGCGGCGACGACCAGCGAGACGGCGGTCGAGACGTTGAGCGTGTGGAAGCCGTCACCGCCAGTGCCGCAGACGTCGATGGCATTGGCGGGGGCGTTCACCGGGATCATGCGGGCACGCATCGCGCGGGCGGCGCCGGCGATCTCGCTGGCGGTCTCGCCCCGGTCGGACAGGGCGACGAGGAAGGTGCCGATCTCTGGCTCAGGGACTTCGCCGTCGAGGATCGCGGAGAAGGCGGCCTCGGCCTCGTCCTCGGCGATGGGATGCAGCGGATCGGGAAGCTTCATGCCGCCTTCGCGGCCCCAATCACGCGGTCGGGCAGGCGCGCGTCGATACCGCAGAGGCGCAGGAAGTTCGCCAGCATCGCATGGCCGTGCTCGGTGGCGATGCTCTCGGGGTGGAACTGGACGCCGTGGATCGGCAGTTCGACGTGGCGGAAACCCATGACGTGGCCGTCGTCCGAGCGGGCGTTGAGCACCAGCGTCTCGGGAATGTTCTCGACGATGAGCGAGTGGTAGCGCGCGGCCTTCATCGGCGAGGGCACGCCTTCGAACAGGCCGGTGCCATCGTGCGTGATGGTCGAGGTCTTGCCGTGCATGAGCCCGCCGCGCACGACCTTGCCGCCGAAGTGCTGGCCGATCGACTGATGGCCCAGGCACACGCCGAGCAGCGGAATGCACGCCTTGGCGGCCGCACCGACGAGGTCGAGGCTGATGCCTGCCTCGTTGGGCGTGCAGGGGCCGGGCGAGACGAGGAAGCCCTGCGCGCCCATCTCCATCGCCAGGTCGACGCTGAGGGCGTCGTTGCGCACGACCTGTACCTCGGCGCCCAGTTCCATGACGTAATGGACCAGGTTCCAGGTGAAGCTGTCGTAGTTGTCGATAACCAGGATCATTTCTTCGCCTTTGCGCTTTTCTCGACGACGATCAAGGGGCCAAGCGGAGGGCCGCCATCGACGCGGCCGTGTTCGGGGTCCCACAGCGAAGACACGCTGCCGTCGAGGAACAGGGCGTTCGGGCACTTGAGGCCGTCGCGGAAGTAGCGGGCGAGCTTGCCGAACGACACCGGCTCGTCGGAAATGACGAAGTGTGCCCGGCCCTTGGTATCGACGCCGACGCCGTTGCGGACCTTGAGCGACTTGCCGGCCTCGTCGGCGCTGGCGTCGATCTTCGGGTGCAGCTTTCCGGCGATGACCAGCATCGGGCCGGACTGGGTGCCGAAGTCGGGGCGGTCGGTGACGGCGGCTTTGAAGTCCTCCGCGGTGCGGACCTGCCAGTGGCCCGCCGTATCGCCGTAGAAGACGCCGTTGGGGAGCAGGTGGAAGTTGCCCCAGCCCTCGTTGGTGTTGAGGGCGTGGCGGCGGTCGCCTTCCTCGACGTAGTAGCCGATCGGATAGCCGGCGGCGTCGAACATGCCGCCGTTGACGGCGAAGGCGACTTCGTGGCCGTTCCCCGCGCGCTCGACGGCAAGCTGGGACAGGCTGCGATAGGGTGCGCCGCCCCTGGGCCCGAGCACGGTGTGGATGACATGACGGCCGGGGACGGCGGTGCAGTGCGTGAAGCTCGCGCCCTCGAACGTCGCGCCTTCGCAGGGCGGCGGAGGCGGGGCGGGCGGTTCGGGCGCTGCGTCGGATGAGCAGGCGGCGAGGAAACCAAGCGTCGCTGCGAGAAGCGCAGCGACCGCAGCGGGCCTCACTGCCCGAACCCGGGTTCCCCCGCGACCCTCACCGCTTCGCGTGCCGCGGCGAACAGGGCGCCGCTCTTGGCCTGGCATTCGCGCAGTTCGTATTCGGGGTCGCTGTCGGCGACGATGCCGGCGCCGGCCTGGACGTGGAGCACGCCGTCCTTGAGCAGGCCGGTGCGCAGGACAATGCAGCTGTCGACAGAGCCATCGGGCGCGAAGTAGCCGACGCCGCCGGCGTAGGGGCCGCGCGTCTCGGGCTCGAGCTCGGCGATGACCTCGCAGGCGCGGACCTTGGGGGCACCCGAGACGGTGCCCGCCGGGAAGCCGGCGAGCACGGCGTCGATCGCGTCGTGATGCGCGGTGTCGAGGCGCCCGACCACGTTCGAGACGATGTGCATGACGTGGCTGTAGCGCTCGATGGTGTAGCTGTCGGTCACCTCGACGGTGCCGGCCTCGGCGACGCGGCCGACGTCGTTGCGGCCCAGGTCGAGCAGCATGAGATGCTCGGCGCGTTCCTTGGGGTCGGCGAGCAGGGCGACTTCGTTCGCCTTGTCCTCGGCCGGGTTCTTGCCGCGCGGGCGGGTGCCGGCGATAGGGCGGATGGTGACTTCGCCGTCGCGCACGCGGACTAGTATCTCGGGGCTCGAGCCGATCAGCGCGAAGCCCGGCAGGTCCAGGAAATAGAGGAACGGCGAGGGGTTGATCCGGCGCAGCGAGCGGTAGAGCGCGAGCGGCGGCAACGGGAAATCGCAGGTGAAGCGCTGGGCCAGCACGACCTGGAAGATGTCGCCCGCCTCGATGTAGTCCTTGGCCTTAAGAGCCATGGCCTTGTAGTCGTCGGGCGCCATCACGGCGGTCTGCACCGGCTCTGGCAGGTCGGCGGGGGCGGCTGAGGCGGGAGCGGGCGCGGCGAGGCGGCGGAGGGCTTCGTCAATGCGCTCGGCTGCCTTCAGCACCGATTGCACGGGGCTGGCGCTGCCCGGCCACACCGGGGCCACGCAGAACAGTTCGTCGCCCAGCCGGTCGAAGATCAGGATCAGCGAGGGGCGCACGAACAGCATGTCGGGCAGTTCGAGCGGGCTCTGCGGCGCGCGTGGCAGCTTCTCGACGAGGCCGATCGTCTCGTAACCGAAATAGCCGACGAGGCAGGCCAGCGCGCGGGGCAGCTCGGCCGGAACGTCGCAGCGGCAGCTTTCGACGAGGGCGCGCAGCTCGGCGAGACTGTCGCCGGGGAGGGCGACGAACGCCTCGCGGTCGGCCTGCCAGTCGCGGTTGATTGCGCAAGTCGGGCCGCTCCCGCGGAACACGAGGTCGGGATCGAGGCCGATCAGGCTGTAGCGTCCGCGCGTCTCACCGCCCTCGACCGATTCGAGGAGGAAGTCGCCCCGGCCGTCCTCGAACAGCTTGAGCGCGGCGCCGACCGGCGTCTCGGTATCGGCGACGAGGCGCCGCCACACCAGCGCGGGCTCGCCTTTCGCAAGCTGCGCCAGTGCCGCCGAACGATCCGATTCGCGCTCCATGTCCTGCCTTTTGTCGGTTGTTGTCAGTTCGCGGCCGCGGTGCCGGCGAGCTGTTCGCGCACGGACTTGATCGCCGCCGCATTGCGCTTGACGCCGACTTCCTTGACCACGGCCCGGCCGAGCGCATCGGCGTAAGCCTGGCCCAGCTGCTGGCCCAGTTCGTTGCGGGTGCCCTTCACGAGATCGGCGGATTCGACCTTGCCGGGCACGATGTCCTTGAGCTGGACCACGAACCAGCCCCGGTCTGCTGCGGCCGACTGCACTTTCACGGTGCCCTTCGACATGTGGAACATCAGCGAGACCGGCGGCGGAACCTCGCGGCCCGAGTTGAGCGCGGCGGCCAGCGTCGGACGCGACATGGCGACCTGCTGGGGCGGCGGCAGCTTCTTGCCCGAGGCGGCCATGACCTGCTCGATCGTGCGGCCTTTGCGGATGTCGGCCTGCATGCGCAGCGCCGCAGCCTTGGCTGCCTTGGACCCCGCGTCGATCGCCCAGGCTAGCTTCACGTCGTCCTTGATCTGTGCGAGCGGCGCAGGCGCCGACGGGGCGATCTGGGTGACGTCGAAGATGGCGAAGCTCTTGCCGCGCTCGACCTCGGCGACCTGCGGCTGCTCCTGGTCCATCGAGAACGCGGTGGCGAGCACGGGCTTCAGTTCGGCGGGAAGAACCTCGCCCGGCTTCATGTAGACGCCGCCGTCAGCGGTGACGGGCTGGGTCTGCTGGACTTGGCCGCCGACCGACTTGACGACTTCGTTGAGGTTGGCGCCGCCCGAGAACTGCTCCTCGATGTTCGCCAGCGTGTCGGTGAAGGCCTTGCGGCGCTTCTCCTCCGCGACCTGCGTGGTCAGTTCAGCCTTCACGTCGGCGAGCGCGCGGGCCGGGGTCTTCTGCTCCGCGTCGACGCGGATGATGTGCCAGCCCAGCACGCTCTTCTGCGGTGCGGCGAGCTTGCCGACGGGCGCGGAGAAGACGGCCTGCGAAACGGCGGGGGAGAACTGGGTGGAAAGCTGCTCGCGGCTGAAGAATTCGAGCGGGGCGGCCGACAGTCCCTTTTCGGTGGCAGCGGTTTCGAGCGACTTGCCGCCCTGGATTTCGGCTACGACGGCCTTTGCGGCGGCTTCGGTCGGCACGATCAGCTGGGTGATCTTGCGGTTGTCCTGCGCGGCGTAAGTGGCCTTGTTCGCCTCGTAGCGGGCAGCGACCTCGGCGTCGGTGGGCGCGGGGACGGTCTTGAGCGAATCGGCGCTGAGGATGGCGTAGCGGATCGTGCGGCGCTCGGGGCGGACGAACTGGCCGGAATGGGTCTTGTAGAAGGCGCCAAGCTGGGCGTCCGTCGGCTGCGCGGCGGGCGTGAACAGCAGCGAGGGGAGGGCGATCACGGTGCCGCTGCGGGTCTCGTCGAGCAGCGCGGCGTACCGGCGCGCCGCATAGTCCGACATGACCGAGCCGATCTGCGCGGGCACGATCAGCTCGCGGGCGACGAGGCTCTCACGGATGTCGTCGCGCAGGGCCGGCTCGGAAATCCGTTGCTGGGCCAGCGCCTGGCGGAAGACGGTCTGGTCGAACTTGCCGTCGACGCCCTGGAAGCCCGGGATCTGGGCGAGTTCGCTGTCGACCAGGCGGTCGCTGATCTCGACGCCGTGCTTGGTGCCGAAGGCGAACAGCGCGGTGCGGTCGATCAGCTCGGTCAGCACCTGCTCGAGGCCGCCCTGTTCGAGCAGGACCTTCATCGTCACGTTCGGGTTCTGCTGGCGGACCCGCTCGAGCGAGCGCTTGGCGCCCTGGTCCAGCATCTCGGCGCTCACGCTTTCACCGCCGACCTTGGCGACCGAGCTGCCCGCGGCGCCAGAGGAGCTGTTGAAGCCCGCGATGTCGCCGCTGGCGAAGGCGATCGCGATGACCCCCAGCACCAGCAGGCCGACGATGGCGCCGACCTTGGACTTGAGGAACGAACGGAAGAAATTGAGCATGAACCGGACCGATCAGCGATTGCCTGCGAAGCCGGAGACGAGCCCCGGACTTTCGCCTATGAAACGGGCGCTGGCTTTAGGGTGGGTTGGGCCATCCTGCAATGCCGCATAGCGCGAGCGGCGGGCAAAACCGGAGTGGCGGGTCAAACTGTCGCTGGCGCTCGCCGGAGCCTGTGGCATTATAGAGATAGTGGGGGACCGTCGCGCTGAACGGCGGATGAATTTTTGACAAGCCGGGGGGCGCTGGCCTAGCTGCGCCGCAACAGAGACGACCTGATTCCCTCCGCCGCGATCACGGTGAGGGGACCGGGCGATGGGGACCCGCGGGGCACTTCACCGAGGTTCGCCAGTATTTGATCAAGGGATTCAAATGGCTGCACTGCCTTACATCGTCGGAAACTGGAAAATGAACGGCACGCGCGCGATGCTCAACGAGGCGCGCGCCATCGATCGTTCGGCCGCACGCTTTCCCAAGGTGCAGGTCGGGATCGCGCCGCCGGCGACCCTGCTCTACCGCGTTCGCGATGCCGTGGAGGTGATCGGCGTAGGCGGACAGGACTGCCACGCAAGGGACAACGGAGCCTTCACCGGGGACGTTTCCGCAGTGATGCTCAAGGACGCGGGCGCGGACTTCACCATCGTCGGCCACTCGGAACGCCGCGAATACAACCGGGAAACCGACGAGCACGTGAAGGCGAAGGCAGAGGCGGCGCTTTCGGCCGGCCTCGCGGTCATCCTCTGCGTCGGCGAGACCGAAGCCCAGCGCGATGCCGGCGACGCCGAAGCGGTCGTCGCAGCACAGCTCCAGGGCTCGTGCCCGGGCACCGACGGGGCGGCGGACAAGCTGTCCGTCGCCTACGAGCCGGTCTGGGCGATCGGTACGGGCCGCGTTCCCTCGGTCGCGGACGTCGCGGCGATGCACAAGTCGATTCGCGCGCAGCTCGTCGCCATCTACGGGTCGGCCGGCGCGGACGTGCGCATTCTCTACGGTGGTTCGGTCAAGGCGGACAACGCTTCCGAACTGCTGGCGATCCCCGATGTCGGGGGCGCCCTGGTGGGCGGCGCCAGCCTCACGGCGGAGAGCTTCCTCGCCATCGTCGGAGCCGCAGCCTCGCTGGGCGCCGACTGAGCACTTTTTCGATGAGCGCGGGCGGGGCCTTCGAGGGCTGTCCGCGCCATTGCCAAGCTCACGGGTTGCGCGTGGGCTCGCCAGCGCCTATCTGCGCGGGCAGAACGATGCGGGCACGCACCCCGCCAGAAGGCTGAAACGACAATGTTCCTTTTCCTGACCGTGGTCCAGGCGCTGGTCGCCGCTCTGCTCGTGGGTGTCATCCTGGTGCAGAAGTCCGAAGGCGGTGGCCTCGGTGTCGGCGGCAGCCCGTCGGGCCTGATGTCGGCGCGCGGCGCGGCCAACTTCCTGACCCGTGCGACCTCGGTGCTGGCGACGCTGTTCGTGGTGCTGAGCATCGTGCTTGCCGCAATGGCGGTGAACGAAACCACCGGCCGCGATATCGACACCTCGCTCGAGCGCAGCACGGCGCCGGTCGCTCCGGCTCAGCCGGTCGACCCGCTTGCAGGCTCGGCGAACCCCGGCGCGACTCCGGCGACGAACCCCGCCGCCACGCAGCCGGCCCCGGCCGACTCGGTCCCCGCCGATCCGCTTTCGGGTGCTGCCAAGCAGTAGCCCTCGAGGCGCTTTTAAGCGCTTCACCGTAATCGGAATGCCGTCTGGCGCTGTCAGACGGCTTTTCCTTGTGTTTGACCTGTGGATTGAGGCTCCGGGCGCTTGCCTGAGGGCCCCCATGCAATTTAAGGCCCGACTCCCATGGCGCGGCACATTTTCATTACCGGCGGCGTGGTCTCCTCGCTCGGCAAGGGTCTCATGGCAGCAAGCCTCGCGGCACTGCTGCAGGCGCGCGGCTACAAGGTCCGCATCCGCAAGTTCGACCCCTACCTGAACGTCGATCCGGGCACGATGAGCCCCTACCAGCACGGCGAAGTCTACGTCACCGACGACGGCGCCGAGACCGACCTCGATCTCGGCCATTACGAGCGCTTCACCGGCGTCTCGGCGCGCCAGGCGGACAACATCACCTCGGGCCGCATCTACCAGGACATCATCGCCAAGGAGCGCCGCGGCGACTACCTAGGCGCGACCGTGCAGGTGATCCCGCACGTCACCGACGCGATCAAGGACTTCGCGCTGGCGGAGACCGAGGACCTCGACTTCGTGCTCTGCGAGATCGGCGGCACCGTCGGCGACATCGAGGGCCTGCCCTTCGTCGAGGCCATGCGCCAGCTGCGCAACGAGATGGGCCGAGAGCAGACCTGCTTCGTCCACGTCACGCTGGTCCCCTACATCGCCGCCGCGGGCGAGCTGAAGACCAAGCCCACGCAGCACTCGGTGCGCGAACTGACGGGCCTGGGCATCCAGCCCGATATCCTGCTGTGCCGCTGCGACCGCGAGCTGCCCGAGGGCGAGCGCCGCAAGATCGCGCTGTTCTGCAACGTGCGTCCGCAGGCGGTCATCCAGGCGCTCGACGCCCCCAACATCTACGCCGTCCCGCTCCAGTACCACCGCGAGGGTCTCGACGCCGAAGTCCTCCATCACTTCGGCATGGAAGCCGAGGCCAAGGCTCCGGTCCTCGGACGCTGGGACGACATCACCGACCGCTTCGAGAACCCGGAAGGCGAAGTCACCATCGGCGTCGTCGGCAAGTACGTCGGCCTGCAGGACGCCTACAAGTCTCTGAACGAGGCGCTCGTCCACGGCGGCATGGCCAACCGTGTCAAGGTCAACGTGCGCTGGATCGACGCCGAGATCTTCGAGAAGGAAGATTCCGAGATCGCCGCCGCGCTCGAACCGATGCACGGCATCCTCGTCCCCGGTGGCTTCGGCGAGCGCGGGACCGAGGGCAAGATCGCATCGGTCCGCTTCGCGCGTGAACGCGGCGTGCCGTTCTTCGGTATCTGCCTCGGCATGCAGATGGCCTGCATCGAGGGCGCTCGCTCGGCCGGCATCGCCAAGGCCAGCTCGACCGAGTTCGGACCGACCGAGGAGCCGGTCGTCGGCATCATCACCGAGTGGATGACCAAGGACGGCCTCCAGACCCGCGCCGAGGGCGGCGACCTGGGCGGCACCATGCGCGTCGGCGCCTACCCGGCCGCGCTGTCGCCCAACAGCCACGTCGCCGCGCTCTACGGCACCAACGAGATCAGCGAGCGCCATCGTCACCGCTACGAAGTCAACGGCTCGTACCGCGAGGCGCTGGAAGGCAATGGCCTGATCTTCTCCGGCATGTCGCCCGACGGCCTGCTGCCCGAGATCGTCGAGCGTCCGGACCATCCGTGGTTCGTCGGCGTGCAGTTCCACCCGGAACTGAAGTCGCGTCCGTTCGACCCGCACCCGCTGTTCTCGGGCTTCGTCGCAGCCGCGCTGCGGCAGGCGCGCTTGGTCTGAGGCCATGAGCAGGATCGGCGTCGGCATCATCGGCAACGGGATGGCGACGCGGGTATTTCACGCGCCCTACATCCGGGCCTGCCAAGACCTCGAACTGAAAGCTGTCGTCGCCCGCAGGCCGGATGCCGAGGCGCCGGCCGAGGGCGTGGCGATCGTCCCCGACGTCGAGACGCTGCTGGCCGATCCGGCAATCGGACTGGTCGTCGTCGCCACCCCCAGCGCGACCCACGCCGAAATCGCGCGTCAGGTGCTGGAAGAGGGCAGGCACGTCGTCGTCGAGAAGCCCTTCACGCTGGAACTGGCCGAGGCACGCGCGCTGGCCGCGCTGGCGCAGGAGCGTGGCCTCGTCCTCAGCGTCTTCCACAACCGGCGCTGGGACACCGACTTCCTCGCCGTGCGCTCTGCCATCGAGCAAGGCCTCGTCGGCCGCGTCGTCCATTTCGAATCGCACTTCGACCGCTTCCGCCCGCAGGTCCGCGACCGCTGGCGCGAGGACGGCAGCCCCGGCTCGGGCGTGTGGTACGACCTCGGCCCGCACCTCGCCGACCAGGCGCTGCTCCTGTTCGGCCGCCCCGAAGCGGTCAGCGCCGACATCGCGTCCTTCCGCGAAGGCAGCGGCGCGCCTGACTGGGCTCATGTCGTCCTACGTTATCCGGACAAGCGCGTGATCCTGCACGCCGGCATGTGCGTGGCCGGCGGCGAACCCCGGTTCCGCGTCCACGGCACCGGCGGCACACTCATCAAGCAGAAGTTGGATCCGCAGGAAGCGCAGTCCGTGGCAGGGCTGCGGCCGGGCGATGCGGAGTGGGGCGAGGATGCCGATCCGCTGGTCCATTTCGACGGCGAAGGCGCAAGCCGCGAGATCGCGGCGCCGAAAGGGTCGCAGGAGCGCTTCTATGCGATGATGGCGCAGGCTTGCCTTGGCACGGGGCCGGCTCCGGCCACGCTCGATGAACTTCTGCTGGTGCAGGAAGTGATCGAAGCGGCGCTGGTCTCGGCGCGTGAGGGCAGGGTGGTAACCCTCGCCTGACCTCGTCCTCGCCGCACAGGCGGGGACCGCTGCGAACCCTTGGGGCGAATCCTCGCGCCGGCCACCGCCGCGTAGCGCCTGCCCTCGAAGCGAGGCGCAGTTCTGCCAGCGGTCCCCGGGGACGACGGGCCTTTACCCATTTTCCTACATCGCCGAGCGCTGCTACCTTCGCGTCGGCTCTTTCACATCGTCGTCCCAGTGCCCCGCCGGCCCCTTAGTGGAAGCATTTCCGCGCATGCACTTCATCAACTAACCCCGCCCGGACGCCGTTCTTCCGCAGTCGCGAAATGCCTCCTTCCGGCCCGCCGAATTTTTGTTACTCTCCCCGCCGAGCGCGCCGCCCATGACCCGCGCGCTCGCCGAGGAGACGCCGTGCAACCGATCGCCGAGTTCATCGCGGGCCTGCCCAAGGCCGAGCTTCACGTTCACCTCGAAGGCACGCTGGAAGCCGAACTGAAGTTCGAACTCGCCGCCCGCAACAAGGTCGACCTGCCTTACGCCAACGTCGAGGAAATGCGCGCCAGTTACGTCTACCACGACCTGCCGAGCTTTCTGTCGATCTTCTACGAGGGCAGCTTCGTGCTCCACCAGGAAGCCGATTTCCGCGACCTCGTCTATGCGTATCTGAAGAAGGTCGCCGCGCAGAACGTGCTCTACGCCGAAATGTTCTTCGACCCCCAGCAGCATACCGACCGCGGCGTTCCCTTCGCAACGATGATCGAAGGCCTGACGCGCGGCCGCATAGAGGCGGAGCGCGACTTCGGCATCCGCTCGCAACTCATCATGTGCTTCGTGCGCGAACGCAGCGCCGAAAGCGCGATGGCCGTGTTCGAAATGGCGCTGCCCTACAAGCACCTGATCGTCGGCCTCGGCCTCGATTCCGACGAGAAGGACAACCCGCCCGCCAAGTTCGCCGAGATCTTCTGGCGTGGGCGCGATGAGGGCTTCCGCCTCACCATGCACTGCGACGTCGACCAGGCGAACACCCACGAGCACATCCGCCAGGCCATCGAGGACATCGGTGTCGAGCGCATCGATCACGGCGCCAACCTGCTCGACCGACCGGAACTGATTGCAGCGGCGAGGGAGAAGGGCCTGTTCTTCACCGTCTGCCCCTACGCCAACGAGATGATGCGCCCCGGCGAGAACCAGTCCATCGCGCGCGGGATGCTCGACCTCGGTCTGAGGCTGACGCTCAACTCGGACGACCCCGCCTACATGGAGGGTAAGTACATCAACGAGAACATGCTGATGGCGCATGAACTGGCCGGTTTCGGGCCGGAGGATTTCGTCACCATCAGCCGTAATGCCTTCGACGCGGCGTGGATCGACGAGGATCTCCGCGCGCGGCTGCAGGGCAGGCTGGCGGACTACGCCGAAGCTCAGCTGATGACGGCGAGGTAGACGGAGATCGTGTCGATCAAAAGGATGGTGGAGACAAGGATGGTCCGGCACCGGTCGGCGACATCGCCAGCAGGACGACTGCATGGCGGGCGGGATGCACGAGCACCTTGAGAGCAACCAGCGCCGCCGTCTTGCCGCCGATCCTGCGCCCCTGCTTCGGCGCGGGGCCATAGAATGTTTCGCGCGCCGAAATGCATTCAGCGCAACCACCATCGAAAGAAGGGGCGGCCCGGCATCCCGGACCGCCCCCGAACTATCACGCAATTTGTCCAGAGGCGCATCCAAAGGACAAGAAAGCGCGCCTCCAAAGATCAGGCGGCGGCGGTTTCCTCGCTGGCGTCGCCTTCGACCACGGTCAGGCGGTTGCCGCCAATCGCGACCTTCTTTGGCTTCATCGCTTCGGGAACCTCGCGGACGAGGTCGATCACAAGCAGGCCGTCTGCAAGGTCGGCGCTATCGACACGCACGTAGTCAGCGAGTTCGAAGCGACGCTCGAAGCCGCGCTGGGCGATGCCGACGTGTAGATATTCACCTTCGGCGCTCTCGTCGGGCTTCTGGCCCTTGACCACCAGCAGGTTCGCCTGCGCCGTAATGTCGATGTCGGCGGATTTGAAGCCTGCGACAGCAAGCGTGATGCGGTAGGCGTCAGCGCCCCGGCGTTCGATGTTGAAGGGGGGATACTTGTCACCGGCGTTGGCGCGGCCCTGGTTTTCGATCATGTCGAACAAACGGTCGAAGCCGACCATGGTGCGACGGTAGGGCGAAAAATCTATGCGGTTCATGACAAAAATCCTCAAATGAGCAATCTTCGTGAAAGAGGCCCGGCAACCGGCGCCTCGTCGATCGAGCCATCCCCATGGCGGGCCATGACTCGAGTTCCTAGATATGGTAGCCGCCGGCCCTTTCAAGGTCAGCCCTGCAAGGGGAAACCTTCAAGGGTCGCAAAGTCGAAGGCCGCAAAGGCTGAAAGGAACCAGGAATGAGCCAGCCCAGGATCGAGATCTACACCAAGTGGGGCTGCCCCTACTGCGTCGCCGCCAAGTCGCTGCTCGACGGCAAGGGCGTGTCCTATGAGGAATACGACGTCACCATGGGCGGCCCGAAGCGCGCCGAGATGGTCCAGCGAGTACCTGGCGCCGTGACGGTCCCGCAGATACTCGTCGATGACAAGGCCTACGGCGGATACGACGACATCAGCGCGCTCGACCGCCAGGGCCAGCTCGACCCCATTCTCGGGCTCTGACACGCATGCCTCGCGCCGCGCTGCTGCAGATGACGACGGGCATCGATCCGCAGGCCAACGCCGCCGCAATCGTGGGGGCGGTCGAACAGGCGCGCGAGGGCGGTGCGGCCATGCTGTTCACGCCCGAGATGTCCGGTCTGCTCGACCGCAAGCGCGAGCGAGGCAGTCAGTCGATCCGCACCGAAGGGGAGGACGTGGTTCTCGCCTCCGTACGCGGGGCTGCGCGGCGTGAGGGGCTGTGGGTTCACCTGGGTTCCCTGGCGATCGCGCGGGAGGACGGCAAATGGGCCAACCGTGCCTTCGTCATCGACGACCAAGGCGAGATCGTCGCCCGCTATGACAAGATGCACATGTTCGACGTCGACCTCGCCACGGGTGAGAGCTGGCGCGAGTCGAACGCCTATGCGGCGGGGGACGAGGTGGTAACGGTGGACACACCGCTCGGCCGGCTCGGGCTCGCGATCTGCTACGACGTTCGCTTTCCCGCACTGTTCGAGGCGCTGGGCCGCGCGCGCTGCGACGTGATCGCGGTTCCCGCTGCCTTTACTGTCCCGACGGGCAAGGCGCACTGGCATCTCTTGCAGCGCGCCCGGGCGGTAGAAGCGAGCGCCTATGTGCTCTCCGCCGCGCAGGTGGGTCGGCACGAGGACGGGCGCGAGACTTATGGCCATTCGCTCGCGATCGACCCTTGGGGCGATGTCCTGCTCGATATGGGCGGGGCCGACGATGGGGGTCAGGCGGGCCTCGGTTTTGTTGATCTCCCCACCGAACGCCTTGCGGAGGTGCGGGCGCAGTTGCCCAGCCTTGTCAACCGCCGGCACATAGCCGCGCCATGATCGTCTACGACCTGGAATGCCAAGATGGACAGCATCGTTTCGAGGGCTGGTTCAAATCCTCGGACGACTTCGCGAACCAGCGCCAGCGGGGACTGGTTACCTGTCCCTATTGTGCCTCTGCAAATGTCGACAAGGCGGTGCAGGCCCCTCGGCTCGCGCGCAAGGGCAACCAATTGCCGGAAACGGGGTCTGCGCAGAGCAAGCACGCCGCTCCGCCCGCTCCCTTCCCAGGCCCTCCGGCGCCGGTCGCGAACGCGCCTTTGCCGCCGCAGGCGTTTGAGATGATCCAGGCACTTGCGAAGATGCAGGCCGAGGCCCTCAAATCGTCGCGCTTCGTGGGCGACAAGTTTGCCGACAATGCCCGCGCCATGCATTACGGTGAGCGCGAAGCCGAAGTCATCCATGGCCAGGCCACGGTCACCGAAGCAAAGGAACTGCTGGAGGAAGGCATCGGCGTCATGCCCCTACCGCTGCCCGTGGTTCCTCCCGAACAGGCGAACTGAGCAGTTTCCGATCTTGCATTCCGGGCAATTGCCAAGCAGCCATGCGCAAGCTAGGACGCCGCTTGTGGGCGCCCGTAGCTCAGCCGGATAGAGCACCAGATTCCTAATCTGGGGGCCATGGGTTCGAATCCCGTCGGGCGCACCACTTTTGCTGACCTCGAAGCGCTGGGCGATCGCTCAGTTCCTGGATGCCAGAACACGGCTTCGTTCTGTTCCAGATTTATGTCGCCCTCCCGATTGAGACAGCCCCCCGCCGCGGTCATCTTCCTCATGCCCGCATGAAGACGGGCGTGACCGGGAGGGACCACCAAGATGACCAAGACGATCCTGTCGTATGGCGCGTGCGTCGTGCTGCTCGCCCTCTGGGTGTCCCCCGCCGTGGCTCAGGAAACGGCTCCGCCTGCATGGGATGTGGCTGCAAGCGATCCCGGCGAGATCATCGTTACCGCGCGCAAGCGGCAGGAATCGATCCTCAAGGTTCCGGTGGTCGCCAACGTCGTCACCGCGCAGCAGATCGCCGACGGGCAAGTGGTCGACCTTCAGGGCATCACCCGCCTGACGCCCGGCTTCATTCTCGGGCAGTCGGTGCTGGAGAACGGCGCTCAGGTTTCGATCCGCGGCGTGGGCACGACTTCGCTCGATCCGGGCATCGACCAGTCCGTCTCGCTCAACATCGACGGCATGCAGTTTACGCAGGGCAACGCCTATGCGATCGGCCTGTTCGACATGGCGCAGGTAGAGGTGCTCAAGGGGCCGCAGGCGCTGTTCTTCGGCAAGAACAGCCCCGGCGGCGTCGTCTCGATCCGCACTGCCGATCCAGGCAAAGAGTATGAGGTCATCGGCCGCCTCGCTTACGAGGCCAAAGCGCGCACCATGCGCGGGGAGGCGGTGCTGTCGGGTCCGGTGGCCGATGGCGTCGGCATCCGTATCGCCTCGGCACTCAACACCTCGGACGGCTATTTCCATAACAGCGCGGTCGCCATCCCGGCGCTAGGCGGGGTGCAGCCGCGTGACCGGCTTGGGAGCAGTCATGCGGTCTATCTGCGTGGTACCCTGCTCTACGACAAAGGCGGCACCGTCACGGCGCGCCTCAAGCTCAATCACTCCAACGAGTACACCGAAGGAGGAGGCCCCTTCCAGTACAAGTCCTGCCCCGAGGGTACCGCCAACTATCTACCATCCATAGGTATCCCCGTGCCTTCGTTCTTCGCGCCCGGAGAGGACTGCAAGGTCGATCGCAAGGCCCCCATCGTCTATCTCGATCCGGACACCTTCGGTGGCCTGCCCAACAACGGTAAGCCATACGTCAAGACCAAGCAGGACTTCGCAACGCTGGAACTGAACGGCGAAATCGGCAGCGACCTCACTGGCACATCGGTCACCGGATACTACGACCTGCGTAGTCGTTCGCTGACCGGTGGTTTCAATCCGGGTACCTACTCCACCTTCGCCGCCGCCAAGGAGTACCACCGCAAGGACTTTACGCAGGAACTGCGCCTGACTTCGGACTATTCAGGCCCGCTCAACTTCCTGCTCGGCGCCTTCTACCAGAAGGCCAGCGTGTTCGACGACGCGTTCCTCGCCGGCAACACGGCGCTGGGTTTCCCCAACCGCCTGCTGGCCGGGACCTTCGACATGGACATCGAATCGATCTCCGGCTTCGGCCAGGTGCGCTTTCAGGTCGCCCCCACGCTAGAGCTGGCCGGCGGCGTACGCTACACCGACGAGCGCCGATCGATCGACATGACGAGCAGTTCGGGCGGGGCCAGCTTTGTGCCCACCGCGCCCGACCTCGTATCCAAGAACTGGTCGCCGGAAGTTTCCGCGACTTTCACGCCAACCGACACCTTCACTGCCTTCGCCTCGCTCAAGCAGGGTTACAAGTCCGGGTCTTACAACATCGTCCAGCCCGTGTTCCCGGGCACCGACAACTCCTACGGCGATGAGCGGGTGAGGGGCGGCGAATTCGGCATCAAGACACGGCTTGCGGATCGGCAGCTGAACGTGAACATCGCCGCGTACTACTATCGCTACAACGGGCTTCAGGTGGGCGTGAATCAGCCTGCCTCGAACGGAATCCCGGTGCTCAACACAGTGAACGCCGGCACGGCGCGCGTCTATGGCGTCGATTTCGACATGGCGTTCTACCCCCGCGCCATCGAGGGCCTGTCGATCCGGGCCGCGCTCAACTGGAACAAGGCGAAGTTCACCGAGTTCGTCGGCGCGCCCTGCGCCGGTGGGCAGACCTTCGCGGAGGGCTGCAACCTAGTGCCCCGCGTACTCGACCTCGCGGGAAATCCGGGCGACCAGATCTCGTTCGCCAACGGCAACTACTTCGTAAACGCAGACGGACAGCCGTTCCAGTACGCCGCGCAGGACCTGTCCGGTACCCCTCTCAGCCGGGCGCCGCAATGGCAGGCGAGCTACGGCATCGACTACGAACTGCCGGTAGGCGACGACCACAGGCTGCGCCTCGGCACCAGCGGGCAGTACTCCTCGGAATATACCACCAACCTCGGTAGTCGCCGGGATTTCTATCAGGGTGCGTTCTTCAAGCTCGGCGCTTCGGTCGCCATTGGGGCGAAGGACGACAGCTGGGAGGTTTCGCTGCTTGGGAACAACCTGACCAACCGCTACACCAGCGGGCTGTGCTTCAATTCGAACAATGCGGGCGGTATCCTCTTCCCTGGCGAGGCGCATGGCGGTCCGGCGAAAGGGCCTTCGGGAAGCGACGAAGTCTGGTGCTCCTACGACAACGGCCGCGAATTCTGGCTTCGCCTGACGATCAAACCCAAGGTGCACTGAGGACGACATGAGCGACACCTTGAGCGACATGGGACCGCCCTCGACCATTTCCGCCATGCTGGCCGGGGTCGTCGCGCGCCGCGGCGGCAATGATGCCGTGGCGACCGTCGCCGAAACCATCGACTATGCTGAACTGAACCGCCGCTCGGCCCACATAGCGCAAGCTCTGCTGGCACTGGGAGCGGCCAAGGGTGCGCGCATCGCACTGCTGGCGCCGGATGGGATTTTCTGGATCACCACATTCCTCGCTGCCCTGCGGATCGGGGCGCTGGTGACGGTGGTGAGCACTCTGGCAACGCCTCGAGAAATCGCGCACATTCTAGCAAACAGCGACGTGCAGGTCCTCGTCGCCGCTCGGCGGATGTTGCGGCATGACTATGGCGAGGTTCTGGGTCGGGCCTTTCCTGGGTTAGCCGGGCAGGAGCCCGGAGCGTTGCGGCTGGAAGAGGCGCCCTACCTGCGCTCGGTCTGGTTCGACGATGCCGGAGGGCTCGAATGGGCCGGGGCTCATGCGGAACTATCGGCACTCGCTGACGGCGTGGGCGAGGGGCTGCTCGCGGCGGTCGAGGCGCGGGTTTCGCCCTCCGACGAGGCGGTGATCGTCTATACCTCGGGCAGCACCTCGTTGCCCAAGGCGGTGGTACATACGCAGTGGAACGTTACCCGGCATCCTCCCGAACTGGCGAAGCTGTTCCTGGTGAAGCCGGGGGACCGCATGTTGCCAATGCTGCCCGCGTTCTGGCTGGGAGGAATGGCGATGGCAATGCAGGTGCTGAGCCAGGGGGCAACGCTGGTCTATCCGGCATCGCCTGAACTGCCGGTAGTGCTGGATACCTTGCGCCGATGCCGCGTGAACCGGGTCAACGGCTGGGGCGATGGGTTGACCCGCCTGCGTGCGCTGGCGGTTGCAGAGGGCCTGGACGTCGCCGCCATTGTCGGGCTGGGGCAGTTCCGTGATTCCGATGGGGTGCTGATCGAACCGCACCTGCAGTCCAACATGCTGGGCATGAGCGAGACGTTCGCACCTCACAGTGCCGAGCCGATCGACCGGCGCCTGCCCGCCGACAAGCCTGGTGCCTCGGGCCGCGCGGTGGGAGGGTATGAGCGCCGCGTGGTCGATCCCGAGACCGGGCGCGAGGTCCCGGTCGGTGAAGTGGGGGAACTGCACCTGCGCGGCGGAGCGCTCATGGCGGGCTTCTATGGCAGGCGCCGCTGCGAGGTGTTCACGCCCGACGGGTTCTACCCCACCGGCGACCTCGTGCGGATCGATGCCGACGATTACCTCACGTTCGTCGCGCGGCGGGGGGACATGATCAAGACACGGGCCGCCAACGTCTCACGGCTCGAGGTGGAGACCGCGCTTAGCGCCCTGCCGGAGGTCGCCGCCAGCGCGGTGACGGGGCTGCCGGACGAGGAGTTCGGGCAGGTCGTGGCGGCCGCAATCGTATTGGCGGACGGGGCCAGGACGGATGCGGAGGGAGTGAGAGGTGCGCTGAAGGAAACGCTGTCCAGCTACAAAATCCCGCGCCGGATCGTCTTCGTCGCCGAAGCGGATATCCCCCGCACGGCGACCGGCAAGCTGAAGCTCGCCGAACTTGGCCGGTTGTTCGACTAAAGCAGCGGTAGAATCCCAATAACCGTCATCCCGGCCTGCGCCAGGACGACAATTATGCCGGGAGGACCATCGTCCCGCTGGCATTACGCACGACCGGCCCGTGAGCGAGCACTGCCGAAAGCGGGAGGTCCGCGTAGATGTGCGGGAACAGCGCGCCGCCGCGCGAGACTTCCCACCTGATCGCATCGCCCAGCGCCAAAAGATCGACCACCGCGACGTGCAGGTCGTCCTGCCCGGCGAAGTGCTTATCCAGCGTGCCCTGCGCCTGGTCGGCGGTGGAAAGGTGGATGTAGCCGTCCGCCACATCGACGGGAGCACCGGCGAACGTCCCGTCGGCGAGCAGCTGTGCAAGCTGCCCGCCGGTTAGGATCTTATAGGCGACGGTGTCGGTCATTCGCCGTCTTCGGACGACTCGGGGCTCTCAGGGGCCTCGGGGCTATCGGCCGCAGGCGTCTCCGTAGCTTCACCGGCGACGGGAGCCGCAGGCGTTTCGCCCTCGGGCTCCTCGTCGAGGCGCACGGCGCTGACGACGTGTTCGTCGCCGGACACGGTGAACAAGCGCACGCCTGCCGAACCGCGGCCGATCACGCGCAGCGAGGCGAGTGGCAGCCGGATGAGCTTCGCCTGGTCGGTGACCAGCATCAGCTGCTGCGCCCGGGTTGCCGGGAAGCTCGCCACCACCGGGCCGTTACGCCCGATGTTGTCGATATTGGTGATGCCCTGGCCGCCACGGCCCGTGCGGCGATACTCGTAAGCCGAGGACAGCTTGCCGTAGCCGTTGGCGCAGACGGTGAGGATGAACTGCTCGCGAGTGGCGAGTTCGTCCATGCGATCTGCTTCGAGCGTGGGTTCACCGTCCTTCTCGCCCTTCCAGGGCGCGAAGCGCAGGTACTGTTCGCGCTCATCAGCGTCGGTCCCGACGCGGTGGAGGATCGACAGCGAGATGACCTCGTCGTCACCCTTGAGCAGCATGCCACGCACGCCGGTCGAGGTGCGGCTCGTGAACTCGCGCACGTCGTCGCCGGCGAAGCGGATCGCCTTGCCTTGGCGAGTGGCGAGCAGCACGTCGTCCGATGCCTCAAGGAGAGCGACGCCGATCAGGCGGTCCTCGCTGTCCTCCTCGAAGCGCATCGCAAACTTGCCGTTGCTGGGCACGTTGGCGAACGAATCCATCGAGTTGCGGCGGACGTTGCCCTTGGCCGTCGCGAAGACGACCGACAGCTTGCCCCATTCCGCTTCGTCCTCGGGCAGGGCGAGCACGGTCTGGATCGTCTCGTCCTTCTCCAGCGCGGGCAGGAGGTTGACGATCGGACGGCCGCGCGTGGTCGGGCCGCCTTCGGGCAGCTTATAGACCTTGAGGCGGTAGACCTTTCCGGCGGTGGAGAAGAACAGCACCGGATTGTGCGTGGAGGTGACGAACATCGTCGTCACGGCATCCTCTTCCTTCGTCGCCATGCCGGCGCGGCCCTTGCCGCCGCGCGCCTGGGCCCGGAAGGTGGAGAGGGCGGTGCGCTTGATGTAGCCATCCATGGTGACGGTCACCACCATGTCCTCGCGCTCGATCAGGTCCTCGTCCTCGATCCCGTCGAAGGCGGCAGTGATCTCGGAGACGCGCGGGGTGGCGTAAGCGTCACGTACCGCCTGAAGTTCCTCGCGCATCACGTTGTAAAGCTTGATCCTGTCCGCCAGGATCGCGAGGTAGCCCTCGATTGCGATGGACAACTGCTTGAGTTCGTCGCCGATCTCGTCGCGGCCCAGTGCGGTCAGGCGGTGGAGGCGCAGGTCGAGGATCGCCTTCACCTGCGCTTCGGACAGACGATAGGTACCGCCGGCCTGCTCGGCATCGGGCTCGATCGCCTCGACGAGGCGGATGTAGGGCGCGATGTCCCCGATCGGCCATTCCTTGGCGAGCAGCTTGGCGCGGGCGTCCGCCGGGTTGGACGCGCCCCTAATGATCTTCACGACCTCGTCCATGTTGGACACGGCGACGACCAGGCCGAGCAAGATGTGCGCGCGTTCGCGGGCCTTGTTCAGCTCGAACTTAGTGCGGCGGGTGATGACCTGCTCGCGGAACTGGATGAAGGCCTGGAGGATGTCGCGCAGTGACATGATCTCGGGGCGGCCACCACGGATCGCCAGCATGTTCGCGGCGAAATTCGACTGCGCCGGGGTGCTGCGCCAGATCTGGTTGAGCACCACTTCGGGCGAGGCATCGCGCTTGAGGTCGACGACGACGCGCACGCCCTCGCGGTTGGATTCGTCGCGGATGTCCGAGACGCCCTCGATCCGCTTGTCCTTCGCGGCCTCGGCGATCTTCTCGACGAGGTTGGACTTGCCGACCTGGTAGGGGATGCTGGTCAGCACGATCGAGCGGGCGCCGCGGCTCGCACCGCGGGCTTCTTCGACGTGCGCGCGGCAGCGCATGATGATCGAGCCGCGGCCGGTGAGCGCGGCATTGCGCGCGCCGCCCTGGCCGAGGATCAGCGGCGCGGTCGGGAAGTCGGGCCCCGGGATGATCTGAAACAGTTCCTCCGAGGTGATCCCCGGATTGTCCATCATCGCGAAGCAGCCGTCGATCACTTCACCGAGGTTGTGCGGCGGGATGTTCGTGGCCATGCCGACCGCGATGCCGCCGGCGCCGTTGACCAGCAGGTTGGGATAGCGCGCGGGCAGGACCGAAGGTTCGCGGCGCGAACCGTCGTAGTTATCGAGGAAGTCGACGGTGTCCTTGTCGAGATCGTCGAGCAGCGAGTTGGCGACGCGGGCGAGGCGGGCCTCGGTGTAACGCATCGAGGCTGGCGGATCTGGGTCCATCGAGCCGAAGTTGCCCTGGCCGTCGATCAGCGGCAGGCGCATCGACCAGTCCTGTGTCATGCGCGCGAGGGCGTCGTAAATCGCGCTGTCGCCGTGCGGGTGGTAGTTGCCCATCACGTCGCCGACGATCTTGGCGGATTTGCGGTACGGCCTGCCGGCGACGAAACCGCCTTCCTGGCTGGCGAAGAGGATGCGGCGGTGGACGGGCTTGAGACCGTCGCGCACGTCGGGAAGCGCGCGGCTCACGATCACGCTCATCGCGTAGTCGAGATAGCTCGTCTTCATCTCGTCGACGATGTCGACGCGGGTGTACTCGCCCTCGGGGCCGCTGTTCTCGTTGATGTCGGTCTCGTCGCTCACGCGGTTCTGTCGCCCGGTTACTGCAGCAGGGTTGCTGTGGGAAAAGGATGATGGATCGCCCTAGGACATGCGCCAGGCGAATGCCACCTGAACCGTGCCGCCGGGGGCGGAGGCGGGTGCGTTTTCCACACATATGCTTGGGAACCCTGAACGGGTGCGACGAATTGCATTCAAACAGCGTTCAGTGGCGTTCACCTATTGCGCTGACGAGGTTGCCAAGGGTCGAATTCGCCGCCAAACCGGCGCGGCCCATTTCACGATCCTGCTTCCGGGCGGGATTTGTTTTGTCTTGAGAGGAGTTAGCCTTGATGGCTCGCAAGTTCCTTGTTTCCCGTGTCGCTCTTGCTGTTGCCCTGTCCAGCGGCCTTGCGCTCGGCGTCGCATCGCCCGCCATGGCGGCGAAGAAGGAAAAGGCGCCCGCCTCGAACTTCTCGCCCGAATTCGTCAAGGTTGCCGGCCCGATCGAAAAGGCCATGACTGAGGCGACCGCGAAGGTCCCCGCCAACGCACAGCCGACCGACCTCGCGGCCGCCAAGCAGGCGTTCGATGCTGCCGTCGGCGGCAATGGCAAGACCGCGCTCGAAGGCGCTGCGGCCGCTGCCACCACGCCCGACGACAAGATGGCCGCGGCGAACTGGATGCGTAACTACGGCATCATCTCGCAGGACCGCGCCTTCACGCAGCGCGGCAACGTGATGCTGCTGGAAAGCGGCAAGCTCCCCGCCGCCAGCGTCGGTTCGACCAACTACAGCGCCGGCATCACCGCCTATCAGCTGAGCGACTACGCCAATTCGGCGAAGTACCTGAAGGCCGCCAAGGACGCCGGCTACGTCGATTCCTCGGGCCAGCTCGACCTCGTGCTCGCGGATGCGTACAAGAAGTCGAACAACCCCGACGCGGCTCTGCAGATGGCGAAGGACGACGTCGCCGCCGCGCAGGCCAAGGGCGTAGCGCCTTCGGAAACCGCGCTGCGCAGCGTGCTCCAGCAGACCTACTCCGCAAAGCAGCTTGCCCCGTCGACCGAATATGCCGCGCTGCTCGGCCAGTACTACCCCGGCACCTGGGGTACCGCGATCTCGGTCGTGGCGCAGCTGGCCGCGCTGCCGCGTGACCAGGACCTCGACCTCATCCGCCTGAAGTACGCGACCGGCACGATGACCGAGAAGCGCGACTACTACGAATACATCGATGCCGTCGATCCGCGCGCGTTCCCTGGCGAAGCCGCCAAGGTGATGACCGACGGGATCGCCAAGGGCAAGCTGACCAAGGCCGAGATCGGCGCCGACCTTGCCAACGCACAGGGCCGTGTCGCCGCCGACAAGGCCTCGCTGCCCTCGGTTGAGCGTGACGCCAGCAAGCCGGGTGCAACGGCCGCCAGCGTCGTCGGCGCGGGCGACCTGTTCCTCAGCTATGACCAGCCCGCCAAGGCCGAGACGTTCTACGCCAAGGCACTTTCGATGCCCGGCGTCGATGCCAACAAGGTCGCCCTGCGCCTTGGTATGTCGCAGGCACTGACGGGCAAGTACGCCGATGCGCAGACCAACCTCGCCAAGGTCACCGGCACCCGCGTGCCGGTCGCCAAACTGTGGTCCGCCTATGCCAAGGGCAAGGCGTCCCCGGCGGCTGCCGCTCCGGCTGCACCTGCCGCGAACTGATCTTCGCACAGGGCTGAAAAACAAAAGGGCGACGGGAAACCGTCGCCCTTTCTGTTTGGGTGCTTCGATAAGAGCGGCTTCTCAGTTCACCGGCGCGAACGTGCCTGTCTCGCCGTCCATGAAGTGCAGCACCCCGTCCGCGATCGCGAAGAAGGCGCCGCGCAGGCGTAGCTCGCCCTTGGCGACCTTGCTTCGCACGCAGGGGAAGGTCATCAGGTTGTCGAGGCTGACGCGCACCGCGGCTTGCTCCATCTCGCGCTCGGCGGCGCGGCCGGTGGTGCCATGGGCCGCCGCGACCGGCTCGCGCGCTTCGTCCAGCATCGAGATCCAGTCCGCGATGAAGCCGCCTTCGCCCGGTACAGAGCCCTTGAGGTCCTGCGTCAGCGCCGCCTTGCAGCCGCCGCACAGGCCATGGCCCATGACGACGATTTCCTTCACCTTGAGGACCTGCACCGCGAATTCCAGCGCGGCGGAAACACCGTGGTGGCCGGGCGAGGTCTCGAAGGGCGGAACCAGCGCGGCGACGTTGCGCACGACGAACATCTCGCCGGGGTCGACGTCGAAGATCTGGCTCGGATCGACTCGGCTGTCGGAGCAGGCGATGATCATCACCTCAGGCTGCTGGCCTTCGCCGAGGCGCGCCCAGCGTTCGCGGTGCGGCGTCCAGCCGATATCTCGGAAGCGGCGATAGCCCTCGAGGAGATGGTTCAGGACGCGATCTTCGGGCTGGGCTTCGGACTCGGCGGTCATGGTTCCTCCATTGATGGGGTAACGGCAAGTTTAGCTTTCCCTTAACCGGGATATTCCTGCTGGCAAGGCCGGGCACATGTGACTATCTGGGCGGCATGAACGATCTCTCTTCCGTGCCGAGCCCCGAAGACGCCCCGCAGCGCCAGCGCAAGCCCGACTGGATCCGCGTCAAGGCGCCGACCAGCAAGGGCTACGGCGAGACTCGCCAGCTCATGCGCGACCTCAAGCTCAACACCGTGTGCGAGGAAGCGGCCTGTCCGAATATCGGAGAGTGCTGGACCAAGAAGCACGCGACGGTGATGATTCTCGGCGATACCTGCACGCGGGCCTGTGCCTTCTGCAACGTCAAGACCGGCATGCCGGGCCGCGTCGATCCCGCCGAGCCGGCGAACGTCGCCGAGCTGGCGCTGAAGACGGGCCTGGAACACATCGTCATCACCTCGGTCGACCGCGACGACCTGCCCGACGGCGGCGCCTCGCAGTTCGTGAAGGTCATCGAGGCGATCCGCGCCGCGACGCCCAGCACCACGATCGAAATCCTGACGCCCGACTTCCGCAACAAGATGCAGCGCGCCGTCGAGGCGATCGTGATGGCGCGCCCGGACGTCTACAACCACAACCTCGAGACGGTGCCCCGTCTCTATCCGACGATCCGCCCCGGCGCGCGCTACTACGCCTCGCTGCGTCTGCTCGAGGAAGTGAAGCGCCACGATCCGTCGATCTTCACCAAGTCCGGTGTCATGATGGGGCTGGGCGAGGAGCGCCTCGAAGTCCACCAGGTGATGGACGACATGCGCTGCGCCGACATCGACTTCCTGACCATGGGCCAGTACCTGCGCCCGACGCCCAAGCACGCCGAGGTCAAGGAATTCGTGACCCCGCAGGCGTTCAAGGCCTATGGCGCCATCGCCCGCGCCAAGGGCTTCCTGCAGGTCGCGGCCTCGCCGCTGACGCGTTCGAGCTACCACGCCGGCGCCGACTTCGCCGAGATGCGCGCCGCCCGCGAGGCGAAGCTCGCCAAGGCTGCGCTCATGGGCATGAAAGCCTGACACCGTGCCGGGTATCCATGAAACGAAGCGCATGCCGTACAGCGCCGAGCAGATGTTCGACCTCGTGGCCGACGTCGGCCGCTACCAGGAATTCCTGCCCTGGGTCGTCGCGACCCGGGTGAAGTCCGACGACGGGTCGGAAATGATCGCGGACATGCTGGTAGGCTTCAAGGCGCTGCGCGAGAAGTTCACCTCGCGCGTCGAGAAGGAACGCCCGCGCGAACTGCGCGTCCACTACGTCGATGGCCCGATGCGCGACCTCGAGAACCGCTGGACGTTCCACCCGGTCGACGAACACACCTGCGACGTCGAGTTCGACGTGAAGTTCACCTTCCGCAACGCGCTCTTCGAGAAGCTGGCCGGTCAGTATTTCGACAAGGCGTTCCGCAAGATGGTCGCCGCCTTCGAAACCCGCGCGGAAGAGCTTTACGGCGTATCGCAGGCGAGCTGACAAGAAGAGTTCAAACCGCCGTCCCCGCCGCGAAGGCAGCGACGGCTGACTATCTCACCTCAGAGCGTCACTTCCGGCAATCCTTCGTTCGAAGGCAGCAGCAGTTCCAGCGCTATGATCGCCGCCTGATGGCGGATTTCAGCGCGCGTCTTGCCCTCCAGCAGCTTCTGCTCGGCATGGACGTTCTCGTCGTTCCGGAATGCGCAGGCGAAGACCACGGTGCCGACCGGCTTCATCTCGGAGCCGCCGTCCGGCCCCGCTATTCCGCTGATGGCGACTGCGACGTCAGCACGGCTCTTCTTGATCGCGCCCTGCGCCATGGCCCAGGCCGTCGCCGGGGAGACCGCACCGAACGAATCGATGATGTCGGAATGGACGGCCAGCATCTCCATCTTCGCCTCGTTCGAGTAGGTCACGAACCCGCGGTCGAGCACGGCGGAGGAGCCGGGAATTTCGGTCAGCGCCGCGCAGACGAGGCCGCCGGTGCAGCTTTCCGCCAGCGCCACGGTGCGCCCCAGGGCCTTGTTCTCGTCGATCACCCGCTGGGCGAGCGCGACGAGGTCCTGGGGGAAGAAGAGGTTGGCCATTGTGGTCCTTTCGGGCGTCAGTCGCGGCAGAGCGCGACTTTGCCGAGTTTGGGGTCGGCCGTGGCTGCCACTTCGAGCGTCAGCGCGATCAGGCCGGCGGTGTTCTCTGGCGGCAGCGGCGAGAGCAGGTCGATCGCGAGGTCCAGCTTGGTGCAGGACTTGAGCGCGATCCGCTGCGAGACGAAGCCTTCCACGAAGACGTCGGCCAGCTGGCGCACGGTTTCATCGGGCAGGTTGGCGACCATCTGGGCCGATCCGCTGCCCTCCGCACCGAGCGTCTTCATGAAGGCTGGCTTTGCCTGCGGCCAGTAGCGGTTCTTCTGCCCGGCATAGCGAGCTGCCAGCTGCGGCCCCTGGCGGCGCAGGAAAGCGTCGGCGGGCAGGGAGGTGGAGCAGCGCTTGGCGGTGCCGTTGATCGCCTGGGGCAGAGCATAGGCGATGAGCGCGGTCGCCTCCTTCTTGGTCAGGCAGACCGGCTCTGCGGCCATGGCGAGGCCGGGCGTCAGGGCAGCCACGAAGGCGATCGTCTTGGCGAGTGATTGCATGAAATATCCCTTGTCCGTCCGGCGCTTACAGCCGGAGCAGGCTGACCGCGGCCTGCGCGGCTATGCCTTCGCGCCTTCCGGTGAAACCCAGCTTCTCGGTGGTCGTTGCCTTCACGCTGACGAGAGCGATGTCAACGCCGAGGATCGCGGCGAGCCGCGCCCGCATCGCCTCGCGGTGGGGGCCGATCTTGGGCGCCTCGCAGATGATCGTCACGTCCGCATTGCCGAGCGCATAGCCGGCCTCGGCCACGAGCTTGCTGGCATGGTCGAGGAAACGGTCCGATGCTGCGCCCTTCCACCGTGCATCGCTGGGCGGGAAGTGCTGGCCGATGTCGCCAGCGCCGATCGCGCCGAGCATTGCATCGACAAGCGCGTGGATGGCGACGTCGGCGTCGCTATGGCCGGACAGTCCATGCGTGTGCTCGACACGTACGCCGCAGAGCCACAGTTCCTCGCCTTCCTCCAGTTGGTGCACGTCGTACCCGGTGCCGACGCGGACGAGGGGCAGGGAGGGCGCGAAGTCGGCGGCGTAAGTCAGCTTGTGCAAGGTCTCGTCCCCTTCGACGAAGGCGATTTCGATGCCGGCGGCTTGCGCCACCTGCGCGTCGTCACCGGCATTGGTCGCACCCTCCCACTCGCGGTGCGCCGCGAGGATGGCGCCGAAGCGGAAGGCCTGCGGGGTCTGCACCCGGCGCAGGTCTTCCCGGCGAGCGGGCGCGCCCATCACGTCGCCCGGCTCGATATGCGCAAGGCTGTCGACCACCGGCAGCACTGGAATGGCGCCCCTGTGCAGTCCCAGCGCGCCGAGCAGCCGCTCGACAACGGCGGCGGGCAGGAGAGGGCGGGCAGCGTCGTGGATCAGTACGAGGTCCGGTTCCAAGCCCGCCAGCACTTCCAGGCCGAGCCGCACCGACTCCTGACGGGTAACGCCGCCGGTCGTGAACTGCACACCGGCGATGCCCGCCAGCGCCTCGCGAGCGATGGCCTCCGCGCCTTCGGGAATGACGACCAGGATCGGATCGCAACCAGCCCCTGCCAAGGCTTCGACCGAATGCCTGACCACCGGCTTGCTGCGCCAGGTCGCGAACTGCTTGGGCAGCGGCTGCCCGGCGCGCAGGCCCTGGCCCGCAGCGACGACCAGCGCGGCGACGCTCCCACGATGGACCGCGCTATTCCGGGATTCTGAAACGATTTGCGACATTGTTTTCGCCGGTAATCGCTTGCTCGGCGCAGGGCAATCCACTATGCGCTGCCTGTTTTTTAGGCAGCACTGCGCAGATCATGACCCAATTGCCCAATCCTCCGGCATTGAAGCCCATCCAGGTCGGCCCCGTGACGATCGATTGCCCGGTCGTGCTCGCGCCGATGACGGGGGTTTCGGATCTTCCTTTCCGCAAGATGGTGCGCGGGTTCGGTTCTGGCCTCAACGTCACCGAGATGATCGCCAGCCCCGCCGCCATCCGCGAGACGCGCGTGTCGCTGCAGAAGGCGATGTGGGACGTGATCGAGGACCCGGTTTCGATGCAACTCGTCGGCTGCGAGCCCGAGCAGATGGCCGAAGCCGCCAAGCTGGTCGAGGACCGGGGCGCGGCCATCATCGACATCAACATGGGTTGCCCGGTACGCAAGGTCGTGAACGGCGACGCCGGCTCGGCGTTGATGCGCCAGATTCCGTTGGCGACCAAGCTGATCGAGGCGACCGTCAAGGCGGTCAAGGTCCCCGTCACCGTCAAGATGCGCATGGGCTGGTGCCATGACAGTCTCAATGCTCCCGAGCTCGCCCGCATCGCCGAGGACCTCGGCGCGCAAATGATCACGGTCCATGGCCGCACCCGCAACCAGATGTACAAGGGAGAGGCCGACTGGGCTTTCGTGCGCTCCGTAAAGGAAGCGGTTTCGATCCCGGTTATCGTCAACGGCGACATCTGCACGATCGCCGATGCATCTAAAGCCCTTGAACAGTCGGGCGCGGACGGCCTCATGATCGGGCGCGGCGCGTATGGGCGCCCTTGGTTCCTCGGGCAGGTCATGCAGTGGTGGCGCGGCACGGACGTTGCCGAAGATCCCACCATCGGCGAACAGTACGAGATCATGCGCCGGCACTACGACGACATGCTCGAACACTACGGTAGCGACACCGGCGTGCGCATGGCCCGCAAGCACCTGGGTTGGTATATCAAGGGCGTGCGCGGCTCGGCCGAGTTCAGAAACAAGGTGAACTTCATCTCCGATCCCGATGAAGTGCTTCGCGAACTCGCCGAATTCTACGCACCCTACCGCGACGGTTCCGCCAACGGCCAGCTTCAGGCGGCATGAGCCTCACCCTGGGCACCTCAATCCCCGAGGCGCAGCGGCTGCTCGCCAGCCTGCC
>NZ_AKKE01000057.1 GCF_000281975.1 Novosphingobium sp. AP12 | reverse complement strand
CAGCCGAAGCCGATAGTCCGCAGCCTGACGGTGCGGCAGCTCCGCGCGATCGGCCAGCAGGTCCAAGCTGGGCAGGGCGCTCCCGGCTTCGGCCAGATCGACCAGCACGTGCAGCAACTGCTCTTCTGGCGTGCCGGCGATGCTCTGCTTGGCGGACACGGAGTTCGCCACCGTGGCGACCATGGGCCGCTTCTCGGCGAAGTAGTGCCAGATGCCTTCCCGCTTCACGCGCGACAGATGGCAAAGGCCCGCGGCCTGCCACTGGCGCATCATGGCTGGAATCGTCGCGCCGGGCGTAAGCGCCGGGCCCATGGCGTAGACGACACGCCCGCCCACGTCGGCGCGCCGGAATTCCCGCTCGAGGTCGGCCGCATCGCGATAGGTCGTCAGCGGGCCGATCCTGTATTGCGCGCTGCCCCTGTCGATCCGCCCCGACATGATCAGTGCCCCGCCGCTGCGCAGTAGAGCGCCCGCAGCCGCGCGAGCGACGCTTGAGCCTCGTCGATCTGGCGGGTGATCTCACCGACGTCGTGCTCGCAGACCTTTCCGTCCTTGTGCGCGGTCTGAATGGCAGCTGCGATGTCACCGAATTCGGCCATCGCCGCGACCAGCGCCTCGCCTGGGTTCATCGTGGACGCGGCGACCGTAGGCAGGCGATGGACGACGTGCCCCAACTCGGCTGCCATGGCAGACAGGATCGGCGGCGCGTCGCCCAGCACCATGCAGAGCTGGTCCAGTTCGAACGCGCACTCCACAGGGGGGAACACGTCGTCGTTTCGATTATGCCACCGGCCTACCGTGGAGGGCTGGCGCTTCGCGGTAAGCGCGGCGCTGTCCTTCCCGCCGTTGCGGGAAATCGCTGCGACGACTGCCAGCTTGATGCGGGCGACGGCCGGCGTCATGCGCGCGCTCCGATCGAGCCATTAGACTTTTCGCCACATTGAATAATGGACGAGTCTTGCTGCGTTGCGGCATCAGCTACGGCATGTTGAAGATCGCTCAAATCCTCCGGAAGCACCCGCCCCTCAGCCTTTGCTGCAAGGCGCAGATGAGCCATGCGGGAGTGCGGGATGCCATTTTTCCGCCAGCTATGGACGGTCGACATCGGAGCTTCGATCAGCTTTGCGACAGCGGAAGTGCCACCTAAGTGATCGATCACAGCGTTTGCGGAAGCGTTCATGACCTTGAAATGCGATATTCGCACTTCAAGGTCAAGCCCTCCAAGTGCGATTATAGCAGTTGCGATTATCGCAGTGCTGGGCACCTAGGGCCAATGCGCCCAGAGGAGATCAGAGCGGAGCTAGACGCTCGCGGTATGCAGATTGTTGATCTTGCGGAAGCGATCGGCATGAACTCGAACTATCTCGGCAAGGCCCTCCGTGGCGGCCGAAAGCTGTCAGCGGATGAGTTGATCGCTATTCAACAGGTACTGGCACCTGAGGATATCTCTCACCGCATCCGCACGATCCCTCATCTTGGTTCGGTTCCTGCGGGCGGCTTTAAGCCGGCGGAGCAGCAGGGCGGGCGACGCATGCCCGTCTCAGACCCTTCGACACCGCCAAACGCCTATGCTCTGACCGTCGAGGGAAATTCGATGGATCTTGTTGTTCCGGATGGCACCACCCTTGTTATTGACCCCGATGACAAAGCGCTATGGCCCGGGAAGCGTTACGTAATCCAAACCGAAGACGGCCAAACTACGTACAAAGAGTTTCAATCTGATCCCGCACGTTTAGTGCCGCTTTCGACCGACGATAGTCATCAGGAAATCCTGCTTGGCAATGATCCGATAACCGTCGTCGGTCGAGTGTACTCTTACATGATGCGCGACGTGGATCTGCCTAGGCGTTCTCGCTAACGAAGCGCTCGTGTAGCTCTTCGATCTCGCCCGGTACGGCAACGAAGAACTTACCCCATTCATCGAACTGGCCCAGGCCGAGCTCAAGTGCATCCTGTTGAGCTTGTTTCTTGACGCGCCGCCAGGGCGCTTTCGGCTGTCCAAACACGCGGACGCGGTAGAGCAACATCGATTTCTCCGTTCTGATTCGGTTTCTGAACCTGCCACGAGTGGAACAAAAAAGGAACAGGGCGACCGCTGGAAAAGCCTCTATGAATGTGAAATGCGATATTCGCACTTTAGCGCTTGACGGGCAAAGTGCGATAATCGCATATGTCCCTCCAACAGGCACACCGCCCGCTGGAGGTTTCCATGCTCAACGTCACCGTCTCGTATCCGCATGCAGGCTGCATCGCGTACATGGACGACGTCGACCCTGAGGGTAACGACGTCGTCGAGAAGGTGCGCATCATCGCGCACAAGCCCGAAGACCTTGTTCTCATCGCAATCCATTCGCACCGGTATCCGGGGCAGGTTGCCAGCGGCAACCGCACGGTATCGCTGAGCCAGCTGCGCGAACACGAGCGCGCCGCGCCGATCGACACGCCGCTGCTCGGTCACACCGACTTGTGCCCACACATCAACACGAAGTTTCCTTGGAAGTGTGACTGCCAGAAGAAGGCGGCTGCCAAGCGCGCGCGCCTTGAAAAGATTGCCCAGTCCTCGGGTCGCACCAAGGGCCGCCGCCGGTGAGCACGCAAAGCGCCACCGGCGGCGCAACGCTCTCCGGGATTGCGCTCGACGAGCACGATCGCCGGACCGCCAGCGCGGCGCGCCAGGTCAAGGCAGGCCAGCTGCCGGAGCACCGCGCCAAGCGCGAGCTGCTGCCATGGCAGGCCATCGCCGTCATCTGCGCCGCGCCCGGCGTGCTGACCGAAGACGTCACCGACTACCAGCGCACCATCGTCCACTACCCGGGCAATGGCGCGCCCGCCGTCTACGGCCACTTGCTGTCCGAGCAGGACGCGCGCTGGGAACTCGCCTGCGATCTGTGCCCGCCCAGCGTCTGGCGCGCCGCGCTCGGCAAGGCGCGTGACGTCGCCCTGGGCAAGGCCACCACACCGGAGCGCGTCACCCGCGCCCGCAACCTCTGCATCCTCGCCCGTGCGCTGGACGTGCCGCTGACCGCGGCTTCGTGCGCCCGGCCCGTCCAGTCCGAAAGGAAAGCCGCGTGAACCGTACGCTGCGCCCCGACCCCTTCGAGGCCTTCGTGTGGAGCCCGCATCAAGGCACGCTGGTCAGCCTCTATCGCCTGCGGGACGATTGGGACCACGTGGCCGAGATCGACGCCTCACTGATCGGGCGGGCCGAGGCGTGGTTCCTCTACGCGAACTACCTCTGGGTATTGCTGGCGATCGCGCTCGGCCTCTCCCTCCCCATCCTCGCAGGCGCGGCCTTCTGGCCCGCGCCGTGATCACCCCGCCTCCCGCGAACCCGAGCACGTACCGCTCGGGCCGCACGAGGATCGTCGTCGCCGGCGCCGCCATGTCGGCGGCGGCGATCCTCACCCTCCTCGCAACCCTCTTCATCCATCCCTGAAGGGAGCCCGCAATGGCAAAGCAAACCCAGGCCACCAAAGTCCCCAAGCTCAAGGTCAATCCGCCCCTCGGCCGCATGCCGGTGCTGCAGTTCCTGCCGCCGGTCGAACTGTCCGTCGACCCTGCTTACCAGCGTTCGGCCGAGGGTGGTGATAGCCAGGCGCTCATTCGACGCATTGCCCAGCACTGGGACTGGGACCTGTGCCAGCCCCTGGTGGTCGCACGGCGCCAGCAAGGCGCAGAAGAAACGTTCTTCGTGATCGACGGCCAGCACCGGCTCGAGGCCGCCAAGCTGCGCGGCGACATCGCGCAGCTGCCCTGCAACATCCGAAGCTACGCCAATGTCTCGGCCGAGGCCGCCAGCTTCGTGAAGCTCAACCAGCAGCGCAAGCCGCTTTCGAAGCTAGATCTGTTCAAGGCGGCGATCGCCAGTGGCGACAAGGAAGCCTGCGAGATCGTCAAGGCCATGGCGGATGCCGGTCTGGCCGTCGCACCCCATGCCAATCCTACAGCGTGGAAGCCGGGCATGGTATCGAACATTGCCGGCATCGAGGCATCGTGGCGCAAGCATGGCAGCCGCCGCACGTCGGTTGCGCTCCGCGCCCTCGCACAGGCCTATGCCGGGCAGGTCCTGCAGCTGGCCGGCACCATCTTCCCGGGGATCGCCGCCGTATCGTTCGACGAGCACACTCGGCACAAGATCTTCCTCCACGATCGGCTCGAGAAGTTCATCACCATGCTGGCGATCCGCAGCCAGGATGACTGGCGCCGCGATATCGCCCGCGCCCGCGTCGACAACACCGGCCTCAGCCTGACAAGCGCCAGCGAACACGTCATCCGCGAAGCGTGGGGCAGGGCATCCGGCAGCAAGCCTGCCACGACAGAAACGGTCGCACGCCCCGCGCCGCCCGCCGCTCGCCCGGCGCCTGTATCCATGCGCACCGGCAAGCAGTGGTGCGACCAGTGCGACCGCAGCGTGGACCATCGCGAGATCGCCGCATGTGCTGACAAGTTCTGCAAGACGAAGGCGGCCGCCTGATGAGCAAGCTCTCCCCACAGCAGATCGAGCAGATCGTCGGACGGCGCGAGGAACTCGGCCACAGCTATGATCAGCTCGCCAAAGCCTTCGGTGTCAGCTCGGGCGCTGTTTATTATCAGTGCCTGAAACATGGCGCGCGCGGACCGAGGCAGCGCTTCTTGCCGGTGCCGTCGCAGCAGCGCACCACCCACTGCAAGAACGGCGTCACTCAGCGCACCTTCACCGAGGAAGAAGATCGCCAGATGCTCGCCCTCGAAATGGAGGGGCTTAGCTACCTCGAGATCTCGCGCCGAGTAGGCCGGGCCTACACATCGGTTCGGATGCGCATCATGCGCCTCGCCATGGCCGAAGAGGCGGCGAGCTGATGCCGGCACCCGTCCCCAAGGATCCACTGGTGCGCGAGGGCCGCGACGCGGCGATCGACGCATACCTGCGCGGCGGCCAGCCCGCCCGCTGCCCCTATCGCCGCGCAACGAAGCGGGCCCTGTTCTGGAGCCTCGGCGCCGAGCAGGCTGGCAAGGCCCTCGACCAGCTGATGAGGATCGGCGCGTGAGCCGGGCCGCGTCGATCGACGCCGTGCCGATCGACGACGATGCGCGCGACGGCCGCTTCCAGCTTGTCTTCGCCGGGGGGCGATACGCCCTGGTCCGCTTCATCGCCGAGCACTGGGTCTTCTCCAGCGGCGTACCTCTCCCCGAACACCCCACCCTCTACCATCCCCGAAAGGATTGACCCTCATGGCCGACGCAACCGCGCCAGACTTCTCCGACCCGGCCGCCTCGACCGGCTTGACCACGATCCCGCTGAGCCAGCTGCTGCTCTCCAAGCTCAACGTCCGCCAGACCGAGCGCGACGTCGAAATCGCCAGCTTGGCGGAGAGCATTGCCGTCCACGGTCTCAAGCAGAACCTGGTCGTCGTGCCGGCGCACTTTACGACCAGTGATGTCAGCGAGGCATGGGACGGTAAGGACCGCTGGGCAGACAAGTTCGAAGTGATTGCCGGTGGCCGGCGCTTCCAGGCGATGCAGCAGCTTGTTGAGCAGGATCGTCTCGCGCCAACCTATCCCGTGCCTTGCCTTGTGGAGGATCGCGAGCAGGCCCGTGAGACGTCGTTGATCGAGAACCTTGAACGGCATGCCATGAACGCGGCTGACGAGTTCGATGCCTATGCCGCGATCGTAGCGCGGCACAGCGCCCGGCCGGAGATCCACGACGCCAACGCGATCGAGATCTGTGCCAAGCGGTTCGGGAAGAGCGTCAAGCACGTCGAAGGGCGACTTCGCCTTGCGGCGCTCGCGCCCGAGATCCTCGAAGCCCTCCGCACCAATGCCATCGGCGTCGATAGCGCCAAAGCCTACGCCAGCGTCGAGGACCATGGTCTGCAGCTGAAGGTATTCGCGGCGCAGGGCAAATCTAACTGGCAGCCCCACCATCCAGCCTCAGTCCGCAGTGCAATGCGCGAGAAGACCCTGTCGGCCAACGACGGACTCGTGAAGTTTGTGGGGCTGGACGCTTATGTCGAGGCCGGCGGCCGGATCGAAGCGGAAATGTTCATGGGCACCATGGGCGACCAACAGCGCGTCGTCGACGTGAAGCTGATCGAGAAGCTGGCGAAGGACAAGGCTGAGCCGATGATCGCGCCTCAGGCGAAAAAGGACGGCTTCAAGTCCGGCCTACTGGCCAGCGGAGTCAGCAGCTCTGCGCGCTGGCCTAAGGCGCCGGACGGCATGGACCGCTACTACAGCTACTACGAATCCAAGACGCCGACCAAAGCCCAGCTGAAGAAGTGCGTCGCGGTCTACGCCATCGCTCATGACGGCATCGGCATCGAAAAGCAGGGGCACTACCGGCCCACGCCCGTCAAGGAACCGCAGGAGGAACGCGACTGGGCGGCCGAGCGCGCCGAGGAGCAGCGTCAGTTCAGGATAGAGAGGCGCGCCGCCCAGCTTGCCGTCTACGAACTCGGAAAGTTCGCCGGCACACCGTTCGAGGGCCGCGCCTTCTGGCCGGCTGCAATGGCCCGACCGGTGGCGGTAGAGATCGACGACGAAGCTCACGCGATGGTGGCCGTGCTGGTGCGCGTCCCCGTCGACCGGATCAGCGCTAACCGCGAGGAAGCCGAGCGTCTGATCGCAGAGGAAACCGCCGCCGCCGAGGCGAAGAAAGCAGAAGCCGAGGCGGCCGAGGCGCAGCGCCGCAAGGCAATCGACAGCGCCCTAGACGACCCGGAAGCCCAAGCGGAGGACCAGGCCGATGCCGACGCTTAACCAGATAACCGCCAGCAACCTGACCGAGCTTGCCCGTGCGGCCCGGATGGTCCCCATCACGCCGGAAGACCGGGAGGAATTCGGACGGGCCCTGATCCTTCAGGGCTACGCCCCCGAACGCGCAGCGCACATGGCTGCCGTCGGCATCCTGGACAACGATGGAGCGCTTCAGATGCTTGCGCGGCACCGCATCCGCTACAGCCCTAGGAAACAGGCATGACTTGTGCGGCGACTGAGCGTGTCGAGCACATCGGCAACGCCACCCTCTACCTTGGCAATGCATACGCGATACGGCCGACTCTGGGCTGGATGGACGCGGACGTCATGGACCCGCCGTACCTGATCAAGACGTCCGGCGGCGGAAAGTTTCGCGCCGACCGACCCTACCTCGACCAGATCGAGGAAGAGGGCATGGCCCAGGACTTCGATCATTCCATCATCAATCCGCTGCTGTGCGGCAGCTTGGTCACGTTCTGCAGTAACGACCAGGTGCCGAGGCTGTCGACTCACCTCGATGGCCTTTTCCATCGGTTCGCCCTGTGCGCCTGGCGGAAGCTCACGCCGATGCCGGTAGCGAACAAGCACTACGTCCCGGAGATCGAGATCTATCTCCATGCGTGGAACCGCGGGCATCACCCGGTAGGCGATGTCGCCGACCTCAAGCGCATCGTCGACGCCCGCTCGCGCCAGTCGAAGGACTTCGGTCACCCGACCGTGAAGCCCGACGCTGTGATGGACAAGATCATCCGCAACGTCGCCGGGGGCTCCGTCTGCGATCCGTTCATGGGCACCGGCTCGACCGGCGTCGCGGCGATCCGCGCCGGCAAACGTTTCGTCGGCATCGAACACAACCCTATCCATTTCGAAACCGCATGCCGCCGAATTGCGGAGGTAGCCGATGCCTGATCCCGGCCTCAAGATCGCGCAGGAGCTGATGGCGGACGCCGACGCTCGCCATGTCATAGCCGAACTGTCCTGCTGGTATGACGACAAGATCCCGTACGCCCGCGAAGTCGCGCGCGACATCGGCATGCCCGTCGAGCAGCTGCGCGGAATCCTCCAGCGTCTAATCGCCGGCGGGTACGCGACCTACGGCCCGCTCTTCCGCGAAGATGACGGCATGCCGATCGGCTCGAGCTATTGGCTTACCGAAACCGGTGAACAGCTGCGCCTCGTGATGCCCGGCTTCGCCCAGGCGGTGCTCAGCCGATGAGCAGCGCCGCCAAACGCAAGGCCCGACGCCGGCATAAGATCGCGGTGCTCCGCAAGGCCCAGCGCGAGCGCTGCGGCGCGTGCGGGCACCGCGTCCCGCCTCTGGACGTCTATTGCGCGCCCGCGAACCGGCCCACGCTGGATCATGTCACTCCGCGCGCTGCCGGCGGCCGACGTATCTTGGGAAACCTGCTCGTGATGCACCAGCGCTGCAACGCCACGAAGGCCGATCCCCGCCCCACCGGCTGCGAGCTGCTGATGCTGGCCGCCGCCAACGCGAGGCTTGGACTATGACCACGCCCAGCTGCCCGATGTGCAACGACACCGGCTACAAGGACGATGCCAGCCTCAGGCTTGACCCATGCGATCACCAGCGACCGCCGGCGCTGCCCGCATTGCTCCCATGCCCGAATCCGGCCTGTGGCAGCACCGACGTGCACTTCAGGTCGAACAGGCGTGGCGCGCAGTGGATCAGCTGCGGTGGATGCAGCCTGTCGGTGTCGGACGGCAACCAGGACCGGCAGCACGCCACATGGAACGGCCTGCTCCGCCCGGATGCCCGCCCGCCAAAGGCATGGATCTACGAAAACCACTTCGGTGACGCCGAGCTGATCTTCAACCGCGACACCGAATACGCGGCGCGCCTCCGCGAGCAAGGGTACTCCGAAGACCCGCTCTACCTCGGCGTAGTCGCAGCCAATAAGGTGAGCGACCGGTGAGCACTTCGGCGCGCCTCCCCGATCTGGACCCGGCTGTTGTCGAGCTGGTGAAGGCCCTTGCGCGCGCCGCGGCCGCGAAGGACATTGGGCGCCTTCGACACAAGGATTCGCCCCGTGATGCCGGTTCCGCCGATCGACCCGGCAATTGAACGCGTGAAGCGCTAACGCAATGCGTACGCTCATCTATGCCCGCTACTCAAGCCAGCTGCAGAACAGCCGCTCCATCGACCAGCAGGTCGAGGTCTGCCACGAACGCGCGGCGCGCGAAGGCTGGACTGTGGTCGACGTCTTCGCCGACTATGCGATCGGTGGCGGGGCTGGCACCAACGAGGCCCAGCGCCCCGGGTTGGCTGCCATGCTGACACGTGTAGAGCAGGGCGATATCGAGCAAATCCTTGTCGACACGACAAGCCGCATCGCCCGTAACCAGGGCGACAGCCACCACATCCGCGACAGGCTGAACTATTGGGGCGCCCGTCTCTTCACGCTCGGCGATGGCGAGATTGATCGGTTCAAGGGCGCTATCAAAGGCCTGCTGGACGAACAGCAGCGCGTCGAGCTACGCCACAACATCAAGCGAGGCCAGCGCGACACGGTGGCGCAGGGCCGATCGCCGGCCGGCATCGCCTACGGCTACCGCACGGCCAATCGGATCGACCCGAACGGCCGCCCTGTGCGTGGCCTGCGCGAGATCGACGATGACCAGGCCGAGATCGTCCGCCGGATCTTCCGCGACTATGCCGCCGGCGTAAGCCCCGTGGCGATCGCACAGCGCCTTAATGCGGAAGGCATACCTGGCCCACGCGGCGATCGCTGGCGCGCGACGACAATTCGCCCGGATCGCACGCGCGGCAATGGCATGCTCCAGAACCAGCTATATATCGGGCGGATCATCCATAACCGGACCTCGAAAATCATCGAGCCGGTCACACGTACTGTGCGAATCCGACCGAACCCGCCCGAACAATGGGTGATCGAGGATGTCCCTCACCTGCGTATCCTCGATCAGGGCTTGTGGGAGGAAGTGCAGGCAGGCCTGCGGCGGCTCGAGGGTTCGGTGCCCCACAAGGCGCGCAGGGCAAAGCACCTGCTATCCGGGCTTGGCGTCTGTGGCGAATGTGGAAGCCCCTATATTGTCCGATCGCGCACGTACTGGGGCTGCTCGGGCCGGCGCGAGGGCAACAACTGCTCGAACAACCGAACGGTCGCCAACACCGACTACGAAACGCGCGTGCTCGAAGGTCTGCAGCGCCACATGCTGGACCCGCGCTTGGTCGCGATCTGGGTGAAGGAATTCCACGAGGAAAGGACGCGCCGCACGGCTGACCTGAAGCGGGAACGGAGGGACTTGGAGAAGAAGGCCGCGGAGTCCTCTGCCAAGATCACGCGCTTGGTCGACGCCATTTCGGGCGGAGCCGGAGAGTTTCAGGAAATACGCGAGGCCCTGACGAAGGCCCGCGCCGATCGCGATGTGGCGGCCAGCCAGTTGGCTGAGCTTGAGGCCCTGCCCGTGATCACCCTCCACCCCGCCATCGCCGAGGACTATCGCCGGCAAGTGAAGGAACTCACTGCGGCGGTCGCAGACCCGGCCGCGCGCGACGGCGCCATGCCCGCCATTCGCCAACTGATCGACCGAATCGTTCTGCGCCCGGCGAAGGGCGAACGCGGCATCGACATCGAGGTGGAAGGGCGCCTCGCCGCGATCGTAGCGCTGGCGACCGGGAAGAAGCTGGAAACGCCAAGTACGGCAAAGGTGGAGCGGGTAGCGGGAATCGAACCCGCATAGCCAGCTTGGAAGGCTGGAGCTTTACCACTAAGCTATACCCGCTCGGGCCTTGTGGTGGCAGGCGCTTGCCACGGCCGGGGCGCCTTCGTCAACGACTCTCTTGCCGCAATTCGCAATCGCCCGGGCGGCTTCTGTCCTGAAAAGCCCCGGGAACGGCGGTACTCGCGCCGTTCCGGCGCCTTCCTCCCCGCTTCACCGTATTCTCTCGGAGGGGCAGCGATGATAGCCTGCGCCCCTAGAGTTGCAGAGGATCGAGATCGCCATGAACACCTCACGGACCCGCTCCCCCTCCGACGGTGCGGCCCCGGCCACCACGGGAACGGCCGCCGCGCGGCGACGCAGCCCGCTCGACCTGCTGATGAATTCGGGTCTCGGCAAGATGCTGCGCGGGATCGGCGTGGCCCCCCGGCAAGACAGCGGCGAAAGCCTGCTCGACCTCGCCGACGCGCTGCTGTCGCTGCGCGGGCGGGCTTCCGGGCCGGCGCTCGCCTCGGCCTTCTTCGACCTCTACGAGGCCAGCGACCTTGAGGCGCGGCAGGACTTCCTCGGCAAGATCCACGACCTCCACCCGGCCGACGCCAAGGCGATCGACAAGGCCATCGCCAAGTGGACCGAAAAGCGCGACGAGGCCTCCGCGCTGGCGCTCAACGCGGCGAGCAAGTCGCCCAGCCGCCGCCTCATCAACCAGCTCAACCTCGCGCCGCAGGGCACGCAGCGCCTGATCGGCCTGCGTGAAGACCTGCTGGCGGTGCCGCGCACGGCGACCACGCCGGGCCTCATGGCGCTCGACCGGGACCTGGAGAACGCCTTCACCGCCTGGTTCAACGCGGGCTTCCTCGAACTGCGGCGGATCGGCTGGGACAGCTCGGCGCAGCTGCTCGAACGCATCATCCGCTACGAGGCGGTCCACCAGATCCAGGGCTGGGACGACCTCCGGCGCCGCGTCGAGCCGGTCGACCGCCGCTGCTACGGCTTCTTCCACCCTCAGATGCGCGACGATCCGCTGATCTTCGTCGAAGTGGCGCTGACCCCGCAGATCCCGGGCGCGATCCACCAGATCATCTCCGAGGAGCGCGAGACCATCGATCCTCGCGAGGCCAACTGCGCGATCTTCTACTCGATCAGCAACTGCCAGGTCGGGCTCAAGGGCATTCCCTTCGGCAACCACCTCATCAAGCGCGTGGTCGGCCTGCTGAAGGAGGAGCTGCCGCACCTCAAGACCTTCGCCACGCTCTCGCCGGTGCCGGGCTTCGCCAAATGGCTGGGCAAGGAGCAGGCGGCGGATGCTCCGGTTCCGGGCGCCAGGGACCTGCGCCAGCTCGCCGCGCGCTACCTCGTCCACGGCAAGGGCAAAAGCAACGAGCCGGCGGACCCGGTTGCCCGCTTCCACCTCGGCAACGGCGCCCGGCTGGAGGCGGTCCACGCCAATGCCGACCTCTCCGCCAACGGGCAGAAGCAGTCGCACGGGGTCATGGTGAACTACCTCTACGAACTCGCCGACATCGAGGCGAACGTCTTCGCTCTGACCGAACTGGGCACGGTGGCGACATCGAAGCCGGTGCTGGCACTACTCGAGCCGGAACCGGCGCCCAAGAAGGGCAAGGCTGCGAAGGATGCCGTGGCGGCGTGAGGACCACGGCTTGAGACAACCCGTCGTCCCGGCGAAGGCTGGGACCGCTCGCCGCGCCCCGCCCGCTTCTCGGCGGGGCTGTCGGCGGGGCTGTGCCTGAAGAATAGCTAGCGATCCCAGCCTTTACTGGGATGACTTCTTCTTCCGGCTCAGTGCCCCTCGAACGCCAGCAGCGCCTCGGCCGCCACCCCCGCATCGCGCAGCCTTTGCGCTCCGCCGAGCTCCGGCAGGTCGATGGCGAACAGCGCCTGCGCCACGGTGCCGCCCGCGCGGCGTAGCAGTTCGACCGCCGCCAGCGCGGTGCCCCCCGTGGCGATGAGGTCGTCGATCACCACCACCTTCGCGCCGCCGGGCACGGCGCCGGGATCGACCTCGAGCGTGTCGGTGCCATATTCCAGCGCATAGTCGATCGCGAGGACCGGGACCGGCAGCTTGCCCGGCTTGCGCACCGGCACGAAGGGCAGCCCCATCCGTGCGGCGACGGCGGCACCGAAGATGAACCCGCGCGCCTCGATCCCTGCGACGACCTCGGCGCCGGCGGCCTCGGCGCGGTTCGCCATGTGGCCGACGGCGGCGGCGAAGCCCGGACCGTCGCCGATCAGCGTGGTCACGTCGCGGAACAGGATGCCGGGCTTGGGGAAGTCCGGGATCGTGCGCACCAGCGCGCGGAGGTCTTCGACGGTCACGTTGGCATTCTCCGTTGGGCGGCCCGAAAGCGAAGCGCCCCGCCATCGCTGGGATGACGGGGCGCGGAGCCTTTAGCAGTCTTCCGAGGCGGCGTCAGTGCTTCTTGCCGGCCCAGATGTTCCGGTAGGACATGTAGCCCAGCACGGTCGCGAAGAGCAGGAACAGGGTCACGGCGAGGCCGGTCTGCTTGCGCTTGTCGAGAGAGGGTTCGGCGGTCCAGATCAGGAAGGCCGAGACGTCCTTCGCCATCTGGTCGACGGTCGGCTTGGGGTTGCCCGGGCCGTATTCGACCTGGCCGGGGCCGGTCAGCGGCGGCGCCATCGCGAGGTTGAGGTTCGCGAAGTACGGGTTGTAGTGCAGGCCGCTCGGCGTCTTGGAATCCGGGAATTCCTTCAGCAGCTTGGCGGGCTGGGCCTGGAAGCCGGTCAGCAGCGAGTAGACGTAGGCCGGACCGTCGTGGCGGGCCTTGGTCATCAACGAGAGGTCGGGCGGAACCGCGTTGTTGTTGGCGGCGCGCGCGGCGACGTCGTTCGCGAAGGGCTTGGGGAAGTAGTCCGTCGGCATGCCGGGACGCAGGTTCGCCTCACCCGTGTTGGGATCGGTGCCCGGGACCTGGAAGCCGGCGGCGATCGCCTTGACCTGGCCTTCGGAGTAACCGAGCTGCGCCAGGTCGCGGAAGGCGACGTGGTTCAGCGAGTGGCAGGCCGAGCAGACTTCCTTGTAGACCTGGAAGCCGCGCTGGAGCTGCTGCTTGTCGAACTTGCCGAAGGCGCCGTCGCTGGCGAAGGCCACTTCCTTGGGGTGGAGGTGGAATTCATGCTCGGCGGTCGGGGCGGCCGGATCGGTCGCCCAGGTGTAGAAGCCGAGCCCGAAGGACCACGCCAGTGCCACCGTGAAGAACAGCCCGACGAGGATCGAGAGAATGCGTGCCATGTCTTTCGTCTTTCGTTCTGGCTGATCAGGCGTTCGCTGCGGGAGCGAGCTGGGCGGCGTCATCATCGCCGAGAACCGCCTCGGTGATCGAGTAGGGCAGCGGCAGCGGCTTCTCGATCGCCGAGATGATCGGCACGATGATCAGGAAGTGCGCGAAGTAGTAGAGCGCCGCGAGCTGGCTGATCATGACGTAGGGCTCCGCCGCCGCGGCACCGCCGCAGTAGAACAGCACCAGCATGTCGACGACCAGAACCCAGAAGAACTTCCGGTAGAGCGGGCGGTAGGCACCCGAGCGCACCGGCGACTTGTCGAGCCAGGGCAGGAAGAACCACACCAGGATCGCACCGAACATGGCGAGCACGCCCATCAGCTTGGCCGGGATGAAGAAGAAGTCCTGGGTGAAGGCGCGCAGGATCGCGTAGAACGGCCAGAAGTACCATTCGGGAACGATGTGCGCCGGCGTGCTCATCGGGTTCGCCGGGATGTAGTTGTCCGGGTGGCCCAGCGCGTTCGGGAAGTAGAACACCGCGACCGCCATGAGGAACAGGAAGGCGCCCACGGCCCAGCCGTCCTTGGCGATGTAGTAGGGGTAGAACGGAACGGTGTCGCTCTCGGTCTTGACCTCGACGCCGGTGGGGTTCGAGGAGCCCGGGATGTGCAGCGCCCAGATGTGCAGCACGACCACGCCGACGATGACGAACGGCAACAGGTAGTGCAGCGAGAAGAAGCGGTTGAGCGCGGCGTTGTCAGGCGCGAATCCGCCGAGCAGCCACTGCTGGAGCGGCTCGCCGACGAAGGGAATCGCGCCGAACAGGCCGGTGATGACCTTGGCGCCCCAGAAGCTCATCTGCCCCCAGGGAAGCACGTAGCCCATGAACGCGGTGGCCATCATCAGCAGGAAGATGACGACGCCCAGCAGCCACACCATCTCGCGCGGGGCCTTGTACGAACCGTAGAAGAAGCCGCGGAAGATGTGCACGTAGATGACCACGAAGAACGCCGAGGCGCCGTTCGCGTGCATGTAGCGCATCAGCCAGCCCCAGTTGACGTCGCGCACGGTCATCTCGATCGTGTCGAACGCCACCGCCGTGTTGGCCGCGTAGTGCATGGCCATGACGATGCCGGTGACGATCTGGATCGTCAGGCAGATCAGGGCGAGGAAACCGAAGTTCCAGAAGTAGTTGAGGTTGCGCGGCACGGGATAGCCGCCGCCGACCGAGTTGTAGACGAGGCGCGGGAGGGGCAGCCTCTCGTCCATCCACTGCATGAAGGGATGGCTCGGCTTGTATTCGTTGGCCCAGGGAAAGCTCATGTTCGTGATCCTCTCTCTTGGCCTCAACCGATCTGGACGACGGTGTCTGAAGTGAATTCGTATTCCGGAACCTCGAGGTTCTTGGGCGCGGGGCCCTTACGGATACGGGCGGCAGTGTCGTAGGAGGAGCCGTGGCAGGGGCAGAAGTACCCGCCGAACTCACCCTTGATCTCACCCTCGCCGGCGCCGAGCGGCACGCAGCCCAGGTGGGTGCAGACACCCATCGTGATCAGCCAGTTCTCCTTGCCTTCCTTGGTACGCTCGGCAAGCGTCTGGGGATCGCGCAGGCTGGCGGTGTCCACCGCGTCGGCTTCCTCGATCTCCTTGGGAGTGAGGTTGCGCACGAAGACCGGCTGCTTGCGGAAGATCGCCTTGATCGCCTGACCCGGCTGGATCGCGGAGATGTCGATCTCGGTGGAGGAAGCCGCGAGGACGTCGGCAGAGGCCGACATCTGGCTGATAAGCGGGATGACGATCCCGACGCCCGCGACACCTGCGGCGCTTACTGCGGCGATGTTGATGAAATCGCGCCGCCGCACGCCCTCTGTTTCTGCCATGTCTGCCCTTGCCTTGCTTTCGACAACCCACTGCCGGGGGACCGGCAGGAGGTCAATCCTGACCAATGAGTAGCCTGGAATCCCCCGTGTCGGTTCAAGGCCCGGACGCAGCCCGACCCTCTCCCGACTTTGCGGGCCTGATATACGCGAAAGACGATCGTGCCAACCGCCTTTTTGGTCGGCGATGAGCGCTTGCGGCCAGCAAGGCGCCAGTAGATCGACAAGTAATCAGCCCAATCCGATCAACGAGATCTGGCGGCCGTAGGCAGGCTCCGCCCGATGCGTGGCACGGCGGAACGAGTAGAATTGCTGCGCTGCACTATAAGTGTCCTGTCCGAGACCTTCCGCCATGGCGATTCCGGCGCTTCGCAGCCGTGCGAGGACATAGCCTTCGAGGTCGAACTGGTGGTGGCCTTCGCGTCCGGCCCGGAAATGGCGGGTGTTGTCGGCATCATCGGCGACGAATCGCGCCGCGAATGCCTCGTCCACCTCGTAGGAGCCTTGCGCGATGCAGGGACCTACCGCTGCGACGATACTTGTCCGCCGCGCGCCGAGCGCTTCCATGGCGGCGATGGTGGCGTCGGTGACCCCGCCGATCGCGCCCTTCCACCCGGCATGGGCGGCGCCGATCACGCCCGCTTCGCGGTCGGCGAAGAGGACGGGGGCGCAGTCGGCGGTGAGGATGCCGAGCAGCACGCCGGGCCTGTCGGTGACGAGGGCGTCGGCATGGGGGCGGGCGTCGTCCGGCCAGGGTTCGGCGACGACGCAGGTGGCGGAATGGACCTGGTAGACGGTCGCGAGGCGAGCGCCGGGCAGCACCGCCTCGGCGGCAAGCTCGCGGTTGCAGGCGATCAGCGCCGGCTCGTCGCCCGAGCCGAGGCCGACGTTGAGGCCTGCCACGTCGCCCGTGCTCACCCCGCCGCGCCGGCCGAGGAAGCCATGCGGCAGATCCTCGAGCAGCGGGGCGCGGTTGATCTCGACGGGTTCAGCCAAGGCTCTTGGTCACCTGCTCGCGCACGTCGCGCGAGAGGGTGGGGACGGCGGCGATGCGTTCGAGTTCCTCGCGCATCATCGCGGCGCGGACCGGCTCGACGCGGCGCCAGCGGCCGAGTGCGGGGACGAAGCGCGCGGCCGTCTGCGGGTTCACCGGGTCGAGGCGGCGGATGAGGTCGCCGATCATCCGGTAGCCCTCGCCGCTTTCGTCGTGGAACGCCTGCGGATTGCCGGCGGCGGCCATGTAGAGCGCGCGCACGCGGTTGGGGTTGGTCATGGTGAAGTCGGGATGGGCGGCGAGTTCGCGGATATGCGCGAGCACGTCGGCGTGGAACGAGCCCGCCTGGAGCGAGAACCACTTGTCGATCACCAGCGCGTTGCCGGCGTGGCGGGCATGGAAGTCGGCCAGCGCCGCGGCCCGCTGGGGGGCGTCGAGGCTGGCGAGGACCATCAGCGCGCCCTGGCGGTCGGTCATGGTCTCGGCGGCCTTGTACTGCGCGAAGGCGCGCGTCGCCCCCTCGGCCGGGTCGCCCGCGGCGATGAGGGTGAGTGCCTGGGTCTTGATCTTGCGTGCGCCGCGGGCGGCGGCATCGCGGCCATAGGGCACCGCCACCGCGCGGTCGTGCAGGGCTTTCAGCGCATCGGCGCACTCGGCGCCGAGCCAGGCCTTCAGCGCCTCGCGCTCGGCATGGATGGCGCCGGGATCGGAGACGGCCAGCTGCTCGGCGAGGTAGGTCTCGGCGGGCAGGATCATGAGTTCGCCGCGCATCAGGTCGTCGAGCGCCGGATCGGCGATCACCGCCGCGAAGGCCGCGCCGATAGCGGCGCGCCCCTCTGCCCGCGAGGCATCGTCCAGCCGCCCGGCCACGCCGGCGACGAGGTGCTGGACGACGAGGCCCTGCATCGCCTCGTAGCGGGCGAAGGGATCGTCGTCGTGCGCGGCAAGGAACACGAGGTCCTCGGCAGGCCGCGCGAAGTCGATGGCGACGGGGGCGGAGAAGCCGCGATTGATCGACAGCACCGGGGGCGCCGCGAACCCGTCGAAGGTGAAGCTGCCCGATGCCTCGCCCAGCACGATGAGCTGCTCGCCCGAATGCTCGCCGGTGCTGCGATCGTAAAGGGCGACGCGCAGCGGGATCGGCATCGGCTGCTTTTCGGGCTGGCCCGGCGTCGCCGGTACGCTCTGGGTCAGGTTAAGGGTCGTACGGGTGCCGTCATGGTCCAGCTCGACGGAGACCTGCGGAGTGCCGGCCTGCGAGTACCAGAGGCGGAAGCTGCCGAGGTCGAGCCCGGCGCCGTCCTCGATCGCCTTGACGAAGTCCTCGCAGGTCGCGGCCTCGCCGTCGTGGCGTTCGAAGTAGAGGTCGGTGCCCTTTCGGAACCGCTCGGGGCCGGCCATGGTGCGCATCATGCGGATCACCTCGGCGCCCTTGTTGTAGATCGTCGCGGTGTAGAAGTTGCTGATTTCCTGGAACGAATCCGGGCGGATCGGGTGCGCCAGCGGACCCGAATCCTCGGGGAACTGGGCGATGCGCAGCACGCGCACATCCTCGATCCGCTTGACCGCCTCGCTGCCCATGTCGGCGCTGAACAGCTGGTCGCGCAGCACCGTGAAGCCTTCCTTGAGGCTCAGCTGGAACCAGTCGCGGCAGGTCACGCGGTTGCCCGACCAGTTGTGGAAGTATTCGTGGCCGATCACCCCCTCGACCGCGTCGTAGTCGCCGTCGGTGGCGGTTTCCGGGTCGGCGAGGACGTAGCGGGTGTTGAAGACGTTGAGGCCCTTGTTCTCCATCGCACCCATGTTGAAGTCGGACACGGCGACGATATTGAAAAGGTCGAGGTCGTACTCGCGCCCGAAGGTTTCCTCATCCCATCGCATTGAATTGATGAGCGAATCCATCGCGTGCTGGGTGCGGTCCTCGTCGCCCGGGCGGACCCAGATGTTGAGGTCGACCACGCGCCCGCCCGAGGTCGTGAAGGTCGCGTGGTTGGCGACGAGGTCGCCCGCGACCAGCGCGAAGAGGTAGCTCGGCTTGGGCCAGGGATCGTGCCACTCGGCCCAGTGCGTGCCGTCCTCGCCCTCGCCGGTGGCGGTGCAGTTGCCGTTGGCCAGCAGGATCGGGAAGCCCGCCTTGTCGCCGCTCATGCGCACCGAATAGGTGGAAAGCACGTCGGGGCGGTCAGGGAAGAAGGTGATGCGGCGGAAGCCCTCGGCCTCGCACTGGGTGCAGAGCATGCCGTTCGAGGCGTAGAGGCCCATGAGCTGGCTGTTGGCGGCGGGATTGACGCTGGTCTCGACCTCGACGTCGTGCGCCTCTCCGGTCAGTTCGACCAGGAGGTCGCCGCCATCGAGCCGCCAGTCGTTCACCTCGCGCCCGTCCACCCGGACGGCGAGCGGGGCGATCTGGTCGCCGTTGAGGCGCAGCGTCGAGGTGCCGTTGCCGGCAGCGTTGCGGGTGACCGACAGCTTGGAGACGACGTGCGTCGCGTCCACGCCCAACCGGAAGTCGAGCGCGACCTGCGGCACCAGCCAGGCGGGCGGCAGGTAGTCCTCGCGGCGGATGACCGGCGGCGACGCGGGGGGCGGCGCGGCGTCGGCGACCTGGGTGTTTTCCACGGGCTCGGCGGGTCTGCTGGCGATATCCATGCCGCATACTTAACCGCTCGGGGGCGGATTGCCAGCGGCGGTGGAGCGATTTCGGCGCAGGGTTGCGGGTCCGCGCCGGGATGCTAGGTCTGGCTGCGATGCCTCGCCTGTTCATCTTCGGCCTCGGTTACACCGCCCGCGTCATCGCCGCCCGCTTCGAGGGCCGCGGCTGGGAAGTCGTCTCCACCGGCAGCGACGGCACCCTCGCCTTCGACGACGCCGGGAGCGTGCGTGTCGCGCTGGCGGATGCGGATCATGTGCTGTCCTCCGTCCCGCCGGGCAGCGAAGGGCGGGGCGAGCCGCTCGATCCGGTGCTGGAGCTATACGGCGACGCGCTGCGGGGCAAGGCGCTGTCCTACCTCTCCTCCACCGGCGTCTACGGCGACACCGGCGGCGCGTGGGTGGACGAGGGCGCGCCGGTCGGCACCGGGCGGCGCACCGCGCGGGCCGAGGCGGACGCGGCGTGGCTGGCGCTCGGTGCGCGGGCGTACCGGCTGCCGGGGATCTACGGGCCGGGGCGCTCGATCTTCGAACGACTGGCGGAAGGCCGCGCGCACCGGATCGACCTGCCGGACCAGGTCTTCAGCCGCGTCCATGTCGCGGATATCGCAGCGGGCGTGCTCGCCGGGGTCGAGGCACAGGGCGGCGCCTACAACCTCGCCGACGACCTGCCCTGCGGGCAGAACCGGCTGGTGGAGGAAGCCTGCCGCCTCACCGGCATGGCGCTGCCGCCACTGCAATCGCTCGACGAGGCCGGGCTCTCGCCCATGGCGCGCGGGTTCTATGCCGAGAACCGCCGCGTCGCCAACGGCAAGGCGAAGGTCGTGCTCGGCTGGCGGCCGCGCTATCCCAGTTACGTCGAGGGCTTGCGCGCGCTCAGCGCCACCGCGAGGCCCACGGTCGCCAGCGCCGCGCCGCCGGCCGCCAGCAGCGACCAGCGGTAGCCCTCCAGCACGGTCGAGAAGACCATCGCGATGACCACCACCGCCACGCCGTTGTACGCCGCACGGCCTGCGCCGAGCTGGCGGATCAGCGTGAAGTAGAGCGGGAAGGTCACCACCGAACCCGCCAGCGCAAGGTAGGCGGTGCCCAGCCAGTAGCTCGTGCCGGTCGGCAGCACCGGGGGGCCCGCCGTCCACAGCGCCAGCCCGGCGTCGCACAGGGTGCCGTAGAGCATCGCCCAGGCCAGCAGGCTCACCATCGGCAACCGGCTGCCGACCTCGTTCGCCTGGATCACGTTCGAGACCGAGGCGCAGAGCATCGCCGCGAGCGCCAGGCCGATGCCGACGAGGACGCTGCCGCCGGTTTCTCCGGTCGGGGCGGCGCGCGATTCGTGGAGCAGCAGCAGGGCGATGCCGGCGATGGCGATCCCGCTCCCGATGGCGAAGCGCGCGCTGATCGGCTGCTTGAGCATGAGGCGCGCCAGCAGCGCGTTGGGCACCAGCAGCAGCGCGATCATCAACGCGACGATGCCCGAGGTCAGGTGCGCCTCGGCGCGGTAGACGAAGTTGTAGTTGCCGCAGAACTGGGTCAGCCCGACCAGGAACGCGAGGCCCTGCCCGTCGCGCCCGATCCGCAGGCTGCGTCCCATGGCAGCGGCGACGATGAACATCGCCGGGGTCGCCAGCGCGAAGCGCCAGGTCACCGACCAGCTCGCCGGCACGTCGCCGATCTGGCCGGTGATGACCCACCAGGTCGATCCCCAGATCAGCGCGACGATCAGGAACGGCAGCGCCACCGCCGGTCGCAGCATCGAGATGGGCTGCGTGTCCCCGGCGCTCATAGCGCCGCGATCGCCTTCGCGAGCGCCGCTATGTCGCCGGTCTTGGCGTCCCACGAGGTCACCAGACGCGCGGCGTCCGGGCCCCAGTCGTAGAAGGTGAAGCCGGCGCCGCGCAGCGCCGCGCGCTCGGCGGCGGTGCAGGTGAGGAACACCTCGTTCGCCTCGACCGGGTGGAGCAGGCGTTCAGGGGCGGCGGCGGCGATTCCGGCAGCGGCGGCATTGGCCGCGCGCGCGTTGTCGAGCCACAGCTCGTCCTCCAGCATCGCCAGGATCTGCGCGGCAAGGAAGCGGCCCTTGCTCTGGAGGTGCCCGGCGCGCTTGCGGCGGTAGCGTATGACCTTCGCGGCCTCGACGTCGAAGAACACGATCGCCTCCGCGCCCATGCCGCCGTTCTTGACGAAGCCGAAGCTCAGCACGTCGACGCCGCTTGCCGCCTCGGCCGCCGAGCAGCCGAGATGTGCCACCGCATTGGCGAAACGGGCGCCGTCCATGTGCAGGCCGAGGCCGCGCGCCTTGGCGACGGCGGCGATCGCGGCGACTTCGGCGGGGCGGTAGACGCAGCCGTACTCGCTCGCCTGGGTGATCGAGACCGCGTGGGGCTGGACCTGGTGGACGTCGTCGCGGATCGCCTCGATCACCGCCGCCAGCGTCGCCGGCGTGACCTTGGCGCTGGCGCCATCGGCCAGCAGCAGCTTGGCGCCGTGGAGGAAGAAGCCGGGCGCTCCGGCCTCGTCCATCTCGATATGCGCCTCTCGGTGGCAGACCACCGCGCCGTGCGGCGGCACCAGCGATGCGAGCGCCAGGCAGTTCGCCGCCGTCCCGGTCGCCGCCCAGAGCACCGCGCACTCGCGCCCGAACAGCGCGGTGAATGCCGCGTCGAGGCTCCGGCTGAGCGCATCGCCGTCGTAGGGCGCGTCGGGCGCATCGGCCGCCATCATCGCCTTCCAGACGGCGGGGTGGACGGCGGCGGCATTGTCGGAGGTGAACTGCATAGCCATATGCCCTGAGAGGACGGGCCGTTTCCGTCAAGCGTCAGCAACGAGGAGAAGCGTCCTATGGTCGGCGTCACCATCACCAAGCACGAGACCGGCTCCACCGGCGAGTACCATGCGCACATCGCCGACAGCGACCACATCGGTCGCCTCACCTGGGCTGAGCGCGGCGGTGTCCGCTACGCCGAGCACACGCTGGTCCCGCCCGCGATCGGCGGACGCGGCGTCGCGATGCGGCTGGTCGAGGCGATGGTCGCCGACGCGCGCGAGGAAGGCTTCAAGATCGGACCATTGTGCAGCTACGTCGACGTGGCGTTCAAGCGGCACCCGGAATGGGCCGACGTGCGGGCTTGAGCTTCCTCCCCCGACGGGGAGGGGAGGATCAGGCCGCTCGCAGTTCATCGAACGCCGTACCCGGCCCCTGCGCCAGCCGCGCCGAGATCATCGCGCAGACCGCCTCCGGCCCGTGCACCGAGGTGTCGATGGTGAGGTCCGACACCGCGTTGCGATAGACCTCCTCGTAGAACCACGGGCGCAGGCGGGTGAGGCGGTCGATGATCTTGGCCGCCGCGTCCTCGCCGAGCAGGTCGGTGGGGATCTTCTTGTCCATGCGCCGCTCGGCGACGCGGCGTTCCAGCACCTCGAACGGGGGTTTGAGCGTCACCAGCAGCACCGGCAGCCCCTCGGTGCGGGCGACGAGGTCCTGCAGCACCGGCGGGTCGCTCATCAGAAGGTGGTCGAACACCACGTTGAGGCCTTGCCGCGATGTCGCCGCCATCCATTCGTGCAGGGCGGCGAACGCCTTCGTCCCCTCCGGCCCGAAACGCCAGCGCAGGGGTCCGTCGGGGTCCGCCGGATCGACGGGCACCGCCTCGATCCCCTGCGCGGCGAGCGGGCCGTGGTGGCCGAACTTCGCGGGCAGGGTCTGGGCGGTGAAGTGGTCGATCCCGTAGAGCAGCCAGTAGTCCTCGCGGGTCTTCTGGAAAAGCTCGCAGGTGGTCGACTTGCCCGAACCCGAGGTGCCGTTGACGACGACGATCTGGCCCAGGGTCACGCGGGACTTCCCAGCGCGATCTCGCCGCGCGCGATGCGGCGGAAGCGTTCGGCGGGGGAAAATTCCTGGTTGTCTCCCCAATGCTCCACCCCGTCCCAGTCCCAGCGCACCAGCGACCAGACGACCGAGTGGTCGGTGTAGCCGGTGAAGACGAGGCCGGGGTCGATCTCGCCGGTGGCCTCCATCGTGCGCCCGAGCGTGTCGGTGCCCTGCCAGAGCACTTTCGCCGGGCCGAACCGCCCCCATTCCAGCACCTCGCGCCGGCCCGAGGCGAGGCTGGCCATCTCCCCGTCCTTCCAGATGAAGCCGCCGATCGAACGCGCCTCGGTCCCCTCGCCCATGGCGATGGCGTGGAAGGCGCTGGGTCCGCCCGCGCCGGAGCCGATGCCCCAGAAGTAGCCCCCGCAGGCGAGCGATTCGTACTCGCGCGCACCATAGGAAGTGTCGCGCATCGACCAGCAGTCGATGGCCCATTCCTCGCCGTGGCGGCGTATGGTGCCGGTCATGCGGCCGGGCTGCTCGATGTGGAACTTCGCGGTGGAGGCCTGCCCGGCGTCGCCGGTGCGCAGTTCGTGCGCGGGGCCGATGGCGGTCCACGTCAGGTCAAGCAGAAGCCCGTCGCGGTGGTAGTCGAGCTTGTACTTCGCCATCGGCTCGATCATCCGGCACGACAGCGAATTGCGCGCCGTCATGTCGAACTTGCCGCGCGTGCCCGCCGGGAGCGCCTGCAGGTGGCTCCACTGGTAGTGCAGGCAGTCGTGCTGGAAGGTGCCCGAGGGGTCCCACAGCACCGGGCCGCCGTTCAGCATCCCCATGTTGGGGCGGAAGTAGTACTGGATCATGCCGTGGATGCGGCGTTCGGGGATCGAGAGCGAGAACCACACGCTTTCGTTCCAGTAGGGGTTGTCGTCGCGGCCTTCGCCGAAGTGGTCGGCGAATGTCAGCCCCGCCTTTTCCGCCACACTCATGCCGCGCGCACTCCCTCGGGCCATTCGATGTCGAGGCTGAGCCGGGTCAGGGTGAGCGTGGCGATGCGCCAGTCCACTTTCCCATCGGCGCCATCCTCGAAGCGGTAGGTCTCGTGGTAATGGCCGCGTCCCTGGATCGCCTTCCACCCCTCGCGCGGGTGGGCGCGGGTCCAGGTGATGAGGTCCTGCATCGCCCAGATGGCCGAGGCGCTGAACGCATCGTGGACCTCGATCTCGGCGGTCAGGCCTTGGTGGCACGAGACCGCGTGTTCGAGCGAAGTGCGCAGGCTGTCGGCGTAGGCCTCGCCCCCGCAGAGCCATATCCGCCCGTCGGGGGTCAGCACCTTCATGTCGCGGGTGAACACGCCTGCCAGTTCGTCCCACTGCTTGGTGTCCATCAACCGGAAGTAGCGCGCCTTCAGGTTGCGGATCCGCTCGATCGCCTCGAGCCGCTGGGTCGCGTCCATGTCCTCTCCCGCAGTTATCTTTATCGCGCGCAGGTCAGCAAACCAGGCGCGGCTTGGCAAGCACAGGATGCGCAGGAGGATCGACAATGGACGGGGTTAGCGGGGCGCGCATTTTCCTACAGCGCCGGACGCTGCTACGTTCGCGCAGGTTCTTTCACATCGTCGATCCCGCCCCCCGCCATGCTCCTTCAAAGAACACCGCGCGCGCACGTACTTCATCAACTAAAGTCCGCCGAAGTGATCAGCTCCAGCCTCGGGCCAGAAAAGTTGTGGCCAAACCCGCGAGAAATGCAGCGCCGCGCGGCATCACCGTCTCGTCGAGCATCATTTTCGTCGAATGGATGCCGCAGCACTGCCGCCAGTCATCGCCCGCATGCGCGAAGCCGAGGAAGAACATCGCGCCGGGCACTTTCTCCAGCACATAGGCGAAGTCCTCCGCGCCCATGATCGGGTCGGCGAGGCGCTGGAAGGCGCCCTCGCCCAGCATGTCGCGCGCCACCTTCTCGCCGAAATCGACCGCGCCCGGATCGCAGAGCGTGACCGGGAAGCCTTCGAGGATGACTGTCTCGGCGCTCAGCCCATGCGCGCCCGCGATCCCGGCGGCGAGCAGCGGCAGTTCGTCCTTCAGCCGCGCGCGGTTTGCCGCCGAAAGCGTGCGCATCGTGCCGGTGAGCTTCGCGCTATCGGAAATCACGTTGTGCGCGGTGCCCGCCTCGATCTTCGAGACCGTCACCACGACCGGATCGAACACGCTGAAGCGGCGCGCCACCATGGTCTGGATGGCGCCGACGATTTCGCAGGCGATCGGCACCGGGTCGAGCGTGTCGTGAGGCATCGAGGCATGGCCGCCGCGCCCGGTGACGGTGATCTGGAGCTGGTCGGCAGCGGCGAGCAGCGGTCCGGCGCGCCCGCCGATCAGCCCGTGCGGCGCATTGGGCATGACGTGGAGTGCGAAGGCGGCGTCCGGCAGCGGGCGGTCGAAACCCTCCCCGCCGAGCAGTCCGTCCTCCAGCATGAAACGGGCGCCGTGATAGCCCTCCTCGCCCGGCTGGAACATGAAGCGCACTTCGCCGGCAAGGCTCTCAGCCTGTCCGGCAAGTATCTCCGCCGCGCCGGCCAGCATGGCGACGTGGGCGTCGTGGCCGCAGGCATGCATCATGCCCGGAACGGTCGAGGCGAAGTCCAGCCCGGTCTCCTCGGGCATCGGCAGCGCGTCCATGTCGCCGCGCAGGAGCACGCTGCGTCCCGGTCGCCCGCCCCGCAGCGTGGCGACGAGGCCGGTGGTCGAAGGCCCTTCCGCCCACTCCAGCGGCAGGTGCGCAAGCGCGGCACGGATTTTGTCGCGGGTCTTCGGAGTGTGGAGCCCGATTTCCGGCTCGGCATGGACCGCGCGGCGCAGTGCGGTGATGCGGTCGGACAGGGCGGCGGCTTCGGCGACGAGGGATGCGGGCATGACGGCATGATACGCGGGCTGGCCCCCGTGTCGAGCCGGGTCGGGTCAGTCCAGCGCGTCCTCGTCGATGCCGACGGCGATCTGGCCCGCGTCGACCTTCTGCAGCGTGCGCCAGGCCATCACGCCCATCGCGAGGTAGGACACCGCCCCGGCCAGCGCCACGGCCCAGGCTGCGCCGCTCGGGCCGATCGGGATGAACTGCCAGAGCCCGACGCCCAGCGCCACGACGGCGATCAGGCGGGCCACCAGCGAAAGCCGCGCGCGGCCGGTCGCATGGAGCACCGGCTCGAAGGCGACGCTGGCGAGGTCGAAGCTGGCGGCGATGGCGAGCGGCACGAGGATGCCCGCGCCGCTCTCGAACGCCTCGCCGCCGATCATGGCGAGGAGCTGCTCGCCCGCGACGACCGCGATGAGCACGACGACGATGCCCGCCGCGCCGGCGATCAACGTGGTCTGGAGCGCCAGCTTGCGGAACTCCGCCGCCTTGGATGCAACGCGCACGCGGGCGACCTCGGCATAGACCGAGCGGGTCAGCAGGGTCGAAAGCTTGCTCAGCGCCTGCGAAAGCTGCGAGGCGAGGCGGTAGAGACCCGCCGCGCGCGTGCCGACCCAGCCGCCGACGACGAGCAGCGGCCCGTTCTTCATGGCCGCATCGATGGTCGAGCCGGCGTAAGTAATGAGGAAAAAGCGCGTGACGCCGGGATTTTCCGTCAGCGCGAGGCGCCATTTTCCGAGGTTCGAGATCCGCACCGCCTGCGGGCAGAGCCGCCGCGCCATGATCCAGTAGAGGATGGCCTCGAGGATATCGATCAGGGCCCAGGCCGCCAGGAACCGGCCGACGGTGGGGCCGGTGAACCAGATGACGAGCGCGGCAACCAGCCGTCCGCTCGGCACGATGGCCTCGACGTAGACTGCCATGTCGAACCGGTTGAGCGCGCGCACGATGCCCGTCGGCGCCGAAACCAGCGCCCAGAGGGAGCCGCAGCAGAACCAGAAGGCCACGTCGATGTAGCCGGGATTGAGCTCCAGGATATGCGCGAAGCCGTAGATCGTCACCGCCGCCAGCGCGCAGCCGATCACCGCGCCGACCCCGTCGAGCACGCCGCAGAGCATGCCCAGGCGGCCGAACTTGTCCCAGTCGCGGTTGTGGATGTGCTCGGTGCCGTACCGGACCACCACGCGCCAGGTCTGGAAGCCGGCGATCGAGGTGATCGCCTGCGCCGTCCCGAAGATCAGTGAGAAGTGGCCGAAGTCCTTCAGTCCCAGCGTGCGGGTCAGGATGGCGAGGTAGGCAAGCCCGCAGATCGCGCCGAAGCCCTTGCCGCCGAGCAGCCAGGCCGTGTTCTGGAGTATCCGCCCTAGCGGAGAGGCGCTCTCCTGGCGGTCGCGTTTGGCGGGCATCGGCGTGCATTTGGACGAGGGGGCTGTCACTTGCAAGGGATCACTCGTAGTTGGGGGAACGAACCGATGGGCCAGCTCCCGCCAGAGCTTTTCCTTTCACGCCGCAGTCGCTATCTGGCGCGCCTCCCCCAAGCAGATCGAACCTGAACCATGATAGAACACGCCATCCTCCTCAGCGCCGGCCAGGGTTCGCGCCTGCTGCCGCTCACCGCCGAGCGCCCCAAGTGCCTGATCGACTTCTCGGGCCGCTCGCTGATCGAGTGGCAGATCGAGATGCTCGCGCGCGGCGGGGTGAAAAGGATCGACGTGGTGACCGGGTTCATGACCGACATGCTGGAGGAGCACCTTGGCGCCATCCGCGACCCGCGCGTGGAAATCGCGATCCGTTTCAATCCCTTCTTCAAAGTGGCGGACAACCTCGGCTCCTGCTGGATCGCGCGCGAGGCGATGCAGGGCGACTTCATGATCCTCAACGGCGACACGCTGGTGTCCGAGGATATCGTCCGCACGGTCCAGCAGGGCTCGACCGGACCCGACGGCAGGCCCTGGCCCGTCACGGTGACGGTCGACGTCAAGGCCGAGGGCTACGACAGCGACGACATGAAGGTCGAACGCGAGACCGATGGCCGCCTCGTCCACATCGGCAAGACGCTGACGGCGGCGCAGTCGAACGCCGAATCGATCGGCTTCCTCGCCTTCCGGGGCGAAGGCGTCGATCTGTTCCGCGAAACCGTGCGCCAGGCCATGCGCACGCCCGAGGGCGTCCAGCACTGGTATCTGAAGGTCATCGATTCGATCGCGCCCACCAGCAAGGTCGGCACCGTCTCGATCGAAGGACTGGACTGGGCCGAGGTCGACTTTCTCAACGACATAGAGATCGCGACGAAGCTGACCGACAGCTGGGTCTGAAGCCAATCCGGTCCCCGGCCCGGCCGGGGCATCCCCTGTCTCAAGCGGCGAAATAGCCTTTCAGCCAAGCCACCAACGCGGCGAGGGCGTCGCCTTCCAGCGCGACGCCGTGGCCGAGGTCGGGAACCTTGGGCCAACCGCAGTCGACAAATTCGCGCCCCTGCCACTCGCGCGCGCCTTCGTAGCGGGGGATGACGTGGAAGTGGACGTGCGGATCCACCATCATCAGCATCAGGTAGTTGAGCTTCGCGTAGCTCACCGCCTCGCCCAGCGCGGCTTCGATGGCGGCGGTGACGGTCTTGAGTTCGGCGTGAGCCTCAGCGGGGAGCTCCCCGAATGCGGTCACGTCGCTCTTCGCGGCGAGCACCAGCGAGCCGAGCGTCGGCTGCGCGGGCCGGGCGAGGACGACCCAGTGGGTGAACCCCGCGACGAGGCTCGCGGGCCAGCCGAACTTCTCGATGGTCGCGTTCATGTCCTCAGCTCTCCGACAGCCAAGAGGTGATCGTACCGCCGCGCGCCCGCAGCATCCATGCCTGGACCAGCCGCACGGCGTGGATGAGGCACGAGCCGGCGGTCCACCAGGCCACCGCGATCAGGCCGATGTCGGGCCGGCCGAACAACACCGAGACGAACAGGATGACCATGTTCGGGTTACGGCGCGCGGTGATCAGGCGGAACCGGCTGTCGAACGGCCGCCAGACGTGGATGTGCATGCCGTGGGCACTGATGAACGCGCCCTCGATCAGGCGCTGGATGACATAGCCGATCTGGATGGCGCCCTGCACCCACCAGAACGTCGCCGGATCATAGGCGAGCCCCCAGGCGCCGAGACCGGTCGCCCAGAACCACCACCAGAACGGCGGATGAACGAGGTCCATGCCGTGATCGGCGACGTTGCCCCACGCCGACGAGGTGATCGTGCAGCGCGCCAGCTTGCCGTCCACGGTGTCGAGAACCATGAACACTAGGCCCGTCGCCATGCCCGCCCAGTAGTGCCCGTAGGCGAAGAGCACCGTCGCGACGACGCAGAACACCGCGCCCACCGCCGTCACCATGTTCGGCGTGATGCCGAGCTTCGCGCAGATCCGCGTGAGCACCAGCGCCCATTCGGGCCAGAGATACTTGGTCAGCACGTCTGTCACGCCTTTGTAGGCGCCGAAGTAGCTGGCCCGCTCGATCGGGCGGACGGTCGTGGGAGTGAGCGTCATGAGGAACGGCGTCTCGCGTTTCCGGAGCGTCTTGTTCTCGATCGTGGGGCCGTCTTCGAAGGCTATGACTTCAAGCCCGGCCTTGTCGGCGAGTGGCACACCGTCCGCCATGGCCCGCGCGATTCGGGCCGTCTGCCCCGCGTCGGCGCCATGTCCGAGCGCCGGGACGCCGCCGAGCGTGAGAACGACGCCGGGCCGGCCGACCACGTTGCCGAACCATGCCGGGTCCCAAGCATGGGCCGCGTTGGAGAGGATGGCCGGTCCCGGTGGCAGCGTATCCGCCGTCTCGAGCCCGGCCGCCCGCGCGATCCGCGCGACGCGCTGCGCCATCGTAAGGCCCCAGAGCTTCACGGGATTCGCGCCGATCGTGAAGACCGGTAACACCTGGTTTTGCTGGATCATGCCCCCAGCCCGTAAAGCCTCCCGCGAAGACTGGCAATCATCGGGGGAGGCCGCGGTAGCACCAGCCACTGCCGTGACGATAGGGCAACAGCTGCCATCGAACTGTAACCTTAATGTGTCACAGAATGTTTCTTGGTGATTTTCGGACCGCGCGACCTTACATAGGGGGTGTGTACGGAAGCATCTACGAATTCGAAACGCTGCCGACTTTCGGTGAGCCCGGTCGGCGCGCAGACGCCCGCTTCGTCCGTCCTGCCCGCCGGGGCCGGGCGGTTCCGCTCGTCGGCATCGTCCGCAACCCCCGCAGCCACCGCAACAAGGGCATCGCGCCCGAGATGGCGGATTGCTCCAACATCCTGACCCAGACCCCCTGCACGCGCGAGGAACTGCACCACACGCTCGGCGAGTTCGCGCGGCGCGGTGTCGACTATCTCGTGGTCGACGGCGGCGACGGCACCGTCCGCGACGTGTTGTCCTGCGGCGCCGACATCTTCGGCGACGACTGGCCCACCCTCATCGTCCTTCCCAAGGGCAAGACCAACGCGCTGGCGGTCGACCTCGGCTTGCCCAACCGCTGGTCGCTGGCCGAGGCGCTCGCCGCCGCGCAGCGCCGAAGCACGATCGCGCGCCGCCCGCTACGACTTACGCCCAAGGATGGCCCCCGGGATGGGGCGGCCCGCTCGATCCTCGGCTTCGTGCTGGGCACCGGCATCTTCGCCCGCGCCACCGAAGCCGGACAGGAAGCGCACCGCCGCGGGGCGTTCAACAGCTTCGCGGTGGGTCTGTCGATCCTCGCGGCCATTGTCGGAGCCTTGTTCGGACGATCCGGAAACGTCTGGCGCGCCAGCACCCCTACCCGCATCGTCGATCGCCACAGCGGCCGCCACTTGCCTTACGCCGGGCGCGGCCGCGCAGACGAGCGCTTCCTGACGTTCGCCACCACGTTCGAGCGTTTTCCGCTCGGCGCGCGCCCCTTCGGCCGCGACCCGGCACCGGGCCTCAAGCTGGCGGTGATGGATTCGCCCGTCCGCTGGATCGTCGCGCTGCTGCCGGCGATCATGGCCGGGCTCAACGGCAAGTTCCTGACCCGGAACGGTGCCAGGCGCTTTGCCGCAAGCGAACTCGACATCGACATCGGAGGCTCGTTCATCCTCGACGGGGAGGCTTTCCCAGCCGGCCGGTTCGTGCTCGACGAAGGTCCGCAGATCAACTTCGTGGTTCCCTGACGGCTTGTAATCGGGGCTGGCGTGCCCGATGCAGGCCGGCATGAGCGAAGACCTTCTCCTTGAGCGTGTAACGACGGCCCTCGACCGCCTGGTCGTGCCGGAAGTGCGCGCCTTCGCGCAGAAGCTGGCGGAAAGCGCGGGCGCGGTCGGCGTGCTGTTCTACGGCTCCAACTTGCGCACCGGCTCGCTGGAAGGCGTGCTCGACTTCTACGTCCTGTCGCCCGGCCCGCAGGTGGAGCGCATCTGGCCGCGCGTGAGTTATCACGAATGGCTCCACGACGGCGTGCCGCTGCGCGCCAAAGTCGCGACGATGGCGCTGGAGACATTCCGCGCCGCCGCTGCCGGAGAAAAGGTCGACACGACGATCTGGGCCCGCTTCGTCCAGCCCAGCGCCCTCGCTTGGAAGCGCGACGAGGCGGCCGGCGCCGCGATCGCCGATGCCGTAGCGCAGGCCGCCCGCACCGCCGCCCGCCTGGCCGTCGCACTGGGACCGGAGGCGGGGACGCCCGAAGACTACTGGCGCGCGCTGTTCCGGGCGACTTACGCCGCCGAATTCCGCGTCGAGAAGGCCGGCCGCGAAGATTCGATCCTCGCCGCCAACCGCGAGCATTTCGAGGGACTGCTGCCCCTGGCGCTGAGCGCGCAGGGCATCGACTTCACGCGCGAGAGCAGCACCATCCGCCCGAAGGTCGCCGCGCGGGACAATACTTTGTCGTGGTGGAAACGCCGCCAGCGGATGGGCAAGCCCTACAACGTCCTGCGCCTGTTGAAAGCCTCGACCACCTTCGAAGGCGCGGCGCGCTATGCAGCGTGGAAGATCGAGCGTCATACCGGCGTACCGGTGGCGATCACTCCCTGGCGCGAGCGTCATCCGGTGCTCGCAGCCCCCGGCGTGCTCTGGCAGGTCTGGCGCGGCCGCAAGGCGCTGCCAAAGCAGGTGAAGGCATGAAGCCCGCAGCCCTGATCCTCGCCGGGTCGCGCCCCGGCGCCCCCGATCCGGTCGCCGCGGCGGAAGGCGTGTCGCACAAGTCTCTGGTGGAGATCGCCGGCCGGCCGATGCTCTCCCATGTCGTGAGTGCCCTGCGCGAGGCGGGGATCGAGCGGATCGCCGTCTCGGCCAGCGACGCGGACGTTCGCGACCTTGCCCTGCGGCTCGGCTGCGAGGTGCTGGCGACCGGCGCCGGTCCCAGCGCCAGCGTCGCCATCGGGCTCGATGCTCTGGGCGCGCCGCTGCTCGTCACCACCAGCGACCACGCGCTGCTGCGGCCCGAATGGGTGCGGGACTTCCTCGGCGACACGCCGGAGGTCAGCGATGTCGCCATCCTGCTCGCCCGGCGCGAGGCCATCGAGGCTGCGATGCCCGGGAGCCGCCGCACGTACCTGCGCTTCGCCGACGGCCAGTGGTCTGGCTGCAACCTGTTCCTGCTGGCGAGCGATCGTGCCGGCCTCGCGATCGAGACGTGGAAGATGGTCGAGGCTGACCGCAAGCGCCCCTGGCGCATCGCCGCGCGGCTAGGGCTCGGCATGCTGGCCGGCTACGCGCTCGGCCGCCTCACGCTCGCCGCCGCGATCGCGCGGCTGGGAGGCAAGATCGGCGTCAACGCGAGCCTGGTCGCCGCGCGGGACGGCCTGGCCGCAGTGGACGTCGACAAGCCTTCGGACCTCGCGGATGCGCGCAGGATCATGGAATAATGTCGCGCCCGGCCAGACCGGGGGCGCGCGCCGTCACATGTATTTCATCTGCACCCGGATCGTCTTGACCCCGCCGCCCACCGGCACGCCGACCTTGGTATAGCTGGGCTTGCCGAGGTTGAAGATGCTGATCGACGGGTTGTTCGACATGGCCCCGCCGTCGGTGCGGATGTCGGTCTCGCCGTTGCCGTTGACGTCGTGGCGCACCGCGATGCCGTAGGTCCCGGACGCAGGCACCGGCACGCAGAAAGTCATCGTGCCCGCACGCGCCGGCACTTCGATGCGCGAGAGCCACTTGCCTTTCTGAAGCCATTCAGCCGAGTTGGCACGGTACGACTGCACGCGCAGCTTGCCCGAGGACGACTTCACGCCGTCCACCGTAACCAGCAGCGCCGGGCCCTTGTCGGACGAGCAGCGGCCCATCTCGTTGCGGATTTCGTTGCGGTAGTCCGTGCGGCTCTCGGCCAGCGCCGGCACGGCAAGCCCGGCGGCGGCCAGCGCGGCCAGCGCAGCGGACATTCGATAAGGCATTGCGATCGATCCCCTGGGATTGGTCGTGGTCATTTCGCTTCCATGTAGTGAGCCCGGCGGTGGCAGGCCATCGGTACTTCGCCGCGCCTTCGCAACCACCGACGAGGCATGTCGTGAAGGATTTCTATGGCTTCAAGATGCCTCAGCCGCCGTGAATGGCCAGTGAACTCTCCGTTACACCGACTGAAAGCCACGCTTCGTCGCCATTGCCACCAAATTCGGCCATTCCGGCGTCCTTGCCGCGCTTGACGCAACATCGCGTGTGGAAAACGGCCCGCGCACGCTTGTCGCCCCCAGATGTGGTGGCGTATCCCGGGCGCAAGGAGCCCGGTTACCCCACCATGACCATCCCGCTGATTTCCCCCTCGATCCTGTCCGCCGACTTCGCGCGGCTCGGCGAGGAAGTGCGCGCCATCGACGAAGCCGGGGCGGACTGGATCCACGTCGACGTCATGGACGGCCACTTCGTGCCCAATATCACCATCGGCCCGGCCGTGGTGAAGGCCCTGCGCCCCCACAGCGCCAAGGTCTTCGACGTGCACCTGATGATCTCCCCGGTCGATGCCTACCTCGAAGCCTTCGCGGATGCCGGCGCCGACTACATCACCGTGCACCCGGAAGCCGGCCCCCACGTCCACCGCACGGTGCAGACGATCCACAACCTCGGCAAGAAGGCCGGCATTTCGCTCAACCCGGCGACGCCGGCCAAGATGCTCGACTACCTGATCGACAACATCGACCTCGTTCTCATCATGAGCGTGAACCCCGGTTTCGGCGGGCAGAGCTTCATCTCCAGCCAGCTTCGCAAGATCGAGGCGGTGCGCAAGATGATCGACAAGTCGGGCCGCGACATCCGCCTTGAAGTGGACGGCGGCGTCGACGCGAAGACCGCGCCGCTGTGCGTCGCGGCGGGCGCCGACGTGCTGGTGGCGGGATCGGCCACGTTCCGCGGCGGTCCCTCGCAGTACGCAAGCAACATCCAGACGCTCAAGGGCCTGGCATAGGCGTGGGCCTGGGCACCCATCCTCGCCCGGCCGCAGATCCGATGGCGCGGAACCTGGAACCATCCCGGGCGCTTCCCCTGTCGGACGCGGTGGAGGTGGGTGTGGCAGATGACAGCGCGAATGACCTCCACGCCGCGCCGGTCCCCCATCCCGTACACGCCGCTCACCCCGCCGAAGTGATCGAGCCCGGCCATATCGAGCCGGGCCGCGCGCTGGCGCTGGTCGATTTCTCGCCGCCCGCCGTTGGTTTCGGCGAGAAGTTCATTCGCATGGCCTACCGCATGGGCGTGCCGGGATCGATGCTCGCCGGGCCGATGGGCAAGAAGGCTCGCAACCGGCTGCTGGCGACGGTCGACAACACCTTGCCCGGCAGCCGCGCCGCGGGCACCGCGATCCGCGCCGGTCACTTCCTCGTCCACGGCGCCAAGACCCCGGTCGCGCAGGTCGATTATTCGGGCGCCCAGCGGGTGACACCGCCGCTGGAGAAGGTCGTCCACTCCTTCTCGTGGCTGACCGACCTTGAAGCCTGCGCGCCGCGCGAACAGGGCGCGCCCGTGGCCGAGCGCATCCTCACCGCCTGGCTCGCCGCCAACCCCGCTCCCCCGTCGAAACCCGGCAAGGGCCCGGCGTGGAACGTGGGCAACACCGGCATGCGCGTCGCCAACTGGCTGGCGCACGCCCCGCTGATCCTCTCCGGCGAGAAGACGCTGCGGCTGCGCACACTGGCGCACATCGCCGCGACCGCCCGCTGGCTCGACCGCCACGTGACGAACGCCGAGGACCAGCTCGCCGAAGTGGCCGGCTGGGTCGGCATCGTCGCCGCCGGGCTGCTGCTGCCCGATGGCCGGCCGCGCCGCCTCTACGGCGAGGCCGGACTCATCAAGGCATTGGGCGAGCTGATGGGCGACGATGGCGGCGTGCTGTCCCGCAGCCCGCTCGCGCAGATGGAGGCGATCGCGCTGCTGGTGCGGCTGCGCAACTGCTATCACGCCACCCGCCGCGACGCCCCCCCGGCGGTCGAGCGCGTGGTGGAACTGCTGTTGCCGCCGCTCCTCGCGCTGACCCACGGCGACGGCGGGCTCGGTTCGTGGCAGGGCGGCTGGGCGGTCTCTGCCGAGGATCTCGACGGGCTCGTCAAGGCGAGCGGCGTGCGTACCCGGCCTCTGCGCGACGTGCGCCAGTGGGGCTACCAGCGGGTCGTCGCGCACAAGTCGGTCCTGCAGTTCGACACCGCGCCGCCGCCGATGCCCGCGCAGGCCCGCTTCGGCTGTGCCTCGACGCTGGCTTTCGAATTCTCGCACGGCGTCCACCGCCTCGTCGTCAACTGCGGAGGCGCGGCAAGCGGCGGCGGGCTGGTCCCGGTACGGCTCGAGCAGGGCCTGCGGGCGACCGCGGCGCACTCCACGCTCACCCTCGACGACGCCAATTCCACCGCGATCCTGATCGGCGGCATGATCGGCTCGGGCGTCACCGAAGTCGCGCTCGACCGAAAGACCCTGCCGCAGGAGAACGGCACCGCCGCCAGCCGCCTCGACGCCAGCCACAACGGCTACGCGGCGCGCTACGGCCTGACCCACCAACGCATCCTGCTGCTGCGCGACGACGGCTCCGAACTGCGCGGCGAGGACCTGCTGGTCCCGTCGGGTCGCAAGGGCAAGCGCGGCATGGTCGGCTTCGCGATCCGCTTCCACCTCGGCCCCGAGGTCGACGTCAACCTCACCGCCGACGGGCAAGGCGCGGCCCTGTCGCTCCCCGACGGCGGCTACTGGCAGTTCCGGTCCGGGGCGGGCGACGTGACGGTCGAGGATTCACTCTGGGTCGACGGCCAGGGCCGTCCGCAGGCGACGCAACAGCTCGTCATCCAGGGCATGGTCTCACGCGGCGGCGGGACGTTCGGATGGCTGCTCAAGAAGATGAACTGAAGCGATCCGCTACAACGGCCGGGATTGAAATCTCCGCGAATGGCCGCTATCATACCAGTGCTGTATCTAATCGATATATCACCTCCAAGGGGCGCGCTATGCCAGTAGCGTGTCCCTTACCGTTTGGGGAACGGGTGCCAGCCCATTCCCCGCCCGTGATCACTGCCGGCGTGATAGCTCCACGACCTTGAGGATCAGGGTCGTGAAAGCGAAGCAGGCCATGATGATCATGAGTGCTGTATCTAACTGAATATAAACCACCTCCTTCATGCAGCGTGATTTCGGGTCGCCCCGAGCTGCCCGGCCTACATAGACCGGATGAGCGCAGCCGCGCGGTTAAGGCTTTTTCATCGCGCGCCGCCCCGCAAAGGAGCGGCTTCGGCGCATAAGGCGCCCGCGCCCTTGCCCCCCAACCCCTCCCGTCCTAAGGGCGCGCGCAAAGACCCTGCCGCAAGGAAGCCCGCCCGATGACCGATTCCGTCCAGATCCGCCGCGCCCTGCTGTCGGTGTCCGACAAGACCGGCCTTGCCGAACTCGGCCAGGTGCTCAGCGCGAGGGGCGTGGAACTCGTCTCGACCGGCGGCACCGCCAAGGCGCTGCGCGAGGCGGGCCTGGCGGTGAAGGACATCTCCGAGATCACCGACTTCCCAGAGATGATGGACGGCCGCGTCAAGACGCTGCACCCCAAGGTCCACGGCGGGTTGCTGGCCGTGCGCGACAATCCCGAGCACGCCGCCTCGATGGCCGAGCACGCAATCGGCGCGATCGACCTCGTGGTCGTCAACCTCTATCCGTTCGAGGCAACCGTCGCCAAGGGCGCGGACCGCGACGAGGTCATCGAGAACATCGACATCGGCGGCCCCTCGATGGTGCGTTCGGCGGCCAAGAACCACGCCTTCGTCACCATCGTCACCGATCCAAAAGACTACGCCGGCCTGATCGACGAGCTGGAAGCGACCGATGGCGCCACCACGCTAGCCTTCCGCAAGCTGATGGCCGCGCGCGCCTATGCGCAGACCGCCGCCTACGATTCGATGATCGCCCAGTGGTTCGCGACCGTCGACCAGGGCCTCGAATTCCCCGAGATGCTGAGCGTCAACGGCCGTCTTGCGACGACCCTGCGCTACGGCGAGAACCCGCACCAGAAAGCCGCGCTCTATACGCCGGTCGGCCCCTTTACCAAGGGCCTGGCGCAGGCCGAGCAAGTGCAGGGCAAGGAACTGTCCTACAACAACTACAACGACGCCGACGCCGCCCTCGAACTCGCCGCCGAGTTCAAGGGCCAGAAGCCGGCCGTCGTCATCGTCAAGCACGCCAATCCGTGCGGCGTGGCCCAGGGCGATTCGCTGCTGGAAGCCTGGCAGGGCGCGCTGGCCTGTGACGACGTCTCGGCCTTCGGCGGCATCGTCGCGGTGAACACCTTGCTGGACGGCTCGACCGCCGAGGCGATCTGCCAGATCTTCACCGAAGTCGTCGTCGCTCCCGATGCCGACGAGGAAGCCCGCGCCTTCTTCGCGAAGAAGAAGAACCTGCGCCTGCTGCTGACCGGCGAACTGCCCGATCCGCGCCGCGCCGGCCTGACCGTGCGCGGCATCACCGGCGGGCTCCTCGTGCAGAACCGCGATAACGGCGCCATCGGCTTCGACGACCTCAAGGTCGTCACCGCCCGCGAGCCGACCGACCGCGAGCTGGCCGACTGCCTGTTCGCCTGGACCGTCGCGCGCCACGTCAAGTCGAACGCGATCGTCTATGCCAAGGACGGCGTCACCGCCGGCATCGGCGCGGGGCAGATGAACCGCCGCGATTCCTCGCGCATCGCCGCGATGAAGGCCGCCGAAGCTGCCGAGAAGCTCGGCTGGGACGCCGCCCGCACCGTCGGCTCGGCGGTTGCCTCCGACGCCTTCTTCCCCTTCGCCGATGGCCTGCTCGCCGCCGCCGAGGCGGGTGCGACGGCGGTCATCCAGCCGGGCGGCTCGATCCGCGACGACGAAGTGATCGCCGCCGCCAACGAGGCGGGCCTGGCGATGGTCTTCACGGGCATGCGCCACTTCAAGCACTGAGCGGCATCAGCCAGGCGGCGGAACGAGGAGACGAACGACCGTGTGGGTGATCTGGTTCGGCCCCGTGGTTGTCGTCTTCTTCCTCGCCGGCATGACGGTCGCCGCGGTACTGCTGCGGCTCGGCAAGCTCCGCTCGCCCCGCTCCGCGCTGGCCGCCGCTTCCCTGCCGTTCGGCTGCGCGGCGCTTCCCGTGCTGGCGCTCGCGGTGCTTTCGCTCGCCGCCTCGGCCCTGGCACCCGACGACCGCGTGCTCTATGCGGAACTCATGGGCCCGGGACCGGTGCCTGACCGGGACCGTATGCTGTTCGAGGACTTCGGACAGGGCCGCGACCGCGAAGTCCTGCTGCGCCTCGACGCCACGCCGGCGGAGCGCGGCCGCCTCATGGCCCTGCCCGGGCTCGCCCCGGCCACCATGACACCCGCCGCCTTCGCGAAACGCGGCGCGCGCCGGGGTCTCGGCAGCTGGTGGATGAGCCCCTCGCCGGCAGCAACGACGCCCGCGACGGCGCGATCCTCCTTCACCGACTGCCTGTCACCCGCGATCTACGCTGCCGACGGCTACAACGGCTGGCACGAGCTGCGCATCGCGTTCTGCGCCGACGACCGGACCGGGCGCGCTGCGGTGTTTGTTGCAGCACGGCGTCGCTAGGGCCGATTCTCTCGCCTTTCACCGCATCGGGTCAACGGTTCGTCGAAGAATGGCGGTATTGCGCCGATCGTTCACTCGACGGAAAGGCACTTTTGACCACTAGGGCCGCACGCAACGTATCTACGAATTTTCGAAAGCCATTCCGATGGGACTCTTCAAGGCCGACTTCTACCGCTTCTTCGCGCTCGGCTTCGCCGGCGGGGCTCTGCTGGTGCTTGGCGTGATGGGTATCGGCGGGCACTCGCCGCTCGCCAGCGATTTTGCTCCTGCCGCGCAGGCTGCCGAAACGCACTGAGCGCCGCGCCGATAGCGCGCCCGATTGCGTGGCCGCGCCGGAAGCCCCATATGGGCGGCATGTCCGCTCACCATAACCACCACGAACATTCCGGCGCCAGCCTTGTCAGCGAGGCCCGCAATGCGCTCGTCGAAGCGGGCGAGCAATGGACGGAAATGCGTGCCGACGTGTTCTCGGCGCTGGCCGGCCGCGAGCGCCCCGCCTCCGCCTACGATCTCGCCGAGAACGTATCGGCCCTGCGCGGCAAGCGCGTCGCTCCTAACAGCGTGTACCGCATCCTCGACCTGTTCGTGCGCACCAACCTCGCGCGGCGGGTTGAGAGTGCCAACGCCTACGTCGCCAACACGCACCCCGGCTGCCAGCACGACTGTATCTTCCTGATCTGCGACAGCTGCGGCCAGGCCGTCCACATCGACGACGACAAGCTGACGGGCGCGCTCGTGGCGGCGGCCCGCACGGCCGGATTCGCCGACGTTCGCCCGGTGATCGAGCTGCGCGGCATCTGCGCGGACTGCAGCTGAGGCGCCGCGACCACACGGGACCGATATTGCGGAACCGGTCAATCGACACGCCAGTCGCAAGCGTGTAAGGCCCGAAAGATGAACGCCAACCCGGCCACTCCCCTGCTCGACGAAGTTCCGACTCCCGAAGACCTTCGCAAGCTCAAGCCCGCCCAACTTCGCCAGCTCGCAGACGAACTGCGCGCCGAGATGATCTCCGCCGTCGGACAGACGGGTGGGCACCTCGGCTCGGGACTCGGCGTGGTCGAACTGACCGTCGCGATCCACTACGTGTTCGACACGCCCGCCGACCGCCTGATCTGGGACGTCGGCCACCAGGCCTACCCGCACAAGATCCTGACCGGCCGGCGCGAGCGTATCCGCACCCTGCGCCAGGGCGGCGGCCTCTCCGGCTTCACCAAGCGGAGCGAGAGCGAGTACGACCCTTTCGGCACCGCCCATAGCTCCACTTCGATCTCGGCCGCGCTGGGCTTTGCCATCGCTAACAAGATCAAGGGCACGCCGGGGCGCGGCATCGCCGTGATCGGCGACGGCGCGATGAGCGCCGGCATGGCCTATGAGGCGATGAACAACGCGCGCGAGGCCGGCAACCGCCTCGTCGTGATCCTCAACGACAACGACATGTCGATCGCGCCGCCGGTCGGCGGGCTCTCGGCCTACCTAGCACGGCTGGTTTCCTCCGGGCAGTTCCTTGGCCTGCGCGAGCTGGCGCGCAAGTTCGCCCGCCGCCTGCCGCGCCCGCTGCACGTCGCCGCCAAGAAGACCGACGAATTCGCCCGCGGCATGGCCATGGGCGGCACCCTGTTCGAGGAACTGGGCTTCTACTACGTCGGCCCGATCGACGGCCACGACCTCGACGCGCTGGTCCCGGTGCTGGAAAACGTGCGCGATGCGGGCGAAGGCCCGATCCTCGTCCACGTCGTGACCCAGAAGGGCAAGGGCTACGCGCCCGCCGAAAACGCTGCCGACAAGTACCACGGCGTCCAGAAGTTCGACGTCATCACCGGCGAGCAGGCCAAGGCCCCCGCCGGCCCCCCCAGCTATACCGGCGTCTTCGCCAAGGCGCTTACGGCAGAGGCGGAGCGCGATCCCACGATCTGCGCGATCACCGCCGCCATGCCGTCGGGCACCGGGCTCGACAAGTTCTCAGCCCAGTTCCCCGAACGCAGCTTCGACGTCGGCATCGCCGAGCAGCACGCCGTGACCTTCGCCGCCGGCCTCGCCGCGCAGGGGATGCGCCCGTTCTGCGCGATCTACTCCACGTTCCTGCAGCGGGCCTTCGACCAGGTGGTCCACGACGTCGCGATCCAGAACCTGCCGGTCCGCTTCGCCATCGACCGCGCCGGCCTCGTCGGCGCCGACGGGGCCACGCATGCCGGCTCGTTCGACGTGACCTACCTCGCCACGCTGCCCAACATGGTCGTCATGGCCGCGGCGGACGAGGTGGAACTGGTCCACATGGTCCACACCGCCGCGCTGCACGACGCCGGACCGATCGCCTTCCGCTACCCGCGCGGCAACGGCGTTGGCCTGGAACTGCCCGCCACGCCGGAGCAACTGGCGATCGGCAAGGGCCGCGTCGTACGCGAAGGCTCCAAGGTCGCCATCCTGTCACTCGGCACGCGGCTGGGCGAGGCGCTCAAGGCTGCCGACCAGCTCGAGGCCAGGGGCCTGTCGACGACGGTCGCCGACCTGCGCTTCGCCAAGCCGCTCGACACCGACCTGATCCGCCGCCTCATGCTCAGCCACGAAGTGATCGTGACGGTGGAGGAAGGCTCGATCGGCGGCCTCGGCGCGCACGTCCTCACCATGGCGAGCGACGAGGGCCTGACCGACGCCGGGCTCAAAATCCGCACCATGCGCCTGCCCGACGTGTTCCAGGACCACGACAAGCCCGAGACGCAGTACGACGAAGCCGGCCTCAACGCCCCGCAGATCGTCGATACCGTGCTGAAGGCGCTGCGCCACAACAGCGCCGGCGTGAACGAAGCGCGGGCCTGAGCACGGCGAGGCCGGGCGCGCGCAGCCGCGCTGCCTGGCCGTGATTCAGATATTGCCCAGTGAGTACCCAGCGCCCCCATTAGCGGGGACGGAGACCGGTGGCAGTCAAGGCGGTTCTAACTTGACATTTAGAACCATTTAGGTTATATGCCGCGACATCCGCTAGCTGAAGTACAAGGCGACACGGTGTATCGGGTCGGCGATCGGAGGCAAGGGCGCGAGATCAAGTCGCAAACCTTGCGCATCCCATGCGCACGCATACCAATACGGATCGGTCATCGTGGCT
>NZ_AKKE01000056.1 GCF_000281975.1 Novosphingobium sp. AP12 | reverse complement strand
GGCCGCTTCGGCGGCCGCCGGCGTGGCGCGCTGGCCGCGCAGCTGCGGGACCAGCGCCTTCCACGCCTCATGCCCGCGCCCGTCGGTCATGTAGGCGGAGCGGAAGCCCTCGGCCTCGCCCCAATAGCCGCGCTGGCGGATCATCGCGAGCCCGAGGCGCGAGCCGCAGATCACGTAGCCGACCCCGGCCTCGCCGCCGATCGGTGCGATCTGTCTCGGCACCTCCAGCGCGGGCAAGGCGTCGCCGTCGATGCCTAGGGCGGCAAGGTCGGCGGCCAGCATGGCGGGGTAGTCGGGGCAATCCAGCCCCAGCCGCTCCTCGACGAAGGCGCGGAACACCGGGAACAGCGGCGCAAGGCCGATGGCATGCGCGGCGAGGAAACGCACCAGATCGCCGCGCCGGGAAAGGTCCAGCGAACCGAACGAGGCGTCGAGACGCTCGTGCGAAGGCCCGGTCGCGGTGCGCAGAAGGCTCAGAAGGTCAGGTGCGGTGTTTTCGACGTCGGCTTGCATGGTGTCCGCTTAGAGGCCTTTTGCATGTTTTCAAAGCGAGCCGAGTGGAGCGCCTCGCTGGCGGAACCCTTCCCGGGCAGGAATGTTCCTCAGTAACACAAGTCGTCGCATAGCATCGGCGTCTCGCCGCGTCTGTCCACTTTTGATCGCAGGGCGAGGGAACCGTGCAGGTCGCCGGGGGTTTTCGTTCGATCGGTCCGGGGGTGGACCGAGCGCCCGAGGACGATAAATGAGCACAATCCCGCAAACCAGCCCGGTCTCGGCGGCGGCGATCGCGGGTAGCGACCTGCTTTCCGCGCTGCGGAAGGATGACCTTGCGCTGCTGGAACCCAAGCTTGGCGAGTGCCGGTTGAAGTCCGGCGAGATCATCTACAATCCCGGCGAGAACGTCGATTACTGCTATTTCCCGACCGAAGGCGCGATGAGCTCCTACTTCGTCGAGATGGACGACGGCATGGCGGTGGAAACCATCCTGGTCGGCCGCGAGGGCGCCCTCGGCGGCATCGTCAGTCACGGCTCGCTGCCGTCCTATGCCCGCGCCAACGTCCTGCACGAAGGTGTCTTCCTGCGCATCGCCATGCGCGACCTCGAGGCCGCCAAGGACCGCTCCGCGGCGATCGACCACCTGTTCACGCGCTATGCCGACTGCGTGATGGCGCAGGTTTTCCAGTCGATCGCCTGCAATGCCGTCCACACCATCGAGCAGCGCGCCGCCAAGTGGCTGTCGGCCGCCGTCGACCGGATCGGCCGCAACGACGTGACGATGACGCAGGAACAGCTGGCCTCGATGATGGGAATCGGTCGCAGCTACGCCAGCCGCGTGCTCCAGCGCTTCAAGCGCGACGGCATGGTCCGCACCCGCCGGGGCGGCATCGAAGTGCTCGACCGCACGGGGCTCAAGGAGCGCGCCTGCGCCTGCAACGACCAGGTGGAAGGCCACTTCCGCCGCGTCCTGGGCGAGGTCTATCCCCGCGAGGACTGAGCGACAATCCGGCTCCGGCGGCCGATGCGGGCCGCCTGCGACCACCGGTTGCGCGTCGCCGTCGAATAACCGTCAGAATAACGCCATCGATCTGCCATCAAACTTGCGTGTTGTTGTCATGATCCGCCCCTAGCTGTCGCCCTCGCGACCAACAACAGGGGCGACACCATGACCGAGATTACTCCCGCCATCGGCTATACCGACGGCGACGTCGACACCAACGATTCCACCCAGCGCTCGCTCGAGAGCATGGCCGCCGAGCGCTATTCGCGCCGCCAGGCGATGTTCCGGGGCGCCGGCGCCACGACGATGGCCTTCATGGGCACCAGCCTGCTCGCCGCCTGCGGCGACGGCGATGACGACGGCAGCCTGGGCGGCATCACCGTCACGGCGGGCGAGAACGCCGCCACCAGCACCGGCCGCGTGGTCACGCTGACCGGCAACGCCACGGGCACGCTGGGCAGCACCGCCCCGGTCTGGACCCAGATCAGTGGCCCCGCCGTCGAACTCTCGGGCACGAGCGGCACCGTGACCTTCATCGCTCCGGCAGTCGCCGCCGCGACCGACTTCACCTTCACCTACAGCGCCACCTCGGCCTACGGCGAAGCCGCCAGCGCCAGCACCACGGTGCGCGTGTCCCCCGCGGTGCTCGGCTTCGCCGCCGTCGCCCACAGTCTGGCCGACGTCGCCGTGGTGCCCGAAGGCTACCGCGTCACCGTGCTGACCCGCCTGGGCGACCCGATCGCCGCCGGCGTTTCGGCCTATGCCAACAACGGTTCCGACGCCGACTTCGACAAGCGCATCGGCGACCACCACGACGCGCTGCACTTCTTCGGCATGTCGGCCACCGGCACGCCGCAGCCCACCAGCTCGACGCGCGGCCTGATGGTGCAGAACCACGAGAACATCACCCAGACCTACCTCCACCCGAACGGCCCGACCACCACGGGCGGCGCGCGTCCGCTGGCCGAGGCGCTCAAGGAAATCGAGTGCCACGGCGTCTCGATCGTCGAGTATGCCGATGCCGGCAATCGCGCCTGGAGCTACGTCCAGAACAGCAGCTTCAATCGCCGCATCACGCCGAACACGCCGATGGCCTTCTCGGGTCCGGCGGCGGGCTCGCCCTACCTCGTCACCGCGTTCTCGAACGACGGCAAGGCTGGTCGCGGCACCATCAACAACTGCGCCAACGGATATACCGGCTGGAACACCAACCTCACCTGCGAGGAAAACTACGCCGGCTACTTCCGCCGCGACGCTTCGGACGATGCCCTGCGTACGCCGCGCGAACTGGCCTCGCTGAACCGCAACGGCATCACCAGCCGCTCGGGCAGCTACTCGTGGTCGACCGCCTCGAGCACCGACACGCGCTTCACTCGCTGGAACGCGACGATCAGCAGCGCCACGGCGCCTGCCACCGCCGACTTCCGCTACGAGCCCAACCAGTTCGGCTGGGTCGTCGAGATCGATCCGTTCAGCCCCACCTCGACCCCGCGCAAGCGCACCGCGCTGGGCCGCTTCGGCCATGAAGGCGCCTTCGTGCGCATTGCCACCGGCCAGAAGCTGGGCGTCTACATGGGCGACGATTCGCGCGGCGAATACCTCTACAAGTTCGTTTCGACCGCGACCTGGGACCCGGCGGACGCCAATGCCGCCAACCGTCTCGCGGTGGGTGACAAGTACCTCGACGCCGGTATCCTCTACGTCGCCCGCTTCGATGCGGACGGCACCGGCAAGTGGCTGCCGCTCGTCGCCGGCCAGGTGCCGACGCGTCCCGCCAGCGGCACTTATCCCGCCTATACCTTCGCCGACCAGGCCGACATCTGCGTCAACACCCGCTTCGCCGCCGACGCGGTGGGCGCGACGCCGATGGACCGCCCGGAATGGACCGTGGGCAACCCGGTGACCGGCGAAATCTACCTGACGCTCACCAACTCGAACAACGCGTTCCGCCCGGTGACCGGCACCAACGCCGCCAACCCGCGTTCGTACAACGACCCCAAGGGCGCCGCCAAGACCGCCCAGACCGGCAACCCCAACGGCCACATCGTGCGCCTGCGCGAAACCGGCGACACCACCAGCGCGCTGACCTTCAAGTGGGACATCTACCTGTTCGGGGCGGACTCGACCGATGCCGATCCGGTGAACGTCAACGTCTCGGGCCTCACCGTCGCCAACGACTTCTCGAGCCCGGACGGCCTGAACTTCTCGCGTTCGACCAACCCCTCCGGCCAGATCAATCCGCTGCTGTGGATCGAGACCGACGACGGCGCCCTGACCGACCGCACCAACTGCATGCTGCTGGCGGCCATCCCCGGCAAGGTCGGTGACGGCGGCGCGGTGACGATCACCAACACCAACGGCGGCACCGGCACGCAGGCGACGTTCGTGGGCGCCAAGGCGACCGCGGCCAACCTGCGCCGCTTCCTGGTAGGCCCGGTCCAGTGCGAGATCACCGGCATCGACCAGACGCCGGACGGCCGCACCCTGTTCGTGGGCATCCAGCACCCCGGCGAGGACGGCACCGCCGCCGCTCCGAGCAGCCACTGGCCCGACAGCCAGACCGGCACTCCGGCGGCAAGCGTGCGTCCCCGCTCGGCGCTGATCGCGATCACCAAGAACGACGGCGGTATCATCGGCCTTTGAGGCACTGATCCGAAGGGTTCTCCCTCGCGGAGAATGCAGGGGGAGGGGATGCCGGCGGGCGTCTCCTCCCTTTTCGTTTCGGGTGGCGCCCGCCCTGCCGCATCGCCGGGGCGTTGCGCACGGTAGGCTCTGGAAACCGGCGGGGCCTTGGCTTAGTAAACAGTGCTGTTGAATAGTGTTGCCGCCGCGGCCACCGTGTCCCCAGGCGAAGGGACGGGCCGGGCGTCAAGGGAGACGACCATGAACAAGCCGGAATCCTTCGAGCCCAGCCGCCTCACCGCCGCCGACATGGACGCGGAAGTGCTCGCCACCTACCCGACCGAGGCGTTCCTTTCGAAGGACTACCTTGCGGCCGAGAAGACGCACCTGTGGCCAAAGATCTGGCAGATGGTCGAGCGTGAGAGCGACCTGCCCAATCCCGGCGACTGGATGACCTACGACGTCGCCGACGAATCCATCATCATCCTGCGCAAGGACGACGGCACCCTCAAGGCGTTCCACAACGTCTGCCCGCACCGCGGCCGCCAGCTCGTCTCGGTGCCCGACATGCTGCCCGGCAAGGTGCACGACGTGCGCGGCTCCAACCGCCGCAACTTCATTTGCGGCTTCCACGGCTGGACCTTCGACCTCGACGGGCAGAACACCTACATCCTCGATCCGCAGGACTGGCAGAACAAGCTCACGGCGGAGATGACCTGCCTGTCGGGCGTGCAGGTCGATACCTGGGCGGGCTACATCTACGTGACCATGGACCCCGACGCGGTGCCGCTGAAGGAGTGGATGGGCCGCGCCGGAGAGATCCTGTCGCACTTCGAACTCGACAAGATGCACTACAAGTGGCGCCAGTGGGCGATCTACGACTGCAACTGGAAGACCGCGATCGAGGCGTTCCTGGAACCCTACCACGTCGCCGGCACCCACACCCAGCTGCTCGCCTACGGCAACTACTATGCGCTGTCCAAGCAGTACGGGCTGCACTCGGTCTCGAGCTACGACACCCGCGACGACAAGTTCAAGATGAGCGAAAGCTCGGGCACCACCCGCGCCGGCAAGGGCGACGACGCGCGGCTGTCCACTTACGAGCTGATCAAGGAGAACTACGAGACGGTGAACTACTCCGCCTCGACCGAGACGCTGGTGAACGCCGCCAGCCGCCTCGTCGACGAGCTGCCCGAGGGTACCCCGGCGCAGGAGGTCATCGCCCACTGGATGGCGTCGGCCAAGAAGGACGACGCGGCGCGCGGGGTCACCTGGCCCGAGGTCCCGCCCGCCGTCATGGCCGAGGCCGGGCTCGCCTGGGGGCTGTTCCCCAACCAGAACATCCTCCACGGCGTCACTTTCGCGCTGTGCTACCGCGTGCGCCCCTACGGCGACGATCCCAACAAGTGCGTGTTCGAAAGCTACGCGCTCGAGCGCTTCCCGGAAGGGCAGGTGCCGGAGACGGAGTGGACTTACGCCGACCCGGTGGGCGAGCTGTGGGGATCGGTGCTGGCGCAGGACTTCTCGAACATGCAGTTCGTCCAGAAGGGCATGAAGTCGAGCGGGTTCCGAGGGCCGCTGCCCAACCCGCACCAGGAGCAGAAGGTCATCAACCTCCACCGCAACCTCGCCAACTTCATGGGCGGCCGCGGCGCGCCGACGCGGATTCCGTTCGAGGGCTCCAACAGCTGAGGGGGCTCAATAGTCCCCGAGCCCGGGGCGGGCGTGCCAGGCCTCGTGTTCTTCTTGCTCCCGGCACGCCTCCATGTGCAGGCGCAGCTGCTCGAGCTTGGCGGTGATGCTGGCGCGGACTTGGTCGAGCGAAGCGTCGCCCTCGATCTCCGCGCGGATGCGCTCGTAGACCGGCGAGCCCGGCTGCGGATCGGCGCCGCTGTCGGGGCCGTAGCGCTCGGCGCGGCGGGTGCGCAGCAGGAACAGCATGAGCCTGGTGTCGTGGCGCACGTATGTGGTGACGACCTGGCCCAAGCTCACCACCGGGCGTTCCTCGCCCTGGATCGCGCGTTCGAGGGCGCAGTCCTCCAGCCGCATCATGCCCCGGTCGATCGCCATGTCCCACGCGGCCGAGAACCCTTCGGCGCCCTTGCGGTGCCGCAGGTTGTAGAGCGCCTCGAGACTGGCGCCGATGGAGCGCGCCGCCTGCGTCACGATCCCGGTGGCGGCGAGCGCGGCGATGAAGGCGCGCTGGCGCTCGGGCGTGATCGAGTTCCGGCGCGGCATGGCATGGAGATAGGGCGCGAAGCCGAGCAGCGGATCGTCGTCCATGACTGGCTCGTCGAAGAAGGCGGTGCGCGAGGTACGCCGCGAAGGCCGCACCGACAAGGACGACGCGCGAGCCGAAGGCGCCGAAGAGAGGGGTGGGGGCGCTCCTTCATCCCCCCTCCCGCGCGCGGGAGGGGTCGGGGGAGGGCATGTCCCCGGCCCCTCTTCGTCGCCGAGGCCGGGGCGTGCGGGCAGGTTGCGATCCGAAGGCGACATAAGGCAGGTCACTCCGTGCTGGAAGGGACGGTTCCCATGGCGGACCTGCGTATCAAGGGTGGGGGTGTGTAGGAAAATGGTTTGTTGGGTCTAGCTTTACTCGTCCATTCCCAAATGGCGGCCGCAGTGAACTGTGTATTTCTGCGTATAAGTGATTGGCAAGGCGATCAGGCTAGGTACCCTGCACGTATGGAATTCAAAAACCGCAGCCTTAAGATGCTGGCTCAAATGCTGGTCGGCCAAGAAGAACATAATTGGTTTCCATACCGCAAAGGGTATGAAATCACTGAATTTTTTGAAGAGTGCGACATGGAGTTCGTTTTCGACGGCAGCTCTCGCGTCTTGTGGACTCTAGAAACCCTTAAAACCCTGCTCGCTGAACCGCAATCGCATGCAAATCAGCTCCCCGAACGGTTCGCAATCGTGTTGCGGACGCTGATGGACAAGCGGAACGCGGTTACTCCCGACAATGACCGGATTCTTGCGCTGGAGGCGCTGAACGCTACCCTGACGCGCGAAGGCTTTGAGGGATATTATGACGAGGGTGGCATCTTCTACGTTCGCGATATTCAGACAAAAACCATTTCAACGCCGGTTAACCTGTACCGACCGCTTACGCCTATTGAAGTCGAGAAGCGCAACCTACTAATCGCGTATCTGGACAAGTGCTCTGAGGACGAACTTATTGAGGAAGTCCTACTGCCGTTATTCCGACACTGTGGCTACCAGCGGATTACCAGCGTCGGGCACAAGGACAAGTCGCTCGAATACGGCAAGGACGTATGGATGAGGTATAAGCTACCGACCGAGCACGTAATCTATTTCGGCATCCAAGCGAAAAAGGGAAAGCTAGATGCTGCTGGGATGTCAAAAGGTTCGAATGCAAACATATCCGAAATCTACAATCAGGTTCTCATGATGCTCGGTCATGAAGTTTTCGATGCCGACACTAATAAGAAGGCACTTGTAGATCATGCTTTCATTGTCGCTGGCGGAGAGATCACAAAGCAAGCGCGCAACTGGCTGGGCAACGCGCTGGACCATTCGAAGCGAAGCCAGATTATGTTCATGGACCGCGACCACATTCTGAACCTCTACATTGTGCGCGGCCTAGAGCTGCCCCTAGCTGCGCAGCCCCGAAAGAATGACCCTTGGGGAACGGGGTTCGATGATGACATACCGTTCTAAGAGAGGCACTTGGACTGAGCAGCAGATCATTTAGCTGCATCAACTTATCGTGATGCAGCAACACGACGCGATTGGATTTCGCTAGCGCTCGCAAGTTCTGGAACAATGATTGTGCGGCGGGCAACTGGAATGGGTTCACAGCGGTAACCGCTGCTCAATCCTTGACCCACACCCTCCAATCCCCTAAAGGCCCGCATCCCTCGCGGGTCTGCTCGCGGTGGACGACATAGAGCTGAACATTGCCATTCCGGCGGTTTCCTCAAGGTTTGCAGCGGTTTCGCCGTTGCGGGCCGCTCGGGGAAGCGGGTTCCTTCTTCCGATTCGGGAAGGGCCGACGGTTGGCAGAGTAATCCGGTAGCGCCTCGCGCCGGGTGGAGTGTTTTTCGGCTCACGGGCGACCGCAAGGTTGCGCCATAGCTCACTGGGTCCCGGCCTTCGCCGGGATGAGGGGGCGGCGCAGTTCTTCCTGTTCGTTCGTGACCCTCTCACTCTTCCTTTCGCAAGGCATGCCGGCCCGGTCCCAGGCCGGGGTGCGATGGGTCCGCGCCGATTTCGTTTCGGCGCGCATCCATCGCACTCCCAATTTGAAAGAAGAGTATAGATGCCCACTATCAACCAGCTGATCCGCAAGGGTCGCGAACCGCAGAAGGCCAAGTCGAAGGTCCCTGCGATGGAGCAGAACCCCCAGAAGCGCGGCGTCTGCACCCGCGTCTACACGACCACCCCGAAGAAGCCGAACTCGGCTCTCCGCAAGGTCGCCAAGGTTCGCCTGACCAACAGCCGCGAAGTCATTTCGTACATCCCGGGTGAAGGCCACAACCTGCAGGAGCACTCGGTCGTGCTCATCCGCGGCGGCCGCGTCCGCGATCTTCCCGGCGTTCGCTACCACATCCTTCGCGGCGTGCTCGACACGCAGGGCGTCAAGGATCGCAAGCAGAGCCGCTCGAAGTACGGCGCCAAGCGTCCGAAGTGATCGGTCGCAAGCCTCGCGCCCGGCCACCCGTCATCCCAGCGAAGGCTGGGACCGCTGGCAGCCTACCGCGAGCTTGAAGGACTAAACCTGCCGAGCGCCCAGTGAGGCCAGCGGTCCCAGCCTACGCTGGGATGACGGTTGAAGACCTCCGCTACGCTCCGGACCTTTTGGAGTTACAAAAATGTCACGTCGTCGTCGTCCCGAGAAGCGGGAAATCCTGCCCGATCCCAAGTTCGGGGATCTCATCCTGTCCAAGTTCATGAACAACCTCATGTACGACGGCAAGAAGTCGGTCGCAGAGCAGATCGTCTACGGTGCCATGGAAACCATGGAAACCCGCGCCAAGTCGGACCCGGTCCAGCTGTTCCACGATGCCCTGAACAACGTGAAGCCGCAGATCGAAGTGCGTTCGCGCCGCGTCGGCGGTGCGACCTACCAGGTCCCCGTGGAAGTGCGTCCCGAGCGTTCGCAGGCCCTCGCTATCCGCTGGCTGATCGGCGCGGCCCGTAACCGCCCCGAGACCACGATGGCCGCGCGCCTGTCGGGCGAGCTGCTCGACGCCGCCAACAACCGCGGCAACGCGGTCAAGAAGCGCGAAGACACGCACCGCATGGCGGACGCGAACCGCGCCTTCTCGCACTACCGCTGGTAATGTGATCGTGGTGCCCGGACGACCTGCAAGGGTCATCCGGGCGTCACACTTTTATTTCAGGGCGCGCAGGTCTATCTGAAGGCCGCATACGCTCCCGAAACCCTCGCTAAGGATTCTCCCATGGCCCGCAGCCATCCGCTCAACATGTACCGCAACATCGGTATCATGGCGCACATCGACGCCGGCAAGACCACCACGACCGAGCGTATCCTCTACTACACCGGCAAGTCCTACAAGATCGGCGAAGTGCACGACGGCGCTGCGACCATGGACTGGATGGAGCAGGAGCAGGAGCGTGGCATCACGATCACCTCCGCGGCGACCACCTGCTTCTGGACCTCCGAGGGCCAGGAATACCGCATCAACATCATCGACACCCCCGGACACGTCGACTTCACCATCGAAGTCGAGCGTTCGCTGCGCGTGCTCGACGGTGCCGTGGCCTGCTTCGACGGCGTTGCCGGCGTTGAGCCGCAGTCGGAAACCGTGTGGCGCCAGGCCGACAAGTACGGCGTTCCGCGCATGTGCTTCATCAACAAGCTCGACCGCACCGGCGCGAACTTCAAGTACTGCGTGCAGTCGATCATCGACCGCCTCGGTGCGACCCCGGCCGTGCTCTACATTCCGATCGGCCTCGAAGCCGACCTGAAGGGCCTCGTGGATCTCGTCCACAACCGCGCGATCGTCTGGAAGGACGAGTCGCTGGGCGCCGAGTTCTTCTACGAAGAAATCCCGGCCGACCTCGTCGACGAAGCCGCCGAGTACCGCACCAAGCTCATCGAACTCGCCGTCGAGCAGGACGATGACGCGATGGAAGCGTACCTCGAAGGCAACGAGCCCGATGTCGCAACGCTCAAGGCGCTGATCCGCAAGGGTACGCTGGCGCATGCGTTCGTTCCGGTCGTCTGCGGCTCGGCGTTCAAGAACAAGGGCGTCCAGCCCCTGCTCGACGCCGTCGTCGACTACCTGCCTTCGCCGCTCGACATCGAAGACGTCCAGGGCGTCAAGGTTGACAGCGACGAGCCCGACAGCCGTCCGCCCGAAGACAGCGCGCCGTTCTCGGCGCTCGCCTTCAAGGTCATGAACGATCCCTTCGTGGGCTCGCTCACCTTCATCCGCATCTACTCGGGCACGCTGTCGAAGGGCACGTATCTGAACTCGGTGAAGGGCAAGAAGGAGAAGGTCGGCCGCATCCTCGAGATGCACGCCAACGACCGCAAGGACATCGACGAATCGTTCGCAGGCGACATCGTCGCGCTGGCGGGCATGAAGGAAACCACCACGGGCGACACGCTCTGCGCCGAACGCGCACCGATCGTGCTCGAGCGCATGGAGTTCCCCGAGCCCGTGATCGAGCTGTCGGTGGAGCCCAAGACCAAGGCCGACCAGGAGAAGATGGGCATCGCGCTCAACCGTCTCTCGGCCGAGGATCCCTCGTTCCGCGTTTCGACCGACCACGAGTCCGGCCAGACCATCATCAAGGGCATGGGCGAGCTTCACCTCGACATCATCGTCGATCGCATGCGCCGCGAGTTCAAGGTCGAGGCCAACGTCGGTGCGCCGCAGGTGGCTTACCGCGAATACCTCGGCAAGCCGGTCGACGTCGACTACACCCACAAGAAGCAGTCGGGTGGTACGGGTCAGTTCGGCCGCGTGAAGGTCAAGGTCACGCCGGGTGAGCGCGGTTCGGGCATCACCTTCAAGGACGAGATCAAGGGCGGTAACATTCCGAAGGAATATATCCCCGCGATCGAAAAGGGCATGCGCGAAACCGCTGCCTCGGGCTCGCTGGTCGGCTTCCCGATCATCGACTTCGACATCGTCCTCTACGACGGTTCGTACCACGACGTCGACTCGAGCGCCCTGGCGTTCGAAATCGCCGGCCGTGCTGCGATGCGCGAAGTCGCGCAGAAGGCTGGCATCAAGCTGCTCGAGCCGATCATGAAGGTCGAAGTCGTCACCCCTGAGGAGTTCATGGGCGACGTCATCGGCGATCTCAACTCGCGTCGTGGCCAGATCCAAGGCACCGACAGCCGCGGCAATGCCCAGGTCGTCGATGCCAACGTGCCGCTCGCGAACATGTTCGGCTACGTGAACTCGCTGCGCTCCTTCACCCAGGGCCGTGCGAACTACTCGATGCAGTTCTCTCACTACGACGAGGTCCCGGCGAACGTCGCGGCTGAGGTCAAGGAGAAGCTTGCCTGAGGGCAGCAATGGTTCTAGGGGCGGCGCCTGCATCCGCGGGCTCCGCTCCGATACCCGCAGATTCGAAATCAAGACGAAAGAAGGTTTGAAAAATGGCCAAGGCTAAATTTGAGCGGAACAAGCCGCACTGCAACATCGGCACCATCGGTCACGTCGACCACGGCAAGACCACGCTGACCGCCGCGATCACCAAGGTGATGGCTGAAGCGTTCGGTGGTACCGCCGTTGACTTCGCGAACATCGACAAGGCTCCCGAAGAGCGCGAGCGCGGCATCACCATCTCGACCGCACACGTCGAGTACGAGACCGCCGAGCGCCACTACGCGCACGTCGACTGCCCGGGTCACGCTGACTACGTCAAGAACATGATCACCGGTGCCGCCCAGATGGACGGCGCGATCCTCGTCGTGAACGCTGCTGACGGCCCGATGCCGCAGACCCGCGAGCACATCCTGCTTGCCCGCCAGGTCGGCGTGCCGCAGCTCGTCGTGTTCATGAACAAGGTCGACCAGGTCGATGACGCCGAGCTGCTCGAGCTCGTCGAACTCGAAGTTCGCGAACTGCTCTCGTCGTACGACTTCGACGGCGACAACATTCCGATCATCATGGGTTCGGCTCTCGCCGCTCTCGAAGGCCGCGACGACAACATCGGCAAGGAAAAGATCCTTGAGCTGATGGCCGCCGTCGACAGCTACATCCCGCAGCCGCCGCGTCCGACCGACAAGGCGTTCCTGATGCCCGTCGAGGACGTGTTCTCGATCTCGGGCCGTGGTACGGTCGTCACCGGCCGCGTCGAGACCGGCATCGTCAAGGTTGGCGAGGAAGTCGAAGTCGTCGGCATCCGCAACACCCAGAAGACCGTCGTCACCGGCGTCGAAATGTTCCGCAAGCTGCTCGACGAAGGTCGTGCAGGCGACAACATCGGCGCGCTGGTTCGCGGCCTGAAGCGTGAAGACGTGGAGCGCGGCCAGGTTCTCGCCAAGCCGGGCACCGTGACCCCGCACACCGAGTTCGACGCAGAAGTCTACGTTCTGTCGAAGGACGAAGGCGGCCGTCACACGCCGTTCTTCGCCAACTACCGTCCGCAGTTCTACTTCCGCACCACCGACGTGACCGGCGAAGTGATCCTCCCCGAGGGCACCGAGATGGTCATGCCGGGCGACAACGTGACCATCAGCGTCAAGCTGATCGCACCGATCGCCATGGACGATGGCCTGCGCTTCGCAATCCGCGAAGGCGGCCGCACCGTCGGTTCGGGCGTCGTTTCGAAGATTACGAAGTAATTCGCTGATCTGAAGCTACGGCTACAGTGATTGGCCCGGCGCTCTGAAAGGAGCGTCGGGCTTTTCGCGTTTTGGGGATTATACTGCGAAAATGCCGGGTCGCGCTTCCATTGCGGATATCATCGCGGGTGCATGAGGATGGGGGCAATGGCTGACTTTCTGCATTCGCTGCGTTTCAAGAGCAATCAGGCTTGGGGAACCGGCCTGCTTTTGCTTATCTTGTTATTCTTCGTCGTCTCAATTGGCTTTGGCGTCTTTCACTACGTCGGCGATGTAGCCGAAAGCCGGAAGGCAATTCCGGTGATAGCCACAATTACCGATTTGAAGGTCGGTGGCAGCAAGTATCGTCCGGGATTGATTGGTGTTGTCTATGCCCAGGATGCTGCAGGCTTGATCGGTTTCAAATCGGTCTATCCCCATGAAATTGCCGGCTGCGAAATCGGCGACAAGATCAGGGCGAAGCGATCGGGGATCGCACTTGCTCTTGTTTCTTCGCCCTGCCCAATAAACATGAACTGAGCACCGGCAGGCGCAGTCCGATCTTCCGGAGGCTCGCCCGTGGCCTGCAGTTTATTTCAGGCCCGCTAATGCGTTAGATCGGGATCATTGGCGGCAAATCGAACGAGGGTGTACCTGCACGGCGCTCTACGGTTCAACAGGCTATCGCTCACGGACCAAACCAAGAAGGCCTCGCGGCGAAGGGCCGGGCGCTGGCCTGACCAGCTGCCCCGCAGATTCCCACAAAGTATCGCTTGCCCGACTCGCCCTTGCCGTGTAGGGGCGCGTCTCGAATTTAACGGGACTTCGGTCCTTTGGCTCTTTCTCATCGGTGTAGGTAATGGAAGCTCAGAACATCCGCATTCGCCTCAAGGCGTTTGACCATCGCGTTCTCGACCAGGCAACTGGCGAAATCGCTGATACGGCCCGCCGCACCGGCGCGCTGATCCGGGGCCCCATTCCTCTGCCGACGCAGATCGAGAAGTTCACGGTCAACCGCGGCCCGCACGTCGACAAGAAGTCGCGCGAGCAGTTCGAGGTCCGCACCTACAAGCGTCTCCTCGACATCGTGCAGCCCAACGCTGCCACTGTCGACGCGCTGATGAAGCTGGACCTCGCGGCCGGCGTGAACGTCGAAATCAAGCTGGCCTGAGCCGGCTGACGGGGTAACCCTCAGGGGTTGCCCCGATAAGTCCTTTCCGATCGGACTTTAAACGATCGAGGCAAAATTCGAACCTCCGGGTTCAAATTACCTTGTCGGTCCACTGGGCCGGCTTCGCGGGGAGAAACCCGCTTAGACAGCGCCCCGGAGGGAAACCGAAGGGGACACAAGGGATACCTCCGCTGCTTTCCTCGGAAAGTATCGGGAATGCGTCCCCCGTCTCGCTTCCGCTGCCCATACAGGGTTCGCAGGGAGCACCTGACCCGGACGGGGTTCGTATCACAAATAGGGTTGGACACGCGCACGGGGGATGGTCCTGCGTGCGCCTCTGTAAGGAGAAGGTCATGCGTACCGGCGTGATCGCCAAGAAAGTCGGGATGACCCGCCTGTTCCAGGAGGATGGCCGCCATGTGCCCGTCACCGTCCTGGCCCTGGAAGGCTGCCAGGTGGTTTCGGTCCGCACCTCTGATCGTGACGGTTACGTCGCGGTTCAGCTCGGTGCTGGTGAAGCCAAGCAGAAGAACGTCGCCAAGCCGCAGCGCGAGCATTTTGCCAAGGCTGAAGTTTCCCTCAAGATGCGCGTCGCGGAATTCCGCGTCGCCGACGACGCCCTCCTCGAGGTCGGCTCGACGATCGCAGCCTCGCACTTCGTGCCCGGCCAGCTCGTCGACGTAGGCGGCCACACGCAGGGCAAAGGCTTCCAGGGCGCCATGAAGCGCTGGGGCTTCGGAGGCATGCGCGCCACCCACGGTGTCTCGATCTCGCACCGTGCACACGGTTCGACCGGTCAGCGCCAGGATCCGGGCAAGGTCTTCAAGAACAAGAAGATGGCCGGCCACATGGGCGACCGCCAGCGCACGCAGCAGAACCTCGAAGTCGTCCGCGTCGACGACGAGCGCGGCCTGATCTTCGTCAAGGGCTCGGTCCCGGGTTCGAAGAACGCCTGGCTCACCGTTTCGGACGCCGTCAAGGTCGACCGTCACGCCGAGGCTCCGTACCCCGCCGGCCTCAAGTCGGCTGCCAACACCAACGACACGGCCGCTGCCGAGACCCCCGCTGACGTGGCGGCTCCCGAAGCGACCGAAGGCCAGGAGGGCTAATCATGAAGGTTCAAGTCCTCAATATCGACGGTTCGGCCGCCAACGCCGACATCGAGCTTTCGGACGACGTGTTCGGCATCGAGCCGCGCGCTGACATCCTGCACCGCGTCGTCACCTGGCAGCTCGAGAATCGTCGCGGCACCGCCCGCGCCACTCGCGAGCGTTCGGAAGTCGCACGCACCGGCAAGAAGTTCGGCCGCCAGAAGGGTGGCGGCACCGCCCGTCACGGCGATCGCGCAGCTCCCGTGTTCATCGGTGGTGGTAAGGCTCACGGTGCTCGTCGCCGCGACTTCAACCCCTCGCTGAACAAGAAGATCCGCGCTCTCGGTCTGAAGATGGCTCTCTCGGCCAAGGCCCTGAACGGCCTGGTCATCGTCGACTCGCTCGACGTTGCCGACGCCAAGACCAAGGTGCTTGCCGGCGAACTCGCGAAGGCGAACTTCGGCAAGAAGGTTCTCGTCATGGACGGTGAGCAGGTCAACGAGGGCTTCGCCCTGGCTGCCCGCAACATCATCGGCGTGAACGTTCTCCCGGCTGTCGGCGCCAACGTCTACGACATCCTGAAGCATGATACGCTGGTGCTGACCCGCGCCGCTGTCGAAAAGCTGGAGGCCCGTTTCAATGGCTAAGAGCAACGTGGACATCCGTCACTTCGACGTGATCCTCTCGCCGCACATCACCGAGAAGTCGACCCTGCTCTCCGAGCATAACGCGGTCGTCTTCAAGGTGGCCGATGCGGCGACCAAGCCCCAGATCAAGGCTGCCGTCGAGGCGCTGTTCGATGTCAAGGTAACTGGCGTCAACACCCTGGTCACCAAGGGCAAGACCAAGCGCTGGCGCGGTAGGGAATACCGCCGCAGCGACGTGAAGAAGGCGATCGTCACGCTGGCCGAAGGCCAGTCGATTGACGTCACCGAAGGCGTGCGGGGCTAATCCGATGGCACTGAAGAAATATAACCCGACCAGCCCGGCACGCCGTGGCCTGGTCCTCGTCGACAAGTCGTCGCTCTGGAAGGGCAAGCCCCTCAAGGCGCTGACCGAAGGCAAGAGCAAGACCGGCGGCCGCAACAACAAGGGTCACGTGACCTCGCGCGGTATCGCCGGCGGTCACAAGCAGAAGTACCGCTTCATCGACTTCAAGCGTCGCAAGTGGGACATGGAAGCGACCGTGGAGCGGATCGAGTACGATCCCAACCGCACCGCCTTCATCGCCCTGGTGAAGTACACGGACGGCGAGCAGACCTACATCATCGCGCCGCAGCGCCTCGCAGTCGGCGACGTCGTCGTCGCCGGTGAGAAGACCGACGTGAAGCCGGGCAACGCCATGCTTCTGTCGCAGATGCCGGTCGGCACGATCTGCCACAACGTCGAGATGAAGCCCGGCAAGGGCGGCCAGATCGCCCGTTCGGCAGGCACCTATGTGCAGGTCGTCGGTCGTGACCGCGGTATGGTCATCGTTCGCCTGAACTCGGGCGAGCAGCGTTACCTGCGCGGCGATTGCATGGGCACCGTGGGCGCCGTGTCGAACCCCGACAACGGCAACCAGACCCTCGCAAAGGCCGGCCGCAAGCGCTGGCTGGGCCGTCGTCCGCTGACCCGCGGCGTCGCCAAGAACCCGGTCGACCACCCGCACGGTGGTGGTGAAGGCCGTACCTCGGGCGGCCGTCACCCGGTCACCCCGTGGGGCAAGCCGACCAAGGGTGCCCGCACCCGCAACAACAAGCAGACGGACAAGCTCATCATCCGTTCGCGTCACGCCAAGAAGAAGAGGTAAGTCACGATGGCACGTTCCGTCTGGAAAGGCCCCTTCGTCGACCTCTACCTTCTCAAGAAGGCTGAAGTTGCGCAGGATGCCGGCAACCGTGGTGGCCCGATCAAGACCTGGTCGCGTCGTTCCACCATTCTCCCGCAGTTCGTTGGTCTGACCTTCACGGTCTACAACGGGCACAAGTTCATCCCGGTCTCGGTCAACGAGGACATGGTCGGTCACAAGCTGGGTGAGTTCGCTCCCACCCGCACGTTCCCGGGCCACGCCGCCGACAAGAAGGGTAAGCGCAAGTGAGCAAGCAAGCAGCACCCCGCCGCGTTGGTGACAAGGAAGCTCTTGCGGTCAACACGAACATTCGTGGTTCGGCCCAGAAGCTCAACCTGGTCGCTGCCCTGATCCGCGGCCGTCCGGTCGAAGACGCGATGAACATCCTCGCGTTCTCGACCAAGGCGATGGCAGTGGACGCCCGCAAGGTGCTCGCCTCGGCGATCGCCAACGCGGAGAACAACCACAACCTCGACGTCGACGCTCTCGTCGTCGCCGAGGCGTCGGTCGGCAAGTCGATCACCATGAAGCGTTTCCACGCTCGTGGTCGCGGCAAGTCCACCCGCATCCTCAAGCCGTTTTCGCGCCTGCGGATCGTCGTTCGCGAAGTCGAGGAGGCCTGATCCATGGGTCATAAGAGCAATCCGATCGGTCTGCGCCTGCAGATCAACCGTACCTGGGACAGCCGCTGGTATGCGGAAGGCCGGGACTACGGCAAGCTGCTTGAGGAAGACCTCAAGATCCGCAAGTCGATCATGACGACGCTGCCGCAGGCCGCGATCTCCAAGGTCGTCATCGAGCGTCCGGCCAAGCTGTGCCGCATCTCGATCTACGCAGCCCGTCCCGGTGTCATCATCGGCAAGAAGGGTGCGGACATCGAGAAGCTGCGCAAGCAGCTTGCCGCGATGACCTCGAGCGAAGTGAAGCTGAACATCGTCGAAATCCGCAAGCCGGAAGTCGACGCCAGGCTGATCGCTCAGGGCATCGCCGACCAGCTGGTTCGCCGCGTGGCCTTCCGCCGTGCGATGAAGCGCGCGATGCAGTCCGCCATCCGTCTGGGTGCCGAAGGCATCAAGATCATGTGCGGCGGCCGTCTCGGCGGCGCTGAGATCGCCCGTGTCGAGCAGTACCGCGAAGGTCGCGTGCCGCTTCACACGCTGCGTGCCAACATCGACTATGCCGACGTCGAGGCGCTGACCGCCTACGGCATCATCGGCATCAAGGTGTGGGTCTTCAAGGGCGAGATCCTTGGTCACGACCCGATGGCGCAGGACCGGTTGATGATGGAAGCTCAGACTTCCGGCGTCCGCCCGGCCCGCTGATCCTAGGATAGAGTTAGCACCATGCTGCAACCGAAAAAGCACAAGTTCCGCAAGGCCTTCAAGGGCCGGATCAAGGGCGACGCCAAGGGTGGCACCGACCTGAACTTCGGTTCCTACGGCCTCAAGGCCATGGAGCCCGAGCGGATCACCGCCCGCCAGATCGAGGCGGCTCGCCGCGCGATCACGCGTCACATCAAGCGCCAGGGCCGTCTCTGGATCCGCATCTTCCCGGACGTTCCCGTCTCGAAGAAGCCCGCCGAAGTCCGCCAGGGCAAGGGCAAGGGCGCGGTCGAATACTGGGCAGCCCGCGTCAAGCCGGGTCGCATCCTGTTCGAGCTCGACGGCGTTGCCGGCCCGCTCGCTGCTGAAGCCTTCAGCCGCGCTGCGATGAAGCTGCCGATCAAGACCAAGGTCGTCGCCCGTCTTGGCGACACCTCGCATCTGGGAGGCGAATGATGGCCGCCAAGACCGAAGACTTCCGCGCCAAGACGGACGACCAGCTGACCGCTGACCTCGTCGACCTCAAGCGCGAGCAGTTCAACCTGCGTTTCCAGGCCGCCACGAGCCAGCTCGAGCGCCCGGCACGCATCAAGGAAGTCCGTCGCGACATCGCCCGTATCAAGACGCTCCAGGCTGAGCGCTCTGGTTCGGCGAAGGCGTAAGGAGAAGCAACGATGCCCAAGCGTATTCTTAGCGGGACCGTCGTCTCCGACAAGACGGACAAGACCGTGACCGTGCTCGTCGAGCGCAAGGTGAAGCACCCCCTCTACGGGAAGATCATCCGCCGCTCGAAGAAGTACCACGCCCACGACGAGGACAACGCCTTCAAGACCGGCGAAAAGGTACGGATCGAGGAGACGGCGCCCTACTCGAAGACCAAGACCTGGAAGGTTCTTGACCGTCTTCAGGCGAGCAAGGGTACGGCCTTCGAAGCCGAGGTCTGAGACCTCGGTGACGGGATCGAAGCCGGGGGCCTTGGCTCCCGGCTTTGGCCGTAGCTGACGAGAGTTGACCTGGACGGGTGAATGCGGCAAAGGGCCGCCTTCGCCGGTCACCGGCGACTCGGGCCTCTTCGGGGGCCTGTATTTTTAGGAACTGCCGGACTGGTTCCGGCAAGCCAGTTGAGAAGGACCCGGATCGATGATCCAGATGCAATCCAATCTCGACGTCGCGGACAACAGCGGCGCAAAGCGCGTCCAGTGCATCAAGGTACTGGGTGGCTCCAAGCGTCGTTTCGCAGGCGTCGGCGACATCATCGTGGTGTCGATCAAGGAAGCGCAGCCCCGTGCACGCGTGAAGAAGGGCGACGTTCACCGCGCCGTCATCGTGCGCACCCGCAAGGACGTGCGCCGCGCCGACGGCAGCGTCATCCGTTTCGACGGTAACGCAGCCGTGCTGATCAACAAGAACGAGGAGCCGATCGGCACCCGTATCTTCGGCCCCGTGGTGCGCGAACTGCGCGGCCGCGGCTTCATGAAGATCATCTCGCTCGCGCCGGAGGTCCTCTAATGGGTGCCGCTAAGATCAAGAAGGGCGACTCGGTCGTCGTTCTCTCGGGCAAGGACAAGGGCCGCACCGGCACGGTGCTCCAGGTCCAGCCCAAGGACGGCAAGATCGTGGTCGAGGGCGTGAACGTCGCGACCCGTCACCGCAAGCCCACCCAGCAGAACCCGCAGGGCGGCATCGAGCGCACTCCTGCGCCGATGGCGATCAGCAAGGTCGCTGTTGCGGACAAGGACGGCAAGCCGACCCGCGTTCGCTTTGAAACCAAGGACGGCAAGAAGGTCCGCGTGGCCGTGAAGTCCGGGGAGACGATCGATGGCTGAGCAGTACATTCCGCGCCTGCGGACCAAGTTCGACGCTGAAATCGCGAAGGCTATGACCGAGAAGTTCGGTTACAAGAACGTGATGGAAATCCCGAAGATCGAGAAGATCACGCTCAACATGGGCGTCGGCGAGGCGAGCCAGGACAAGAAGAAGGTCCAGACCGCCGCTGCCGAGATGGAACTCATCGCCGGCCAGAAGCCCGTCGTGACCAAGGCCCGCAAGTCGATCGCGCAGTTCAAGCTGCGTGAAGGCATGCCGATCGGCTGCAAGGTGACGCTCCGCCGCGAGCGCATGTACGAGTTCCTGGATCGTCTCGTCACGATCGCGATGCCCCGCATCCGCGACTTCCGTGGCCTGAACCCGAAGTCGTTCGACGGTCGCGGTAACTACGCGATGGGTCTCAAGGAGCAGATCATCTTCCCGGAGATCAGCTACGACAAGATCGACAAGGTGCGTGGCATGGACATCATCGTCACCACCACCGCGAAGACCGACGACGAAGCGCGCGAGCTGCTGCGTCTGTTCGGTTTCCCGTTCCCGGCTGAAGAGTCGGAACAGAAGGAGGCGGCGTGAGCCGCTGAAGAAGAGAGCTTAAGTCCATGGCGAAACTGAGTTCCGTGAACAAGAATGAGCGTCGCAAGAAGCTCGTCAAGAAGTATGCCGGTCAGTATGCCCGCCTCAAGGCGGTGGCTGACGATCAGTCGCTCGAAGAAACCGAGCGCCTCATCGCCCGCCTGAAGCTGGCCGAAATCCCGCGCAACGCCAACCCCACCCGGGTTCGCAACCGTTGCGCGACGACCGGTCGTCCGCGCGGCTACTACCGCAAGTTCGGCCTGTGCCGCATCGAGCTGCGCGATCTCGCCAACAAGGGGATGATCCCCGGCGTGACCAAGTCGAGCTGGTAAGGGTTAGAAAATGGCATTGACCGATCCCCTGGGTGACATGCTCACCCGCATCCGCAACGGCCAGCAGGCGAAGAAGGACACCGTCCTCTCGCCGGCCTCGAAGCTGCGTGCGCGCGTCCTGGAAGTGCTTCAGCGCGAGGGCTACATCCGTGGCTTCTCCGACGACGCGACCGGCGCTCACCCGCAGCTTCGCATCGAGCTGAAGTACTTCGAGGGCGAACCCGCCATCAAGCACATCGCTCGCGTCTCCAAGCCGGGCCGCCGCGTCTACTCGGGTTCCAAGGAACTTCCGATCGTGCGCAACGGCCTTGGCATCACCATCGTCTCGACGCCCCGCGGCGTGCTCTCGGATGCCGAAGCACGCACGGCCAACGTCGGTGGCGAAGTGCTTGCGGAGGTCTTCTGATGAGCCGCATCGGTAAAAAGCCGGTCGCGATCCCGGGCGGTGTCACCGCCCAGATCGACAACGGCGTCCTCTCGGTAAAGGGCCCCAAGGGCACCCTGACCATGGGTCTCTCGAACCTCGTCACGACTTCGGTCGAGGGTGAGACCATCGCGGTCCAGCCCATCGGCAACTCGAAGACGTCGCGCAGCCACTGGGGCCTTCAGCGCACCCTGGTTTCGAACCTGATTGAAGGCGTCGTGAACGGCTTCACCAAGGTCCTCGAGATCAAGGGCGTCGGCTACCGTGCCGCTTCGCAGGGCAAGACCTTGAAGCTGCAGCTGGGCTACTCGCACGACGTCGACATCGACGTGCCGGAAGGCATCGAAGTGAAGACCCCGGACAACACCACGGTCGAGATCTCCGGCATCGACAAGCAGAAGGTCGGCCAGCTTGCGGCCGAGATTCGTCGCTGGCGCAAGCCCGAGCCCTACAAGGGCAAGGGTATCCGCTATCGCGGCGAGTTCGTCTTCCGCAAGGAAGGGAAGAAGAAGTAATGGCAAAGCTGTCTCTCTTCGCGCGCCGTGCGCGCCGCGTTCGTACCGCCCTCAAGGCGCGTTCGGGCGGTCGTCCCCGCCTTTCGGTGCATCGCACCGGTCGCCACATCTACGCGCAGATCATCGACGATGCGCAGGGCCACACTGTCGCCGCAGCCAATACGCTCGGCGCCAAGGGCACTGACATCGACGCCGCTGTCCGCGTGGGCAAGGAACTCGCCGAGGCAGCCGTGAAGGCTGGCGTTACCTCGGTCGTGTTCGACCGCGGTGGCTTCCTGTACCACGGTCGCGTCAAGGCGCTGGCCGATGCCGCCCGCGAAGGCGGGCTGGAGTTCTGATCATGGCAGACGAAAACAACAACGAACAGCCGATCGCGGCTGAAGCGCCCCAGGGCGCAGCGCCGGAAGCCCGCGAGGGTGGCCGTGGTCGTGGTGGTCGTGGCCGTGGTGGCAACGATCGCGGCGGCAACGACCGTGGTGGCAACCGTGGCGGTCGTCGCGACGACAACCGTCGTGGCGGTCCGCGTAGCGACGAAGATCAGGGCGAAGAACTGATCGAGAAGCTGGTCCACATCAACCGCGTCTCCAAGACCGTCAAGGGCGGCAAGCGCTTCGGTTTCGCAGCGCTGGTCGTCGTCGGTGACGGCAAGGGCCGCGTGGGCTTCGGTCACTCGAAGGCTCGCGAAGTTCCTGAAGCGATCACCAAGGCGACCGCTTCGGCCAAGAAGAAGATGATCCGCGTCGCTCTGAAGGAGGGTCGTACCCTCCATCACGACGGCAAGGGCCACTTCGGCGCCGGCAAGGTGAACGTGCGTACGGCTCCGGCCGGTACGGGCATCATCGCCGGTGGTCCGATGCGCGCCGTGTTCGAGAGCCTGGGCGTCCATGACGTCGTCACCAAGTCGGTGGGCACCTCGAACCCGTACAACATGATCCGCGCCACCTTCGACGCGCTGACCAACCAGACTTCGCCGAAGTCGGTTGCCCAGCGTCGTGGCAAGAAGATCGCGGACCTGCTCGGCCGTGGTGGAGCTTCCGAAGTGGAGGCCGAGGCCGCCGCTGAAGCCATCGTGGAGTAAGCGACATGGCCAAGATCAAGATCAAGCAGATCGGTTCGCCGATCCGTCGCCCCGAAAGCCAGAAGAAGATCCTCATCGGTCTCGGCCTCGGCAAGATGCACCGCGTGGTGGAGCGTGAAGACACTCCCGAAGTGCTCGGTGCGATCGCCAAGCTGCCGCACATGGTGAAGATCGTCGACTGAACCTTCGGGTCCAAGCGATGATTACAGAAAGGGCCTCGGCGGAAACGCCGGGGCCTTTTCCGCGTCGGGGGCGACAGGATATTGGGCCGCGTTTCCGCCATCGGCGCACCTCGTGTGTCACAACGCTCTTCCCACCATCGCCCGCTATGCTATTCGCGGGCGCTCAACGTGCCCTCGGGCGCACTTCCATTCGGGGATGGTTCTTGATCGGCAAGCGGCTTCTGGCAGCCTCGTTTCTGAGCCTGGGTGCGCTCGCGGCGGCATCGTGCTCGCAGCGCGATCCCAAGGCCGACGTGACGGTCGAGGGCAGCTCGCTCGCCATGTGCAACGATGCGCGGGCGGATACGACATTCCTCGCGAACCTGCGCAAGAGCGACGAATCGGTTCGCAGAGCGCTGAAGAACGGCACCGCCAACGCCGTGGCCGAAGCGAACAAGGCGCTCGACGCCGGCGACTACCGCCTGGCCGGGGCAACCACCGCGACGGGCATCTCCACGGAACCCTACGGCGTGCAATGCCGGGTCCTGGGCGGGCTTGCCCCCTGGACCGTGCGCGCGCTGGCGTTCGTCACCGACGATGCCGTGGCTGCCGGCAAGGCGCAGCCCGACGACACCGTCACCGGGTTCGGGCGGCGCTACAATGCGGCGATGCTTGCCGATCCGCGTTATCCCTACGCCGACGTGTGCCGCGCGCTCGACAAGGCCGGGCCGGTCCCGGCGGCGCCGGACAGTCAGGATGCCGGCATCGTCCAGCCCTACGGTTTCGCGGAGCTTGGCACCGCCCGAATGGCCCATGGCCTCGGCGCGGCGGCGCGGCGCGGCTCGGTGTCGGATATCGGCGTGCTGCTGGGGCGCGAGAAGCAGGACGTCAACGCGCCCGACATGTTCGGGCTGACGCCGCTCGCCTGGGCCGTCGCCTATCACCGCTGGCCCGCTGCGGAAGCCCTGCTGCGCGCCAAGGCGAGCCCGACCGGCGCCGTCTGCCAGTCCACCATCGACCGAGAATCGCCGCTGCAGGTGGCGCGCATCATGCGCTGGTACGCGATGATCCGCCGCATGCGGCCGCTGGTTTCGGAGGATGAGTTCGCGGCCCTTCGCCAGAAGCCACGCTGGGACGATGCGAGCCTGTCGGAGTTCAACCACGCGCTCACCGAACTCAAGGAGCGTTATCAGCGCATCCTGCGCCGCGAGGACTTCGCCCGCCACGACCTGCTGTTCCAGGTCGACGAGCAGGGCAATACCACCGAGTGCAGGATGGAGCCCGCGTCGGTTTCACCGGGCTTCGACAAGGAACTTTGCGGCCTCGCGGTCGAGATCGTGCGCTGGACGCCGGCGCGCGACGCCTTCGGTACGCGCGTTCCCGAGAGCGCCAAGCTGCTCGTCGGGTTCGGCGGAGGCAGCTGAGCGCGGCAGTCGACGCTCAGCCCTTCTCGGGCGCGGTCTCCGCTGCAAGGTTCTGGCGCGGGCGGCTGAGCCTGTCGAGTTGCACACGCATCCACTTGCGCACCGGTTCGTCGAACCAGGTTCCTGCGCACCATGCGACGGCGACCACGATCGCCATCGTCGCGATGTAGGCTGGCAGGCCGGTGCCGGGCAGCAGCGGGCGCAGCAGCAGAAGCAGCGGGAAATGGACCGCGTAGACCGGGAACGAGATGAAGCCGGAGAACCTCGCCAGGGGCATGATGCGCTGGGTCACGGGCGACGCTGCGGCGCAGGCGATCAGTGCGGGATATACCAGATAGACGATCGCCACCACGGTGAGCGGGGCGGTGCCGGGCGTGACCGCGAATGTCGCGAGGAGCACCACGGCGACGACTTCGGGATTGACCGCGCGCAGCCGGACATGGCGTTGCAGCAGGACGCCGATCACGAACGGGCCGACGGTTCGGGCCGCGAGGCCCGCCATGCCGAGGACCGATTTCTCGAAGACCGGCATCGTGCCCGCGCTTGAGATGGCCAGGTACAGCAGGACGGCGCTGAGGCCTGCCAGGATCAAGCCGACAACGCGGCCCAGGAAGGGCGCGACCATGCCGAAGGCGATGCTGACCGCCAGTTCGCATGAAAGCGACCAGGCAGGTGGGTTCAGGAGATAGGCGCCGCGCCCTGGTTCGAACGGCGTGGGCAGGCCGAAGAAATTGAGGGCCATCGACGAGGCATGATAGCTCTCGCCCCCCAGCGGTAGAGCGATGAGACCCAGCACGGCGCCCAGCGTCATCAACGGCCATAGACGGATGACCCGCAGCATCATGAAGCGCGGAAGAAAGGCGCGGTCGTTCAGCCTGGCGGTATAGGCGAAGCTTAGTACGAAGCCGCTGAGCATGAAGAAGAAGTCCACCGCCAGCGTGGCTCCGGGCAGGATGCCGACGTAGCCATGCAGCGATGCGTAGTGAAGCGAGACGACCGCGAGCGCCGCGACGCCGCGCAGCCCGTCGAGCGAGACGATGTGCCCCGCCGGCGCGTTGCCGGCAGGCCGATCGCGAGGCACGGGATGCTGGGCTTCGGGCATTCGGCAGGCTCCACGGTTGCTGCAGCGATGATGGCAGCTTTTGCTGCGGCGCAAAAGAATGAACTGGCCGGGACGCCGGGCGGAAATGCCGCGGGCAGGCCGGTGCGTGCTGCTGGCAATTGGTGGGGTGACAACGCTGGCCGGTTGCTCTAAGGGGCCCGCTTCCCATCAAGCGCGAACAAAGCGAAAGCGAGTGCACGATTATGAAACTGAATGACATCCGCGACAACGAAGGCGCCCGTCACCGTCGCATGCGCGTCGGCCGTGGCATCGGCTCGGGCAAGGGCAAGACCGCCGGTCGCGGCCAGAAGGGCGCCAAGGCGCGTTCGGGCGTTTCGATCGCCGGTTTCGAGGGCGGCCAGATGCCGCTTCACATGCGTATCCCGAAGCGTGGCTTCTCGAACAAGAAGTTCGCCAAGGACTACGCTGAAGTGAACCTGGGCCTCGTCCAGAAGGTCATCGACGCCGGCCAGCTCGACATCGCGGGCGTGGTCGATCACTCGGCGCTGAAGGCGGCCGGTCTGGCCCGTGGCGGCAAGGACGGCGTGCGTCTGCTCGGCAAGGGTGAACTGACCTCGAAGGTCACCTTCAACGTCGCCGGCGCTTCGGCCGGCGCGGTTGCCGCGGTTGAGAAGGCCGGCGGCTCGGTCATCCTTCCCGCCAAGGAAGAAGAAGCCGCGGCCTGAGCCCGGTTTCAGACCCAAGCTAAAGGAGAGGGCGGGCGCCAGGCGCTTCGCCCTCTCTTGCTGTCCGGGGTCGGTGACACGCGCAAAGTGATGCGCAAGTGGCACAGACCCGTGCATTTCGCGCAGTCAAGGTCTTCCAGACATCGTGCGAATGTCTATATGGCCAGTTTCCTTACCAAGGTTCGACAAGGCAGGTCACAGCCGCTAAGGGCGAATCCGATTAGATCATTCGAGGCTTCCAGAACGTCATGGCTTCCCGCGCCGACAATATTGCCAGTACGCTGAGCCTGGCCAACTTCTCCAAGGCCACCGAGCTTAAGAACCGCATCTGGTTCACCATCGGCGCGCTGATCGTCTTCCGCTTCATGAGCTTCGTGCCGCTGCCGGGTGTGAACCCGCTGATCCTCGAATCGCTCTACAGCAAGACGCAGGGCGGCATCCTCGACCTGTTCAACACCTTCTCGGGTGGCTCGCTCTCGCGCATGAGCCTCATCGCGCTCGGCGTGATGCCCTACATCACCGCCTCGATCGTGGTGCAGCTGGCAGCCTCGCTCCATCCGGCGCTCGTCGCGCTGAAGAAGGAAGGCGAGGCCGGGCGCAAGAAGCTCAACCAGTACACCCGCTACGGCACTGTCGGCCTCTGCGCGCTGCAGGGTTACTTCCTTGCCGTCAGCCTCGAGGCCTACGGCGCGTCGAGCGGCCTGCAGGCGGTGGTCGATCCGGGCATGATGTTCCGCATCGGCGCCGTCATCAGCCTCGTCGGCGGCACCATGTTCCTGCTGTGGCTGGGTGAGCAGATCACCTCGCGCGGCATCGGCAACGGCGTCTCGCTCATCATCATGGCCGGCATCGTCGCCCAGATGCCGACTTTCGCCAGCAACGTCGGCCAGGCCTACGCGGCGGGCGACACCGGCACCGTGCTCATCATCGCCCTGATCGCGCTGCTGGTCGCCATGATCCTGATGATCTGCTTCTGCGAGCGCGCCACGCGCCGCCTGCTGATCCAGTATCCCAAGCGCGCAACCCAGCGCGGCATGATGCAGGCGGACCGCAGCCACCTGCCGCTGAAGCTCAACACCGCGGGCGTCATCCCGCCGATCTTCGCCAGCTCGCTGCTGCTGCTGCCGCTCACCATCACCCAGTTCGCCGGCAACACGCTGAGCCCTGACTCGACGATGGGCAAGGTCGTGGTCACGCTTAACCAGTACCTGGGCCACGGCAAGCCACTCTACATGCTGCTCTACGCGGCCGGCATCATCTTCTTCTCGTTCTTCTACACCGCGGTCGTCTTCAATCCGGACGAGACCTCGGAGAACCTGAAGAAGAACGGCGGCTTCATCCCCGGCATCCGTCCGGGCAAGAACACCGCGACCTATCTGGACTACGTCCTCACGCGCATCACAGTGATCGGTGCGATCTATCTCACCATCGTGTGCACGGTGCCTGAGTACTTCCTGTCGATGACGGGCTTGCCGCTGCTGTTCATGGGTGGCACCAGTCTTCTGATCGTCGTCAACGTCACCGTCGACACGATCACGCAGATTCAGTCGCACCTGCTGGCACACCAGTATGGCGATCTCATCAAGAAGGCGAAGCTGAAGGGCCGCCAGCGCTGAATAGGTTCCGCGCCGGGGAGGCGCGGAAACGAAATTGAGGGGGTAAAGGCGTGAATATCATCCTTCTTGGGCCGCCGGGGGCCGGCAAGGGGACCCAGGCGCAGCGACTGGTGGACAAGCACGGCATGCGCCAGCTTTCCACCGGCGACATGCTTCGCGCCGCGGTGAAGGCGGGCACGCCCACCGGTCTCGAGGCCAAGGCCGTGATGGAGCGCGGTGAACTCGTTTCGGACGCGATCGTCTCCGCCCTGATCGGCGACGAGCTGGACGCGATGGGCCCGGACATGGGCGCCATCTTCGACGGCTATCCGCGCACCGAAGCGCAGGCCGAATCGCTCGACGCCATCCTCGACGCACGCGGTCGCAAGCTCGACCACGTCATCGAGCTCGAAGTGAACGAGGACGCGCTGGTCGAGCGCATCACCGGCCGCTTCACCTGCGCCACCTGCGGCAAGGGCTATCACGACACGTTCGAGAAGCCGAAGGCCGAGGGCACCTGCGACAAGTGCGGAGGGCACGAATTCAAGCGCCGTCCCGACGACAACGCCGAGACCGTGCGCACGCGCATGGCCGAGTACCGCGCCAAGACCGCGCCGATCCTGCCGGTCTACGAAGCGCGCGGGATCGTCGGCAAGGTCGATGGCATGGCTGACATGGACGAAGTGACGGCGGCGATCGAGGCCATCCTCGCCCCGTCTTCCTGACGACGTCTTTCTGGCAGTATCGCCGGCCGTAGGGGCGGGCAGGGGTAGGTCTTGATGAAGGCTCTCGTATTCCCGCTTGCCCCGCTCGCCGCATCGGCGCTGGCCTTGGCGCCCGTCGCCGCCGGCGCCAAGGTGGCGCAGGTTTCCGCGCAGGGCTTCGTCGTCCGCCACCTCGTCGACGTATCGGCACCCCCGGAGGAAACCTGGGCGGTCCTGATCAAGCCTTCGGTCTGGTGGGACTCCAGGCACACCTGGTCCACCGACGCCGCCAACCTCTCGATCGATGCGCGGGCAGGGGGCTGCTTCTGCGAGATGCTGCCCAACCCGGCCTCGCCCAAGTCGGCGCCGCGCGGCACCGTCGAGCACATGCGGGTCGTCTACGTGGAGCGGCCGCGTGCGCTGCGCATGGTGGGCGCGCTCGGGCCGCTGCAGGCCGACGCGGCGATGGCGACGCTGACCATCCAGCTCAAGGCGGACGAGAAGGGCGGGACGCAGGTCCTGCTCGAATACGTGGTCGGCGGCTATACGCGCACCCCGTTCGAGAAGCTCGCTCCGGCAGTCGACGGGATGCTGGGCGAGCAGGTCCGCAGGCTCTCGGAAAAGCTCGGAGGCGCGTTCTCAGCGGCGTTCCCGCTGCCCGAAACCACGGGCGAGCGGGCGCCGGAGGCCGAGCCACAGGCCAGCCGTCCAGAGATCGTGACCGAGCCGGTGCAGGCGGATCCGCCCCTCGACGGCATCGTGCCCCTTTCGGACGAGCCGCCGCCGAGCGACGGCAAGATTCGCGGGCGTTAGATTTCGGGACGGGGCGCGGTCATCACGCGCTTTGACTGGCCCTACGATTTGCGTTAAACATGCGTCACAGGCGTGCTCCCCGCACCGTCCATTCGGCGGGCGTTCGATGCTCGTTGGCGCTCCGGCCGTTGACAGGCGGCCCGAATCATTCTAAGCGCCCCCTTCACTCGATAGCAACGGCAAGTCCGGAAGGCCCAGACCGCAGTGTTCAAAGCACCCGCGAGTTCCGCCAACCGGACCTTTTGTCATTTGTTCCCCGAGTGTTCACAGCGTTGAGATAGGGGTCGCCATCGACCCCTGTGGAGCAGGAGTTTCTTAAGTGGCACGTATTGCCGGGGTCAATCTCCCCACCAACAAGCGCGTTATCATCGCGCTGACCTACATCCATGGTATCGGCCGCACCAAGGCCGTCGAGATCGCCGACAAGCTCGGCATCGACCATGCCCGCCGTATTCAGGACCTGTCGGACGCCGAAGTCCTCCAGATCCGCGAGACCCTCGACGCCGAGCACACCGTTGAGGGTGATCTTCGTCGCGAAACCGCGATGAACATCAAGCGTCTGATGGACCTCGCATGCTATCGCGGCCTGCGTCATCGCAAGGGCCTTCCGGTCCGTGGCCAGCGCACGCACACCAATGCGCGCACCCGCAAGGGCAAGGCCAAGCCGATCGCCGGCAAGAAGAAGTAAGCTGCGCGGGCCGCCCGTCGGCCCCCGGCTTTCCCACGCGATTTTTCGACAGGAACCACGAACATGGCACGCGAACCCCAGCGCATTAAGCGCCGCGAGCGCAAGAACATCACGAGCGGCATCGCCCACGTGAATGCAAGCTTCAACAACACCATGGTGACCATCACCGACGCCCAGGGCAACGCTATCAGCTGGTCCTCGGCCGGCATGATGGGCTTCAAGGGCAGCCGCAAGTCGACCCCGTACGCCGCTCAGGTGGCCGCGGACGACGCCGGCAAGAAGGCCGCCGAGCACGGCGTCCGCACCCTCGAAGTCGAAGTCAAGGGCCCGGGCTCGGGTCGTGAGAGCGCACTGCGCGCTCTCCAGGCCGTGGGCTTCACGATTACCTCGATCCGCGACGTCACGCCGATTCCGCATAACGGCGTGCGTCCCTCGAAGCGCCGCCGCGTCTGATCGAGCTAATGCGGGCGACGACCGGTCGTCGCCCGTCTTCGGAACGTCCCGGGCCTTTCCACCAGGCCTTCGGGGCGTAACCGCCATCACTCCCAGGGGAAGTCCATGACTGTCAACATCAAGAACTGGCAGGAACTCAAGAAGCCCAACAGCCTTGAGATCAAGCCGGGACCCGACCCCAAGCTCAAGGCGACTTTCGTTGCCGAACCGCTTGAGCGCGGCTTTGGCCTGACGCTCGGCAACGCGCTTCGTCGCGTGCTGCTCTCCTCGCTGCAGGGCGCCGCGATCACCTCGATCAAGATCGAGAACGTGCTCCACGAATTCTCGTCGCTTGCCGGCGTGCGTGAAGACGTCACGGACATCGTCCTGAACGTCAAGCAGATCGCGCTCAAGATGCAGGGCGAAGGCCCCAAGCGTCTCCAGCTCTCCGCCACCGGCCCGGCCGCGGTGAAGGCTGGCGATATCGCCGTCTCGGGTGACATCGAGGTCATGAACAAGGACCTCGTGATCTGCCACCTCGACGAGGGTGCGACGCTCAACATGGAACTGACCGCCGACACCGGCAAGGGCTACGTCCCCGCCGTGTCGAACCGTCCCGTGGACGCGCCGATCGGTCTTATCCCGGTCGACTCGCTCTACTCGCCGGTGCGTCAGGTCAGCTACAAGGTCGACAATGCCCGCATCGGGCAGGAACTCGACTTCGACAAGCTGAACCTCACCGTCGAGACCGACGGCACCGTCACCCCGGAAGACGCCGTGGCCTATGCCGCGCGCATCCTCCAGGACCAGCTGGCGCTGTTCGTCCACTTCGAGGACATCGCACCCGTTGGCCAGTCGCCGATGATCGGCATGGCTGCCGGTGGTACGTCGTCCTCGGAAGAGAGCGACACCAACCAGCTCAACCGCTACCTTCTCAAGAAGGTGGACGAGCTGGAACTGTCGGTGCGTTCGGCCAACTGCCTCAAGAACGACAACATCATCTACATCGGCGACCTGGTCCAGAAGACCGAAGCCGAGATGCTGCGCACGCCGAACTTCGGCCGCAAGTCGCTCAACGAGATCAAGGAAGTTCTCTCCTCGATGGGTCTGCGCCTCGGCATGGACATCCCAGGCTGGCCGCCCGAGAACATCGAAGAGATGGCCAAGAAGCTCGAGCAAGAGCTTCTGGGCTGATCAATCAGGAGATGATCCCGGCCTTGGTCGGGATCATGTCTTTTCAGGGTATCGGCAGCCCCCCTCAAGCGGCTGCCAGGATCGGGCTACCTGACACGGGCCCCCTACGAACGGAGTATTGAAAATGCGTCATAAAATGGGTGGCCGCAAGCTGCAGCGCAAGTCCGGCCATCGCGCCGCCCTCATGCGCAACATGGCTGCCGCGCTGATCAAGCACGAGCAGATCAAGACCACCACGCCGAAGGCCAAGGAACTGCGTCCTTACCTCGAGAAGCTGATCACGCTCGCCAAGAAGGGCGGTCTTTCGAACCGTCGCCTGGCGCACGCGCGCATCCTCGACGAAGCGCAGGAAAAGAAGCTTTTCGAAGTTCTCGCCGAGCGTTTCGCTGGCCGTGAGGGTGGTTACACCCGCATCATCAAGGCCGGCATCCGCGCTTCGGACGCAGCTCCGATGGCGATCATCGAGCTGGTCGACCGCGACGTTTCCGCCAAGGGCCAGGATTCGGGCCCGGTGAACGCCGACGCCGAGGAATTCGCCGAGGCCTGAGCCACGGCGTCCCCCACGGGATAGCAAAAGCGGTCGCGGACTTCGGTTCGCGGCCGCTTTTTCGTTGGTGGTGACGGACGGGCCCGGGGAAGTCCTCGGCGCTCTTTTCCCGGCCTGCATATCTGCTAGAACTGCCGAGTAAAAATCGCATAGATCCGGGAGGGTACGCACATGGATCGCCTGCGGGCGTTGATCGGGGGCTTGCTGCTTTGTGCGAGCGCGCCCATCTGTGCAGGACCCATGCCGGACATCACCTATCCCCAGACCCGCCGCGATCCGCTCGTCGAAACCCTGTTCGGCGAGGATATCGCCGATCCCTACCGCTGGCTCGAGGCCGACGTGCGCCATGCGCCCGAAGTCGCCGACTGGGTAGGACGCGAGAACGCGGTCACGGAAGGCTACCTTGCCGCGCTCCCCCAGCGAGAGCATTTCGCGAAGCGCATCCGCGCCTTCATGGATTACGAGCGCTTCGGCCTGCCGGTGAAGGCGGGCGGGCGTTACTTCTATACTCGCAACTCCGGCCTGCAGAACCAGGCGCAGCTGTTCGTGCGCAAGGGCCTGACGGGCGAGCCCCGCCTCCTGCTCGACCCGAATGCCTGGGCGACCGACGGCGCTACCGCGCTCGACGCGTGGGAGCCGTCGCAGAAGGGCAGCTACCTCCTCTACAGCGTGCAGGACGGCGGCAGCGACTGGCGCATCCTGCGCGTGCTCGACGTCCGGACCGGTGAGCCGCTCACCGACCAGATCCGCTGGGCGAAGTTCACCGCGCTCGCCTGGGTGGGCGAGGAGGGCTTCCTCTACTCGCGCTTCCCCGCGCCGGAGGAGGGCTCCGCCTTCCAGGGTCGCAACTACGACCAGGCGGTCTACTTCCACCGCATCGGCACGCCGCAGGACGAGGACGAACTGGTCTATGCGACGCCCGACCATCCCGACTACGGCCACGCCGCCGAGGTCACGCAGGACGGCCGGCTCGCGCTGATCACCAGCCACGTCGGCACCGATGCGCGCTACGAAGTGCGGGTGATCGACCTCTCGCGCCTGAAGCGCGATGGCTGGAAGGCGACACCGCTCGTCACCGGTTTCGCCGACGACTGGAAGCTGGTCGAAGGAGCAGGGCGCCGCCTGTGGTACGTGACCAACATGGGCGCGCCGCGCTACCGGCTCATGGCGATCGATCTCGACCAAGCCAAGCCCGAGTGGCATCAGGTCGTCGCCGAGCGCGAGGACATCCTCGAGCGCGCGGGCATCGTCGGCGACCAGCTCGTCCTCAACTACATGCGCGATGCCGCCAGCCATGCCGAGATCCTGGCGCTCGACGGCAGCGCGGGGCGGACGCTGAGCCTGAACGGCATCGGCACCGCTTCGGGCTTTCGCGGGCGGCCCGGCGATCCCGAGACGTTCTACGCCTTCACCAGCTTCAACTGCCCTGCCTCGATCTACCGCATGGACCTGGCGAGCGGCGTCACCGCTCCCTTCGCCACTCCCAAGATGTGCTACGATCCGGGCGCCTACGTGGTCGACCAGCGCTTCTTCACGTCGAAGGACGGGACGCGGGTGCCGATGTTCGTCGTGCGCAGCCGCGCGGTGGCAAAGGCCAAAACGCCGGTGCCGACACTGCTCTACGGCTACGGCGGCTTCGACGTTTCGCTGACCCCGGGCTTCTCTTCGATCCGCATGGCGTGGCTGGAGGCGGGCGGCGCCTTCGCGCTCGCCAACCTGCGCGGCGGAGGGGAATACGGGCGCGAGTGGCACGACGCGGGGCGAGGGCCCAATAAGCAGAACGTGTTCGACGACTTCGTTGCGGCGGGCGAATTCCTCGTGAAGGAAGGCATCGCGAAGAAGGACGGCCTCGCCATCCAGGGCGGCTCCAACGGCGGGCTGCTAGTGGGCGCAGTGGTGAACCAGCGCCCGGACCTGTTCGCGGCGGCGGTGGCCCAGGTGGGCGTCATGGACATGCTGCGCTTTGACCGCTTCACCGCCGGGCGCTACTGGGTGGACGACTACGGCCACCCGGACCGCGAGCCGGACTTCAAGGTGCTGCGCGCCTACTCGCCCTACCACAACATCCGCGAGGGCGCGGACTACCCCGCCATCCTCGTCACCACCGCCGACACCGACGACCGCGTCGTGCCCGGCCACTCGTTCAAGTACACCGCCGCGCTCCAGCACGCCAACCTCGGCAGCCGGCCGCGCCTGATCCGCATCGAGACGCGGGCGGGGCACGGCTCGGGCAAGCCCACCGACAAGGCGATCGAGGAGGGGGCGGACATCCTCGCCTTCCTCGCGCAGTGGACCGGGCTGCAACTGCCGCCGGAGACGACAATCGCCCATGCGGGCGAACAGGGCGCGCCGGCCACGCCGTAACGGTTCAGCGGCGCGACAGCATGAGCGGGCTACCCGTGTAGAATTAGGCGGCGCGAACCGTGCGCGCCGGGGCTTGGACTTTTCACAGATGCAGTTCTTCCGTTCGCGCACCGCCGCCGCTCTCGCCATCCTTGGCGCCTTCTCGGTGACCGCTACCCCCGTCCTCGCGCGCGGTTATGGCGGCTACGACGACTGGGGCCGCCATCATCGCCGCCATGACGGCGGCGGCGTCGATGCGGGCAGTCTGCTGGCCGGACTGCTGGTGGGCGGCGCGGCCGTGGCGATCGCGACCTCGGCGAACAAGAAGTCCTCCGACGACCGCGGCGACGAGCCCGCGCCCTATCGCTATCCCGGCGGCCCCGCCGTGGGCGAGCAGGGGTACGGCGATGCGCCGCCGCTCGACGACGCACCTGTCGGCACCTCGCAGGGCAACTTCGGCGGCGCTGTCGATGCCTGTTCGGCCGAGCTGGAACGCGGCAACAATCATGTCGATTCGGTCGAAGGCGTGCGCCGCATGGGCGAGCGCTACTCGGTCGAGGGCCGTCTGCAGAGCGGCAGTCCCTACGCCTGCAGCGTCGATGAGACCGGCCATGTCCGCTCGGTCGCGGTCGATGGCCACGCGATGATCTGAGGCGCGGGCCTCAGTCCTCGCCCTCATGCGCGGGCAGGCCGAGCGACCAGTGGATCGCGGCGCCGCGCAGGGCGAAACCTCCCGCCACCGCGAGCGCCCAGGTCAGCGCGGGAGACAGGCCGAGCGCGATGCCCGCGCCCGCAAGTCCGGCAGCCAGCGCGGCGGCGGTGACGTAAAGCTCGGGCCGCATCAGGATCGAGGGCTGGCCCGCCAGCACGTCGCGGATGATGCCGCCGATGCAGCCGGTCACCACGCCCATCAGCATCGCCGGCACCGGCGGCACGCCCCACGACAGCGCCTTGATCGTGCCAAACACCGAGTAGACCGCAAGGCCCAGCGCGTCGGCCCATTCCAGCAGCCGGCCTTCCCACCAGCGCACCGGCGTGAACCACGCGACCAGCGCGACGGCGAGGCAGACCGGGGCGACGAAGCGGTCATGGACCCAGAACACCGGCGCGCCGATCAGCAGGTCCCGCAGCGATCCGCCGCCCACCCCGGTGATCAGCGCGAAGAAGGCGACTGTCACGAATGTCTGCCGCAGACGCGCGGCGGCAAGGGCACCGGAAAGGGCGAAAACGGCGATGCCGACAAGGTCGAGCGCGGGCGGGAGGGCGGGAGTGATCGGCGTCATCGCGTTCCCCTAGCACGGAGCAGGGACCTTGATCTTCCGGGAAAATACGATACACAGAGGATCATAAGCGTCACGGGAGAGAACGCGTGTCCTACGAGAAGGCCGACTGGTACACCGACGTTTCGCTGGTCGACGACCCCCACGCCTACTTCGACCACCTGCGCGCGCAGGGGCCGGTGGTGCGGCTGCCGTACCGCAATGCGGTGGCGGTGGTCGGGTACGAGGAGTCCGTGCAGCTCATGCTCGACACCGAGCATTTCTCCGAGATCAACGCGGTCACCGGCGGTCTGGTGGAACTGCCCTTCACGCCCGAGGGTGACGACATCTCGCAGGCTCTGGAGGAACACCGCAGGCAGATCGCCTTCGCCGACCAGATCGTCGCCGAAAACGGCCAGCGCCATGCGGACCTGCGTTCGATCCTCTCGCGGCTGTTCACGCCGAGCCGGCTCAAGCAGTTGCAGCCGCAGCTCGCGGCCACCGCCGAAGGGCTGATCGACGAGTTCCATGCCGACGGCCGGGTCGATATCGTGCGCCAGTACGGCGGTCCCTACGGCGCGCTCGTGATCTCCGACCTGCTGGGGCTTTCGGAAGGCACGCGCACCAAGTTCCGGGGCCTGCTCGAAGGCGCGCTGCCGGTGCCGATGGACGCCAGTCCCGAGGACATGATGAAGAATCCGCTGGTGGGCGTGGGCAAGGACCTCTTCAAGATGATCGCCTGGCGCCGCATCGCCAATCACCGGGCGCTGCGGGCCTTGCTGGCGCAGGAAGACATCCTCAGCGATCTCGCGAAGGCGGTCTATCCGGACGGCAGCAAGCCCTCGCTGGTCGACCTCACCGGCCTCGCCGCGTTCCTGTTCGGGGCGGGACAGGACACCACCAACCGCTTGCTCGCCAACGGCTTCAAGGTCATCGCCACGCGGCCCGACATCCAGGCGGAACTGCGCGCGAACCCCGCCCGGATCGCCGACTTCATCGAGGAACTCCTGCGCTTCGACGGCTCGGTGAAGAGCGGGGGGCGCATCTGCCGCAAGACCACGACGCTCGGCGGGGTCGAGATCAAGGCCGGCACGCCGATCCTGATGAGCCACATGGCCGCCAACCGCGACCCCGCGCGCTTCCCCGATCCCGGCACTTTCGACATGGACCGCCCGCGCATCAAGGAGCACCTTGCCTTCGGACGCGGCGCCCACACCTGCATCGGCGCTCCGCTCGCCCGGCGCGAGGTGGTGGTCAGCATCGAGCGGCTGCTCGCGCGCATGGGCAACATCCGTCTTTCCGAGGCGCACCATGGCCCGGCGGGGGCCCATGTCTTCGAGTACGAGCCGACTTACGTGCTGCGCGCGCTGAAGGCACTGCACCTGGAGTTCGATCCGATCTGAGGCGGCGTCGGCATCGCAGCGGGGTTGCGCCTTGCGCCCATCGCTCTAGGCTGGGTGCAAACACCATGCGACGGATGCCCCCCATGATCACCTTCAAGCGCCTTTCCCCCGCTGCCCTGCTGCTGGCGAGCACCGCCTGCGCGGCCGCGCCGTCCGGTTCGGTTGCGTCCACGCCCGTCGCGCCTGCCGAAAGTGCCGCTGTGGAAGCCCAGCCCGACTACGACCTCGCCGCGCAGAAGGCCAAGCTGGCGACGATCCCGATGGACGTCGACACCGCCTTCCTGACGCCGGAGGAGCGCGACGTGGTCAACCTGCTCATCAAGGCGTCCGACCTGATGAGCGAGGTCTACCTGCGCCAGCGCTACGCCGAGAACCCGCAGGTCCGCCGCGCCGTCTCGATGAACCGTCGCGCCGACCGCGACCTCCTGGTCGAGATGTTCGACCGCAACTTCGGCCCGTGGGACGAGATGGCCGACCTCCACCCGTTCTGGGGCACGACGCCGATGCCCGAAGGCGCGGGCTTCTACCCCGAGGACCTGACGCGCGCGCAGCTGGACGCCTACGTCGCCGCGCATCCGGACGAGAAGGCGGCGCTGCTCAGCCCCTATACGGTGGTCCGGCGCGAGGGCGAGAAGCTGGTCGCGGTGCCCTATTCGGTCGAGTACCGGGAGTGGCTGGAGCCCGCCTCGAAGCTGCTCGAACAGGCCGCCGCGCGCACCAGCAACGCGAGCCTCAAGAAGTTCCTGAGCCTGCGCGCCAAGGCCTTCATGACCGACGACTACTACGCAAGCGAGCTGGCGTGGATGGACCTGGCGGGCACGCCGATCGAAGTCGCGATCGGGCCGTATGAGGTCTACACCGACCGGCTGATGGGAGCGAAGACCTCGTTCGAGAGCTTCGTCACGCTCAAGGACCCGGAAGAATCCGCCGCGCTCGCCAAGTACAAGAACTACCTCAAGGACATGGAGGCGAACCTCCCGATCGAGGATCGCTACAAGAACTTCGCGCGCGGCTTCGAGAGCCCGATCGCGGTGGCCGAGCAGGTGCGCGGCGGCGGCGATAACGTGCCCGGCTCGCAGACCATCGCCTTCAACCTGCCCAACGACGAGCGCGTGCGCGAGGCCAAGGGCGCCAAGAAGGTGATCCTCTCCAACGTGCTGGGCGCCAAGTTCGAGCGCATCCTGCAGCCGATGGGGCCGCTGGTGCTGAAGGCAGACCAGGCGTCGCTCGTCGCCAAGAGCTACATGCAGTACGAGACGCTGTTCCACGAGCTGTCGCACAGCCTCGGGCCGGGCTCGATCGTCGTGAACGGCGAGAAGACGACCGTAGACAAGGCGCTCAAGGAGCAGAACTCGGCGCTGGAGGAGGCCAAGGCCGACGTGGCCGGGGTCTGGAACATCCTGCTGATGATGCAGAAGGGCGAACTTCCCGCCGCCGAGCGCCCGCAGCTCTTCGCCACCTACTTCACCGGCATCTTCCGCGCGGTGCGCTTCGGCGCGGTCGAGGCCCATGGGCAAGGGGCGGCGCTGCAATATGCTTACCTGCGCGCGCATGGGGCGTTCACCTATGACGCTGCGGCGAAGCGCTACGTGGTGGACGACGCGAAGATGGAGGCAGGGCTCAAGGCGCTGCTCCACGACATCCTGATGCTGCAGGCGAACGGCGACTATGCCGGGACCAAGGCATTCATGGCCAAGTGGGCGAAGCTCGATGCCGAGGCCGAGGCCGCCATCGCCGCCATGGGAACGCTGCCGGTCGATATCCGCCCGGTCTATCCGGACACGATCTGAGACAATCGTCGTCCCGGACTTGATCCGGGACCGCTGGCAAGGCCGCCGCAGCGGCCGATCGCGAGGTAGTGCCTCCAAGGTGCCCAGCCTGCGCTGGGACGACGCTGCGGCGTCAAGGCCGCATCAGCACTCGTCCGAACGGATGCCCCTCGGCCACGAAGCGGTGTGCCTGGACCGCTTCCGACAGGGCGAATTCCCGCGCGATCGGCATGACCAGATCGCCCGCGTGGACGCGCGCCATGAGGTCGGCGAGGAGGGCGTGGACGCGGGGCGTGTGCATGTCGCGGCCGAACGAGATGCCGGTGACCTGCATTGCCTTGCGGATCATCTCGAAGAACCCGAAACTGGGCAGCGTGCCTTCCGCCGCGCCGATCACGGCGTAGCGGCCGTGCCCGCGCAGCGCCTCGACGAGTGCGTCCTTGCCCTGGCCGCCCGCGAGGTCGAGCACGAGGTCGACGCCCTTGCGCTGCGTGATCTCCTTGCAGCGCGCGGCGATGTCCTCGCGGCGGTAGTCGATGCCGTGGGTCAGGCCGAGCGGTTCGACCAGGGCGAGGCGCTCTGCGCTCGACGCGGTGCCGATGACCGTGGCGCCTGCCTGCGCGGCCAGTTGCACCGCCGCCAGTCCGACGCCGCCCGCCGCGCCCTGCACCAGCACCGTCTCGCCTTCCCTGAGCCCGCCGTAAGTGAACAGCGCATCGTAGGCGGTGCCGAAGGCGATCGGGACCACGGCGGCGAGGTCGAGGTCCATGCCGCCGGGAACGGGGTAGCAGTGATGCTCGGCGACGGCGAACAGCTCGGCGTGGCTGCCGTGCCAGTTGAAGCCGACGACCCGGTCGCCCTCGCGGAAGCGCGTCACTTCGGCGCCGGTCGCGATCACCGTCCCGGCGGCCTGATAGCCCGGCACGAACGGCACGCGCGAGGGCGGGGTGTGGACGCGGTTGAGCAGGTCGCCGCCCTCGACCGAGATGACTTCGACCCGGATCAGCACGGTCCCCGGGCCGATCTCGGGATCGGGAAGCGTGCCGAAGGACATGACCTCGGGGCCGCCGTTCTCGGTGTACCAGACTGCCTGCATCGTTCTCTCCCGTATGCCGGCAGCCAGCTTGGCAGGCGCGGGAGGGCTGGGCAAACTCGCCAATAAGCCAGTCTTGGCCCAGGCGGAAAGGTCGTCTGCGCCGCCGGGCAAAATCCCTTCTCCGCAAGGCGTGCGGGAGCGGACGCGGGGAATGCTCGGGTTTTCCCCGATTCCGGTGGTCCCCCGCACCGGTACGATCCCGGGATCGACCCTGACTTCGGGAGTGGCAATGAGCAGCCGGATACCGTGTTTCGCCGCGTTCGCCTCGGTCATGGCGCTTGCGGCGCTGCCCGCGGGCGTCGGTGCACAGGAGGCCGAACCCGCCTCCCCGCCGACCATCACCTCGGGCCCGCCGCCAGCCGGGGGTGACCAGGATCTCGCGCAGAAGCTGTCCAACCCGGTGGCTTCGCTGATCAGCGTGCCGTTCCAGGAGAACATCGACTTCGGCGCGGGCCCGCGCGGCGAGGGCGTGAAGTCGACGCTGAACATCCAGCCGGTTATCCCGGTCAGCATCGGCGCGGACTGGAACATGATCGTGCGCACCATCCTGCCGGTCATCGCACAGGACGACATCTCGGCACCGCGCGAGAGCGAGTTCGGGCTGGGCGACACCCTGCAGAGCCTGTTCTTCTCGCCCAAGGCTCCGGGGCCCGGCGGGATCGTCTGGGGGGTGGGGCCGGCGATGCTCTATCCCAGCGCGACCGACAGGCTGCTCGGCGGCGGCAAGTGGGGGGCGGGGCCGACCGCGCTGGTTCTCAAGCAATCGCACCAGACGACGTTCGGCTTCCTCGCCAACCACATCTGGTCGTTCGCCGGCAAGGACACGCGCGGCGACGTCAGCGCGACGTTCATCCAGCCCTTCTTCAGCCACACCACTCCCAAGGCGACGACCTACTCGATCAACACGGAGACCAGTTATACCAACGGCCCTAGACA
>NZ_AKKE01000055.1 GCF_000281975.1 Novosphingobium sp. AP12 | reverse complement strand
CCCCCCCCCGCGATGCGGGGACGCGCCTACCCCTTCACTCCCTGCGAACTTGCTTCGCTGTAGATCGAATGCTGTCCGCGGGCGGATCGAGGCGACGCCCGCTCCGTCGTCGGCCGCTCCGGGGGAGCCGGGGACACTGTCGTAGTGAGCCATCAGGGCCACGGCCGGCAGGTCGGGCTCGCGTGCCGGCAGCCCCGCCGATCACGTTGACGAGGGGTATTGCGTCGGCCTGGGTCACGAATGCCTTGGTATTCCTTACAAGAAACTCCCCGGCCGGATGCCACCCACCTCCCTACAATGCCGGATTTACGCGCCGTGGCCCTAGGGTTACCCGTCGTCCGCCGCCCGATACCCGTGTTGTTCGCGCGAGACTCGCCATGCGGGCAACTCGCGACTAAGGGGAGGCGCAAACGAATCCCCGTGAGAAGGACAGGCCCCTCTCCCATGCGCATCGCGATTGCATCAGACCACGCCGCCGTCGACCTCAAGGCCGACCTGCGCGAGTATCTCATCGAACTCGGCCACGAAGTCGCCGACCTCGGCCCCGAGACCGCCGACCGCGTCGATTACCCCGACTACGGCTACAAGCTCGCCTCGGTCGTCGCCGACGGCACCGTCCGGTTCGGTGTCGCCCTGTGCGGTTCGGGCATCGGCATCTCGATCGCGGTAAACCGCGACCCGGCCTGCCGCTGCGCGCTGGTGTCGGAGCCGCTCTCGGCCGCGCTAGCCCGCGAGCACAACGACGCCAACGTCATCGCCATGGGCGCCCGTCTGACCGGCATTGACATGGCCAAGGCCTGCCTCGACGCTTTCCTCTCGACCGATTTCGGTGGCGGACGCCACGCCGGCCGCGTCGAGAAGCTTTCCAATCCATCCTTCTGAAGGAGCCAGAACCCATGACCGTAGAAACCGCCATCCGTTCGCCCGGCTTCTTCACCGACACCATTTCCCAGAGCGATCCCGACGTCGCCAAGGCGATCGGCCATGAGCTGAAGCGCGAGCGCAAGCAGATCGAACTGATCGCGTCCGAGAACATCGTCTCGAAGGCCGTGCTCGAGGCGCAGGGCTCGGTGCTGACCAACAAGTACGCCGAGGGCTACCCCGGGAAGCGCTACTACCAGGGCTGCGAGCCTTCGGATGAAGTCGAGACGCTCGCCATCGAGCGCGCCAAGCAGCTGTTCGACTGCGGCTTCGCCAACGTTCAGCCCCACTCGGGCGCACAGGCCAACGGTGCGGTGCTGCTCGCGACCGTGAAGCCCGGCGACACCATCATGGGCATGAGCCTCGATGCCGGCGGCCACCTTACGCACGGTGCCCGCGCCGCGCTGTCGGGCAAGTGGTTCAAGGCCGTGCAATACGGCGTGACCAAGGACACCCACCTGATCGACTACGATGAGGTCGAGGCTCTTGCCAAGGAGCACCAGCCCAAGCTCATCATCGCCGGCGGCTCCGCCTACCCGCGCGTGATCGACTTCAAGCGCATGCGCGAGATCGCCGATGCCGTCGGCGCGCTGTTCCAGGTCGATATGGCGCACTTCGCCGGGCTCGTCGCGGCCGGCCTGCACCCCTCGCCCTTCCCCCACGCGCACATTGCCACCACCACCACGCACAAGACGCTGCGCGGGCCGCGTGGCGGCATGATCCTGACCAATGACGAGGCGCTGGCGAAGAAGATCAACTCGGCGGTGTTCCCCGGCCTCCAGGGCGGCCCGCTGATGCACGTCATCGCCGCCAAGGCCGTCGCCTTCGGTGAAGCGCTGCGCCCCGAGTTCAAGGACTACGCCGCGCGCGTGATCGAGAATGCGCAGGTCCTCGCCGCGACCCTCAAGGCGCGCGGCGCCGCGATCGTCTCGGGCGGAACCGACACGCACCTCGCGCTGATCGACCTCTCGCCGCTGGGCGTGACCGGCAAGGATGCCGACGAGGCGCTCGAGCGTGCGGGCATCACCTGCAACAAGAACGGCATCCCGTTCGACCCGCTGCCGCCGATGAAGACCAGCGGCATCCGCGTCGGTTCGCCCGCCGGCACCACCCGCGGCTTCGGTCCCGAGGAATTCCGTCAGATCGGCGAGATGGTCGCAGACGTGCTCGAGGGTCTTGCCAAGTGCGGCGAGGCAGGCGACGCTCAGGTGGAGCAGAACGTGCGCACGCGCGTTGAAGCGCTGTGTGACCGCTTCCCCATCTACGAGGACTGACCCTATGACCGACCCGCAGCGCCCCCAGAACAACGGCGATTTCGTTTCCGACGCTCGCCAGGAACTCGCCGGAATGCTTCAGGATGGGCTTGCCCACCCTTCGACCAAGCCGGTGCTGATCTGGGGCGCCGCGGGCGCGATCGCAGGCGCATTCCTGCCCTTCGTCTCCATCGGCCTCGGGCTGGCGGCAGGGGCGGGCTACAAGTTCTACAAGCGCGTCCGTCCCGAATGAACGCTGCTTACTCGAAAGTAACTTGCTGAATGCGCTGTCCTTTCTGCGCCCACGACGATTCCCAGGTCAAGGACAGCCGCCCGACCGAGGATGCCACCGCGATCCGCAGGCGCCGCCAGTGTTCCAGCTGCGGCGCCCGTTTCACCACGTTCGAGCGGGTGCAGCTGCGCGAGATCGTCGTGCTCAAGAGCAACGATTCGGCCGGTGAGCCCAAGCGCGAACCTTTCGACCGCGCCAAGATCGAGCAGTCCGTGACGCTCGCCTGCCGCAAGCGCCGCATCGGGCGCGAGCAGATCGACCGGCTGGTCTCGGGCGTCCAGCGGCAGGTGGAGACTTCGGGCGAGACCGAGGTGCCCTCCCGCGTGATCGGCGAACTGGTGATGGAAGGACTCCGCCAGCTCGACTCGGTCGCCTACATCCGCTTCGCCAGCGTCTACCGCGCCTTCAACGAGGCGAAGGATTTCGAAGAATTTGCAGGGACCGTGCGTGATGTCGGCGTCAACTGAACTCAAGGCGCCCGTTATCGTGCTGGTCCGCCCCCAACTGGGCGAGAACATCGGCAAGGCGGCGCGCGCAATGCTCAACTTCGGGCTCACAGAGCTCCGTCTCGTCACCCCGCGCGACGGCTGGCCCAACCCCTCGGCCGGCCCGGCGGCGGCGGGTGCCGACGACGTGCTGGCACGCGCCGAGGTCTTCGAGACGCTGGCCGACGCGGTGTCCGACTGCGCCAACGTCTACGCCACCACCGTGCGGAAGCGCGGCGTGACCAAGCCGGTGGTCACGCCAGAGCATGCCGCGCACGAGGTTCACACCGCGCCGGGCCGCTCGGCATACGTCTTCGGGCCGGAGCGTTCCGGCCTTGAAACGGAAGACGTGGCACTCGCCCGCGCGATCCTGACAGTGCCGATCAATCCCGAGTTCGCTTCGCTCAACCTCGCACAGGCGGTGATCCTGTGCGCCTACGAGTGGTCCAAGGGCGCCGGCCTGTCGCAGCCGACGCTGGAGGAAATCCTCCCACCGGCTCCTCAAGAGGAGTTGGAAGGCATGATCGGCCAGTTCGAAACGCTTCTGGCGCCGACCAAGTATTTCTATCCAGAAAGTCGCGCAGGTGCCACTAGGCGGACCCTACGCAACATGCTGACCAAGCCGGGCTGGAACTCCCTGGAGATCCGCACCATGCGCGGGGTACTCAGCGCGCTTGGCGGCAACCGAAAGCCCCGCCCGATCGAGTGATCCTCGATGGGTGCGGCTGCCTGAAGATTCTTGGCGGAATCGCGTTCACCGCGTAATAGTGCGGCAATTCCTGCATCAGGAGCTGTCGCTTGATGATCCGAAAAATCTTACCTCTGGTCGTTGCCTTGACTGTCAGCTCGCCTGTGTTCGCCCAGGACAAGCCGGCAGAGCCCGCCCGGAGCGACCCGGAGAAAGTGATCTGTCGTTCCACCAGCAAGACCGGCTCCTACATAGCCAAGCGCGAATGCCACACCGCCGCTGTCTGGAAGGAGCTGAGCACCGCTACCACAAACGTCTCGGAACAGGCGATCGACAAGCTGAAGACCACCCGCGTCCTCAAGGGCAACGATTTTTGATATCGGATTTGGGCGAAAACAGGTTCTCCCTGCTCTCTCCTTGACATTCCCCGCCAAGGCCGTAAGGGCCACCCCTTCACATGGCGCCTGCGTTTTCGCGCAGGTCGTCCACTCGGCCCCGCACTCCGGTGAAGCGGCGGCCGCGTCCAGCGAATTAGGCTGGATGGTGCGCCCCGGGAAACTATGGATCGCGTTGCTACAGTGGCGGCGCGGCAGCAGAATGGAAGTAGACTTATGTCGAAGCGCAAAAGCGCCAAGTACAAACTCGACCGTCGCATGGGCGAGAACATCTGGGGCCGTCCCAAGAGCTCGGTGAACCGCCGCAGCTACGGCCCCGGCCAGCACGGCCAGCGCCGCAAGAGCAAGGTCTCGGACTACGGCATCCAGCTGCGCGCCAAGCAGAAGCTCAAGGGCTACTACGGCGACGTGACCGAGAAGCAGTTCAAGCGCACCTACCAGGAAGCGTCGTCCATGAAGGGCGATACCGGCCAGAACCTGATCGGCCTGCTCGAGCAGCGCCTGGACATGGTCGTGTACCGCGCCAAGTTCGCGCCGACCATCTTCTCGGCTCGCCAGATCGTTTCGCACGGCCACATCCGCGTCAACGGCGTGAAGTGCAACATCGCATCGCGCCGCGTTCGCGTCGGTGACGTCATCACCCTCGGCAACAAGGCCAAGGAAATGGCGCTCATCATCGAAGCCCAGAACCTGCCCGAGCGCGAAGTCCCCGACTACGTCGCCCAGGACGGCACCGACAAGATCACGTTCGTCCGCGTTCCGACGCTCGACGAAGTGCCTTATCCGGTGAAGATGGAACCGAATCTGGTCGTCGAGTTCTACTCGCGCTGATCCGGCTTTTCCCTCGGGAAACCAGACAAAAAGGGCGGTCCTTCGGGGCCGCCCTTTTTGCATGAGGTGCCCATTCCCGCACAGGCGATCGACACGAAAAATTACACGATTCGCGGTACTTGTCTGGGAACTGCAACAGGTTCCGGGCATTATCCGGACACCATGACACGCTATCGTTTCATCACCCCCCACCGCACCGGTAAATGGTACTCCGACCTCATGACCGCGCAGCGCCACGCCTATGAGATCGGAGCCGGATTCCTGGACGAGATGACCGGTCGTTTCGTCCGCTACGTGGGTACCAAACTCGAGGTTTCCACGCCGGAGCTGGACGAGAGCGGCATCGCCGCCTGAAAACGCCGGACAGGCCGGCGTTCTGTCAGAGCCCCAGATTACGTCGGAGGAAGGCATCGGTCCGAGTCAACATGGCTGCCCGGGCATCGCCGTCGTCGAGTTGGTGATCCAGTCCGGAAAACTCGACATAGTCCACCGATTTGCCGACAGCCTTCAGTCGGTCCTGCATCAGGCGCGAATGGCCTACGGCCACATTCCTGTCGGCATCACCATGGAATAGCAGAACCGGCGCGGTCATTTGTTCCGCGTGCCGTGCCGGCGAACCTTCCGCGGTATGTGGACCGGTCCCAATCAGGTTATCCATGACAGTGAAGTTGCTCATGTTGCGGAATTCTTCACGCCATTTGTCGAAATCCACCACTGGCGCGATAGCGACGATCGCCTTGTAAAGGCCAGGATCTACTACTCCCGCCTGCAGAGCGGCATACCCTCCATATGACCATCCAACGATGGCCAATTTATCGCTGCGAGCGATCCCCTGCGAAACAAGCCACCGCGCGGCGTCGTCTACATCCCCAATGGCGGTGCGCCAGCCCCTGAAGCCGTTCTTTCCGAAGAATTGGGCCCCATACCCCGTCGATCCACGAAAATTCGGCTGGAACACCGCATAGCCTTTGGCGGCGAAGTATTGGGCGAGCCAGTCGAAGCCCCACTCGTCGCGAGCATTGGGCCCACCATGGGGCATGACAATCGTTGGCAGATTCTTACCGGTGCTTCCCGGCGGCAATGTGAGGTAGCCTGGGATCACGGTGCCATCCGCCGCTGTGAAGCTCATAGGCTTCATTTGCCCAAACGCCATGCCTTGCAATTCGGGACGGTCGAGAAGGAGCCCGGCAAGTTTCTTGGTCGCCTTGTCGTAGAGGTAGTACTGGCCGGGATCGGTGTCGCTTCCGGCATATACCAGAAGGCGCTGTTCATCGGTGGTGGCGTCGATGATGCCGATCTGACGGTCTCCTCCCAAGGCTTTTCCGAGCCCGATGGAAAGCTTCCTCAGTTCCGGATCGAAATATTCGGCAAAGCGGCGTTCCGTGACGAAGCTCACACCGATCACGCGCTGGGTGCGGCCGATCTTCAGTAGCCCATCGACGACGGCATCGGGCCGGGAGATCAGCAGGCGGGTTGTATTGGTGCCGTCCAGCGTCCGCTCGTAAAGCGAGGTTCGCCCTTCATAGTCGCCAAACCCATAGGCTATATTGCGCGTGCTATCGACGGCAACGGGTTCAAAGCCTGTGGTGAGGCCGGCATCGAAATTCACATCGCTGAGCCGACTCCAGTTCTTGCCGGTTGCGTCGGAATAGAAATAACTCGATTGCAACCGCACGTAACCTGTGCCCGTGACCGGCTGCATGTGGATGATACGGACTTTTCCCTGGCCATCGGAAATGAAGCCTTGGGCAGTTTCACGCGGCTGCAGCACATCCTTACGGCGGCCGTTAAGAACGTTCACCGCTTCCACCCCCAGTCCGCTCTGCTGGCGGGCCGTCAGGGTGCCGGTGGTCATTTCGGGAGAGTACCAGCGTTCCATCAGAACGCTCTCAGGCTGACCCGGCACGGTGTAGTCGACCACTCCGCCGCCGTAACGCGAACTGTAGTAGGCATTGGCAGGCCGGTTTGCGCTCAACATCTTCATGTCACTGCCATCGCTCGCCAGCGAAAAGAGGCGCGTGGCGTCATCGATCGCGCCATTCTTCCCGGCGTTGAAATACGCCTCGCAGACCACCCGGCTCTCAAGGATGAACTGACAGTGCGTGATCTGCTCCGTGCGTCCCTTGGAGCTGAAGATCGGCGTCGACTTGCCGTCGCTCAGGTCGACGACGACCGCGTTCTCGCCGCCGCCAGCCCGAGGGCCGACGAACACGATCTGCTTGCCTTCTGGCGAGATGCTGATGTTGCGCACCCCTTCGCGGGCACCGAATTTCACGGCGAGAGGGTCAAGGGCTTCCGCACCTGCACTGCCCGCCCAAAAAGTGAAAGACGCAATTCCGCACAACAATGCCTGCCGAAGCATGGCTTCCCCCTGATAATCCCTGTTTGACGGTACATCGCGTCAATCGGCTATCATCACAAGAGACATTGCGCGATTACAAAGCGTTAACCTGATCGGGTGGCGAAGTAATCCCGCCGGAAGTCTGCCGCGAAGGCCGCGAAGCGCTGCTCCGTTATGGCGTCGCGCATAGCCTGCATGAGCTGCTGGTAGAATGCGATGTTGTGCTCGGTGAGGAGGATCGCGCCGAGCATCTCGCCGGACTTGTGCAGGTGGTGCAGGTAGGCCCGGCTGTACGTCTTGCAAGTCGGGCAGGCGCAGCGCGGATCGACCGGCCCTGTGTCCTCGGCATGGCGGGCGTTGCGCATGTTGAGCGGGCCGTTCCAAGTGAAGGCTTGGCCGTTGCGCCCCGAGCGGGTGGGCAGCACGCAGTCGAACATGTCGACGCCGCGCTCTACCGCGCCGACGAGGTCATCGGGCTTGCCCACGCCCATGAGATAGCGCGGACGGTCGGCGGGAAGCTGGGCCGGCGCGAAGTCTAGCGTGGCAAACATCGCTTCCTGCCCTTCGCCCACGGCAAGGCCGCCTATGGCGTAGCCGTCGAAGCCGATCTCGGCGAGCGCGTCGGCGCTGGTCTTGCGCAGGCCCTCGTCGAGCGCGCCCTGCTGGATGCCGAACAGCGCCGAGCCTTCCGCATGGTCGCCGCCCTGGTCGAACGCGGTGCGGCTGCGACGCGCCCAACGCATCGACATTTCCATGGAGCGGGCGATGACGTCGCGGGGTTGGTCGATCTTCGGGCACTCGTCGAAACACATGACGATGTCCGAGCCGAGCAGGCGCTGGATCTCCATCGAACGCTCGGGGCTGAGCATATGGCGCGAGCCGTCGATGTGACTGGCGAAAGTCACGCCCTCCTCGGTGATCTTGCGCAGTTCGGACAGACTCATGACCTGATAGCCACCGCTGTCGGTCAGGATCGGGCGGTCCCAGTTCATGAACTCGTGCAGGCCGCCAAGCCGCGCGACACGCTCTGCGCCTGGACGGAGCATCAGGTGATAGGTGTTGCCCAAAATGATGTCGGCGCCGGTGGCACGTACGTCCTGCGGCTTCATCGCCTTGACCGTGGCGCCGGTGCCGACCGGCATGAAGGCGGGCGTGCGGATCTCGCCGCGGCGCATCTGGATCGCGCCGGTGCGCGCCTTGCCGTCGGTGGCGGCGATGGTGAACTGGAAACGGGGCTTCATGCGCCGCCCGTTACCGCGATCAGAACCCGTAGACCAGTGAGAACCGCGAGATCGTGTCGGTCTTAAGCGATCCGTCGGGCGGCGAGGTCTCGTGCTCGATCGCGTAGGACAACTTCGCCTTCAGACCCTTGACCAACCCCGATTCCAGCGCGGTCAGCGAGGTAAACGTATTGTTGTCAGAACCGACATAGGCACTGGCGTCCTGGGTCAGCTTGAGCTGAGGATTGATCTTCCAGTCGAAGTCGATCGAGGTCAGCACCGACCAGGTGGTTTCATTGGGCTCATCGACGTAGTTGATACGCCGAACGGCCGGACCTGCCTCCAGCGACAGCGTCTTGGTGCGACCGTTGAGCACGCGGTAACCCAGACCGCCCGAGAGCGTGTAGCGGTCCTCGAAGCCTTGTATCCGATCGCGTTCGTATTGTGTACGCGCGTAAGTGAAGAAGCCCTCATTCAAGGTGTAGCGCGGCTGGTAACTCGCCGAGTACTGCTCGCGCGTGATCACGCCGCGGTCTTCCTGGTAGTCAGCGCGCGCCTGGACGATGTGCTCCCACTCGATGCCCTTGCGGTTGAAATTGAAGGCAGCGGTAAAGCCGAAGTTGTCCGTGTTGCCGGTGGAGCGGAACGCGCCGAGTTCGATCTGCCCTTTCCACAGTTCAAGTGGACCCGACGCGCGGATACGCGCCAGTTCTGCCTCGGTCTTGGCGGCGAGTTCGCGGGCGCGGCGGTCCAAATAGGCCCTCTGGAGGTCTCGAATCTCGTCCTTGTCGTAGGGCTGGGTCTGCTGCGCGAACTTGACGACGGCGGCAACTGCAGCGCTGTCGTCGGTCTGCATCGCCGCGTCCAGCATCGCCCGCACCTGTTTGGCCAGGCGGGGCTTCTCCACGCGGATGAAGGGCACGAACTCCGGGTATGGCGGCAGCTCGAGCACCAGTGGCGGCGGAGGCTCCGCCGGCAGCACGATAAGGGGATGCTCCTCCGGCCCCTGCGCATGAGCGGGCACGGCGAGCATCAAGAAGGGGAGACTGGCGAGAACCCTGCGGTGCATCGTCATTGCAAAATCGTAACTCGTCACGTGCGCAAGCGCCACCCGGTGCGGAACACCCATGAGATAAAGCCCACGCAGATAGCGAGGAACAGGACGGTGAGGCCCAGCGATAGCGCGATGGGAACGTCGGACTTGCCGTAGAACGTCCAGCGCAGTCCGTTGACCAGGTAAACGACCGGATTGGCCATCGCGATCGAGCGCCAGGGTTCAGGCAGCATGTCGATCGAGTAGAACGTGCCGCCCAGAAACGTCAGCGGCGTCAGAATGAGCAACGGGACGATCGTCAGCTTCTCGAAGCTGTCCGCCCAGATGCCTAGGATGAACCCGAAGAGCGAGAAACTCGCCGAGACCAGCAGCACGTAGCAGAACGCATATAACGGATGGGCGATCGAATAATCGACGAAAAGGCTCGCCGTCGCGAGGATGATCGCGGCGAGGATCAATGACTTGGTCGCCGCCGCTCCGACGAACCCGACGAGCGTCTCCGCGACGCCCACGGGCGCGGAGAGCAGCTCGTAGATCGCTCCCGTGAAGCGCGGCATGTAGATGCCGAAGCTGGCATTTGAAGTGCTCTCGCCCAGGATCGTCAGTAGCAGCAGGCCAGGAACGATGAAGGCGCCGTAGTTCACGCCCCCCACGCCCCCGCTCATCTGGCTGCCGATGGCCGCCCCGAAAACGACGAAGTAGAGCGTGGTGGTGAGAACCGGCGCGAGGATCGACTGCATCGCCGTGCGGAAGGCGCGCATCAGCTCCTGCTTGTAGATCGTCCAGGCGCTGCGGGCGTTGAACAGGCTCATGCGGCCTCTCCCTGTGCAGGGGCATCGGGGCCTTCGAGCAGGTTCACGAAGATGTCCTCCAGGCTCGATTCGTGGATGTCGATCGAGGTGTAGTCGATGCCGGCGCGGGTCAGCGCCTTGGTCAGTTCTGCGACTTCCGCCGTGCCCGCGCTGGAGCCTTCCCCGCCGCCTCCGCGGTAGCAGAGCACCTTGCCGTCCTCGATCAGCGAGACCGGATAGGCCGAGACCGCCTCCGGCACTTCGGTCAGCGGCGCGGCGAGCGTGATCAGCGCCTCGGTGCGGCCGAGACGTTCCATCATCGCCGCCTTCTCGTCGACCATGAGGATTTCGCCCTTGCGGATGATGCCGACGCGGTCCGCCATTTCCTCGGCCTCTTCGATGTAGTGAGTGGTCAGGATCACCGTCGTACCGCGTTCGCGCAGGACCGCGATCTGCTTCCACATGTCGCGGCGCAGTTCCACGTCGACACCGGCGGTGGGCTCGTCGAGGAACAGCAGTTCGGGCTCGTGCGCCAGAGCCTTGGCGATCAGGACGCGGCGCTTCATGCCGCCCGAAAGCGTGCGGATCTGGTCGTCACGCTTTTCCCACAGACTGAGCGCGCGCAGGGTCTCCTCGATCAGTTCAGGCTTGGGCGGCAGGCCAAACAGCCCGCGCGAGTGGTTGACCGAGCGAAGGACCGGCTCGAACATGTCGGTGGCCAGTTCCTGCGGAACCAGGCCGACTTTCGCGCGCAACCTGCGCCAGTGCCTGCCCATGTCCTCGCCGAACACGTGGATCGTGCCCGAGGTCGGCCGCACCAATCCGCAGACCGCGCCGATCAGCGTCGTCTTGCCGGCGCCGTTTGGGCCCAGCAGCGCGAATATCTCGCCTTTGTTGATGCTGAGGTCGACGCCCTTGAGCGCCGTGAAGCCGCCCTTGTACGTCTTGGTTAGGCCGCGAATTTCAAGAATGGGTTGCATGGGCGCATGAATGGGGCGGAATCGGCTCCGTTCCAACCCCCCTCGCACGATAAATTATCCGATAATTCGATGGCCGACCGCGCGGCAGGAATCAGGGGATCAGCAGGCTCGAATCCCCATAGCTGTAGAAGCGATAACCGCTTTCGATGGCATAGGCGTAGACTGCCTGCATCTGCTCCAGCCCCATCAACGCCGAGACCAGCATGAACAGGGTCGACTTGGGCAGGTGGAAGTTGGTCATCAGTCCGTCGATCGCCTTGAAGCGGTAGCCCGGCGTGATGAAGATCGCCGTATCGCCTTCGAACGGCCGGATCACGCCGTCGTCGCCGGTCGCGCTTTCGAGGAGACGCAGCGAGGTGGTTCCGACCGCTATAACCCGGCCCCCGGCCGCGCGGGCGGCATTGAGGCGGTCGGCGGTGGCGGAGTCGATGCGGCCCCACTCGGCATGCATGCGGTGTTCCGCGGTATCGTCCGCTTTGACGGGCAGGAATGTGCCGGCGCCGACGTGGAGGGTCAGCGTTTCGCGGGCGATACCGGCAGCGTCTAGCGCCTCGACCAGCTCCGGCGTGAAGTGCAGCGCCGCCGTGGGTGCGGCAACGGCGCCCTTCTCGCGCGCGAACATGGTCTGGTAGTCGCTGGCGTCCGCCTCGTCGGTCGGACGCTTGCCCGCGATGTAGGGCGGGAGCGGCATGCGGCCGGCGCGTTCGAGCAGGACCTCGACGGGCTCGTCGCCTTCGAAGGCGAGCGTCCAGCTGCCGTCGTCGTGGCGCTCCTCGGCGATGGCGGTGACGTCAGCCGGAAAGGCGATGGCGTCACCGGGGCGCAGGCGCTTGGCGTTGCGGATGAAGGCCTGCCAGCGGCGCAGGTCGATGCGCTTGTGGAGAGTGGCGCCGATGCGCGCCTCCCCGCGAATGCCTTCGAGCTGGGCGGGGATGACGCGGGTATCGTTGAAGACCAGCACGTCGCCGGGGCGCAGGGCGCCGGGCAAGTCGCGGACGTGACGGTCGGAGAACGTAGAGTTGCCGTCAACGATGAGCATCTTCGCCGCATCGCGCGGCCGCGCCGGGCGCAGGGCGATGTTCTCGGGCGGGAGATCGAAGTCGAATAGGTCTACGCGCATGGCGCGGCGGCTAGACCAGTGACGCCGCTTCGACAAGCCTAGGGTGAGCGCAGCGAAGGTTAACCCCTGCCCCGCTCACACTCGAGGATCAGTTCGATTTGGAGTTGTTCAGGTCCGCAGCCGTGGGCACGGGTGCCGCTGCCGGGGCGACGGGAGCCGCAGGAGCAGGCTTGTTTTCCGAGGCAAGCGAAGCCTGGACGATCTTGGTGGGGTTCTCGGGCGGCTCGCCGCGCTGGATGGCGTCCGCGTAGTTCATCCCCGCGATCACGCGGCCGAACACGGTGTACTTCTTGTCGAGCGCAAAGCGCGGATAGAAGACGATGAAGAACTGGCTGTTGGCGCTGTTCGGCTCGTTGGTGCGGGCCATCGACACGGTGCCGCGCAAGTGCGGCATCGAATTGAACTCGGCCTCGAGGTCAGGGAGCGGCGAGCCACCCTGCCCGGTGCCGGTCGGATCGCCCGTTTGCGCCATGAAGCCGTCGATCACGCGGTGGAAGATCTGGCCATTGTAGAAGCCTTCCTTCGTCAGCGTCTTGATGCGCTCGACATGGTGGGGCGCCCATTGGGGCATGAGCCGGATGGCCACGCGCCCGCCGGTCGATAGGTCGAGCAGCAACACGTCGTCGGGATCGTGCGCAATGTCGGTGTCGATGACCGTCGGCAGCGCGGCGACAGGCGCCGCGGTAGCCACCGGCTCCTTGTCCTTCTTCGCGAAGGCCGGGGCGGCCACAAGCGCGGCGCCGATCATCAACGCAGTCATGGGAAGGCGAAACTTCATGGATTACTCACTGGCCAATGATTTGAAGGATCAGGCCGATCCCAGGCTTGGCGCGATAGAGCGCGGCCGCTGTCGATACAATGAACGAATTTGTCACCAGGCCCGCCAACCCGGCAAACTCAGTAGTCGCCGAGGAAACCGTTCTCGGCAATACGCGCCATCACGTCCTCGCGCACCGAAGGACTGACGAACTTGCCGATATCCCCGCGGAACATCGCGATTTCCTTTACCAGCTTCGATGCGATCGGCTGCAGGCTGACATCGGCCATCAGGAATACGGTCTCGATGGTGGAGTTCAGCTGCTGGTTCATGCCGGCCATCTGGTACTCGTACTCGAAGTCGGCGACGGCGCGCAGGCCGCGCACGATCACGCTGGCGCCCTGCACTTGCGCGAACTTCATCAGCAGCGCGTTGAAACCGACGACCGAGACGTTGTCGATCCCCATCTTCGCAACCTCGCGCTCGACCATGGCGATCCGCTCGTCCGGCGTGAACAACGGGTTCTTCGACATGTTCGTCGTGACACCGATGATCAGCCTGTCGACCAGCTTGGCGCCTCGCCGGATGATGTCGGCGTGTCCCAGAGTGATCGGGTCGAAAGTGCCGGGATAGACGCCGATACGGTCTGCCACTCAGTGATCCCTCTCGATGATGTAGCGGGCGACGGCGCGCAGCAGGTCCGCTTCCCTGCCGTGCTGGGCGAGCTGGTCCACCGCCTGCTCGACCAGCATCCGCGCCTGTTCGCGGGCGCGGTCGGGGCCGAGCAGTGAGACGAAGGTCTCCTTGCCGGCCACGGCGTCCTTGCCCACGGCCTTGCCGGCGACCGCGGCGTCGCCCTCGTGGTCGATGAGGTCGTCGGCGATCTGGAACGCAAGACCGATGTCGCGGGCATAGCCGCGCAGATGGCTGCGGCCTTCGGGCTGCACGCGGCCGAGAATAGCGCCCATCTCCACCGCCGCACCCAGCAGCGCCCCGGTCTTGAGCTGCTGGAGCCTGGTTACGGTCTGCAGGTCGAACTCGCTGGTCTCGGCGACGAGGTCCATCATCTGGCCGCCCGCCATCCCTTGCGCGCCGCTGGCGTGGCCGAGGGTGCGGACCAGTTCGATCTGGGTGAAGGGATCGGGGCTGGTCGCGGTGTCGGCCAGCACCTCGAATGCGAAGGCGTGGAGCGAATCGCCCGCGAGCACCGCCGTCGCCTCGTCGAACGCGAGGTGGAGCGTCGGCTTGCCGTGGCGCAGGGCGTCGTCGTCCATGCACGGAAGGTCGTCGTGGATGAGCGAGTAGACGTGGATCGCCTCGATCGCGACACCGGCGCGGATGGCCGCTTCTCGCTGGACGCCGTACATCTCCGCCACCGCGGCAAGCAGCAGCGGCCTCAGCCGCTTGCCACCGCCGATCGCGGCATAGCGCATCGCCTCGACGAGCTTGGCGCGCGCGTCATCGGGGACGGGGAGCAGCGCGTCGAAGGCGCCGTCGATCTCCTCGGCGATGCGCGCCAGGCCCTCGGCCAGCAGCGAATCGGTCACGCCCACGGCGCCCACGCGTCAGCGGTCCGGTGCATCGAAAGGCTGGACGCCCGCCGCAGCGCCGTCCGGCCCGGCGACGATGCGCTCGATCCGCGCCTGGGCGGCGTCGAGCCGCTTCTGGCAATGCAGACGCAGCTTCTCGCCCTTTTCGTAAAGCGAGATCGAATCCTCCAGCGGCACGTCGCCGCTTTCCAGCTGACGCACGATAGTTTCCAGCGCGCGCAGGGCGTCTTCGAAGCTCAGGGTATCGATGGTTTGCGGTTCGGAAGCCATGGGCCAGCAATGGCGGGACGGATTGGGCCGGTCAAGGTGGGAGCCGGGAATTTACGGTCCGGCGCAGGCATAACGGGGCGGCGGTAGTGATCGAAATTTAATCTCGCGCCGTTTTCGCGAGGTTCGTGTGGGTCAGGCTTGTTGACGAAATACATGCGCGCGCGCGTCTCCACATAAGGCGGAGGCGGGGGAAATCTCGACGATGTGAAAGAACCTGCGCGAAGGTAGCAAGTTCGGGCCTTGTAGGAAAATCGGCCGGTAGAAGGGTTTCACTCGGAGACGCGGAGAAGAATAAAGTTGGATGCACGCAGAGACGCAGAGGCGCGGAGATGTCGTGCTCGCGGCAGCCCCGCTTTTGCCTCCGACGGGGCGTATGCCGCAGCGTCAGACAGGAGAGTAAGCCTGCGGCGTAGCACGACCCCTCGGCGTCTCTGCGTGATCGATCTTCTTTTTCTTCTCCGCGTCTCCGCGTGAAACCCTCAAGACGTATCCCGGCCATCGAAAGCCATCTAGCGCAGGCGCATCGACATGGCTAAGGCGCGAGCCATGAGCACGATCACCCCAGAAGTCGTCGAGGCGCATGGCCTCAACCCCGAGGAATACGAGCGCGTCCTGCATGCGCTGGGACGAGAGCCCAACCTCGTCGAACTCGGCATCTTCTCGGTCATGTGGTCGGAGCACTGTTCCTATAAGTCGAGCCGCTTCCACCTCAAGAAGCTGCCCACCGAGGCGCCCTGGGTGATCTGCGGCCCCGGCGAGAACGCCGGCATCATCGACATCGGCGACGGCCAGGCGGCGATCTTCAAGATGGAGAGCCACAACCATCCCAGCTACATCGAGCCCTACCAGGGCGCGGCGACGGGCGTGGGCGGCATCCTGCGCGACGTCTTCACCATGGGTGCGCGCCCGGTGGCGAACATGAACGCACTGCGCTTCGGCCGGCCCGACCACCCGAAGATGAAGCACCTCGTCAAGGGCGTGGTCGCGGGGATCGGCGGCTACGGCAACTGCGTGGGCGTGCCCACCGTCGGCGGCGAGACCAACTTCCACAAGGCGTATGACGGCAACATCCTCGTCAACGCGATGACGGTCGGCGTCGCCGATGCCGACAAGATCTTCTACTCGGCCGCCACGGGCCTGGGCAATCCGATCGTCTACGTCGGCTCCAAGACCGGCCGCGACGGCATCCACGGCGCCACCATGGCGTCTGCCGACTTCGGCGACGACATCGACGAGAAGCGCCCGACCGTGCAGGTCGGCGATCCCTTCGTCGAGAAGCTGCTGATCGAGGCCTGCCTCGAACTCATGGCGACCGACGCCATCGTCGCGATCCAGGACATGGGCGCGGCGGGCCTCACCTCCTCGTCGGTCGAGATGGCCAGCAAGGGCGGCGCCGGCATTCGCCTGAACATGAACATGGTGCCGTGCCGCGAAGACGCGATGACGCCCTACGAGATGATGCTCAGCGAATCGCAGGAGCGCATGCTCATGGTGCTCAAGCCGGGCAAGGAAGCCATGGCCGAGGCGATCTTCACCAAGTGGGAACTGGACTTCGCGGTGATCGGCGAAGTCACCGACACCGGCCACATGGTGCTGGAATTCAACGGCGAAGTCGTCTGCGACATCCCGCTCGGCCCCCTCGCCGACGATGCGCCCGAATACGAGCGCCCCTACGTCTCGGCCGAGGAATACAAGGCCTGGGCCAAGGTGCCTGAGCTGGGCGACGTGCCCGCCACCACCGACCTCGGCGCGGACCTGCTTGCGCTCATGGGCGGCGCGGACCTCGCCTCGAGGCGGTGGATCTGGGAGCAGTACGACAGCCAGGTCGGCGCCGACACCATGCAGAAGTCCGGCGGCGACGCGGCGGTCGTGCGCGTCCACGGCACGAAGAAAGCGCTGGCGATCAGCACTGACTGCTCGCCCCGATATTGCTACGCCGACCCCTACGAGGGCGGCAAGCAGGCGGTCGCCGAGACCTACCGCAACATCAGCGCGGTCGGCGGTCTGCCGCTGGCGATCACCAACTGCCTCAACTTCGCCAACCCGCAGCGCCCCGAGATCATGGCGCAGATCGTCGGCTGCCTTAACGGCATGGGCGACGCCTGCCGCGCGCTCGACTACCCGATCGTCTCGGGCAACGTGTCGCTCTACAACGAATCGAAGGCCACCGGCGGCGGCTCGGCGATCCTGCCGACCCCGGCGATCGGCGGCGTCGGCCTCCTCGCGGACCACGACCGGATGGCGACCGTGGCGTTCAAGGCCGAGGGTGAGGCCATCTACCTCCTCGGCGGCGAAGGCACGCACCTGGGCCAGTCGCTGTGGCTCAAGGACATCGCGGGCCGTGAAGGCGGCGCGGCTCCGGTCGTCGACCTCAAGGCCGAATGCGCCAACGGCGGTTTCGTGCGCGGCTGGATCGGCGAAGGCAAGGTGACCGCCGTCCATGACGTGAGCGACGGCGGCCTGATCGTCGCGCTCGCCGAAATGGCTCTGGCGAGCGGCCTTGGCTGCACGCTGGACGCCGACCTCACCACAGCGCAGGCCTTCGGCGAGGACCAGTCGCGCTACCTGCTGACGGCTCCTGCCGGGACGGAACTGCCGGGCGCGGTGAAGATCGGCACCGTCGGCGGCACCACGGTCGCGGGCGTCGAGATCGCGGACTTGCGCCGCGCCAACGAGGCGTTCTTCAAGGACTGGATGGAAGCCTGATAGCCTTACCCTCCCCGTCGCGCCGCGATGGGGAGGGCCTTAGCTCGACCCGCCCGCCAGCACATTCACGCTCAGCGCCAGAATCCCCAGGTTGAACGCGAAGGCGAACAGCCCGTGGAACGTCGAGACCCGGCGCATGGCGGTTTTGGTGATGGTGATGTCGGCCGTCTGGCAGGTCATGCCGATGACGAAGGCGAAGTTCACGAAATCCGAGAAATCGGGCGTGCAGTCGCCGGGGAAGTCCAGCCCCTCGTGGTCTCCGCCCCCGTGCGGCGCGTAGTAGAGCCGCGCGTAATGGAAGGCGAAGATGAGGTTGGTGAAAGTCCAGCTCGCCAGCAGCGTCAGCACCAGCAGCGTGATCCCGCCCGCGCCGAGCGAGCCACCATCAAGGATCAGCAGGGTGAGCGCGACCAGCACCACCACGCTGATGAGCCCGCTCATGACCAGCAGCAGGAACTGCCCGGCATCGTCGCGCCGCGCCTGCATGCGCATGACCTCCGGCGTACTGGACCGCCACAGCGGTATGCAGGACGCGGCGAAGACGAAGACCGCGAGGTCGAACCCGGCGATGACCGCCTCGCCCCGGTGCAGGGGCAGCAGCTTGAACGCGGATGCACCCAGCGCGAACACGGCGAGGAACAGCAGGTAACGCGGATGGCTGACCTTGACCGACATCTGCGCTCCCCGTTTGTTTTCAGGCAGCTATCCTAGCTGACCCAGTCCTTCTGGGGAATGCCCAGCAGTCGCAGGACACTGGTGAGATCGCCGCGGTCGATCCAGCCGTTGGCGGCGGCGCGGGCCTTGGGCTTCGCGTGGTAGGCGATGCCGTAGGTCGCCGCTTCCAGCATCGGGATGTCGTTGGCGCCGTCGCCGGTGGCGAGGCTGGTCGCGCCCTCGGCGAGGTCCGCCATGTCGGCGAGCAGCGTGGCCTTCTTGACCGCCGAATCGACGATGGGGCCGGCCAGCCCGCCGGTCAGCCTGCCGTCCGCGACCTCGAGGCGGTTGCCGACGACATGCTCGAAGCCCAGCTGCTCGGCCACGGGATCGGCGAAGTGGTGGAAGCCGCCGGTGACCAGCACGGTGCGGCAGCCCAGCTTCTTCAGCGTCTCGACCAGCACCTGGGCGCCGGGCATCGGCCTGATGCGCGTGGCGAGACATTCGGCGATGGCGTCGGTGGAGAGGCCCGCCAGCAGGCCAACGCGCTCGCGCAGGGCCTGTTCGAAGTCCAGCTCGCCCTGCATCGCGCGCTCGGTGATGGCGGCGATTCGGTCCTTGAGGCCGGCGAAGTCGCCCAGTTCGTCGATGCACTCCTGCCCGATCATGGTCGAATCCATATCCGAGATGAACAGGCGCGGCACGATGGGTTCGTCGCTCGTCACGAGGCCGTCGGTGGGCGAGAAATGCCCGTCCAGCGCCGCGCGCAGCGCCGCCGCGTCATCGTCGGGGGAGTCGATCTGCATGGTCTGGCCGCAGAAATCGAGCATCGAGGCATCGGCGATGCGCACCCCCGCCTGCTCCATCTGCGCCTTCGCGGCCTCGAGTCTTGCCGAAAGGTGGTCCGGTTCTGCTATCAGCCGGGCAATGAGCACTGCGAATTCCCTCGATACACCATACGATATCGCCGCCGGAGACCGGCCGCCGCTGGCGCTCATCGCAGGG
>NZ_AKKE01000054.1 GCF_000281975.1 Novosphingobium sp. AP12 | reverse complement strand
CCTCCCCCGCCGTAGTTGCTCGCGCAGCCCGCCATGCTGAACGCGCCGGCTGCGAGGATGGGGAGGATAAACTTGCGCATCGCTGTTCTCCGAAAATCAGGGGCCCAAATATCTTGGTTATGCCCAAATGAACGGAAGTGAACGCAAGAGGTTCCTTGGCAATGAAACGACATGTCGAGCGCGAACGTCCGGTCGTCCCGGGAAAAGCAAGCCCGTCACGCAACTTGGCGCCGACTTCGAGAGTCGGCCCCAAGGTTATTGCAACGTTGTTCGAACCATTCAGGCCCGGATCACTCCGGCTTCTTGGCCACCGCGACCATGGCCGGCCGCAGCAGGCGATCCTTGATCATGTAGCCGGCCTGCAGCTCCTGCAGCACAGTGCCGGGCTCGGCGTCGGTCGAGGGAATCTCCAGCATCGCCTGGTGCTGGTTGGGATCGAGCGGCAGGCCCATGGCGGCGATCCGGCTGATGCCGTGGCTGGCGAAGACCTTGTCGATCTCGCGGCCAGTCGCCTCGATGCCGGCGACCACGTTCTTCAGCTTTTCATCCTCACGCAGGTCCACCGGGATGGCGGAAAGCGCGCGGCTCAGATTGTCGGACACCGATAAGATGTCGCGCGCGAAGCCGGTCGCGGCGTAGGCGCGGGCGTCGGTGATGTCCTTTTCGAGGCGGCGGCGCACGTTCTGCGTCTCGGCGCGCGCGTAGAGCACTTCCTGCTTGGCCCCTGCCAGCTCCTCGCGCAGCTTGGCGATCTCGTCGTTCTCGCCGGCAGTGTCGAGGAAGTCCTCGGGCACGCCCTGCAGTTCCTCGGCGAGGGACGGGTCCTTGGCGGTATCGTTGGGCGACTGTGTCTTGTCGTCGGTCATTTCGTGTGTCTGTCCAGCTATCCGATGAGCTTGCCCAGGCTCTGGGCGGTGAAGTCCACCATGGGCACTACGCGCGCATAATTCAACCGCGTGGGGCCGATAACCCCCACCACGCCGACCACCCTGCCCTCACGGTCCCGGTAGGGCGAGGCGATCACCGAAGAGCCCGATAACGCGAACAAGCGATTCTCGGAGCCGATGAATATGCGCGTCGCCTGCGCCTCGCGCGCGGTGTCGAGCAGGTCCGCGACCGACTGCTTGTTCTCCAGGTCGTCGAGCAGCGAGCGCACGCGTTCGAGGTCTGTCAGCGCCGCCTCGTCGAGCAGGTTCGCCTGTCCGCGCACGATCAGCACGGGGCGCGCCATCGCGTCCTCGGTCCACACCGCGAGCCCGCGCTCCACGAGATCGCGGCTGGCCGAATCGAGCGCAGACTGGCCCGACGCGATCTGCGCGCGCATCGCCAGAGCGGCTTGTGCCAGCGTGCGTCCGGCAAGATGCGCGGAAATGTAGTTCGAAGCCTCTTCCAGCGCGCCGGGCGGCAGGCTGGCGGGAAGTTCGACGATGCGATTCTCGACACCGCCATCTTCTCCCACCAGCACCGCCAGCGCACGGCCCGGCCCCAGCGGCACGAGTTGCAGATGCACGAGGCGCGGCTCCCGCCGGGGCACCATGACCACGCCCGCGCCAGACGACAGACTGGAGAGCAACATGCTCGTCGCCTCCAGCGCCGCCTCGATCGGGCCTGGCGCCGAAATACGGCTCTCGATCGCGAGGCGCTCCTCCACGGTGGGTTCCGCAACCTGCATGATGCCGTCAACGAACAGGCGCAGCCCCGCCTCGGTCGGCAGGCGTCCAGCGCTGGTATGCGGCGCTGCCAGCAATCCCAGCCCTTCGAGATCCGCCAGCACCGAGCGGATCGAGGCCGACGAGAGGTTCATGCCTCCCGGCCCCGCAAGCGCCTTCGATCCCACCGGCACGCCTGTGGAAAGATAGCCTTCCACCACGAGACGGAAGATGTCGCGGGCACGGGTGGTCAGTTCGGTGATCGGGGGTGTGGGCATGTCCGGCCCAATCTAGGCCTTATGCACTTGCGGCCTCAAGCCCAATGCGCCTAGGGCCCGTGCATAATTCAAGACGAGGATCTTTCATGCGACCTTCAGGCCGTGCCGCAGACGAAATGCGCACCATCGACATCCAGACCGGCTTCACCAAGCACGCCGAGGGTTCGGTGCTGATCTCCTTCGGCGACACCCGTGTGCTCGTCACTGCCTCGGTCGAGGAAAAGGTGCCGCCGTTCCTGCGCGGCAAGGGCGAAGGCTGGGTCACGGCCGAATACTCCATGCTTCCGCGCGCCACGCACACCCGCGGCAGCCGTGAAGCGGCCAAGGGCAAGCAGTCGGGCCGTACGCAGGAAATCCAGCGCCTGATCGGCCGTTCGCTCCGCTCGGTCGTCGACATGAAGAAGCTGGGCGAACGCCAGATCGTGCTGGACTGCGACGTCATCCAGGCCGACGGCGGCACCCGCACCGCCTCGATCTCGGGCGCATGGGTCGCGCTGCGCCTCGCCGTCGACAAGCTGATGGCCGAGGGCAAGATCAAGGAAGACCCCATCCAGGCCCGCGTCGCCGCCGTCTCCTGCGGCATCTGCGAGGGCACCCCGGTGCTCGATCTCGACTACATCGAGGACAGCGCTGCCGACGCCGACGCCAACTTCGTGCTGATCGAGGGCGGCAAGATCGCCGAGGCCCAGGCCACCGCAGAAGGCGCGACTTACGACGAAGAAGGCCTGCTGCGCCTCCTGCGCCTCGCCCGCATCGGCTGCGACGGCATCTTCGCCGCGCAGGCGAAGGCTGTCGGACGCTGACGTAAACTGGGATGACGAGGTGTGACCATGCGCAAATTCGACGGCAAACGCCTCGTCATCGCCACCCATAACGCCGGCAAGCTGCGCGAGATTTCCGCGCTGCTCGCGCCTTACGGGGTCGAGTGCCTGTCTGCCGGCCAGCTCGGTTTGCCCGAGCCGGACGAAACGGGCACGACCTTCGCCCAGAACGCGCTGCTCAAGGCCCATGCCGCCGCCAAGGCCGCGCAGTTGCCCGCGCTTGCTGACGACAGTGGGCTCTCGGTGACCGCGCTCGGCGGAAGGCCCGGCGTCTACACCGCCGACTGGGCCGAGCGGCAGTGGTTCGAGGGTGACCCCGGCCGTGACTGGTACATGGCGATGGGCAAGGTCGAGGGCTTGCTCAGCGAGCAAGGCCCGGACGTCGATCGCTCATGCTGGTTCTCCTGTACTCTCGCGATCGCCTGGCCTGAAGGCGACGAGGTTGTCTACGAAGGCCGCGTCGAGGGCACCTTCTCCTGGCCGCCGCGCGGGACGATGGGATTCGGCTACGACCCCGTCTTCGTTCCAAACGGCCGCGATGTGACGTTCGCCCAGCTGCCGCCCGAAGAAAAGCAGAGCATGAGCCACCGCGCCGATGCTTTCGTCAAGCTCGTGGCAGACCAGTTCAGCACCGCTGCGCCGGTCGATGGCCTCTCCGGCTGAGGCACTCCGCCTCGGCCGCGAGGCGGTCGGCAGGGGGCAGCTCGACGCCGCCGTCCTGTACTTTCGCGCGGCCCTCGACGCTCTCCCCGGCGATCCGACGGCGACGATCTGGCTGGGACAGACGCTCTGCGCCGGTGGGCATCTCTTCGAAGGTACCGCGCATCTTCGCGAAGGTGTTCTCGCCCGCCTTCGGACAGCGGGGGGAAATCCAGCCGATCTGCTGCCCGCCGCCCTGCTTCTGCAAAAAGTGGGCGACGCTGCATCCTCGCTCGAAGTGCTGGATGCCATTGCCGAAACGGGCTTCGACACTCCGTCATTGTGGCATTCGACGGCGACCGCCGCCGCGCAGTTGGTCCGGCACGACGTAGCGCTGGAAGCCTGCCGCAAGGGCTTGGCTCTGGCGCCCGGGCATAGCGGCTTCGAGGTGCTTACCGCCAGCATCGAGATCGACGCTCGGCAGGCCGACACGGCACTCGGCCGCCTCGACAGACTTCTCGGCCGGCCCCTCCCGGATCGCGAGCGCTTCCGTACCCTGCGCGAAAGAGCCCGAGCCCTCGACCGTGTCGGCCGTCACCGCGAGGTATTCGCCGACCTGGCTGCCAGCACGGCCCTTGCCCCTCAACTTCCCGAATACGCCGCGCAGGACCACGACCTCGTCTCCCGCCTGCTGGCTAAGGACGCGGCTGGCTTCGACGCCTCCATGTTCCGACGCTGGCGCGGCGGGCCACCCGCAGACGATGGTCCCGCCCCGATATTCCTGCTCGGCTACCTGCGCTCCGGAACGACGCTCATGCAGGAGGTGCTGGCCTGCCACCTCGGCGTGATGGTCGCCGACGAAGTGCCACTGCTGGCCGGAACCCATGCTGCGCTCCCCGCCGGCCAGAAACGGCTCGCCATCCTCGACGCGCTCGACCGACCGGCCATTGCCAAGCTGCGCGCACGTTATCGCCATCTTGCCGCGGTGCGCCTCGGCCCTGACGCCGGGAACAACCGCATGGTCGACAAGTTCGCGCTCAACGTCATCGACCTGCCGGTGATCCTGCGCCTGTTCCCCGAGGCGCCGATCCTGTTCATGGTCCGCGACCCGCGCGATGCCTGCCTGTCTTCGGTGCTCCAACTGATGCCGCCGAGCCCATCGACCGTAAACCTGCTCGACTGGCACGACGCCGTGCGCTTCCACGCGCTGATCACCGCAAGCTGGCGGCACTACCGCGACGCGCTGGGGCTGCATGCGAGCGAAGTGCGCTACGAAGCGCTCGTCGGCGACCTTGAAGGCACCATGCGCAAAGTGCTCGCTCCCCTCGGGCTGGAGTGGAACGACACCATGCGCGTCTTCCACAAGAACGCCGCCACCCGCGCGATCAGCACACCGAGCCGGAGCCAGGTCACTCGCCCGCTCGACCGCGCCTCGATGGAGCGTTGGCGCGACTACGCGCCCGAAATCGCGCAAATCGAGCACATCATCGCCCCCGCCCTTCACGACTGGGGCTATTGACTTCCCGGCCGAACCCGCGCCTGAGAAACCATATGGCCCGCGCCCTCTACATCCACTGGCCGTTCTGCCTCGCCAAGTGCCCGTACTGCGACTTCAACAGCCATGTCCGCGACCGGGTCGACCACGCGGCATGGCAGGCGGGACTTCTCGCCGACATGCGCCATGAGCACGAGCTGGCAGGCGGCGAACCGCTCGAATCCATCTTCTTCGGCGGCGGCACGCCCTCGCTGATGCCCCCTGCCCTCGTCGCCCGCCTGCTCGAAGAAGCCGAGCGCCTCTGGGGCTTCGCGCCCGGCATCGAGATCACGCTGGAGGGCAACCCCTCCTCGGTCGAGGCGGCGAACTATGCCGCGCTGGCGAGCGTCGGCGTCAACCGCGTCTCGCTCGGCCTGCAGGCGCTCGACAACGAGACGCTGCGCTTTCTCGGCCGCCTGCACGACGCCTCCGAAGGCCTCGCCGCGCTGGACGTGGCGCAGGCGAACTTCGATCGCGTGAGCTTCGACCTGATCTATGCCCGCCCAGGCCAGTCGCTGGACGGCTGGCGCGCGGAACTGGCGCGGGCGCTGTCGTTCGGCACCGGGCACCTCTCACTCTACCAGCTCACCATCGAGCCCGGCACGAAGTTCGAGACGATGGTGCGCAAGGGCGACTTCGATCCGCTAAACGAGGACGCCTGCGCCGACATGTTCGCCCTCACCCGCGAGATGACGGCCGCTGCGGGCCTTCCCGCCTACGAGATCAGCAACCACGCCCGTCCCGGCGAGGAAAGCCGCCACAACCTCACATACTGGCGCTATCAGGACTATGTCGGCATCGGTCCGGGAGCCCATGGACGGCGCGGGGCGCTCGCTACCGTGCGGCATCGCAAGCCGGAGAACTGGCTCGCCGAAATCGACCGCAGCGCCCACGGTATTGCCGAGGAACGCCCGCTCGCCCTTCCCGAGCAGGCCAGCGAAGCCATGCTGATGGGCCTGCGCCTGCGCGAAGGCGTGGACCTGGAAGTCATGTCCGCCCGTTTCGGGCTCGATCCCTTCCAACTGTGCGATCCGGCAGAGGCGCAGTTCTACGAGAGCCAGGGCCTCGTCCTGCGCGACGGCGCGCATGTCGCGGTCACCGATGCCGGCATGTGCCTGCTCGACGGACTGCTCGGCGAACTCGTACCCGGACAACTGGTGGAAGGCTGATGGCGCAGAAGGCCGACCTGCTGGAGGCCTGGGGCGAGTACCTTACCCAGGGCCGCCGCCGCAGTCCGCACACGGTCCGAGCCTATATCGCCACCGCCTCACGCCTGCTCGACGCATTGGGCGGAAGCGACTGGGCCTCACTCGCCGTTCTCGATGCGCCCGCCCTGCGTGGCCACCTCGCGGCGAGGCGGCAGGACGGCATCGGCAACGTCTCCGCCGCGCGCGAGCTTTCGGCGCTCAAGGCTTTTCTCTCTTTCGCGCGCGGCAGGTCGGGCATGACGCAGGCGACCGCGCCTCGCCTCCAAGGGCCGCGCGTCAAGAAGGGCCTGCCGCGGCCGGTGACGCCCGACGAGGCGGTGAACCTTGCCGCCACGGTGGAGGAAGACGCCAGCGAGCCGTGGATCGGTGCGCGCGACCGGGCCGTGCTGCTGCTGCTCTACGGCGCGGGACTGCGCATCGCCGAGGCCCTCTCACTGACTGGCGCGGCGCTCCCCTTGGGTGAAACGCTGGTGGTCACCGGCAAGGGCGGCAAGCAGCGCATGGTACCGCTGCTGCCGATCGTGCGTTCAGGCGTGGCGGACTATCTGGACAAATGTCCCTGGCCGATCGAGCGAGACAAGGCGCTGTTCCGCGGTGCCAAGGGGGGCGCGTTGTCACAGGGTATGGTCCAGAAGGCCGTGGCCCGCGCGCGCGTTTCGCTCGGGCTGCCAGCGAGCGCGACCCCGCACGCACTGCGCCACAGTTTCGCCACGCATCTTCTGGGAGCGGGGGCGGATCTGCGGTCATTGCAGGAACTTCTAGGCCATGCCTCGCTGAGTTCGACGCAGATCTATACGCGGGTGGATGCAGCGACCCTGCTGGATGTCTACCGCAACGCCCACCCCCGGGAGCAGGGCTGAAACGCGACTATTCCTGTCGAGGTTTCCAGGTCGCCACGCGCCATATGTAGAAGGCGATGGATACCACCGCGACGACCAAAGTGACCCAGCCGAACCATTGCTCCGCCTGCGCCAGTGTGCGGCCCAGCCAACGGCCACCAAGGATCAGCAGCACGTTCCAGATGGCCGCGCCTGCCGCCGTGAAAGCCAGGAAACGCAGGTGGCCCACGTGGGCAAGGCCGGCCGGGACGGAAATCATCGACCGGAACATCGGCATGAAACGGAACACGAAAACGACCCAATGCCCGTGCCGGCGCAGGAACTTGCCGGCGACTTCGACATCGTGCCACTCCAGCGTCAGCCAGCGGCCCCAGCGGTCGATGAACGGGCGCAGCCGCTCGTAGCCCATGCGATCGGCAATCAGGAACAGCACGTAGTTTCCAAGCGCCGAGCCTACCGTTCCCGCCACCAGCAGAGGCCAGAACTGCATGTGGCCGCGCGCCACGGCAACCCCTCCCAGCCCCATGATGACTTCTGACGGGACCGGCGGAATGATGTTCTCGAGCGCCATGAGGAACACGATACCGAGATAGCCGCCCTGCCGGATGACTTCGTAGACCCATTCAGACATGGGCTATACCTGTCCGGATCACATTGCCGCGTGGCGCGCCTCGATCGCATCCCAGATGAGAGCGCCGGTGTCGGTGCCGTTGAACCGGTCGATCGCCACGATGCCGGTGGGCGAAGTCACGTTGATTTCCGTCAGCCATTTCCCGCCAATCACGTCGATGCCCACGAAAACCAGCCCGCGAGCCTTGAGTTCCGGCCCGAGCGCCGCGCAGATTTCCTCTTCGGCCGAAGTGAGCGTGCTGGCCTCGGCCGAGCCGCCGACCGCGAGGTTGGAGCGGAACTCGCCCGCGCCCGGCTTGCGGTTGATGGCGCCGGCAAACTCGCCGTCGACGAGGACGATGCGCTTGTCGCCTTCCGAGACGTCGGGGAGGAAGGGCTGGACCATGAACGGCTCGACCCAAGCGTTCTCGAACATCTCGATCAGCGCGCCGAGGTTGGAGCCGTCGGCGGGCACGCGGAAAACGGCCTTGCCGCCATTGCCGTGGAGCGGCTTGATGACGAGGTCACCCGGGTGGCGAAGGTTGAACGCCTTCACGTCCTCGATCCGGCGCGCGATGAAGGTGGGCGGCATGAACCGCGCGTAGTCGAGCACGAACACCTTCTCGGGCGCATTGCGCACCGAGGCGGGATCGTTGACCACCAGCGTGCGACCCGCGAGCCGCTCCAGCAGGTGCGTGGCGGTGATATAGCCGAGGTCGAAGGGCGGGTCCTGGCGCATCAGAACCACGTCGATGTCCTCGACGAGATCGATCAGCCGGTACTCGCCGCGCGTAAAGTGGGCCCCTTCGACGCGCTGCACCGTCACCGGAGCGCCCCAGCAGGTCAATCGACCGCCGGCGCCGTGCGCGGTGTCGTAGGCCAGCGTCCGCACGTCGTAGTGGAACAGCGTATGCCCCCGCGCCTGCGCCGCCAGCATGAGCGCAAAGGAGGAATCGCCCCCGATCTTGATGGTTTCGAGTGGATCCATCTGGACGGCGACGCGTAGGGTCATGGCGATTGTCGGCCTTTGCGAAAGGGTTGGAGGTGGTGTCCTGGGCAGCGGCTTAGCCGCAACGCGCCCAAGGTGCGACCGGAATTGCGAGTTTCAACCGCACGCCGAAATTCACCTCAGCGGTTGCCACGCATTCTCGATCCGGCGCGGCCAAATGCCGGGTGCGACGAGGACCACGTCGATCCGCACGTCGTCGCCCGGCTTCTGGTAGCGGCTGGTCAACAGCCCTGCCGCATCGGCGACACGGCGCAACCGGTATGCGTCGATCGCCAGGTCGAGTTCCTTGGCGGTGCGCCGCCACTTCACCTCGACGAAACACACCACGCGGCCGCGCCGGGCGACGATATCCACCTCGCCCCGCCGCGTCTTGACCCGCCTCGCCAGCACGCGCCAGCCGGTGAGCCACAGGTACAGAGCCGCCAGCGACTCGCCGCGCCGGCCGTGCTGCTCGGCCCTGGCCCGCCGGTCGCTCATTTCAGTTCCATGGCCCGCGCATAGAGTGTCTTGCGGTCGAGCCCGGTCGCCTTGGCCACCATGCCCGCTGCCTGCGATGCCTTGGCATCGACCAAGGCGGCCCGCAGCAGCGCATCAACGTCGACCTCACCCACCGGTTCGTCTCCCGGCGGCCCTATCAGCAGGACGATCTCGCCTTTGGGCGGATGCGCGGCGTAATGGGCAGCAAGCTCGCCCGGCGGCCCGCTGCGACATTCCTCGAACTTCTTGGTCAGTTCGCGCGCCACCGCCACCTCGCGGCCCGGCAGGACCTCGCCGATCGCAGCCAGCGAGGCGTCGAGGCGCGGCGCGGTCTCGTAGAACACCAATGTGGCAGGCACGTTCGCGAGGCTGGCGAGTGTATCCTCGCGCGCCTTGGCCTTGTTGGGCAGGAAGCCGGCGAACAGGAACCGGTCGTTAGGCAGACCCGAGAGCGTCATTGCCAGCACCGCGGCGTTCGGACCCGGCAGGCTGGTGACGGCGATCCCCCGCTCGCGCGCGATGCGGACCAGGCGGTAGCCCGGATCGGAGATCAGTGGCGTGCCCGCATCACTGACCAGAGCCATCGGCTCGGCCTCCATCAGAGCGAGCAGGCGTTCGCGGTCACCTTCACTGGCGTGGTCGTCGTATCGGATCAGGCGCTGCTTTATCCCCAGATGATGCAGCAGCTTGCCGGTGACGCGCGTGTCCTCGCAGGCCACCGCTGCCACGCCTTTCAAGGTCTCCACGGCGCGCAAGGTTATGTCGCCCAGGTTGCCAATGGGGGTTGCGACTATGTACAGGCCCGGCGAAAGAGTGTTTTCCATCACCTCACTCATGGCCATAGACCAAGGGAGCGGCAAGCAATGTTCGACAAGAGCCTGAAACGGCGGATAAATCGGCGCAATCTTCTCGCCGCAGCCGCCATGGCCGTGCTCGCCGGCTGCGCGGTCGTGCCCAAGGCGCCGATCACCGCTCCGGCCCCAGCGCCGAAGCCCGCGCCGCCCCCCAGCGACATCCCGGTCGACACCGAAAGGCACCGTGTCGCACTGCTTGTGCCGGTGACGGGCGCCAATGCCGGCGTCGGCCAGGCGATCGCCAATGCCGCGAACATGGCCCTGCTCGACACCGCCGCGAAGAACCTGCGCGTCACGACCTACGACACTTCGGCCGGCCCCGCCGAAGCCGCGCGCCGCGCCATCGCCGACGGCAACCAGCTGATCCTTGGGCCCCTGCTGGCCGACGACATCCCGGCCATCTCGGCGATCGCCAAGGCATCGAAGATCCCGGTCATCTCGTTCTCCAACGACGAGCAGGCGGCCAGCCGCGACGTCTTCATCATGGGTAACCTGCCCGGCCAGTCCGTCACCCGCACGGTCGAGTACGCCCGCGCACAGGGCGTCTCCAGCTTCGCCGCCCTCGTCCCTCGGGGAGACTACGGCGACCGCACCAGTGCCGCCCTACTTAGCGCCGTGCGCGCCGGTGGCGGTTCGGTCATCGCGCTCGAGCCCTATGACCGCAGCGCCGCCTCGATCGCGACGGCGGCCCAGCGGATCAAGGCGAAGGGCGGCTTCAACGCGTTGCTCATCGCCGATAGCGGCAGCCTCTCCG
>NZ_AKKE01000053.1 GCF_000281975.1 Novosphingobium sp. AP12 | reverse complement strand
CCGCATCGGGCCGTTGGTATTAGGTATTCACTTCTCCGCCACGCCAGGTGCGAGCGACCCGGCGCTCTAGTACGATTGGAGCTTACGGAACTGCCGCATAGACAGCCCTCGAGGCCGCGGTACCCAACGACAGTCGCCGTATCTCGATGGGGTGACCGCATGAGGGCGGGTCCGGAATGTCGCCCATTGGCGCAGCAGGGCGCGAAGCGGCCATAGCGTGCCCCGTCCGCGAAACTGACAAGACCGGAACAGCTGGTTTCGGCCCGATGGGTGTCAAACGGCGTAAACTTGCACGCCGGTTGACCCCGATGGGAACGAAACTAGTCGATCCTGGCCCGGTAAACGGCAGCAGACGTTGACCCCGCCCGCCTTGCAGCCGTTTGCATGCCTCATCTGGCATCCTGAAAGCGGCCATTTGTTCAAACGCCCGCGGTGGACAACGCGTGATCACACCCTAAGTTTGCCTGATGCGGATTTTCATTAGCTCACTCATCACTGGATTCGAAGCTAAACGGGCGGCTGCACGTCGGGCTGCCACCACGCTCCGGCACGAGCCAGTGATGGCAGAGGATTTTGGTGCCCAGCCAAACTCACCCCAGATCGCTTGTCTGCAGGGCTTGCGAACGAGTGACGTGGTCGTTCTGATCCTTGGAGAGCACTATGGCTTTGTGCCCCCAAACTCGACCCTATCGGCGACCCATCAGGAATACCGCGAGGCGCGCGAAACCAAGCCTGTTCTTGCATTCGTTCAGGAAGGCATTTCTCCGGGCCCAGAACAGGCGGCTTTCATTGCCGAGGTCCAGGCTTGGGAGGGAGGACTGTTCCGCGGCGGTTTTGTGAACGCCGATGACCTTCAGGATAGTGTGACGCGAGCGCTTCACGACGTGACATTGGCTAACGCGACAGGGCCTGTTGATGAAAAGGAGATGGCAGCTCGTGCTTTAACTATGCTTCCAGCTGAGAGCCGAAATCACTTAACGTCTGCCATTCTCGAGTTGGTTATCGTTGGAGGACCACAGCAGCGAATATTACGGCCCGCCCAACTTGAAGACCAGACGCTTGTGGAGCGATTGGAACAGTCGGCGCTTTACGGAAAGCAACGGCTGTTTGATCGTTCGATTGGGACCACCAGCAGTCTTGACGGGGCCGACCTTGTGGTTCGCCAAGAACGGGGTGCCAATATACGCCTGACTGAGCATGGCTCGGTCATTGTTCGGATACCGCTAGACGAGCCTTGTTCGCAAGGGCGAGGCATGGATTACATGAGCGGGATGGTGATTGTTGAGGAGTCGGTTCAGCATCGGCTCGGCATCGCACTCGATTTCGCTGCAGAAACCATCGATCACATCGACAGTACTCAGCGGTTGACGCATTTGGTTATCGCGGCGCGCTTGACCGGGGTGGAGCATCGCGGTTGGCGAACACAAGCGCAGCAGACGGCAAACCCGAATTCCGTCCAGATGGGTATGGGAGGTGGGCGCGAGCGGCTCCCTGTCATTCTAACGGCACGTCGCGCGGCCTTAAGTCTGGATCGGAACGCGTTAATTGAAGATATTCTGGTACCCCTAAGGCGTCAATTTCCATCGGCGACGTAACTTGGTCTCGATCCTGTGGCGAACCGCCTTGATTATGGACGTTCCCGAGTCAAAATGAGGCGCCTAATTCCGGCCCTTCGTTCACCGCCTTGAAGTGGGACATTCCTGCCATTCCCGTAGCGAACGCGAATGGCAGGTCCGAATTAGACCCGACATATCACGGTCGGGGAAGTGCCTCATCCATCTGGCCGAAGCATTCGAAACATCGCGCCGTGATTGGCTTCGAAATATTCGTCACGATAGCCACCCCTTCCTATCGGACGCGCCGAGCTCGTATCGAAAACGCCGTCGCGCAGGGTCTTGCGGCAGATGTGCACGCCCACGGCCTGGCCCGTGACTGTCCAACGTTCGAGTTTTTCGCCATCCATGGTCGCCACCCGCCGTATCTCCACCACGCGACATTCTATCGACACCGGACTTGCGGCGACGCGAGGACAGCGCACGACGCGGCCTGGCGCCTTCTCGAGGCCGGCCAACTCGAACTCGTCCACACCCGCACCGACAAGCGCTGCCGATGCGTTCATGGCCTCGGCCAAATCGCGTGAGGCCATGTTCCACACGAATTCGCCGGTCGCCTCGGCATTGGCAACCGTGTCTTTCCAGCCTTCGGAGACGAACATGAGCATCGGTGGCCGATCACAGATCGGCGCGAAGAACGAATAAGGCGCGAGATTCGCCACCCCGTCCGGGGACAGGGTGGAGATCCAACCGATCGGGCGCGGAGCGATGATCGCCTTGAACGGATCGTGCGGCAGGCCGTGTCGCTGTGCGGGGTCATAGAAATGCATGCCGCTTTCGTCCGTCATGCTGGCCATCTCAAAACAGCGCGTAGATCGTCGCCGACAGCGATAGCGCATCATTGAAGTCCCCGATGGGCGAAGGATTCTTAATGTAGGCCGCCGCCGGGGTGAAGAACAGGCCCTTGGTCACGTGCAGGGAGTAGCTTCCCGTCACCGATAGCTGATGCCCGTTGGCATGGCCGCCGGTGGCTTCGGTGGCACGCTGCCCGTCGGACGAATACCTGTTGTACCCAACGCGCAGCGCTGCGGAATCGAGCGGTCGCGATTCGAACGGGGCGATCTGGTAGATGCGCGCCTCGTAGGTCTGGGTGATGCGGTTGACGTTGTCGGGCGCCCAGAACCCACTGCCGCCGACGTAGAAGCCCTTCCCCGGTAGGGTCAGGTCGGGCTGCGTCACCTGGAAATCGGCGGCGGCGTAGATCGAATGGTTAGAAGCCGTGCCGGCGCCATCGAAGCGGGTGTAGTTGGAATCGTTGTAGAGCCCGCCTGCACGCACCCAAACCTGCTTGTTCTGCCCGGTGGCGGCGCGGCGGATGCCGACCTCGCCGATGAACAGCGGCCCTGCGTCCTTCATCTTGAACGCGACATTGGGGCCGTTGTGCTGCAGTTCATAAGGTGTGCCGGCAGGCGCGGTGCTGCGCTGGACTGCGGTCTTGAAGTAGGCACCCTTCTTGAAGTGGAACGTCAGGTTCGCGGCTGGGGTGGGGGCGGGATCCGCGCTCAGGCCCGCCTGGATCGGAATCAGCCCCGTGACGCCCGAGGCAAGCACCGGGGTGCCGCCCGCGTAGAAGCCGACGAATTCATAGTATTCGGGCATGATGCCGGCCTTGAACTCGATCTTCCCATCCGCAAAGCTCTGGTAGAAGGCGATGTTGCGAAAACCCACAGTGTTCGGCCCGTTGGGATAGAACGTCGTGACGAGGTAGTTGCCGCCCAGGATGATCTTCGAATTGGGCAGGCCGATGCTCTTGAGGCCCATCGTTGCGATGATGTTGAGCGACTGGGTCTGCACCGTGGGCCGCTGGCCGTTGTAGCGCTGGGGCGAACGCGGCTGCCCTTTGTCGAGCGGGTTGTACACGCCCACGAAGCCGGCACGGGCTTGCAGGCCGATCTCGTGCTCCGCCAGCCAGGTGCGGAAACCTCCAATGTCGCCCAGCAGCGTGTCACCCGATCCGGGGAACGTCGTGGTGAGACCCGGCTCGGCGAGCTTGTCGAAGCGTTTGAACTTGTCTGCGTCGCTCTCGAGCGAGGTTCCGGCCGGAGCCGGCGTGGGCGAAGTCGCCGGAACAAGCGCTTGCGCCGAGGACGGCGGCATTGCCTGGCTGTCCTGCGCGGGCGCCATAGTGATGACCGGGGTCACTTCCGTGTCCTGCGCAACAGCCTTGGACTGAGCGACCGCAATGCCCGGAACGACGGCGGCCGCTAAAATCGTAGTAAGTGCAGTGCCGGCGAGGGCGGCGTGCAGCCTGGGCGCGATGCGGCAAGCCCGCGAAACTGCGAGAGACATAGTCCTGCTCCTGTCTTGTGTCCGCCCCATTAGGTGGGGCGGCATCTTGATGTCTGTCTTGCCGGGCGGCGGATCAGGCCGCCCGTTTTGCCGTGAGGCGCAGCGTCGTGAGGCCGCCGATGCCAACCAGGACGGCGGTGAAAACAAGGCCGCCCAGGTAACTGCCGGTCATCTGCTTGGCCTCGCCCATCAGCACCGGGGCAAAGAAGCCCGCGAGACTGCCGATCATATTGATCAGCGCGATCGCCGCCGCCGCGCTCTTGCCGCGCTGAAGGAACGTAGGCACGTATTGCCAGAACGGACCCATGGCCATGTACGAGCCAGCCGCCGCGATCATCAACGCAAGCGTCTTGCCGATCGGTCCCGCGATCAGGCCGGCCAGCACGAAGCCGGCAGCTGAGCACAGCATCGGCACGACGACGTGCCAGCGCCTCTCACCCGTACGGTCCGAATGCCAGCTCCACGCCAGCATCCCCGCCAGCGAGGCGATGAACGGCAGCGAGGAAATCAACCCGTTCTCGAAGTGGCTCGCGCCAAATTCAGCGATCATCTGCGGAAGGAAGAAGACCACGCCGTAACTGCCGGCGATGAGGCCCAGGTTGACGATCGCCATTTGCCACATGCGCGGATTGGTCAGCGCCTCGCCTATGGGGCCGTGGGTGCTGGCGGTTTCAGGGCCACCGTCACGGGCAAGAAGGGCGATCAGGGTCTTCTTCTCGCCGTCATCCAGCCAGGTGGCGTCCTGCGGCGTGTCGGTCAGCAGGAACAGGCAGGCGATACCCAGCGCAACGGCGGGCAGACCTTCGATGATAAAGAGCCATTGCCACCCGTGCATTCCGGCGATGCCGTCCATGTAAAGCAGGGCCGCCGAAATCGGCGCACCAATAATCATCGAGATCGGGATGGCGGCCAGGAACCAGCCGAACACGCGCGCCCGGTAGTCGGCCGGGAACCAGAAAGCGAGGTAGAAGATGATGCCCGGGAAGAACCCGGCCTCGGCGATGCCGAGCAGCACGCGCATCACGTAAAGACTGGTGGCGCCGGTGACGAAAGCCATACAGACAGCCAGAATACCCCACGAAATCATGATCCGCGCGATCCAGCGGCGGGGACCGAAGCGGACCTGCAGCAGATTCGAAGGCAGTTCGCACAAGATATAGCCGAGGAAGAAAATTCCCGCAGCGAAGCCAAACTGCGCCGAGTTGAGGTTCAGCGTGTCCATCATCGTCAGCGCCGCAACGCTCAGGTTGCTGCGGTCAAGATAGGCGACGATGTAGCACAGGACGATAAAGGGCAGCACCCGGCGCGCGACCTTGCGCACTACGGCAGCTTCGCGCTTCTGTTCGTCCGTCATTTCGGGAGGCGGCGCCGCGACTGCCGCGATGGCGCTCACAGCCCTGCCCTCTTGCCGATGCACACGCGTGCGCCGGCAAACCTTACGTAAGCCATCCCATTCTCCATGATCGATACAGTGATCGCGTGTCGCAGTGGTAGTCCGCGATCTTGTCCAACACACATTCGCACATGTGTTGATATAGTCAACAGTTAACCTCTATCCGGCGCGACGATCCAGCAGGAAATCAGCGCAGCGTTCGCCTATCATGATCGTCGGCGCATTGGTGTTGCCGCTGATGAGTTCGGGCATCACCGAAATGTCCGCGATGCGCAGGCGCGGCACGCCGTGAACACGCAGCTGTGGGTCGACCACTGCCATCGCGTCCTTGCCCATCTTGGCAGTGCACGACGGATGATAAACGGTCTTGGCGACGGTCCGCGCGTGCAGTTCCAGGTCCGCGTCGGAGATATGCTCGTCTTCGGAGGGCAGGATTTCGCGCTCGACGATGGACGCGAGCGCCGGCGCGCGCAGGATACGGCGCGACAGCTTGAGCCCGCGCACCATCGTCTCGACGTCCTCGCGCGTGGTGAGGTTGTTGGCGACGATCATCGCCTGGTCGTTCGGATCGGCGCTGCGCAGCTTTACCGTCCCGCGTGACGTCGGGCGCAAGATGCACGGGTTGATGGTCAGGCCATGTCCCGCAGGCGGCTCGCGGTCGAAATCGCCGACGAGCCGCGGGGTAACGTGGAGTTGCACATCAGGCCGCCCGCCCTTGCCGGTGGTGTCGACAAAGGCGCCGCTTTCGATCACGTTCGAGGTCAGCAGGCCGGTACGCCACATCAGGTATTGCAGCCCGTGGCGGGCCGCCTTGACACCCTTGTCTGCGCCCAGCAGGCTGATCGGATTGCGCGTCTGGCCATAGACCGACGCGGTGATGTGATCCTGGAAGTTCTCGCCCACACCAGGCAGATGCCGCACCGCACGTATGCCGTGGGCGGCCAGTTCACCCTCGTGCCCGATGCCTGAAAGCTGTAGCGCCTTGGGCGTGCCGATGCCGCCCGCCGCCAGAATGCATTCCTCGCGGATCAGCGCCTGGTAACGGTGGCCAGCCTTGTCGCGATAGGAGACGCCCGATACCGCGCCGTTCTCGAACAGCAAGCTGTCGAGGGTGGCTTCGGTGCGGATCGTCAGCAGCTTGCTGCCGCGCACCGCCTTGAGATAAGTCGCCGCCGTCGAGCCGCGCTTGCCGTTATGGGTGGTGGTCTGGAAGAAGCCGGCGCCATCCTGCCGCTCGCCGTTGAAATCGTCGGAGTACGGCACCCCGGCCTGCTGCGCGGCGCGGATGAAAGCGTAGCTCAGTGGGTGATGGTATGGCAGGTCGGAAACGTGCAGCAACCCGTCGTTACCGTGGTACGGCCCCGCAAGCCGCTGATTGTTCTCCGCCCGCTTGAACACAGGTAGCACGTCGTCGTAGCTCCAGCCGTCGCAACCCAGCGCCGCCCAGTTATCATAATCCTCACGCTGGCCGCGGATATAGATCATGGCGTTGACTGAGGAACTTCCGCCGAGCGTGCGCCCCTGCGGCACGTACATCTGGCGGCCCAGGATGCTGTCCTCGGCTTCGGTGCGGTACATCCAGGTGCGCTTGGTGCCGATCACCCGGATGAAGGTGGCGGGCGTGTGGATGAACGGCGTGTTGTCCGCCGGACCCGCTTCCAGGAGCAGCACACTTTTGCCGGCCGCGACCAGGCGCTGCGTTACCACGCAGCCGCCCGATCCCGCACCCACCACGATGTAGTCGTACGTATCAGTCATCTTGGTATCTCTCCTGGGCCCTGGCGTTATGTTCTCGGGCTCGGGATCAGGCGTTGGCCTGAGTGACGTATTTGGCGACCAGATAGGGCTCCAGCGCATCGGCCCCGCCCTCGGTGCCATATCCGCTTTCCTTGACTCCGCCGAACGGCACTTCGGGGAAGGCCAGGCCGATGTGGTTGATCGACATCATGCCGCTTTCCACGTCCTCGGCCAGCTTCTGGGCGGTCAGCTGCGAGCGGGTGAAGGCATAGGCGGACAGACCGAACGGCAGCCGGTTTGCCTCCTCGATCGCTTCGGCATAGGTCGAGAAGCGGTTGATGACGGCGAGCGGGCCGAACGGCTCCTCGCTCATCACCCGCGCGTCCAGTGGCACATCGACCAGCACCGAAGGCTCGAAGAAGTTGCCGTGGTTACCGATGCGGTGGCCGCCGGTCAGCAATTTGCCGCCGCGCTCCACCGCATCCTTGATGAGCGTCTCGATCGCGGTGACACGGCGGTCGTTGGCGAGCGGTCCCATCTGGGTGCCCTCGGCCATGCCGTCGCCCACCTTGACGCCCTTGGCATAGTCCACGAACTGCGAGACGAACGGGTCGAACACGCCGTCCTGCACTACGAAGCGAGTGGGCGAGGTGCAGACCTGTCCGGCGTTGCGGTACTTGAAGGCGGCCATGAAGTTGACCGCGCCGGTCACGTCGGCGTCCTCGAAGACGAGCACCGGAGCGTGCCCGCCCAGTTCCATCGTCGCGCGCTTCATGTGCTGGCCGGCAAGGCCCGCCAGCTGCTTGCCCACCGGGGTCGAGCCGGTGAACGACATCTTGCGGATTACTGGATGCGGGATCAGGTACGAGGACACTTCGGCCGGATCACCGTAGACGAGGTTGACCACGCCCGCCGGAACACCCGCATCGGCGAAGGCGCGGATCAGTTCGGCGCAGGACGCCGGGGTCTCCTCGGGCCCCTTGACGATGATCGAGCAACCGGCGGCGAGCGCGGCCGAAATCTTGCGCACGGCCTGATTGATCGGGAAGTTCCAGGGCGTGAACGCCGCGACCGGGCCCACCGGCTCCTTGACGACCAGCTGGTACACACCTGGAATGCGGGCGGGGATGATGCGGCCGTAGGCACGGCGGCCTTCTTCGGCGAACCAGTCGATCAGGTCGGCCGCTGACATCGCCTCGCCCTTGGCTTCGGCAAAGGGCTTGCCCTGCTCGAGGGTCATCATCCGGCCCGCGTCCTCGGCGCGCTCACGCAGGATCTGCGCGGCCTTGCGCATGATCGCGCAGCGTTCGAAAGCCGAGGTCTTGCGCCATGTGGCAAAGCCCTTTTCCGCCGCGGCCAGCGCGCGGTCGAGGTCGGCAGTGCTTGCCTTGGCGAGACCGCCGATGCGTTCGCCGGTGGACGGGTTGATGACGTCGATCTGCGCCGTGCCGGTCCATTCGCCATCGATGAAAAGCTGGGTGTCGGGATAGGTCATGATGATCGGTTCCGTTCAGCGGGCGGCGGCGACGGCCGCGTCCCTGGGTTCAGTTGCAGCGTCCGAACCGGGGAGCCCGGCACGCGCGGCGAGATATTCGGCGGTGATGCGACGCACGACGTCGCCGGCAGGCTCGATCAAGCGCACCAGGCCGACCGATTGCCCGGCCTCGACCTTGCCTTCGGCCACATCGCCGTCGAGGGCAGCCATCTTGAGCGTGCCGGCGGCGAACAGCGCGCGACGGTCGCCTGCGGGCATGCCGGCAGCTTCCGCCTGGGCCATGCGTTCGGCGAAGGGGTTGGACAGTGTGCGGATCATGCCGAAGCCGCGCCCGACGGTGCGGGTGTCGGTCGAGGATGCAGCGATGACCGCCTGCTTGTAGGCGGGATGCAGCCCCGCTTCGGGCGTCGCCATGAACAGGGTGCCGAAGTTGGCCGCCCCCGCGCCAAGCGAGAGCGCGGCGGCAAGCCCTGCCCCGTCAGCGAAGCCGCCGGATGCCACCACCGGCACCGCACCGGCGAGCGCGCGCACCACCGCGCGGGTCACGACCAGAGTGGATACGAGTTCGGTAGGCGGATGTCCTCCCGCCTCGCCGCCGACCACGATCAGCCCGTCCACCCCGGCGCCTGCCGCCTTGAGCGCGTGTTCCTCGCTGGCGACGACATGCAGACAGGTGGTGCCAATGCCCTTGAAGCGTTCGAGATACTTCTTCGGACCGCCCTGCGAGGCGATGAGGATAGGGACGCGCTTTTCCTCGAGCAGGTCGAGTACCTCGTCCGCCCCCTGACGATAGAGCGGAATATTGACGGCGAACGGCCGGTCGGTGCCTTCGCGCACTGCGTCGATAGCCTCGGCCAGTGCAGGCAACCGCATCGGCCCGGCTGCAATGACGCCCAGCCCACCAGCGCGCGACACCGCCAGCGGCAGGGCAGCGTTGGACGAGGCCCAGGACATGCCGGCTTGCAGGATCGGCAGGTCGATCCCCAGCAGCCGGGTGATCGCGGTCTCGATCCTCATGCCTCGATTCCCAGCAGGCGGCGCGCATGTTCGGCGAGCGGCTTTTTCTGCACCTTGGAGCTGGCGGTCATGCCGATCGCCTCGAAATCGGGGACGAACCAGACGTGGCGCGGAACCTTGAAACCGGCCATGTTGTCCTTGCACCAGTCGATCACGGCGCCTTCGTCGGTCTGCGCACCCTCGTTGGCGATGACGAAGGCTCCGATCACCTCCATCAAGCGCGGATCGGGCACGCCGATGACTGCGGCCTGGCGGATCGCGGGATGGCGGTGGAGAATATCCTCGATCTCGGCGGGCGCGACGTTCTCGCCGCCGACGCGTACGATGTCCTTGGCGCGGCCAAGGAACTGCAGCCGCCCTTCGGCGTCGAGTGTCCCGAGGTCGCCCGTGGAGAGCCAGCCGTCCTGCGTCAGGGTCTCGGCGGTTTCTTCCGGCTTGTCGTAATAGCCGGCCATGACGTTCCAGCCGCGCACGGCGATCTCGCCGCGCTCGCCTATCGGCAGGTCGGTGCCGTCCTCACCGACGATGCGCACCTCGACACCGGGCTGCGGGCGCATCAGCGAGGCGACGCGCACGTCCTCGGGCTCCCACCAGGCGGACTGGGCGATGTTGGGCGAGGCTTCGGACAGGCCATAGCCGGCCACTGCCTCCACCGCGCCGAGTTCATCGACGATGCGGCGCATGACTGCGGGAGAGGCAGCCGCCCAGGCCCCGCGCAGGCACAGCTTGCGCTGCGGCAGCGAAGGATCGTTGAGGAGCATCAACGCCATCGTGTCATTGCCGGAAAAGTGCGTACAGCGTTCGCGCTCCATCAGCGCCAGCGCCTTGTCGCCCTCGAAACGGTCCATGCTCACCAGCGTGACCATGTGCTGCAACGACGAGAGGATCGACAGCGTGCTGCCCGCGACGTGGAAGAACGGGCGCGCGCTGTGATAGCGGTCGCCGATGCGCAGGCCCATGCGCCCGCCGGAAAACCACGCGTTGGCCAGCATGCTGCGCTGGCGCAGCATCACGCCCTTGGGGAAGGACGTGGTGCCCGAGGTATACTGCATCAACAGGATGTCATCGGGGGCGCAAGTCGGCGCGGCGGGCACGGTGCCGGCGGCGAGAAAATCGTCGAGGGACATCGCCGCGCCGGGCACGTCCTCGCCCAGAACCACCACTCGCATCAGGTCGGGCATCGCGGCGTCGGGCAGCGCGGTGTCGATCGCCGGGCAGATGCTGCGCAGCATATCCACGAAGTCGATCCGCAGGAAGCGGTCGGCGAGGAACAGCATCGAGACGCGCGACTGGCGCAGCGCATAAGCCATTTCCTCGGCGCGGAAGCGGGTATTTACCGGTACGGTCACCGCCCCGATCGTGCCGAGCGCCAGGAACATCGTATGAAAAGCCACGCGGTTGCCGATGCACAGGCCGATGTGATCGCCCCGACGCACCCCGGCGGCAACCAGAGCCGAGCGCAGCTGCGCAACGCGGTCGGCCACCTGGGCGAAAGTCAGCCTGCCGTCGTCGGCGACGATGGCTTCGACATCGGGAGCCGTGGCGGCGGCGCGGGCAAGCGCTGCATCGACCGTAAGCGGACAGATGGTGGAAAGGTCCATCCTCGTCATTCTCCCTGCGAGTTCACCGACTGCGCGAAGCGCGCGATGCCGGACTTCCAGCCGTCATCGGCGAGGTTACGCTCGATCTGCGCCATTTCTATGCGAATGCCGGTGGTGAGCGCCACTTCCTCGCTCAGGTCTATCGCCTGCTTGGTGAGAGCCATGGCCAGCGCCGGGGCCTTAGCGATATCCGCCGCGACGCTTTCCGCCTCCTCCGCCACGTCATCCGACAGGCGCGCCACAAGGCCCAGCGCATAGGCTTCCTCGACCGGCATCTTGCGCCCAGTGAACAGCAGTTCCTTGGCACGGCGCTTGCCGATCACGCGCTGGAGGCGCTGGGTCGCGCCCACCGTGCCCCACTGCGGTTCGGGAAAGCGGAAGCTCGCGGCAGGCGAAGCAAGGATGAAGTCGCACGCCATCGCGATCTCGCCGCCCGAACCGACGACCGGGCCGTTCACCACCGCGACCACGGGCTTGCTGCACCGCTCGATTGCCTCGTAAGCGGCGAAGGAAGCAAGCCGGCGCGAGCGGACCCAGCGTTCATCCTTGCCTTGTCGTTCCTTGAGGTCGGCCCCGGCGCAAAACACCGGCCCGGCAGCATCCACCAGCACTACGCGCACCTCGGGATCGGCGTCGTAGTCGACGAAAGCCTCCCGCAGTGCGTTGCACATCGTCAGATTGAGCGCATTGCGCGCCTCTGGCCGGTTGAGCGTCAAGCGGGCGATGCCATCGGCCTGGCTCAGCAGGATCGGCATGTCGGTCATTGCGCGGCTACCCCCGTGTGCCCCAAAATGGCGTCGTTATCCGCGCCCAGCAGCGGCGGAACGCCGATCTCCGGGTCATCGAACCCGTCGAAGCGCAGTGGGTTGCGCAATGCCGGGAAGCGCCCTTCTACTGGATGATCGAAGTGGCCGATCATCTCGCGCGCGGCGATATGCGGGTCCGACAGGATTTCTCGCACCGAATTGACTTCGCCCGCCGGAACCCCGGCTTCGCGCAGCGCCTCGGCGATGGCGGCGCGCTCGTGCTGGGCGAAGGCGGCGCGCAGTTCACCCATCACCTCCTCGCGGTGAGCAACGCGCGCGGCGTTGTTGATCATGCGCGGATCGTCGATCAGCGCGTCGAGGCCGAGCGCGCGGCAGACCGGCGCCCAGTGCTGGTCGCTGCCGCTCAGGTGCAGCCAGCGTCCGTCACGGCACTGGAAGGCGGCGGAAGGGACGCGGCCCGGATGCTCGGTGCCGACCCGCTGCGGGTCCTCGTCCAGCGCAAACAGACGCGCGGCGGAAATGCTCAGCAGACTGGTCTGCACGTCCATCATCGACAAGTCGATATGAGCACCCCGGCCCGAGGTCGCACGCCCCACCAGCCCGGTCAGGATGGCGATAGCGATGTACAGGCCCGAAGTCAGATCGGCAAAAGGCAGACCTACCTTGGCGGGCGGCCCATCGGGATGGCCGGTCAGGTTCATCACGCCCGACAACGCCTGGAAGATCGTGTCGTAGCCCTTGCGGTCCCGGTAGGGCCCGGTCTGCCCGAATCCGGTGTTCGACACGTAGACCAGCCTAGGATTCACGCCTGAAAGACTGGCGTAGTCGAGCCCGTGGCGCGCCATTTCGCCAGGGAGGAAGTTCTCCACCACGACGTCCGCGCCCGCTGCCAGTTCGCGCGCGGCAGCACGGCCTTCCTCGGACTTGAGGTTTATCGTCACCGAACGCTTGCCGCGATTGAGCGCGAAGAAATAGGCGCTTTCGCCGCCGGGCAGGCGCGGTTCGAACACGCGCGATTCGTCGCCGCCGCCGGGCCGCTCGATCTTGACGACCTCAGCGCCCAACTCCGCCAGGATCTGGGTCGAAAAAGGCCCCGCGAGCACGCGCGAGAAATCGAGGATGCGGATCCCGTCGAGCGGCTTCACTTGCGGAAGCTCCGCATCAGCGCGTTGACGTCGCGGCCCGCCGCCATCGCCTGATCGTAGGACAGGTCTGCCACGCGGTAGAACAGCGACTTGGACGCTGCCATCGCCAGCGGGCTCGCCTCGGCCCAAGTCTCGGCGATCTCGATCGCGGTGTCCAGAACAGCGTCGGCATCTACCAGTCGGTTGGCAAGGCCCAGCGCAAACAGTTCCTCGCCCGAAAGCAGACGACCCGTGCTGAACAGTTCGAACGCCAGCTTGCGTCCGATGGCGCGCTGCATGCCCGTCATCACCAGCGCCGGGACGATCGAATGCTTGAGTTCGGGATAGCCGAATTTCACGTCGGGCGCGGCCACCATCATGTCGGACCCGACTGCCAGCCCGGCGCCGCCGCCGACAGCGGGGCCGCGCACGGCAGAAACCACCGGCGTCGCCATTTTCTGAAGGATAGACTGGGTGCGACAGGTCAGATCGGCGCGCTTGACCACGCGGTCCTGCTGATCTGGCGTCAGGTCCTTGAATTCCGAAAGATCGGCGCCGGCACAGAATCCCCGCCCCTCGCCCGTCAATACCACCGCGCGCACTTCGGGGTCGGCGTCGGCCGCCTCCAGCGCGTCGAGCAGGGCTTGGGTCAAAGGAGTGTCGAGCGCGTTCAACTGCGCCGGCCGGTTCATTGTGACGATGCGGACGGCGCCGCGATCCTGCGTAAGCAGCACGGAATCAGGCATGTTCGGGTTCCTTCATACGCAGCCCGAAGCCCGAGCGCGCGACAAGCGAATAGAGTTCGCGGCCCAGCAGCCGCTCGCACAGGCGCGAGGCTTCGAGCAGCGCGTCGCGATCGATGCCGGTATCGACCCCCTCGGCCTCGAGCAGGTTGACGAGGTCTTCGGTGGCGACGTTGCCGGTCAGGCCTTCGCCGTACTGGATCTGCGCGGGGTGCCCGCCGACGCCGCCGATCGAGCTGTCGAAATGGGTAGCCCCCACTTCCAGCGCCGCCATGCAGTTGGCGATGCCCGAGCCGCGCGTGTTGTGGAAATGCGCGACGGGCACGACCTCCGGCACTTCGGCCAGCAAGCGGCGGAACAATTGGCGGACCGTGGAGGGCGTGGCGTAACCCGTGGTGTCGCCAATGGTGACGAGCCGCACGCCCATTTCGGCAAAGCGCTGCACGTCGGCCACCACGCTGCCGGGGTCGACATACCCTTCGAACGGGCAGCCGAGCGCCATGGAGATGACCCCGACCAGCGTGAAGCGACCATCCGCGGCGGCGGCCATTTCGGCGACGTTGGCCCACTGCTTTTCGCGGCTAGTGCGCAAGTTGCGTTCGGTGTGTGCCTCGGTAGCGGAGACGAGCAGGCTCAGCTCCTCCGCCCCATGGCCGGCATCCAGATCGGCGATGGCGCGCGCAACGGCACGCTGGTTGGGGCAGGTCGCCTTGTAGCGCACGCCGTCGCGGCGATGGATGCCGGCCAGAACTTCGGTGGCGTCCTGGAAGGCCGGGACGCGAGCGGGATTGCTGTAGCTGGTCGCCTCTATCCGGCGAAAGCCGGCGGCGGTGAAAGCGTCGATCGCGGCGATCTTGTCCTGCGCCGAAAGCATGGCGGTTTCGTGCTGCAGGCCATCGCGCGCGAAACATTCGCAGATAACAACGGGATCTGACATGGTTCCCCTCCGGCTTGCTGTTCTGTAGCTTGAGGCCGAGATAGGACTATGTGTTGATATAGTCAACAGTGGAGTGGTTGAAAAACAATGGCAGGCAAACAGGCGGCAAAGGTACTGAGGATTTCTCCGGTAAAGGCCGACGCGACCGCAGGAATGGCGGCGACGATCCGCGATCTAGTATCCTACAGGGTGTCACGCGCGGCCGGGCTGATGTCGCGCAGCGCCGCACTGCGCTTTCGCCGAGAGAGCGACGTGAGCTTGGGTGAGTGGCGCACTATCGCTTTGCTGGCCGCCACCCCGGCGATGAGCCTGATGCAACTTGCGCGCGAATCAGGGCTCGACAAGGCGCAGACCAGCCGCGTCGTCACCTCGCTAATTGCGCGCGGGCTCGTAACCCGCTGCCCTTCTCCTGCGGGGCGTCGCGCAGTGGAACTGAACCTGTCGGAAGAGGGGCAGCAGCGCTACGCTGCGTTGATCGAAGCCGCGCGCGAACGCGACCATGCCTTTCGCGCCGCCCTTTCGGATGAACAATTGACCGTGCTGCTTGAAGCCCTCGACATTTTGAGCCGCACTGCAAAGGGCTTCATCGCCGAGGAAGCTGCGTTCGGCGAGGATTGACCTACCCTCCAGCCAGTCGCCGTGCTACCCGAGCCCTGTGGTGCCCAGTTCCCGGGCTGAACGGCGTAGCGCGGGAAGGTAGCGCGTGCGCAACTCTACGATTGGAACCCGGGCCGCTTGTGCCCCCATGTTGAGCGCCCCCACCACGCGCCCACGCGCGATCACAGGCACCGCGACTGAAACCAGCCCCTGCTCCAGTTCCTGATCGACAATGGCGTAACCCTCTTCCGCCACGCGGTGGAGGATGTCGAGCAGAAGCGAACGATCCACACAAGTCCGCGCCGTGCGCGCGACCAGTTCGGTTCGCCGGAGATAAGCCACTTGGTCGGCCCGATCCTGAGCCGCCAGCAGCACACGCCCCATCGACGTGCAGTACAGCGGAAGGCGACTGCCGACTCGCAGGGCGATCGACATGATCCGCGAAATCTCGGCCCTTGCGACGTAGTAGACTTCGTCCTCCTCGATCACGCCGACGGAACACGATTCGTGCAGTTCGTCGCGCAATGTATCCAGCAAGGGCTGGGCGCGCATGGCGAAGGTGCTCGACGAAAGATAGGCATAGCCCAGCGCCAATGCCTTGGGCCTCAGGCTGTATTGGGTGCCGTCCTGCGCGGCGTAGCCCAGGCGCGAGAGGGTGTGCAGGCAACGCTTCACCGCCGGGCGGCTCAGCCCGGTCAGCCGGCTCGCCTGCGCGATTGTCATAGGCTTCTGCTCGTCCGCAAAGCAGCGCAGAACCGCCAGGCCGCGCGCCAGCGAGGTCATGAATTCGGGGTCACCTTCCGCTTCGAGCATCGCCATTCAATCCTGAATTTATGAACGATTATCGGACAATAATACGTTTATCGGTTGACCTAGGCAAGTCATGCGCGAACACCGCAAGCGCAAACGGCATCCAGGAGAGTGGCATGATCGACAAGCAAGTGGCCAACGCCGAAGCCGCGGTGGCCGACATCCAAGATGGCGCGTCGGTGATGATCGGCGGCTTCGGCACGGCCGGGATGCCCGATGAGCTGATCGACGCACTGATTACGCGCGGAGTGGGCGATCTTACCATCATCAACAACAATGCCGGCAACGGCGAAACCGGCGTTGCCGCGCTGATAAAGGCAGGGCGGGTACGCAGGATCGTTTGCTCATTCCCTCGTCAGTCGGATTCGCACCACTTCGACGCCGCCTACCGCGCCGGCCAGCTGGAGCTCGAGCTGGTGCCGCAGGGCAACCTTGCCGCCCGCATCCAGGCGGCAGGTGCTGGCCTGGGGGCGATCTTTACCCCCACCGGCTACGGCACCCTGTTGGCACAGGGAAAGGAAACCCGCGAGATCGACGGGCGGCGTCACGTCCTGGAATACCCGATCCACGCCGATTTCGCGCTCATCAAGGCCCATCGCGCCGACCGCTGGGGTAACCTGGTCTATCGCAAGACGGCGCGCAATTTCGGCCCGATCATGGCGATGGCCGCGCGTACCACCATTGCACAGGTCGGCGAGGTGGTGGCGTTGGGCGACCTTGATCCCGAAGCGGTGGTCACGCCGGGCATCTTCGTCCAGCACGTCGTCGCGATTGCAGGCGTCGCCACACTCGCCGCCGCCGCAGCCTGACCCGGAGACCACGCATGAACCGCCTGAACCGCGACCAGATGGCCGCCCGCGTCGCCCGTGACATTCCCGAAGGGGCCTATGTGAACCTGGGCATCGGCCTTCCGACCAAGGTCGCCAACTATCTCGACACCGGCCGCGACATCTTCCTGCAGAGCGAGAACGGCCTGCTCGGCATGGGCCCCGCCCCTGCACCCGGGGAAGAGGACTGGGAACTCATCAACGCGGGCAAACAGGCGGTGACGCTGCTGAGCGGCGGCTGCTTCTTCCACCATGCGGACAGCTTTGCGATGATGCGCGGGGGCCACCTCGACATCTGTGTGCTGGGCGCGTTCCAGGTGTCCATCCACGGCGACCTCGCCAACTGGCACACCGGAGAGCCGGGCGCGATTCCGGCGGTCGGCGGGGCGATGGACCTTGCGATCGGTGCCAAGCAGACGTTCGTGATGATGGAACTTCTCACGCGCCAGGGCAAAAGCAAGCTGGTGGAGGCCTGTACGTACCCGCTCACGGGGCTGGGCTGCGTCTCGCGCATCTACACTGATCTCGCCGTGTTTGACGTCGGCCTCAAAGGCGCGCGCGTGATCGAAACGGTCGACGGCGTAAGCATCGACGAACTGGAACGCCTGACGGGCGTACCTTTGCGCGCATCCGCGCCAGCCTGAAGGAGGGGCCGACATGACCGACGCTTTCATCTGCGACGCGGTTCGCACACCTATCGGCCGCTACGGTGGCATCCTTTCCGGCGTGCGCGCCGACGATCTTGGCGCCTTGCCCATGAAGGCCCTCGTCGCGCGCAACCCGGGCCTCGACCCCGTCGCCATTGAAGAAGTCTTCTACGGCTGCGCGAACCAGTCGGGAGAGGACAACCGCAACGTCGCCCGCATGAGCCTGCTGCTCGCAGGCCTGCCGCATACGGTTCCCGGGGTCACGATCAACCGGCTGTGCGCCTCCGGCCTCGAAGCGGTCGGCGCTGCAGCGCGCGCGATCCGGTCGGGCGAGATGGCGATGGCCATCGCCGGCGGCGTCGAAAGCATGACCCGAGCGCCCTTCGTCATGGGCAAGGCCGACGCCCCGTTCGGCCGCGCCCAGAAGATGGAAGACACGACGATGGGCTGGCGTTTCGTCAACCCGGCGCTCGAGGCTTTGTACGGTACCGAGACGATGCCACGCACCGGCGAAAACGTCGCGCAGCAATATGGCATAACCCGCAACGACCAGGATGCGTTTGCTCTGCGCAGCCAGCAACGCGCCGTCGCCGCGCAGGGCAACGGTTTCCTGGCCGAGGAGATCGTGCCGGTCACCGTGCCCGGCCGAAAGCGCGGCGAGACGCTGGAAGTATCTGTAGACGAGCATCCCCGAGCCGATGCCAATATCGAGGCCCTGAGAAAGCTGCGCCCTTTGTTCACCGACGGGTCAGTGACTGCCGGCAATGCCTCTGGCATTAACGACGGAGCGGCTGCAATGATCGTCGCAACCGAAGCTGCTGCAAAGGCACACGGACTTATCCCCCGCGCGCGCATCATGGGCATGGCGGCGGTCGGAGTGGAACCGCGCGTGATGGGCATCGGCCCTCTACCCGCGACCCAGAAGCTGATGACGCAACTGGGCCTGTCGATCGGCGACTTCGACGCAATCGAACTGAACGAGGCCTTCGCCAGCCAGGGCCTCGCTGTGCTCCGCGGCCTTGGTCTTCCCGACGATGCCCCGCACGTGAACGCGAACGGCGGCGCCATAGCGCTGGGCCACCCGCTTGGCATGTCGGGCGCACGTCTTGCTATGACGTTAGTCCACCAGCTTGAAAAATCCGGCGACAGACGCGGCCTTGCCACTTTGTGCATCGGCGTGGGAATGGGGCTCGCGCTTGCCGTAGAGAAAGTGTGACGGAGCACATAAACTACGACAGTGAAGCTGTGACATACGCTTTGATGCGCCATGAGCGTTATGGCGGATATTGTTCAAAGTCGCCATTGCCCCGTGGTTCGGGAACAACATGAACTGGTCGCGTGCCGCCGAAAGCCGAACACCGCATCGTGGGACATTCCTGTCCTTCACTTCAACACCGTGGAAGGTCAGGTTACAACAAAAGCCGACCTTCGACTCCCAAGTCGGATGACTTGGAGAGGCCAGCGAGGAGCGGAACGTAGGCGGCTAGTCTGCGAGATATGAATTCCGTGAACAGCCGGACGCGCTTCGTCTTGCGGGTCTCGCCATGCGTGAGCAGCCAGACAGGTCCGTAGAGGTGTCGGTTTGTACCCGGAACCCTCTCCAGCAAGGGGTCGGCGTCCCCGATGAAGCACGGCAATGCCGTCATTCCGATACCTTGCCGTACCGCCGCGATCTGCGTTTCGAGATCTTTGGTCCTGAAGGGCACTCCAGTGCTTCGATCCTCCCCCTCCTTGGTCCAGTGCGGTACGCCGTGGCCGCTTATGGCAATCCACCTATGCCCGGGTGATCCGGCGCGCCCATTAGCGAGACAATCGGCGGATAAGTAAAAGCCCCCAAAAAGCTCCGGTCCCTTTAGACCATGCAGATTGGGCGGCAGCGTTTCGCGGTCGTAAACGACGCGGATCGCTACGTCGGCCTCCCGGTTGGTCAGGTTTGCCAGTTCGCCGGATGACAGGATGTCCATCTCGATGCCGGGATGCAAGCGGGTGAAATCGGCTAAGTCCGGCATAAGCAGATGTGCCGCGAGAGGCGGCGGCAGCGTCACCCGCAGGAGCCCACGAACGCTCTGATCGCGCCCGAAGACGCGCGTTTCGAGCTGGTGCGATGACGCTTCCATCTGCTGTGCAAACTCGAGAACCTCGTCGCCCGCCATCGTCAGGCGATAGCCCGAGGGCAGTCTTTCGAACATCTGCGCCCCGAGACGATCCTCAAGTTGGGCGATGCGCCTCAGCACGGTCGCGTGGTTCACGCCGAGTTGTTTTGCTGCGGCTCGCACTGAGCCCCCCCGTGCTGCTGCAAGAAAGTATCGAACGTCGTCCCAGTTCAGCATGGTGCATTCCCGCGCCGCGCGATGCGACTTTTGCAGCTAAATTTATCAGGTCTTACGGCGTGCTCCCGATCCGCTGCTAATTCAACCGTGCATCCGGATCGTTTTCGCACCACCGATGTGCGCAATTGCTGACTGATCGCGTGCCTCCGGTGCGCCCATATTGTTGCTCTCGGCGGGATCCGCCGCACCGCATCGGCCCGATGGGGCGAAACCAAGGAAGCACGACATGACCCGACTGAACGGAAAGACTGCAGTGATCACCGGTGGTGCCACCGGCATCGGCCTCGCGTCCGCCAAGCGCTTCGTCGAGGAGGGCGCGTTCGTCTTCATCTTCGGCCGCCGCCAGGACGCGCTCGACGCCGCTCTCGCCGAACTCGGGCCCAACGCTCGTGCCGTGCAGGGCTCGGTCACCGATGAGGCTGACCTGGACCGGCTCTACGCCGCGGTGAAGGAGGAGCGCGGTACGCTCGACATCGTCTTCGCCAATGCGGGCACGGGCAGCATGGCCAAGCTCGGCGATCTTACCGCGGCGCACATCGACGAGACCTTCACCACCAACGTGAAGGGCACGATCTTCACGATCCAGAAGGCGCTGCCACTGATGCGCGAGGGCGGGTCGATCATCCTGACAGGATCGAGCGCCGGCACCACCGGCGCGCCTGCGATGACCGCGTATAGCGCGAGCAAGGCGGCGGTGCGCAACCTTGCGCGGACTTGGGCGGAGGACCTGAAAGGTACCGGCATCCGCGTGAACGTGCTGTCGCCCGGAGCGGTGGCGACCGAACTCGCCGTGGCGGCGCTGGGCGACGAGGGCGTGAAGGCCTACGGCGCGATGACCGGCTTTCAACGCATGGGCGAGGCTTCGGAGCAGGCAGCAGCCGCTGCCTTCCTCGCCTCGGACGACAGCAGCTTCATGACCGCGAGCGAAGTCGCCGTCGACGGCGGCCTGGCGCAACTCTGACCCGACGCGCCGTCGGGCGTCCCTCGACCGGGGCGCCCGTCGGCGTGGCAATAGCGAGAGACAAGATATGAGCTACGCAATCATTGGCTTCGGCAGCATCGGCAAGGCACTTGCAAAGGCGTTCGCCCGAAAGGACATCCCCGTATCCGTCGCGACCACACGCGATCCGGAAAGCTTTGCGTCCGAGGCCGCGGCGATCGGGCCTGTGGTCGTCGCCACCACGCTGGCGGACGCGATCAAGGCCGACGTTATCTTCCTGGCCGTCCGTTTCGAGGCGCATCCGGATGTGGCGAAGGCACTTTCGACCTGGCAGGGTAAGACGATCGTCGATGTGACCAACGCCTATGGCGTTGCCCCCGAGAGTTTGGATGGACTGCCGTCTTCTGCGTTCATCGCGAAGGCGTTTTCCGGAGCGAAGCTGGTCAAGGGCTTCAATCATCTGATCGCTGCGAAACTCGATCAGGATCCGTCTGTCGCCGGCGGCAACCGGGCGGTGTTCCTGGCCAGCGACGACGAAGATGCTGCCACGCAGATCGTTGGGCTCGCGGAAGAGCTCGGTTTCGCCCCGATCACGCTGGGCGGGTTGTCGGAAGGCGGGCTGCTCGTTCAGGCGCGCGGGAACAGCTGGGGCCGGCTGATTTTCAAGGACCTCATCAAGATCGACTGACGACACGACGCACGCGACGGGATCGCCAGTGATACCGTCGCGTGCGCAACGGAGAAATGGTCATGAGCATCGAACGAAACATGCAGACCGTGAAGGACTTCTTCGCCGCGATCGGTGAGTATAACGAGCAGGACCTGCTGGCGCTGGTCGGCGAGGACATCGAGTGGATCATCCCCGGCGAGGGCTGGCCGCTGGCCGGCACGCACCGGGGGCACGCCGGCTTGGCGGCTGCGCTCAAGACAGCGTCCGAGGACGTGGAGATGATCTACCCCACGCCTCCTGAATTTTTCGGGCAGGGAGACCGGGTCTTCGTCGTCGGTGTCGCCACCGGCAAAATCAAAGCCACAGGCAAGCCGTTCAGGGACGAGTGGGTCTTCGACATCACCGTCAGGGACGGCAAGTTGGTACGCATCCAGGAATATATCGACACCCAGGCCATGGCGCGGGCTTCTGCCTGAGGGGCAAGAGGCAATAAGAAGCCCGTCTCTCAATGCCGCAGACCCTGCGCTCGCCGGAAGTCTGACTCTATCGGAGATCTCGATGTACGATCAATGCACAACGCGCGAGCTGACCCGGTTCGCACGCGTCGAGGCGGGATCCACCGTCATCGACGTCTATCCCGGCGACGGCGACTGGACCCGCTTGTTCTCCGATATCGCCGGTCCTGAAGGGCGGGTTTACAGCTTTGTGCCGGCGGAAATCGCTGTTTTGAAGGACGATCAACTTGACCGCATGCGAGCGCTCGCGGGCGAACCGGGCCGGGAGAACGTCGAAGCGGCTTCGGCGGATCTCGTGGCGATGGGCGAGGTCACTGGGCCAGCGGATGTCGTGTGGATGCACCTGTTTTATCACGATCTCCACACCAAGTTGATCAAGGCGAAGGGCGCGACGGCGGCGAGCTTCAACCGTGCCGTCTACGAGCGGCTCAACCCTGGCGGGTTCTTCGTCATTGTCGATCACGCCGCCGCGTCGGAGACGGGCACGACCGACACGCAGTCGTTGCATCGGATCGACCCTGCAACGGTGCGCGAGGCGGTGACGGCGGCCGGCTTCGTCCTGGACGCCGAAAGCACCCTTCTCGCCAACGATCACGATCCGCACGCGGCGAAGGTGTTCGATCCCGCGGTCAAGGGCAAGACCGATCGGTTCGCATACCGGTTCGTGAAGCGTTGACCTGTAATCGGGGTCGACCGGTTACCTCACCTCAAAACTGAGATTGAGGCTGCGCCGCAGCCGACCATCATCAAGGCTTCGATTGGTCGGTCAGGTGCATCTCCTCCCAGAGCTGCACGCTCGAACGCTCCATCATCCGGACGTGCCATGCATGCAGGCTGCTAAGCTCGGCTGGAATTTCCAGGTCGACGATCTTGGCGAAGACGAAGCCGGCATTCACCGTGATGTCCGCCATCGAGAACGCGTCGCCAGCCACGAACGGCTGCGCCTTGAGGACGTCGTCGAAGTAGCGCGCGCCGCGCAGCGCCTTGTCGCGCATGCGTAGGCCCCACTCCTCATTTTGATAGAGCTCGACCTCGGGTCCGAGACCCGCCGTAGCATGATGGAAATAGACGCTGATCGCATCTAGAAACTCGATCTCCGCGCGCTTGTTCATCATGTGGATCATGCCCTGCTCGCGCGGTGTCGCGCCCGTCAGCCGGGGTGCATCACCAAGGGCATCGAGATACTGCGTGATCGCCGTGCACTCGGCGAGATAGGTGCCGTCCTCGATCTGGAGCACGGGAAGGGTGCCCGAATAGTTCTTCGCGAGAAAGTCAGCGCGCTTGTGCTCGCCCTTCCAAAGATCGACCGAGGTGAAGCGGACACGCGACGCCAGCCCCAGTTCAGCAACCGCGATACGAACGCGCGATGGATAGGGCCCGTCATACCAATCATAGATCATCAGCATTGTTTATCTCCGACTCTACCTACCACTTGGTAGGTCGCCGGTCTACACTGTTGCGTTTCGAATCGTCAAGACCTACCTTTCACATGGTAGGTGACATACGGATCAGGCAGGCAAGATGAGTTCGCGCGAAGCAATCCTCGCAGCGGCGAAGCAGACCGCGCAGTCGCGTGGCTACGCCGGGATAAATTTTCGCGAGCTGGCCGAGGAAGTCGGCATCAAGCATGCCAGCATCTATCACCACTTCCCGAGCAAGGCCGATCTCGCTGTCGCCGTGGCGCGCCGCTATTGGGAGAACGCTGCCGCTAATCTGTCGGCGATGTCTGAGCGGGAGAGCGATCCCGCCGCGCTGCTGTCCGCCTTTCCGGGCACCTTCCGGCAGTCGCTCGAGAACGACAACAGGCTGTGCCTCGGCAGCTTCATGGCTGCCGAATATGACGATCTGCCGGATGCGGTGAAGGTTGAGGTCCAAGCCTTTGCAGACGTCAATGTCGCCTGGCTGGCGAAGACACTGGCTGACGCCAAGCGTTGCAGCCCGGAGAAATGCGAGGCGAAGGCGCGGGCAATCTTCGCGGCTACCGCTGGCGCGCAGCTGATGGCGCGGAGTCGCGCCGACATCACGCTTTTCGATACACTGATCGACACCTACCGAACATCCGGCCTTTTAGAGCCATGATCCTGCTCGGCTGCTGGCAATTGGACCGCCGTCGGCGGTGCGCCGACGCAGATGCTAGCTGAGTGGATATTTGATGAGGTTCTGCAGCACGAGCGGCGCGCACGTCTGGCCGAAATCGTGGAAATCATCTGCTCGGCGGCACGATAGGCAGCTTCTGTCAAAACCTGACGTCCATCCGAGGGGATCCTAACGATGGCATTGGTCGGCTGCCGCCGGATCCAGTGTTACGATGCCGACCTTGGTTTTAATCTATTGTAGGGACGGTTTTATCCGAGAGCTGCCGCCCTCTGTTGGCCGATGTAAATGCCGAGTACTCTCTAAGGCAGCGTATGTTCAACCGTCCGTAGTCGCGTGGGATAACGCAGCACGAGGGTAACGAAGCGCGTCCAATACGATGGAGAATGCCGGGGACGCATGCCGCCGGCTTGGGTAATAGAGATGGTATCCCGAAAATGGCGGGCACCAGTCGTCCAAAACCCTCACAAGGCGGCCCGACGCACAATGGTCGATAATCTGGTCCTCCGGCAAATACGCGAGACCCAAGCCATCGAGGACGCTCGCGAGCCGCACGACACCGTGGTTGACCACGACCTGGCCCTCAACGCGCACCCGGACCTCGCGGCCGTTTCTCTCGAACTCCCAAGCGAACAAGCCGCCGTAGGTTGGCAAGCGGATGTTGATGCAGTTGTGAGCCGTCAGATCCTGCGGCGTTCCGGGGCGCGGATATCGTTCGAAATAGCCCGGCGTGCCGACGACCGCCATCCGCATGTCGGGGCCGATGCGGACGGCGATCATGTCCTTGGCCACTTGCTCGCCCATGCGGACCCCCGCGTCATATCCCTCAGCGACGATGTCGGTCAGACCATAGTCGACGACGATCTCGACGTGCAGGTCGGGGTAGTCGGACACGATACGCCGAAGCGCGGGCTGCAGGATCGATACCGCCGGATGTTCCCCAGCGGTGATCCTGATCGTACCGGCCGGCTTCTCGCTAAGAGCACTGAGAGAACCCAGTTCCTGCTCGATCTCCTCGAAGCGCGGCGCAAGCGTGCGCAGCAGCCTTTCTCCGGCCTCCGTCGCCGAAACGCTGCGGGTACTGCGGGTGAGCAAGCGGACGCCAAGGCGGGCTTCCAGGGCCTTGATCGTCTGGCTCAGCGCTGACGCCGACACGCCCTGTTTGGCTGCGGCGCGTGTGAAGCTGCGCTCCTTGGCGACCGCGACGAACGCGGCGAGGTTGTTGAAGTTCTCGGTGGTCATTGATTAGCTGGCCTTAAAGCGCCTTGTTGATTGCCACCTCTAATCGAAGCTGTCCCCGATAGCTATTTCAAGACCTCAGCGCGGGGGCGCAATCGTTCGGTGGTCTTCGGGCAAGCCGGACGCCGAAGGAGTTTTCGATGGCTACATGGTTCATCACCGGTTGTTCGTCCGGCCTCGGTCACAGCCTCGCGACCGCGGTGCTGGAGGCAGGGTTCAGCGCGGTCGTGACCGCGCGGGACGCGGACAAAGTGCGAGACTTCGAGCAGGCTTTTCCGGGCCGGGCGCTCGCCCTCGCACTTGATCTCAACGACAAGGCGTCGATCGCCGCAGCCGTCGAACAGGCGACAGCACGGTTCGGCGCCATCGACGTGCTCGTCAACAATGCGGGCTACGGCTACCGCGCCGCCGTCGAGGAAGGCGACGAACAGGATGTCGCCGACCTGTTCGCGACGCATGTGTTCGGCCCCGTCGCGCTGATGAAGGCGGTGCTGCCGGCGATGCGCGCACGGCGACAGGGCACGATCGTCAACTTCTCCTCGATCGGGGCGCAGGTGCACAATCCGGGCTCCGGCTATTATTCGGCGGCCAAGATGGCGCAGGAAGGCATCACTCTGACGCTCAAGACCGAGGTCGAGCCGCTCGGCCTGCGCGTGATGGTGATCGAGCCGGGCGCGTTCCGCACCGACTTCGCGGGCCGGTCGTTAAAGGGCGCCAGGACCGAGATCGACGCTTACGCCGACACGGTCGGGCCGCGCCGCAAGGCGAACGATCGCACCGACGGCACCCAGCCGGGCGACCCGAGGCGCGCCGCGAAGCTCATCGTCGAAACGATCGCCCGGCCGACGCTACCGAAGCGCCTGCTGCTCGGCGGCGATGCGGTCGAGATCGTGCGCAAGGCGCTGCAGGCGCAGCTCGACGAGATCGCGGCGGCTGAGGTCGCGAGCGGGGCCACCGATTTTTCGAAGAATGATTGAGCGACCGCTGGACGCTGCCGCCGCTGAACAAAGGACCAGATGATGGAAAAACGATATCTCGGCCAAGGACTCGAGGTCTCCGCGCTCGGCTACGGCTGCATGGGGTTGAGCTTCGGCTACGGCCCCGCCGCCGATCGTGGCGAGGCGATCGCGCTGATCCGCGCCGCGCATGATCGGGGCGTCACCTTCTTCGACAGCGCCGAGGCCTATGGCCCCGGCGACAACGAGGAGTTGGTCGGCGAGGCGCTGGCCCCGGTCCGCGATCAGGTGGTGATCGCGACCAAGTTCGGCTTCGTGAACGGCGTCCCCGCGCAGGGGCTGGACAGCCGCCCCGAGCGAATCCGCCAGGTCGCGGACGAAGCGTTGCAGCGCCTGCGCACCGACCGGATCGACCTGTTCTACCAGCACCGTGTTGACCCGAACGTGCCGATCGAGGACGTCGCGGGGACCGTCCAGGAGTTGATCGCCGCCGGCAAGGTCAAGCATTTCGGCCTGTCGGAAGCCGGCCCCGAGGCGATCCGCCGCGCGCATGCGGTGCAGCCGGTCGCCGCGCTGCAGAGCGAATATTCGATGTTCTGGCGCGAGCCCGAGGCGGAGATCCTGCCGCTGCTGGAAGAGCTTGGCATCGGCTTCGTGCCGTTCGCGCCGCTCGGCAAGGGCTTCCTGACCGGCAAGCTCGCGTCCGATACGGTGTTCGCCAAGGACGATTTCCGCAGCACCGTGCCCCGCTTCCAGGCCGATGCGCTCGCCGCGAACCAGGCGCTGGTCGATCTCGTCTCCACGCTTGCGGCGGAAAAAGGTTGTACCCCCGCGCAGGTCGCGCTCGCCTGGCTGCTCGCCCAGCGGCCCTGGATCGTGCCGATTCCCGGCACCACCAAGCTGCACCGGCTCGGGGAGAATCTCGGCGGAGCCGGCGTGGTGCTGACCGGCGGCGATCTGTCCCGGATCCGCGACGCGCTTGCCGGGATCGAGGTCGTGGGCGAGCGCTACCCAGCCTCGCATCAGACCCTCATCAACCGCTGACTTTCAGCCGGAGACCATCCATGATCAGCAATATCCCCACCGTCACGCTCAACAACGGCATCGAGATGCCCAGCCTGGGGTTCGGCGTGTTCCAGGTGCCAGACCCAGCCGAGTGCGAGCGCAGCGTGCGCGACGCGATCGACGTCGGCTATCGGCTGCTCGATACCGCGACCTCCTACGGCAACGAGGAAGCGGTCGGCGCGGCGATCCGCAACCACGGCATCGACCGGTCCGAGTTGTTCGTCACCACCAAGCTGTGGATCGAGGACGCCAGCTACGAGGGCGCCAAGGCCGTGTTCGAGCGCTCGATTAACAAGCTCCAGCTCGATTATCTCGATCTGTGGCTGATCCACCAGCCTTACGGTGACGTTTATGGCGCGTGGCGCGCGATGGAGGAGTTGCACAAGGCGGGGCGCATCCGCGCAATCGGCGTCAGCAACTTCTATCCCGATCGCCTCGTCGACTTCGTGCTGCACAACGACGTGACGCCGGCGGTCAATCAGATCGAGATCCATCCCTTCCATAGCCAAGATGACGCCAAGGCGATCCTCGACGAATACAAGGTCCAGGCCGAAGCCTGGGGTCCGTTCGCCGAGGGTAAGAACGGGCTGTTCTCCAACGAACTGCTCGCCGAAATCGCGCAGAAGCATGGCAAGAGCATCGCGCAGGTCGTGCTGCGCTGGCTTCATCAGCGCGGCATCGTCGCCATCCCCAAGTCAGTGCGCAAGGAGCGCATGGCCGAGAATTTCGCGATCTTCGACTTCGCGCTCGACGCCGACGACATCGCCGCGATCGCTACGCTCGACCAGAAAGCCAGCAGCTTCTTCGACCATCGCGATCCCGAGAAGGTGAAGTGGCTCGGCACCCGCAAACTCTAATCTCGACGACCGGTAGAAGGGCAGCCCGTGAGCAATATCGAAAACAAAGTCGTCGTGATCACCGGCGCGAGCAGCGGTCTTGGCGCCGCGACCGCGCGCCGCCTGTCGGCGTCCGGCGCCAAGGTGGTCCTGGGCGCGCGCCGTGCTGATCGGCTGGCGGCGCTGGCGGAGGAACTCGGCGGGGACGGCAGTGCACTGGCCGTTCCCACCGACGTGACGCAGGCCGATCAGGTCCAACGGCTGGTCGACACCGCGGTGGCAGCGTTCGGCCGGGTCGACATGATCCTCAACAATGCCGGCATCATGCCGCTCTCGCCGCTGGAACGGCTGAAGATCGCCGACTGGGACCGGATGATCGACGTCAACCTGAAGGGCATGCTCTACGGCATCGCGGCGGTGCTACCGCACATGCAGCGGCAGCTCAGCGGCCACATCATCAACGTGTCGTCGGTGGCGGGCTTCAAGGTCATCCCGACCAGCTCGGTCTATTCCGCCACCAAGACCGCGGTGCGCGTGATCTCGGAAGGGCTCCGCCAGGAGGTGAAGCCCTACAACATCCGCACGACGGTGATCTCGCCCGGCGCGACGGATACGGAGCTGCCGGGCAGCGTCACCGATCCCGACATCGCCGAGAATGTCCGTACGCTGTTCGCCAGGGGTACGGTGCCAGCGGATACCTTCGCCCGCATGGTTGCCTTCGCGATGGAGCAGCCGGAGGATGTCGACGTCAACGAGATCCTGTTCCGCCCGACCAACCACGAACTCTGACCGCGACGGAGGTGCATTCGATGGATGACAGATCGGGACAGGTGAGCCGGCGCGCTGTGCTGGGCGCAGCGGGCGCCGGGCTTGCAGCCGCGTCGATCGGCGCGGCCGGCGCCGGCCCCGGCTGGGGCATCGCCGGCACCGCGTGGCGATCGTCGCAGGCTCGGCACGCTGGAGGTGTCCAGCGTCGGCCTCGGTGTCCAGAACATGCATCGCACCTATCAGACCACCATCCCCAGCCGCCCCGAGATGCTGCGCATCATCCGCGCCGCCCATGATCGGAGCATAACGTTCTTCGACACCGCCGAAGCCTACGGGCCGCTGGAGAATGAGCGCATCCTCGGCGAGGCCGCGCAGCCGTCCCGCGACCGGATCGTGATCGCGTCCAAGTTCGGCTGGAACATCGATCCGGCGACGGGCAAGCGCCTACCCGGGCTCAACAGCCGGCCGGCGCATATCAAGGCGGCGGTCGAGGGCAGCCTGAAGCGGTTGCGCACCGATCGCATCGATCTGCTCTACCAGCACCGCGTCGATCCCGCAGTGCCGATCGAGGACGTCGCCGGCGCGATCGGGGATCTCAAGGCGCAGGGCAAGGTGCTGCACTGGGGCCTGTGCGAGATGGGGCCGAACACGCTCCGCCGTGCGCATGCAGAGTTGCCCGTGACCGCTGTCCAGAACGAATATTCGATGCTCTGGCGCGGGCCCAAGGAAACGGTCGTCCCGCTCTGCGCGCAGCTCGGCATCGGCCTGGTCTGCTGGAGCCCGCTCGGCGTGGGCTTCCTGACCGGCGCGATCGACGCGCAGACGCGCTTCGCGCCCGGCGATATTCGCGGCGGCGAGACGCGTTTCTCCGCCGACAATCTCTCGCACAATTTGGCGCTGGTGGCTTTGGCGAAGCAGTGGGCGGAGCGGAAAGGCGCGACGCCGGGACAGATCGCACTCGCGTGGTTGGGCGCGCAGCACCCGTGGATCGTGCCCATCCCCGGCACCACGCAGATGGCGCATATGACCGAGAATGCCGGCGCGATGGCGATCCGCTTCACGCCCGCCGAGGTGCAGGAACTCAATGCCGCCGTTGCGGCCATCGTAATCCAGGGCGATCGCCTGCTTCCCGCGGCCCAGGCATTTTCCGGGGTCGAAGCCCCGCCGAGGGCATCGTGAGTGGCGCGGACACTTTCTCGCGTCGCGCGCTGCTCGCCACCCCCGCGGTACTTGCTTTCGTTAGCACGTCCGCCTGCACCCAGGAGAAAGGATCGGGTCACGTCCGTCAATGTGGTG
>NZ_AKKE01000052.1 GCF_000281975.1 Novosphingobium sp. AP12 | reverse complement strand
TTTTGGGGCTCGGCTGCCGTACCGGGTCATGGCGATTTAGGAGGCGATTCCGGGCAGTCCGCTTTGCTTGCCTGCGCGCTGTGAACTATCCGTTTTCCTACAGAGCGCCCTTCGCGATATTTTCGGCTCATGATCCCGGGCACCATCCTCCCCTCTGACGGCTCCGGTCCATCGCGCAAGGCGACACCCGGGGTGACACCTGTCACCTGCAAGGCGACACTTTTCGCGCGCAAGTGGACACTTCCTGCGCGCAAGGCGACACTTCCGCCGCGCAAGTGGGCACATTCCGGCCCCGAAAAGGCAGTTTTCCCCCTGGACCGTGTAAACCATGTAAACCCCTGTCGCCTTGGGCGCGGTCGGCTGGAACCCTATGCTGCCCCGCCCCTTTCCCATTCGCCCCGGGTGCCGCTAAGACCTCGGGCGAAAGGCAGGTCAATTCATGAGATTCGCATCCAAGGTCTGGAAGCTGCTCGTCGCGGTCAAGGACGCCATGGCGCTGCTGTTCCTGCTGATGTTCTTCGGTCTCGTCTACGCCGCGCTCTCGGCGCGTCCGGCGCCGGGGCGGGTAGAGGACGGTGCGCTGCTGCTCGAACTCGACGGCACCGTGGTCGAGGAGAAGAGCCAGTCCGATCCCATCGCACTGCTGATGGGCGCGGGCGGATCGGTCCATGAATTCCAGGCCCGCGACATCGAACGGGCCTTGCTGCTGGCGGCGAAGGACCAGCGGATCAAGGTGGTCGTGCTCGACCTCTCGCGCTTCCTGGGCGGCCGCTACATTCACCTCCACGACATCGGCGAGGCCATCGACGAGGTCCGCAAGGCCGGCAAGCCGGTGCTGACCTTCGCCAACGCCTATGCCGACGACGGCGTGCTGCTGGCGGCCCATGCCAGCGAGGCCTGGGTCGATCCGATGGGCGGGGCCTTCGTCACCGGACCGGGCGGCAACCTGCAGTTCTACAAGGGCCTGTTCGACAAGTTCAAAGTCAACGCCCACGTCTATCGCGTGGGCACCTACAAGTCGGCGGTCGAGCCCTACATGCGTACCGACCTTTCGCCCGAAGCGCGCGAGGACCTGCAATTCGTGCTCGATGCGCAGTGGAATGCCTACCGCGCGGACATCGCCAAGGCGCGTCCCAAGGCGCAGCTCGACCGCATGACCGGCGACCCGGTCGCCTGGCTCAAACTATCGGGCGGCGACATCGCGCAGGCGGGCAAGGCGGCCGGCCTGATCGACCGCATCGGTGACAAGACCGAGTTCGAGAACCGCGTCGAGGACATCGCGGGCGAATCGGCGCAGGCGCATCCGGGCGAGGACGCCCCTGACTATGCGCACACCGGCCTCGCCACCTGGCTCGCCGCCAACCCGGTGAAGGAAGAGGGCGCCGCGATCGGCGTCGTCACCATCGCCGGCGAGATCGTCGACGGCGATGCCGGGCCGGGCACTGCCGGCGGCGACCGCATCGCGCGGCTGCTCGACGAGAATCTCGATGCCGGCAAGTACAAGGCGCTGGTCGTGCGCATCGATTCGCCGGGCGGCTCGGTCATGGCGTCCGAGCGCATCCGCCGCGCGATCCTGCGCTGGAAGGCCGCGAAGATTCCCGTCGTCGTATCGATGGGCAGCATGGCGGCGAGCGGCGGCTACTGGGTTTCAACCCCCGGCCAGCGCGTCTTCGCCGAGCCCGCGACGGTCACGGGCTCGATCGGCGTCTTCGCGGTGATCACCAGCTTCGAGAAGACGCTCGCCGATTTCGGCGTCACCAGCGACGGCGTGGGCACCACTCCGCTGTCGGGCCAGCCGGACCTGTTCGCCGGGCTGACGCCTGCCGTGGACGGTATGCTGCAGACCTCGGTGGAGAGCAACTACGCCCGGTTCCTCGACGTCGTCGGGAAGGCGCGCGGCAAGACCGCGCTGCAGGTCGACGCCATCGCGCAAGGCCGCGTCTGGCCCGGCGCCGAGGCGCAGCACAACGGGCTTGTCGATCAGATGGGCGGTCTGGGCGACGCGCTCACCTATGCCGCCAAGCTGGGCAAAGTCGGCAACGGCAAGTGGCATGCCGCCTATCTGGAGGAAGATCCCGATCCCTTCGCCGCCTTCGTCGAGGGCCTGACTTCGGGCTCGCAGGAGCAGGCGACCGCCTATGACTTCGCTGGTCTGGTGGCCACGCGCCAGCAATTGCAGGCGGGGCAGGCGGTGTCGCGGCTCGACGCGCTGCTCGGCGTCAAGGGGGTGCAGGCGTACTGCCTCGAATGCGGGATGGAGCCAGACTATCGCCAGTCGGCCAAGGCTCCGGAGCGGGGCCCCGGCGTAGCCATGCTGCTGCGGCTGGCGGGTTGGAAGTAGCTGGGAACCTGTCGTCCCCGGCGTGACCGGGGACGACAGTATGCTCGATCAATCGGGCGGCGGAAGCTCCACCGGAGCGCTGTCCGGCTGGTCGTAGTTGGGGTTCTCGACAGGCGTTTCGTCCGGGCCGCCGGGGGCGCCAGGATCGGTGGGCGCCGGGAACTCCACGGGGGTATCGCCGGGATTGTCGGTTGACGGCTGGGTGGCCATTGTCGTCTCGCTCCTCAAGGTTACCCCATCTCCTATCCTGACGTGGGCACCGCCGGAGCGCTGCGCAAGGGGGCATCGCACGCCTGCGACTCACGCAGTCTTGCCCTTTCCCGCGCAGGGCATTATGGGCCCGTCCCTTAAGTTTCAGGCTTCTCTCATGCGGGCGTGGCGGAATTGGTAGACGCGCTGGTTTTAGGTACCAGTATCGAAAGATGTGGGGGTTCGAGTCCCTTCGCCCGCACCAATCCGTCGCCCATGGGAGAGAGTGCCGCGTAATACGGGCCGCAGGGCCTTTTGGATTGCACAGGAAGGCATCGAAATGCAGATCGTCGAAACGACCAACGAAGGCCTGAAGCGCGCCTACACGGTCACCATCTCCGCCGCCGCCATCTCGTCCAAGGTCGAGGGTGAGATCAAGAAGATCGCGCCGCAGGTGAAGATGCCCGGTTTCCGCGCTGGCAAGGTTCCCGCGAACCTCGTCAAGAAGCTGCACGGCCCGGCGATCCACCAGGAAGCGCTGAACACCTCGATCCGTGAAGCCATGGACAAGCTGGTGGCCGACAACGCACTGCGTCCGGCGATGAACCCCGACGTCCAGCTGGGCGAGGGCTACGAGGAAGGCAAGGACGCCGAGCTGACCGTCAGCCTCGAAATCCTGCCCAAGATCGAAGCCCCGTCGCTCGACGGTCTCAAGCTCGAGAAGCTGACCGTTGCCGTCGCAGACGACGCCGTGACCGAAGCGGTCGAGCGCATCGCATCGCAGCAGCAGCGCTTCGAGACCAAGGACGGCGAGGCCGCCGACGGCGACCAGGTCATCTGCGACTTCACCGGCAAGCAGGACGGCGTCGAGTTCGAAGGCGGCAAGGCCGAAAAGCAGCCCATCGTGATCGGCGCCGGCCGCCTGATCCCGGGCTTCGAGGAGCAGCTGGTCGGCATCAAGGCCGGCGACGAGCGCACCATCACCGTGACCTTCCCCGAGGACTACCCCGCCGAAAACCTAAAGGGCGAGGAAGTCACCTTCGACATCGTCGCCCACGAGATCAAGGCGCCTTCCGAATCGAAGATCGACGACGATTTCGCCAAGGAACTGGGCCTCGAGAGCCTCGAGCAGCTGACCGGCCTGCTGCGCGGCCAGCTTGAGCAGGAAACTGCCGGCCTGACCCGTACCGCCATGAAGCGCTCGCTGCTCGACCAGCTTGCCGCCGGCCACGACTTCGAAGTGCCGCCGACCATGGTGGAAGCCGAGTTTTCGCAGATCTGGCAGCAGCTTGTCCAGGAAGCCCAGGGCGAGGAAGACCCCGCTGCGGCTCTGGAAGAGATCGAGGCCGAGAAGGACGACTACCGCAAGATCGCCGAGCGCCGCGTGCGCCTGGGTCTGCTCCTGTCGGAAATCGGCCAGGCCAACGGCGTCGAAGTGACCCAGCAGGAAATGGGCATGCTGATGCAGCAGGCTGCCCAGCAGTACCGCCCGGAAGACCGCCAGCGCTTCTTCGAATACGTCCAGCAGGATCCGATGATGGCCGCCCAGCTGCGCGCGCCGCTCTACGAGGACAAGGTCGTCGACTTCCTCATCGAGAAGGCTGACGTCACCGAGCGCGAAGTGACCCGCGAGGAACTGCAGGCCGCCATCGAAGCCGACACAGACGGCACTGCGGAAGAAAAGCCCGCTGCCAAGAAGGCTCCGGCGAAGAAGGCCAAGAAGGCCGACGACGTTTCGGCCGACGAAGCCGGCGCCGAGGAAGCGCCCAAGAAGGCCGCCGCCAAGAAGGCCGCGAAGAGCTCGGAAGAACCGGCCGAAGGCGAGCGCGAGCCGACCAAGAAGGCTCCCGCCAAGAAGGCCGCCAAGAGCTCGGAAGACGCAGTCGAAGGCGAGCCCGAAGCGAAGCCCGCCAAGAAGGCACCCGCCAAGAAGAAGGCCGCCGACACCGAGGGCTGACGCCTCACTTCGGTTCGACCGTAGAAAACGGCCCGGTGCAGCGATGCGCCGGGCCATTTTCGTTTCCGGCGGCTTATTCAGTTGCAGTTCCAATAACGGCATCCGGTAAGTACCGAAAAATTGTTTCAAGTTGGGAGATGTGCTAAAGTCTTTACATAAAATATCTACGGGAGGCCGAGATGCGGGTTATCTTTCTGATATTCGCTGCCTTATCTTACGTGATATTCTTCGTGACTTTCCTGGCCTTGATCGCGTTCGTGGGCGCTTTGCCGTTAGTGCCGCGAACCGTGGATGAGGGTGGAGCGGTTATCGCGCCCGCCCTAGCGGCAATCATTGACCTCGCGCTCGTCCTACTCTTCGCGTGTCAGCACAGCGTGATGGCGCGCCCGGCTTTCAAGGCGGTGTGGACGCGCATCGTGCCGCCGCCGGTGGAGCGCAGCGTCTATGTGCTTGCAGCCAGTGCGGCCCTCATCGTGCTAATGGCGTTCTGGCGGCCGATCCCGGCGGTCGTCTGGTCGGTCGATGGCGGGCTTGGCGCCGGCATGCTGTGGGCACTGTTCGCCGCCGGGTGGGTCATCGTGCTGGTCAGCACGTTCCTCATCAGCCACTTCGAACTGTTCGGTCTTACGCAGGCTTGGAACAACCTGCGCGGCAGGATGGCGGGTGCCGCCGTCCTGCGCCAGCCGTTGTTCTACCGGATGGTGAGACACCCGCTCTACTCTGGCTTTTTCCTCGCGTTCTGGGCGACTCCGCTGATGACGGCGGGTCACCTGCTGCTGGCCGCGGCGCTGTCGGTTTTCATGCTCGTCGCGATCCGGCTGGAGGAGCGCGATCTCGTGGACGTGTTCGGCGACGATTACCGGCGCTACCGTACGACCACGGGCATGCTCGTGCCCCGATTTCGGCGCCGCGCCTGACGGCGATTCAGCGCGGCGCGGGCGCCTGCCACGGTTGGAAGCGGGGCTTTGCAAGGATTGCGCTGCGCACCGCTTCGTAGCCCGCACCGATGCGCAGGACCCTGGCGTCGTCCCACTTGCCGGCGATGACCGATAGCCCGACCGGCAGTCCCTCGACCGCGCCCATCGGGACCGAAAGGTGCGGATAGCCCGCCACCGCCGCCAGCGTACCGGCGCCAATCTCGAGGAAGTGGTCGCCGGTGACGAGGTCGATCGGCCATGCCGGCCCTGTCGTCGGTGCCACGAGGGCGTCGACCTTGTGCTTCGCCATCAGCGCGTCGATACCCTCGGGGCCAGCGAGCCGGGCTGCGTCGCCGCGGTCCTTCGCGTATTTCGCCGCGTCGGTGGCGGCGAGGGCCTTATCGAACAGTTCCTGCCCATACCAGCGCATCTCGTCGCCCGCGTGAGCCTTGTTGAAGGCGATCAGCCCGGCAAGGTCGCGCGCGGGCGGGTTGCCGGGCAGGGCGGCGAGGTAGGCGGTGACGCTTTCGCGAAACTCGTGGAGCAGCGCGGCGAACTCGGCCTCGCCGAGGCGCGAGGCGGGTTCGTAGTCGATCTCGACGACCTCGGCGCCGGCGCGCTTCATGTCGGCCACCGCCTGGTCGAACAGCGCGGTGAGGGCAGGCATCGGGCCGACCTGCCGCCGCACTATACCGATCCGCACGCCGCTCAGGCTGACCTTGTCGAGGCCCTTTGTGAAATCGACCGCGTGCCGCCCGGCCTGGGCAGTGGCGGGATCGGCTTTGTCCGGCCCGGCCATCGCGGTGAGCAGCAGCGCGGCGTCGCGCACGCTGGTGGTCATCGGTCCGGCTGTGTCCTGTACCGGGCTGATCGGCACGACCAGCGACCGGCTCACGAGCCCGACGGTCGGCTTGAAGCCGACCACCCCGTTCACCGAGGCCGGGCAGGTGATCGAGCCGTCGGTCTCGGTCCCGATCGCGGCCCAGGCGAGACCTGCAGCCACCGCCGCGCCGCTGCCCGAGGACGAGCCGCAGGGGCTGCGGTCCAGCGCGTGGGGGTTCATGGTCTGTCCGCCCACCGCGCTCCACCCGCTCGACGAGCGGTCGCCGCGGAAGTTCGCCCATTCGGAGAGATTGGTCTTGCCCAGTATCACCGCGCCTGCCGCCCGCAGCCGTGCGACCAGCGGCGCGTCGCGCCCGGTCGCATTGTCCTTCAGCGCGAGGCTGCCAGCGGTTGTGGGCATGTCGCGTGTCTCGATATTGTCCTTCACCAGCACCGAGTGGCCGGCGAGCGGGCCTTTCGCGCGTGCCGCCGCCGCGATCGATGCCTCGGGTGCGAGCGCTACGACCGCGTGGATCGCCGGTCCCGCGTCGTCGATCGCGGCGATCCTCTCAAGGTATGTCGCGGGCGTTTCCTGCGCCGGGGCGGCAGTCGCCATGAACGGGGCGAGAAGGGCGGCAAGCGTGATGGAACCGGATCGGCGCATGTCTCTGTGAAGTCCCCCGCGGTGCGGCTCATGCCGACCTGCCGGCTCCAGACTGCGCGGCCTCGGGCCGATGCGCAAGCCCGTCGCCGGGAGCCGTCGCGGGACTTGTCCGCAAGCGTGGCGCCGATAGATGGGTTAATCCCCTTGAACATCGGGCCCAGCCACGCGACATAGGCGGTCCAACCCAGATGAGGACTCCCATGCTCGACCTGTTCGGCGCTTCGAACGCCCAAGGAAAGTTCCACACCGATCCCGTGACCGGCGCGCTCGTGCCGATGGTCGTCGAGCAGACCAGCCGCGGTGAGCGTAGCTTCGACATCTATTCGCGCCTGCTGCGCGAGCGCATCGTGTTCATCACCGGCCAGGTGGAAGACCACATGGCCTCGCTGATCGTCGCGCAGCTGCTGTTCCTCGAGTCGGAAAACCCCTCGAAGGACATCTCGATGTACATCAACTCGCCGGGCGGCGTGGTGACGGCCGGCATGGCGATCCACGACACCATGCAGTACATCAAGCCGCGCGTGTCGACCGTGTGCATCGGCCAGGCCGCTTCGATGGGCAGCTTCCTGCTCGCCGCCGGTGAGCCGGGCATGCGCATCGCGCTGCCGAACGCCCGCATCATGGTGCACCAGCCTTCGGGCGGCGCGCAGGGCATGGCGTCCGACATCGAGATCCAGGCGCGCGAAATCCTGCGCATGCGCCGCCGCCTGAACGATCTCTACGTGAAGTACACCGGCAAGACGCTCGACGCGATCGAGAAGGCGATGGACCGCGACACCTTCCTCGAAGCCGATGAAGCGCTGGCGTTCGGCCTCGTCGACAAGGTCTTCGAAACGCGGCCGGAAGGCGACAAGCCGGCGGGCTGAACTCGGTCCTGAAACGGGACCGGGGCTTCAGGCTATCGCAAGGATTTGGCGGTAGGATTGCAAAACCGGTCCCCCACGGGGTAGAGTGGACGAGTCGCCTCGTTTGGAGGCTAAAGACGGAAAATGACGAAATTGAGCGGATCTGACGCGAAAAGCACCCTTTACTGCAGCTTCTGCGGCAAGTCGCAGCACGAAGTGCGTAAGCTGATCGCGGGACCAACGGTCTTCATCTGCGACGAATGCGTCGAGCTTTGCAACGACATCATTCGCGAAGAAACGAAGGCCGGCATCGCAGGGCGCAAGGACGGCGAAGTCGTCTCCCCCCGCGAAATCTGCGAGACGCTGAACGACTACGTGATCGGGCAGGAGCGTGCCAAGCGCGTCCTGTCGGTGGCTGTCCACAACCACTACAAGCGCCTCAAGCACAGCGGCAAGCAGGGTGACGTCGAGCTTTCGAAGTCCAATATCCTGCTGGTCGGGCCGACCGGCTCGGGCAAGACGCTGCTCGCGCAGACGCTCGCCAAGACGTTCGACGTGCCCTTCACCATGGCCGACGCCACTACGCTGACCGAAGCCGGTTACGTGGGCGAAGACGTGGAGAACATCATCCTCAAGCTGCTCCAGTCCTCCGACTACAACGTCGAGAAGGCGCAGCAGGGCATCGTCTACATCGACGAGATCGACAAGATCAGCCGCAAGGCCGAGAACCCGTCGATCACGCGCGACGTGTCGGGCGAAGGTGTGCAGCAGGCGCTGCTCAAGCTGATGGAAGGCACCACCGCTTCTGTCCCGCCGCAGGGCGGCCGCAAGCACCCGCAGCAGGAATTCCTGCAGGTGGACACGACCAACATCCTGTTCATCTGCGGAGGCGCTTTCGCGGGCCTCGACAAGATCATCGCCGACCGCCTGCAAAAGCGTTCGATCGGTTTCGGCGCGCACGTTGCCGATCCGGACAAGCGCCGTGTGGGTGAACTGCTCCAGAAGGCCGAGCCCGAGGATCTCCTTAAATTCGGCCTGATCCCCGAGTTCGTCGGCCGCCTGCCGGTGATCGCGACCCTCAACGACCTCGACATCGAGGCGCTGGTCAAGATCCTCAAGGAACCGAAGAATGCGCTGATCAAGCAGTACGCGCGCCTGTTCGAACTGGAAGACGTGGAGCTGACCTTCACCGACGACGCGCTCGAGGCGATCGCGCAGAAGGCCATCGAACGCAAGACCGGCGCGCGGGGCCTGCGCTCGATCGTGGAAGGGCTGCTGCTCGACACTATGTTCGACCTGCCGACCGAACGCGACATAGCCGAAGTCGTCGTCGACAAGGACGTGGTTGAGGGGCGTAAACAGCCCGTCCGCGTCCTCAAGGGCGACAAGGCCGAGGAAGCCGCCTGACACTTCCGGCCTGGGGCTGAAAATCGAAAGGCCGCTCACTGTGAGGTGGGCGGTCTTTTCGTTTGCGTCCAAAAGAGACTGCGCCAAACAAAAAGGCGCGGGACAGTCCTCTGTCCCGCGCCTTTTGAATTGCTGTCGGAAGTCTTAGCGAGCGCTGCGACCTCGGAAGAAGTTGACGATGGCGAGTAGGATGACCGCGCCCACGAAGGCGATGATCAGGCCGGTGAGAGAGAATTCCTTGACGCTGCCGCGGATGCCGAACAGCGGACCCGACAGGGCATTGCCGATCACCGAGCCGACGCAGCCGACGACAATATTCAGGAAAATGCCCATCGACGCATCGCGCTTCATGACCAGGCTTGCCAGCCAGCCTGCAATGCCTCCGACGATCAGTGCAATAATCCAACCCATCTGAATTCTCCCTGTTAGACGCTGTAAAAGTAAGCCGATCGACGGCCCGGCTCGGCCATATTTGCGTGTGTCAACGCGGCTTCGATGCTTCGCGCTTCTCGGAATAGCGCTTGAGGGCATAGCCTCCGACGGCCGCGGCAACGAGGCCGAGCGGCCCCATGCGGCGCATCACCGTTGCGGCGCCCACGCCGAGCAAGGCACCGCCCGTACCGCCGACGCCGTCGACGTGCTTCGAGATGTTCTTGCCTGCGATGGCGCCGATAATCTTGCCGATCATATGAATCTCCTATGGTCGGTGAACGGATGCAAGCGCAGGAATGTTCCGCTTCCTAATGGATTCTACGCAGAGAGATATCGCTCGAGGTCGTCACTGCCCCCAATGCGTTCGCCGTCGATGAAGACCTGCGGTGTGGTATCGACGCCGTGCTCGCGTTCGAAAGCATCCACGTCCTCACGGGCGGACAGAATATTGTCGCTGACCTCGAAGCCCGCGCCTTCCAGCATCTGCTTGGCGCGCACGCCGAAGGGGCAGGTGTGGTCGGGCAGGACCATCCGATAGAGTTCGGCTGTCTTGGTATCGGTCAATGCAGGTCTCCAATGCCGAACGGGTGTGCCGGTGCTGACTAAGCGTGCGAACCGGGCAGGCGTTCCGAGCCCGCGCGTGCGATATCGCGTGCCGTTCCCTTGGCAAGCTGGACCCTGCGTCCCACCATGTTCGCAAAAGACACGAAAATGGGGAGAGAACGATGGCGCGCATTCCGGTCTCGCGGGTGATCCACACGATCCACGCCACCACCGACATTTACAGGTGCCGCCTGCTCTATCAGGACGCGCTGGGCGGGCTGGTCTTCGCCGAGAACTATTTCCCTGCCGAGGACCGCGACGCCGCGCTGCTCTATGTAACCGACCACATGGTCGAGCCGATGGCTCCCCGCGATCCAGACGACCTGACCAAGCCCTATGCCCGGCAGGCGGCGCGGATAGGGCAGCAGTTCCATTCGTTCGAGATCAAGGTGGCCGACGGCAAGGTATCCAGCGCCGCCTTTCGCGAGGCCGGCTGCACCGTCGCCAGCGACTACGGCGTGTTCTTTTTCGTGAAGCCCGAATCAACCGGCGGCGTGTTGCTCGAGGTCTGTGAGCTGCCGATGCCCAACGACCCGTGGGAGCGTGGTAACTGGGACCCCAAAGTTGGCGCTGGGCACCATTGCACCGTCACGGGCCTCGACCACATCGCTTGCGTAACCGCCGATATCGACGCAGCGCTGCGGTTCTTCACTCAGGTCATCGACGGCGAGGTGCTGGAGGATGGGCCCACCAGCCTGCCGCAACCCGGCCGGCGCGTGCTGCTGCGCGTGGGCGACACCCGCGTAGCCTTCGTCCAGCCCGACGACACGGCGTCCGGCCCGCTCGGCGCGTTCCTGGCGGCGCCGCAGAACGGCATCTACGCGCTCGTGTGGAAGCTGGCCGACGAGGCAAGGGCGCGGGCGCACTTCGAGGGCAAGCTTGGGCTGCGCCTGACCGCGGGGGGCTGCGTCTCTCCCGGCTTTGCGATCGAACCGGACGATTTCCTCGGCGCCAGGCACGAGTTCGTGCCCGGCTGAGGCGCGGGTTCAGACCACAGCTTCGCTTTCGAGCGCACAGGGGCTCTGGGCGTCGGTCTCGATCTGGATGGTCGGGTGACCGATGCCGAACTCGCGGTCGAGATCCTCGGCGAGGGCGCAGAGGAACGCGTCGCCGGGCTGGCCGCCGGGAATGAGCAGGTGCGCGGTGAGGGCGGTCTCGGTCGTGCTCATCGGCCAGATGTGGAGGTCGTGGACGCGGGTGACGCCGGGCCGGGCTTCTAGGAAGGCGCGGACCTTGGTGCCGTCGATGCCTTCGGGAACGCCCAGCATGCCCATGTGGAGCGAATCGCGCAGCAGGCCCCAGCTTGACCAGGCGATCACGGCGGTGATGACCAGCGACGTGACCGGGTCGACCAGCGCCCATCCGGTCTGCACGATCACCAGCCCGGCGACCACGACACCCACAGAGACCAGCGCATCGGCCATCAGGTGGACAAAGGCGGCGCGCAGGTTGAGGTCCGACCTCGCCCCCTTGGCAAACAGCAGCGCCGACAGGGCGTTGACCGCGATGCCGAGCCCGGCGACGATCATCATGGTGTTCCCCACCACCGGCGCGGGATCGCCGATCCGGCGGATCGTCTCGACCAGGATTGCGCCGATCGCGACCCACAGCAGGGCGGCGTTGGCGATGGCGGCAAGGATGGACGAACTCTTGAGCCCATAAGTGAAGCGCTCCGAGGGCGGGCGGGCCGACAGCACGCTCGCCGCCCAGGCCAGCACCAGCGACAGCACGTCGGACAGGTTGTGCCCCGCATCCGCCAGCAGCGCCATCGAGCCGCTCAGCAGGCCGGCGGCGACTTCGGCGACGACGAACAAGGCGTTGAGCGTGACCGCGATCGCGAAGGCCCGGCCGATGCTCCCCGGTGCGGGAGGAGCATGATGCCCGTGCCCGTGCCCGTGCCCGTGCCCGTGGCCATGTCCATGCCCGTGTTGATGTCCGTGGTGATGGTGATGTCCGGCGCCCATCAACCGGAATTGGCACGAGCGGCATGCCGGTATCAAGCTATGACGTAACATCACACCAACCCGCAGGCAGTTACAGCATTTTCCGCTGCAAACGCGCGCCGCACGTGCAGCAATGGGTTTCCGGATCGCGTGGCATTTATGCCGCAGCGCATCATGCTGAGCGAGCGAGAAGTTATTGAAATTCGGAGATATTTATATTCGTTAATACGTTATGTGACCATAGTGTCACAAAATTTCACGCTCCCGCAGGCAAATGAGTCCCATCTGTCAGAAAGTTGTCATATGGCGCTGCTCTTAGCAGCCGCAGCAATCAACGCGGCGCAAGCAGTTCGTCGCAACATTGTGACCACTTAAGTCTGACTAGCTCAGGGGCAAACGATGAAAATTCATACCCTTCTTTCCACGGCGACCAGCACCCTGGCCGTCGGTGCTGCATTCCTTGCCATTCCCGCATTCGCGCAGTCCACCGGTTCGGTCGACTTCGAAGAAGGCGAAATCGTCGTCACCGGCCAGACCGAGCGCGGCGTTGCCGGCGTTCAGGTGCCTAACACCTCCAAGGCCAAGCAGGTCCTGACGCAGGAGATCATCTCCGCCCAGGCTCCCGGGCAGTCGGTCAACGAGATCATCAACCTGGTTCCGGGCGTCAGCTTCCAGAACAACGATCCGTTCGGTTCGGGCGGCGGTACGCTGACCATCCGTGGCTTCGACGACAGCCGCATCTCGCAAACCTTCGACGGTATCCCGCTGAACGACACGGGCGGCTACGCACTCTACTCGAACCAGCAGCTCGACCCCGAGCTGATCGAGCAGGTCAACGTCAACCTCGGCACCACCGACGTCGACTCGCCGACCGCAGCTGCTTCGGGTTCGACCGTCAACTACCGCACCCGCAATCCCACCGACGACTTCGGTGTCCGCATGCTGGGTTCGGCTGGTGACTTCGGCTTCTTCCGCATGTTCGGCGAGGTCGACACCGGCGTCCTCAACTCGAGCGGCACCAAGGCCTTCTTCGCAGCCTCGAAGGCGGTCAACAACACCGTCTACAGCGGCGTCGGCAAGATCGACAAGATGCAGCTGAACGCCAAGGTCTACCAGCCGCTGGGCGACAACGGCGACTTCATCTCGCTCGCTGGCCACTGGAACCGCAACCGCAACAACTTCTTCGGTTCGGTGCCGCTGGTGACCGAGAACTACGGCAATGCCCAGGTCGGCTCGGCCTCGCTCGTCACCACCACGAACCCGTTCACGGGCGGCCGCTTCCCGGTCACCAAGGACGAGCGCTTCTACGATGCGGGCAACTGCACCACGGCCGCTGGCCGCACCGGCGTTATCGACTCCGCCAGCAGCTGCGGCTCGCTGTTCGACTACCGCTTCAACCCGTCGAACACCGGCAACGTCCGCATCAACTCGAAGTTCACGCTCAACGACAAGCTGACGCTGACAGTCGATCCCAGCCTGCAGTACACCAAGGCCAACGGCGGCGGCACTGTCGTCGCGCGTGAAGGCTACTACACCCAGACCGCGAACGCCACGCGCGGCGCGATCACGGCCGCGCAGCAGGTCACCGGCTACATGGGCGGCGCGCCCTACTTCGGCGGCGTCGACCTCAACGGCGACGGCGACACCCTCGACCAGGTCCGTATCCTGGCGCCGAGCAACACGCAGACGTGGCGCATCGGCGTGATCGCCTCGCTGCGTTACGACTTCGACGAGTACAACCGCGTGCGCGTGGCCTACTCCTACGACCGCGGCCGTCACCGCCAGACCGGCGAAACCAGCCTGCTGAAGCTGAACGGCTTCGGTTCGGACGTGTTCTCCGACGACGCCCTCACCGACGTCAACGGCAACGTCCTTCAGAAGCGCGATCGCCTGTCCTACGCGATCCTGCATCAGGTCTCGGGTGAATACTCGGGCGACTACATGAACGACAAGGTCCACCTGAACCTGGGCGTGCGCGCGCCGTTCTTCCGCCGCAACCTGACCAACAACTGCCTTGCCACCAGCGCCAGCGGCAACGTCGACTGCTTCGCCGGCAACGATGCCGACCAGGCCGTCTACGCAGCAGCGAACCCCTCGTTCAAGCTGCCGCAGCACCGCGTGCTCGACTACAACAAGGTCCTGCCGAACGCGGGTATCGTCTTCGACGCGACCGACAATGGCAGCGTGTTCTTCAACTACTCTAAGGGCCTGCAGGTCCCGGGCACGGACAACCTCTACCAGTCGTTCTTCTACGCCGAAGGCACTGCGCAGGCTGACCCGGCTCCGGAAACCACCGACAACTTCGACCTTGGCGTCCGCTACACCTCGGGCATCGTCCAGGCCTCGCTGACCGGCTGGTACACGATCTATCACAACCGTCTGGCCTCGGCCTACGATCGTGATCTTGACCAGACGATCTACCGTAACCTCGGCCGAGTCGACAAGTACGGCATCGACGGCAGCTTCGCGGTTCGCCCGATCCCCGAGTTCAGCCTCTACGTCTTCGGTTCGTACCTGAAGTCGAAGATCAAGGAAGACGTCGTCATCGGCGAGAACGCCGCGGGTCCGATCTACGCTGCTACCAAGGGCAAGCGCGAGGGCGGCGCGCCGGTCTTCACCCTCGGCACCCGCGCCGATGCGCACCTGGGCCCGGTCGAACTCGGCGCGCAGATCAAGCGCACCGGCCCCCGCTACATCAACGACCAGAACCTTCCGGTCGTCGTCGCGGGTCAGCAGGTCTACGGCAAGAAGACGCCGTCCTACACGCTGGTCGATCTCGACGCGCGCGTGAACCTCGACTTCGCCGGTCTCGGCGACAAGACGTTCCTGCAGCTTAACGTCATCAACGTGTTCGATAAGCTCTACGTCGGCGGCTTCGATGGCGCGGCCACCTCGACCTCGAGCATTCCGAACGCGATCATCGGTTCGCCGCGTACCTTCATCGGTTCGATCAGCTTCGGCTTCTGATCGCTTTCGATCCGGTAACGGAACAGGGAAGGGAGGGACCGCAAGGTTCCTCCCTTTTCCTTGTGTGCCGGGC
>NZ_AKKE01000051.1 GCF_000281975.1 Novosphingobium sp. AP12 | reverse complement strand
CGGCCGCCGGCGATCCACAGGCTCTCGTCACGGTTGCGGCCGACGAACTGGTAGTAGGTTTCCGAATGGGCGGTGTCTCCGTCTAGATCGATCGTAGTCTGCAGTAGAGCGTGGTGGGTCACGATCTGTCCGGCCTCGTGCATCGGCACGGCCCAGTCCCAGCAGTCCGCCGCGCTGCCGACGAACGGGCCCGCCGCCATTTCCGCATCGTCCCAGAAGGCCGAGAGGTAGATGTCGCGGTCGAAGCGGTCCATACCCCGCGAGAAGCGGGCGAGGCATTCGTGGATATCCTGCTTGTCGAGCAGCGCGTCCATGCGCGCGTCGCGGTCCATTGGGCGGTCACTTGCCACGGTAGTCGGCCTCCGAGATCGGTTTCCAGATGGGCGAGCCGCGCGTCGCGCGGGCCGAGGCGATGACGCTGCCGTCGATGTCGGTCAGGCCGTATTCCTGCGCCAGTTCGGCGGTCACATACTCACCGCCCGACCGTTTCATGACGTCGGGATCGGCGGCCAGCGCGGCGATCACGCGGCCCGGATGCTCGACGCTGCTGCCTTGCATCGAGGTGATGGACTTGGTCATCCTGTCGCCCATCTTGGCGAGGTTGTCCTTCGCCTTCTCGGTGAGCGTCAGGCCCTGCCACAAGGTGAGCGAGGCGACGCCGTGCGGTTCCAGCTCGATCGCCATGTCGCGCGCCATGCGGTCCACCGCCGACTTCGAGGTGCCGAAGATCACGCCGTAAGTGTAGGTGACCGCCGCGAAGCCCGAGATCGCCACGATCAGGCCGGAGCCCTGCGGCGCCATGATCTTCGCCGCGTGCCAGGCCGCGACGTAGTTCGACTTCACGCCGACATCCCACATCTCGAGGTTGGCGAGCGGCTTTTCCCAGAAGCCCTTGGGCTCAAGCAGGTCGTCGGACAGGGTGAAGGCATTGTTGACGAGGATATCGAGCCGGCCCTGCTCCGATGCGATGCGGTCGAAAAGCGCCGCCACGGCGGCATCGTCGCCATGATCGCAGGCGACGGCGATACCCGTGCCGCCGCTGGCCTTCCCCCGCTCGTCGCATTCGGCGGCGGTTCCCCCCACTGTTCCGGGCAGGTAGTAGTCGCCTTCGCGCACCGTGCGGCCGGTGATGTAGACCGTCGCGCCCTGCTCGGCGAGGACCAGCGCGATACCCTTGCCGATGCCGCGGCTCGCGCCGGTGACCAGCGCGACCTTGCCGGCGAGAGGGGCGCTCACTTGACCTCTCCGGCGAACCAGCGCTCGGAGAAATCTTCCTTGGCGCGGCCGGGGAAATGCTCGGCGGTGAAGGGATAGCCCATCACGCCCTTCGACCAGTCGGCCGCCGCGCCCCAGTCCTGCTCCCAGTCGTAGAGCATGACGCGGTCGGCGATGCGCCATTCACCGTCGCGCTTTTCGAAGCTGTCGAGGTAGCGGCCGCCGATGCAGGTGTCGCGGTCGCCCTCGCCCATGTCGACGCGGTGGTACGAGAAGACGTGGGTCTCGGCCTTGGCCGTATCGCCAGAGAGTTCGATGTGGGTCTGGCCCAGCAGGTGCTGCGTGTCCTTGATCGCGTCGGCGCCGGGCACGACCCAGGCGAGGTACGTCTCGAAGTCGCCGCTGTGGACGCCGTAGTCGAAGCGCGCCTCGGGCCACCAGCACGCGCGGATGAGATCGGCGCTGCGCCGGTCCTCGCCGCGTGCCAGCCGGGCGACGCACGTGCGGATCGCTTCGCGGTCGACCACCTGCTGCAGAATCGGGTCCATCGTCCTCTCCATCATCGGGCTGCCCTTGAGGCAATCTCGGGAGGGGCTACCGCACTTCGCGATGCCCTTGCTTGACATTTTCAGACGAAAGTCCGGCGGGCGCAATGGCAGCCTCGCGCAATCGCCGGGGCGACATTCCGAAGGCGCGAACGCAGAAGCGGGTCATCACCGATTGTTCGGCGAAGTGGAGCTTGTCGGCGATCCAAGTAAACCGGTGCCGGGTGCTGCGCACGTAATAGAGCAGCGCCTCGCGGCGCACTTCGTCCTTGATCTGCTGGAAACTGGTACCTTCCTGGAGAAGCCGGCGATGCAGGGTCCGGGTGTGCAGGCCGAGATCGTCCGCCACTTCCGCGTTCGAGCAGGTCCCCGAATGCAGTCCGCGCAGGATGGCACCGCGCACGGCGGCATGAAGCGGCGGCGCCTGCCGTGTGAAGCGCTGTTCGACGGAAGCAATCAGGCGCGCCTGCTCGTCGGGATCGGCATCGATCACCGGGCTGGCAAGATCGGCATCGGAGAGGATGATGCCGTCATGGGGTTGGTCGAAGAGCGGCTCCAACCCGAAGTGAGCGCGGTACACCGCCAGCGGCGCCACCGGCTGGTGGCGGAACAGGACCTGGCGCGCGCGGGCGCGGCCGCCGGTCAGTTCAGCCGCGCCGAGGTGCCCGGCAAGGATGACCAGTTCTATCGCCTGGTCCTGCCGCTCGTAATGGTCGACGAGCAGTTCGTGCGAGAACAGATGCTGGCGGCGGCCGGGCGCGCTCCGCCGCGTGATGCGCGCCGCGCGGCTGTGGACGTGCATATGACTGGTGGCGAAATCGAGCGCGGCGCCGAGCGTGCCGGAATGGCGCATGACGGCGCCTAGCGGTCCGTGCATTCCGGTGCCCGCCTGCCGCGCCGCCAGCTGCATTCCGAAGTCCGGGCAGCGAAGCATCTCGGCCGCATCGGACAGTACGGCGATCGTCTGGCGGTACGTCCCATGCGCCGTTTCGCCGTCGGGGGACCATGCTATTCCGGCTGCGGCAAGCAGTGGTTCGGGCGCGCCGCCCAGGTCTCGGCAAAGCGAAGTGAAACCGCGTAGAAGATCGGCGTTGACCGTGTCGAACGCGGCGTCGCCGTCCGTCGGCCTGTCGATGTCGCGGATCGAGGTCACGGGTGCCAGCATGCATCTGCTCTCGGATGCGTCAAGCGCTTGCCCGGAAACGCCGAAGGGCGGGCGTCCTTTCGAACACCCGCCCTCCGTTGCGATCGCGTGGACCTCAGCGCGAGCCGAAGGCGTAGCGTACGTTGATGCCGAACTCGCGCGGGGCGGAGCTGGTCACGGCGGTGTAAGTGCTGGTGTAGGTCGTCGCCGCGAAGCCGGCAGCGGCGTTACGGTACGACGTGAACAGCGGGTCGCTGCGGCTCAGGGTCTTGGTCGTGTCGAACAGGTTCTTGGCGAACAGCGCTACTTCCCACGCGCCCTTGGGATCGCGGATACCGGTGTAGAAGTTGAACAGGCCGTAGGAACCCAGATCGTCGTAGACGTTGTTCGGGTCGGTCTGCGAATTGCCCGCGAAGCTCATCAGGCCGCGAACGTAGGCATCGACCCGGTCGCTGACCGCGAAGTTGTACTCGCTGGTGAGCGTCGCGCTGAACGGCGCCTGGAAGCCCGAACGCTGCGAGACGTCACAGGCCGACAGATTGTTGCCGCCGGTGGCAGCCTGCAGCTGCGCCAGGGTGGGCGCTGAGGTGTTGGCATCGGGGATGCCGTCGCCGTTGAGATCGTTGCAAGGGATGGTGCCGTTCTTGATCTTGCCCATCGAGTAGCTGGCGACCGCGCTGACGCTCCAGCCGGGGATGAGGTCGAAGGAGACGTCGCCCTCGATGCCGTTCACTTCGACCGGCACGGCGCCGACGAAGTTGAACTGCGAGACCACCGGGTTCGCCGGATTGGTATAGTCCACGAAGTACACGCCGCGGCCGCCGACGCGGTAGGGGTAGTTGTTGAACTTCTGGTGGTAGCCAGTGAGGTTGGCGCGCAGGCGGCCACCCATCAGCGTGCTCTTCATGCCGATTTCATACGACTTCGAGGTTTCGGCCGGCAGGTTGATGAAGCTGCTTTCCAGCTCCGACTGGCGCTGGCTGAAGTCGCCCACGACGTTGATGCCGGGGCGCCACGAGCTGCCGGTGCTGGCGTAGATCATGAAGTCGGGCGTGAAGTTGTGCTTCACCGATGCCGAGTAGATCCACTTCTTGGCGTCCTGGCCCTGCGTATCGGTCAGCGCGCTGTTCACGTAGAGCGCGTTCTCCGACTTGTAGGAGATGTGACGCACGCCGCCCGACAGCTCGGTGCTGGAGCCGAGGTGCGCGGTCAGGTTGCCGAAGAACGACTTCTCGCGGCTCTCTCCGACGCGGTCGACCGCGGTCTGCACGACAGAGAGGACGCGGCCGGTGGTCGCGCTGGTCGGCACGCCGATGATCGTCGGGCGGGTCAGCTCGGTAGGCTGGCTGGTCTTGTAGTCGAAATAGCCGACGACGTAGTCGAAGATGTCCGCGATGCGGGCATCGTTCTGCAGGCGGATTTCATGTGAAGTCCACTTGGGATGCGAGTAGGTGAACTGGTTAACGTCGCCCGGGAAGAAGTTGCCGAAGTCCTGGTTCTCCGGCGCGCTGATCTTCTGGGTGTTGTGCTGGCCCTGGTAGATCAGCACCTGGCCCATCGCCGAGGCTTCGGCGCGCCAGTTGAGGATCTCGTAGACCTGGTGGACTTCGCGGGCCGTTTCCTGGATCGACCGGCGGTCCGAGGTGTCGATGTAGCGCGGGCTGGCCGGCGCGGTCGGGTTGACTTCGCTGAACGAGGCCACCTGGTCGTAGGTGAACGCGCGGCGGTCCATGTACTGGTACAGGCCCTCCAGCTTCAGCCAGTCGGTCGGCTGGACCAGCCCGGAGACTCGGCCGCTCTTGGTACGCGAGAAGGGATCGCGGCCAGCGGTGATCGGACGCACGCGGTCGCCCTCGTTCTCGTCCCAGACGCCGGCGACGCGGATCGCGGCGACACCCTCGATCACGGGCAGGTTGAGACCGCCCTTGAGGTTGATCGTGCCGATGTCGTTGGCTGTCATGTCGGTGAAGCCACCGATTTCATACAGGTTCGGCTTCTTGGCGCCGATGGTGATTGAGCCCGAGGGAGCCGCACGGCCGCGCAGGGTGCCCTGGGGACCGCGCTGCACCTCGATCTGGCCGATGTCGTACATCTGCTGGAGGATCGCGCCGGCGGTGATCGGGGCGTCGTTGAAGTAGAATTCGACGGTCGGGTTGCTGCCGCTGGCGGTGATGTCGAAGTTGACGCCGCGCAGGCGCGCGTTGCCGCCCGTGCCGTTAGCCTCGGTGGTCAGCTGCAGGCCGGGGACGATGGTCGAGACTTCCTTGAAGTCACGCAGGTTGAGCTTGGCGACATCGTCCGCGGTCACCGTGTCGATGACAGCGGGAACGTCCTGCACCGCTTCGTCACGTCGGCGGGCCTGGACGATGATGACGTTGCCGACTGCGGCATCTTCCTCTGCAGCGGGCGCCGTGTCCTGCGCGAAAGCAGGTGCCGAAAGGCCGACCAGGCTGGCCGAACACAGCAGTACAGACGAAAATAGCCTCATAACATCTCTTCCCTAATCATTGGTCTTACCGTTCTGGCCGGATCACAGCCGAGAGCGAGACCTTTGGTCAGCGCCATCGGCCGCAGCGCGGCCACGGATTTTCCCGCCGTTTGACGAGAAGAGTGTCGTTCGGATCTACACCGTGCTCGACACCGGTCCGGCCAATTGCGACCAACGCTGGCCTGCAATCAACGCGCGAACCATACGAGGCAGGACGCGCGGAATGAAGCAGTGCGCGGCAACATCCCTATGGCGATCAATGGCGCGGACGTTTTACGCCGGGGCGATTTGTCGAGGGGCTGCAATTGGTTGAATGACCGGGGTGACGGGTGTGACACTTTGCCAACCTTCGGAAATCGCGCGATTTTCCGTAATCTACTGCACCCCATGCAGTACGCACGCGCGCCGCTGTATTGGTTTTACCAAAACACGCAAAAGATAGAGCACCGTCGAATCGCTCTCATTGGGCTTCCAGTATCTGCCAGGTGCGTGACTACGGCGATAATAGACTTCAAATCGCGTCGCTTGAGAATCGCCTGTCCGCGTGCCTCCTGGTGGGCGCAGGATCACTAAAACGTCGCCCGTGACACTTTGCCGCCGGTAAAGTGTCATTGCTGACAAAGCGACAGGGTCCCCGGAAAGGGGATTCTCACGATTCCGTTTATGTGCTCTATTTTGCCTCGCTATGTTCCTTGACACGCCCCCCATCCCGCATCGCGGCCAGGCCAGCGATATGGGCGAGCTGCTGGACCTCATCGCGCACACCAGCACCCGGCCACGCTACGCCTTCATGGTGCTCAGCCTGATCGCCGAGATCGCCCGGCCCGACGGCAGCGCCGGACCCATGGTGATGCACGGCGGGCGCGCCACCCTGCTGCGTGACTGGCTCTGCGACGCGCTGGCGCCGATGGGCGCGCGCGATCCCAAGCGGCTCATGCTGACCGAAAAAGTCCGCGCCGAAGTGATGATCTCGGGCAAGGCGCCCGAAGAACCGCAGGCGGTGGAGGAGGCCATCGCCGCCGAAGTCCACGAACGCATCCGCAAGTCCGGCAAGACCAACCTCAGCCGCGCGGTGTCCGAACTCGTCCAGGCCGGGCTGATCCGCCGCCACTACCAGGGGTTTCGCGTCGATCACCACAATCGGGGTGCGGGGCGACACGTCGTCTATGCGCTGGTCGGGCGCGCCAGGTGCCTTATGGGCCGATCCTCGCCCTCCCCTCTCCCGCCTGTTATCGACCGGCGGCAGGGCGAACTGCGACTGAACTAAGGGCAATGGCGCGCTTCGGATCGAAGTCGCCCGCGAGCGCTTCGATGCGCGTCGGCCCCCGCGAAGTCAGCACGACCTTCGCCCCCTCGGCGAGATAGGCCCGCGCTACGGCCGAGCCGAGGTCGCCCCCTGCCCCGGTGACCAGGATGCGCTTGCCTGCCGGTCGTCCCATGCCTCGCTCCCGCCGTGCCTGCGCTTTGGCAGGGAGCGTAGGCCGGTCGCGATACGACGCCAGAACCGCACGCCCTGCCCCGACGGTCAAGCATGACGCCCAAACGAGCCTCAGTGCGCAGTCACGACCGCAGCACCGGCGGGCAGACCGCCGCCCGTCGCCCGCACCAGTTCGACGTTCGCCTGCATGCGCTGGGTCTGAACCGAAATGAAGGCACGCTGGGCTTCCAGCGCATCAGTCTGTGCGGTGACCACATCGAGGTAACCCGAGGCGCCGTCGCGGTAGCGCGACATGGCGATGTCGCTGGTGCGCCGCGCGGCCTCGGCGGCTTCGCGCTGCGCGACGGAAGCGTCCGACAGGTGGCGGATCGCCGCGATCGAGTCCTCGACCTGGCGGAAGGCGCCCAGCACCGTGGCCCGGTAATCAGCGGCGGTTTCCTCGTATTCCGCACGCGAGATCTTGACCTGTGCCGTCCGCCTGCCCCCGTCGAAGACCGTCAGCAGGCTCGTCAGCGGGCCGAGCGCCCAGAACGTGTTGGGCGTGGTCAGCAGGGCGCCGCCGGTCGTCTCCCAGCCGCCTGCCGCGCCGAGCGTGAGCGAGGGGAAGAAAGCGGCGCGGGCCACGCCGATGCGCGAATTGGCGGCAAAGACGCGGCGCTCTGCGGCCGCGATGTCGGGCCGGCGTTGCAGCAGTTCGGACGGCGTCGCCATCACCGAGGTGGGGGGCTCCACCGGCCGGACATCGGCCGCCAGCGAGAATCCGGACGCCAGTTCCCCGACGAGCGCAGCAATCTCGTGCTCGGTCGCCGCGCGCTGGTTGGCGACGGTGGCGACCTGCGCGCGGGCATTCCCCAGCACGGTCCGTGCCCGATTGACGTCGATGCCTGATGCGATGCCGCCGCTGTGGCGCTTCGAGGTCAGGTCGTAGGCGCGGGCGAAGGCGTCGACCGAACGGTCCAGCAACTGCGCCTGCGCATCGAGCCCCCGCAGGCGGAAGTAGGCGTCGGCGACGGCAGCCTGGAGGCTGAGGCGAGCGGAGGCGAGGTCGGCCTCGCTCGCCTGCGCCTCTGCCGTTGCGGCGCGGACCTGATTGCGGATGCGGCCCCACAGATCGAGTTCGTAGGCGATCGAGCCGCCCACCACGTAGTCGCTGTATTCTCGGGCGGAGCCGGTGCTCAGTGGACGCCCCGCCGACACGCGTTCGCGGGAGGCGTCGGCGCGTACGCCGGCCTGGGGATAGAGATCGGACTCCTCCACGCGGGCAGCGGCGCGCGCCGCATCATAGCGGGCCAGCGCGGCAGCGAGGGTCGGGCTGGCGGGAACGGCCCGCTGCTCGAGGTCGGAGAGGACGGGATCGTTGAAGGCGTTCCACCATGCGCCCCGCGCCTCGTCGTCGAGCGGCGTGGCGGCGGTCCAGCCGGCCACTTCCTTGAATTGCGCGGGCGCAGCGATCTGCGGGGGCTGGTAGTCGGGAGTCATCGAGCAGGCCCCCAGCGCCAAAGCCAGTGCCGCCCCAGACACCGACGACCACGGGGCGAGCAGGCGCCTAGCCATTGGGCTTGGCTCCCTTGTCGGGCGCGGCGACCTTGACGCGATCGCCGGTACGGATCGAGTCCGGTGGCGAATCGATCACCTTGTCGGTGGGCTTCACGCCGACCGAGATCAGCACCGTCTTACCCTCGTCGCGCGCGATGGTGACGCGGCGCAGGGTCACGCGGCCGTCGCTGCCGAGCACGGCGACGCTCGGGCCGTCCTCGGCCGGGAGCACCGCGCTGCCCGGCAGGCGCAGGCCGCCCCCTGCCCCGTCGATCGGGAAATGGACGTGGGCATAGGCGCCGGGCTTCAGCGCGCCCTCGCCGTTGTCGGCCTGGAGTTCGATCAGCATGGCGCCGGACTGGGCGTCGACCGAGTTGGCGCTGCGCGTCAGCGTCGCGGCGAACTCCTTGCCGGGGAACTCGGGCAGGCTGAGCTTGGCCTGCATGCCGGCGTGCACCTGCGAGGAATAGACCTGCGGCACGCGCACGTAGATGCGCATGCGGTGGACGTCCGACACCGTGAACAGCGGCTGCGTGGCCGCGTTACCCGCGACGACGAGCGCGCCAATCTGCGCCGAGCGGCTCGTCACCACGCCGCTGAACGGCGCGGCCAGCCGGGTGAAGGCCTGCTTGGCGTTGAGTTCGCGCACCCCGGCGAGCGAGGCGTTGGCGAGCGCGGTCTTGGCGGCGAGGTCGCCGGCCTTCTCGTCCGCTTCCTGCTGTGAGACGGCATCCTGCGCCAGCATCGACTTCCAGCGCTTCGCGGTCGTCGCGGCAAGGCGCTGGTTCGCCACCGCCGTCTGGTAGTCCGCCCGGGCCTGCGCGAGCTGCTGGTCGATTTCAGGCGCGTCGAGGATCGCGAGGGTCTGGCCTGCCTGCACATGATCGCCGATGTCGGCCAGCCAGCGGCGCACGTAGCCGTTGGTCCGCGCGTTGATGGCGGCGCTGTTGTAGGCCTGGATCGTGCCGGGCAGCACCAGTCCGTCCCCGCCCTCGGCGGTCGTGGGCGAGACCACCGTCACGGTCGGCACGGAGGCCTTTTCGGCAACCTGCTCAAGGTCGCTGGTGGCGTTGATCCGGCTGGCGATGCCGAAGCCGACGAGCGCGATGGCGACGACGGCGGCGCCGATGCCGACGCGCTTCAACGTCCGGCTGTCGGGGCCGCCAGAATGGTCGGCGGGATGGTGATCGGCGGCGGGGTTGGTCTGGGGCTCAAGCATGGCTGGGCTGCATTTCCACAGGAGAGGTTTGTTCGCTGCCGCGAGTGCGGCGGCGATGGACGAAGCTGAATACGACGGGCACGAAGAACAAGGTGGCGATCGTAGCGCAGATCAGGCCGCCGATCACGGCGCGGCCGAGCGGCGCGTTCTGCTCGCCGCCCTCGCCCAGCCCGAAGGCCATTGGCGCCATGCCGATGATCATCGCGAGCGCGGTCATCAGCACAGGGCGGAACCGCACGAGGCCGGCCTGGATCGCCGCTTCGAAGGCGTCGCCGGTCTCCGCCAGTTTCTCGCGCGCGAAGCTGACCACGAGGATCGAGTTCGCAGTCGCCACGCCCATGCACATGATCGCGCCGGTCAGCGCCGGCACCGACAACGTGGTGCCGGTGGCGAACAGCATCCACACGATGCCCGCGAGCGCGGCGGGCAGCGCGGTGATGATGACGAAAGGATCGACCCAGCTCTGGAAGTTCACGACGATCAGGAGGTAGATCAGGCAGATCGCGCCAAGCAGGCCGAAACCAAGGCCGGAGAAGGCCGTGTTCATCGTCTGGAACTGGCCGCGGATGGTCACGGTCGCGCCCTTGGGCTGTTCCTTTTCGAGCGACTGGATCGCCTTCTGGACGTCCGCCGCCACACCGCCGAGGTCACGCCCCTGCGTGGTGGCGTAAATGTCGATCACCGGCTGGATGTTGTAGTGCGAGACGATCGGCGTCGTGCTGGACCGCGTCAGGGTAGCGAGTGCGCCCAGAGGCTGCGTCGGGATACCCGCCGCGCCCGAGACGGGAATGTCGGACAGCGCGTTCATCGAGCCAACCTGGTACTCCGGCGCCTGCGCGACGACCGGGTAGGACACCCCGTTCTCCGGATTGACGAAGAACACCGGCGCGGTCTGCGACGTGCCTGCAAGTGAGCTGGCAAGGCTGGTCGTCACGTCCCGTTCACTGAGGCCGTACTGGCCGATGCGCGAGCGGTCGACCTCGACGCTGAGCTGCGGGGAGTGCGCGGGCTGCTGCAGGCGCATGTCGGCAAGGCCGGGCACCCGGGCAAGCTTCGCCATCAGCTTGTGGGCATATTCGCGCGAGGCGTCGACATCCTTGCCGGCGATCTGGATGTCGATCGGCGAAGGCGAGCCGAAGTTCAGGATCTGGCTGGTGATGTCGGCCGGGAGGAAGGCGAATGTCGCGCCGGGGAAACGGCGCGGCAGCTGTTCGCGCAAGCGTTCGACGAAGCGCGCGGTCGGTTGGTGCCCTTCCTTGAGCGTAATGAGGACGTCGCCGTCCTGCGGGCCGATGGTGCCGCTGTTGCCATAAATCGTGTTGATCGCGCTGACCGGGAGACCGATGTTGTCGGTGACCGATTCCAGTTCGTCGGCAGGCACGATCTCGCGCACGTCGCGAGTGATCTCCTCGAAACGCGCGGCGGCGGTCTCGATGCGGGTGCCGGACGGAAGGCGCACGTGCATCGCGATCTGGCCGGAATCGACGGTGGGGAAGAAGTTGCTGCCCAGGAACGGCATCAATCCGAACGAGACAACGACCACCGCCAGGAAGCCGAGCATGAAGCCCCGGCGCGCGCCCAGCGCACGGTGAAGCATGCCAATATAGCCCGTGCGCAGCTTCTCGAAGCGCGCTTCGAAGCCGCGCTGGAAGCGGACGAAGATGTTGGTCGAGGTCGGCTCACCGGCGTTGTGGCTGTTCTCGTGGTGGGGCTGGTGGGGCCTCAGCAGGTACATCGCCATGGTCGGCACCAGCGTGCGCGACAGGATGAACGAGGCGATCATCGCGAAAACCACCGACAGCGCCATCGGCACGAACAGATAGCCCGCAACGCCCGGCAGGAAGAACATCGGCACGAAAACGATGCAGATGCACAGAAGCGAAACGAACGCGGGAGTGACGATCTGGGCGGCGCCGTCGAGGATCGATTCGATCACGCCCTTGCCCTGCTCGAGGTGCCAGTTGATGTTCTCGATGGTCACGGTCGCGTCATCGACAAGAATGCCAACTGCCAGTGCGAGCCCGCCCAGCGTCATCACGTTGAGCGTCTGCCCGAACAGCGCCAGCGCGGCGATCGCAGCCAGCACCGCCAGCGGGATCGACAGCGCAATGATGACCGTCGAGCGCCACGAACCCAGGAACAGCAGGATCATCAGCGATGTCAGCGCCGCCGCGATCGCGCCTTCGTGGATGACCCCGCTGACGGCGGCTTTCACGAACAGCGACTGGTCGCCGACGGGCAGGATCTTGAGCGAATCCGGCAGCGTCTTCTGGATGTCGGGGAGCTTGGCCTTGACCCCTTCGACCACCGCCAGAGTGGAGGCGGCGCCGTTCTTGAACACGGTCAACAGAACCGAGCGTCCGCCATCGACGTGGACGACATTCTGCTGCTGGGCGCTGCCGTCGCGCACGAAGGCGACGTCGCGCATGTAGATGGTCGCGCCGTTGACGACCTTGACGGGCAGCTCGTTGAGCGCCTCGATCGAGCTGGGCGAGTTGTTCAGGCGCACGCTGTACTGGGTCGCGCCGATCTTGACGAAGCCGGCGGGATTGATCTGGTTCTGCGCGGCGATGGCATTGCCCACGTCCTGCGCCGAAAGCCCCCTCGCCTGCAGCGCCTGCGGGTTGATGTCGATCTGCACCTGCCTCTGCCGGCCGCCTGAGGGGAAAGGCATGGCAAGGCCGGGCACAGTCACGAGGTTCGGTCGGACCTGATTCTGGCCCATGTCGAACAGCTGCTGCTCCGACAGGCCCTTGCCCGACATCGCGAGCTGCAGGATTGGCACGGTCGAGGCGGAATAGTTGATGATGATCGGCGGTGACGAGCCCGGCGGAAGCTGCCTCAGGATGGTCTGCGAGATCGAGGTGACCTGTGCGGTGGCGGTGCGGATGTCTACAGTGGGCTGGAAGTAGATCTTCACGACGCCGATGCCCTGGTAGGAATGGCTCTCGATGTGCTCGATGTCGTTGACGGTGGTCGTAAGCACGCGCTCGAAAGGCGTGACCATCCGGTCGGCCATCTCCTGCGGTGGCTGTCCGGAATAGGTCCAGGCGACGGCGATGACCGGCACCTTGATCTCGGGGAAGATGTCGACCGGGGTACGCAGCGCCGCCAGGATGCCGCCCACGGCGATCAGGATGGCCATGACGATGAACGTCAGCGGGCGGTTGAGGGCGACTTTGACGATACCGATCATCGACTTCTCCGTTCGCCGCACGACGCGGACCTGCCCGTGTCGTCGGGAGCCTTTCCAGCGCCATCCGCTCCCGTGATCCCGCCTCGCGTTCAGTCGCCGCTACGACTGTGCAATGCTTATGTACGCCTGGGTATGCTCACGGAAAGGCAATCCGATCATCAATCCCTCGGGAAATCGATATGGCCGGCCGCGGCACGGGGCAGAACGACCCGCATTTCGCCGATGCGCGCTTCACTCTTTTGTGTCCAATATATAAAGAACCTGGATTGATATGCCAAACCTCTCAATGATGGCTTGACCCCCATGGAACTGCGCCACCTCCGCTACTTCATCTGCGTCGCCGAGGAACTGCATTTCGGCAACGCAGCCCAGCGCCTCGGCATCTCGCAGCCTCCGCTAAGCCAGCAAATCCGGGCGCTGGAGGACGAATTGGGTGTCCGCCTGTTCGATAGAACGAGCCGGCGCGTGCAGTTGACCGAGGCCGGCCGCCAGTTCCTGCCGCAAGCGCAGGAGACGTTGGCCCAGGCAGAGCGAGCGGCCCGCGTCGCGCGCCTCGCTCACAGCGGAGAGGTCGGGCGGCTGAGCCTTGGGCTGTCGCCGTCGGTGCCGTTCATCACGAGCATCATGGACACTCTCGCCCGCTATCGGCGCTCCTTCCCACAGGTCAGCGTCGAGTTGAACGAGCTACCTCGCGATGAGCAAATCGCCGGCGTCGAGCGCGGCAGCCTCGACATCGGCATCGTGCGGGCGTTCTCACCACTGGAATTGCCGCCCCAGATGGAAGCGCTTCACCTCCAGCGCGAAGGCATGGTGCTGGCTATGCGGCGGGATCACCCCTTGGCGAATTTTGGCCGCGCCCTGTTCCTTGCCGATATTCAGGACGAGCCGCTGATCCTGTTTGGCTCGATGAACGGCGCGGGCTTCAACGAAATGCTGATGGCACACTGTGAGATCCTGGGTTTCCGTCCAAAGGTCACACTCGAGGCCGGGAGCTTCGGCACTCTGGTCGGGCTGACGGCCGCCGGGCTCGGGGTCACTATCTTGTCCCGTTCACTCGCTCGGCTCAACGTTGATACGCTCGTCTTCAGGCACATCGAAATGCCGTTTTCGAGTCAGTTGCTGATGTTCCATTTGCGTGATGGGTCACCCGCAACGCTCAATTTCCGCAAGCTGATCGACCAGCGCGCGAAGTAGGACCGCCCTGCCCCCGTCTCAGCCGCGAACGGCTCGGACATCATCGGTCATTCGCCGTCCGGATTGGACCTTCGTTTGGCGTAGCTGACGACGAACGCCTCCCAAACCCTTAGCCATTCAGCTTCGCTGCGCTCGCGGGTGATACCCGGGAATCCTGCCCTGAAGGCATCTGCCATCTGGTCCACCGACCACGGATGCCCTTTGTCCACGCCGACCTTGCGGAACGCCGCCTCTCGGTTTCCGAAATTCAGACTGCCGCTTGGAAACGCGCAGGTAGGCTCTGCGCCAGATGCTTCGACCTTGCCGCCAACCGTCTTGCCTGCAACCGATGATCTCGGTGCCGTTTCGGAAACAGGCGCTCCGAGCAGTCGCAAGTGCGGGCCTACCAACTTGCGCTCAAGCGGAGCCGGTGACGGATTGAGCACGACTTTACGGCCTGAAAGGTCGACGTTGGCGTTGGGGTAAACCGCAGATACGAGCTGCATCGTCTCGCGCACGGTCTGGCGGAAACGTTTGCTATCAGCCTCGTTGCCAAGGTGACGCGCCAGCTGATCCCAGGAAATCGTCTGTCCCTTGCCGCTGTTGATGCGAGGCAGGCGATACGCAAGGTAAGTATAAAGATCCAGCGCCGTGGGAGTGCCCTTGAGCTCGCGGATGGCCACCTCGTTGAGCGGAACCGCGTGTTCGATAAGGTGGCTGTAGAACACCTCCGACATACGTATCTCGCGCGCGAAAGCACCGTTCTTCTCGAGCGATCCGGCATATTCGTTCGAAATTTTCACATCTCGCACGGCGAATGCGTTGTCGTCCGCCTCGGTGCCATCCCAGCGAATCTGCCATTCGCAGGCCAATAACCGGTCCACCTGCTCGCGCATGCGGTTCGCCGTTCCGCGTGGACCATAGGACACCGTCTGGTAACCGAGGCGGCGCATCCACTCGGTGAAGTTTCGGCCCAGATAGACATCGCGCGACCGCTTGGTGACGGCCTGCGACAACAAATAGATCAACGCAACGCGCGGATATGCGCCATAAGGGACGCCAAGGCTTCTGAGCACCGGCTTGCCGTCGACGGTCTGCAACACCGGCCTTGGGTTGATGGCCAGCGCATACTTGCCGTCTTCTCGCAGGATTGGCTGAGTATCGTCCTTCGGCCGCTTGGTGGGCAGCGACATGGCGCACAACGCAGAATGCAGGAAGGCAGGGACAGGCTCTTCATCCTGAACGCGCAGGAACGCATCCATGGTGATTTGCGACCCGGCATGCCTGGCAAGCGAACGAACCTGCTCCTCGCCGCCGTCAAGCATGGCGAGTGCATACTGGTGTCCAATCGGCTTGTTGCTATCTCCGTTCATTCCGCCCTGCCCTGGCCCGACTCATGGGGCTGTGATCTGGTGTTCAAACAACAGCTTTCGCTCAAATAGGCAAGGGTGTTGGCAGTTTTGACGGGATTTGGCGGTTGAAACCTACAAGCTCACCGATGATCTGAGAGCGGTTTGGAGAAAAGCGGGAGATTTCGGTCCTGTTTCAAATAGCCGATTCGCGAATCGGATTTGATTTAGGGATTCCTGTTATAGGTATGCGCTCCGAGATCATCGGTGGCGATGGCTCCGAGATCATCTGGAAATCGCACCGTAATCATCGCCTTGCACCGAGATCATCGGCACGAAGAGTCTGTCGGAGGTGCCCCGGGGAATCGCCTACCTATTACCCAGCGCTTCTGGACCGCGGGCTGGAAACCGCTCCGAGATCATCGGCCGTCGAGGCTTCTGCGGCGACCTTGCCCTCCGAACAGCACATTAACCGCTCGGAGATCATCGGCCTATTTGTAACATTGATGGACGATTGTTGCTCGAAACTTCCAACGCGGCTAGGATCGGGGTTCAATCCCACAAGACTGGTACCTATGGCCACCCATCCTGCACCCGATGCCCGTTCCGACGTCCCTGGCGAAGAACTGCTCGAGGACAGCCTCGATCTTCTTCATCGCAAGGCCCTCACGATTCTCAAACGCATCCGCGACGGTGCGCTTGATCCCGAGACCGGCCACAAGGTAGGTCCCTCCTTCGCAATCTCCAAGGCAGCTTCGCTTGTTGGTCGGACGGCGTCGGCTATCCGGGAAGCGGAGCGCGACGGTCGGCTCCCCGAACGCGACCGGACGGCTTCGGGCCACCGGGTGCAGTACACCCTCGAAGAGCTCGACCACATGCGTGCCGTCTTCGGCACACGTCCGTGGCGTGCGTCCGATGATGTTCCGGCCATCATCTCCATTTCGAATTTCAAGGGCGGAGTGGGCAAGTCTACCTTGGCGCTCCACCTCTCGCAGCATTTCGCGATCAGGGGGTACCGCGTCCTTTTCATAGACTGCGACAGCCAGGCCAGTTCGACGATGATGTTCGGCTACCGCCCCGATGTGGACCTGGGGGAGGACGACACTCTCTATGGACACTTTCACAATCCCGAGCTGCTCGGCGTGCGCTCTATAATCCGCAAGACCCATTTCCATGGGCTCGACCTCATTCCCGCGAACCTGAAGCTCTATAACCTCGAATACGAGATCGCGGGTTATCTTGCGCAGAACCAGAGCTTCGATGTCATCGACTTGATCGCCCAGGCCATCGACACCGTCGTCGATGACTACGACATTGTCATCATGGACCCCCCGCCAGCACTCGGCATGGTGTCGATGGCGGTGCTGCAGGCGGCGAATGCGATGGTTATCCCGGCCCCGCCGAGTGTGATCGATTTTGCCTCGACGGTGTCCTTCATCGACATGGCGCGCACGACGATGCGGCAACTCGAACAGCTCGGCGGACGCATCAAGCCAGCCTACAATTTCATCCGCCTCGTCGCCAGCAGGGTCGATGAGAGCAAGTCGATGCACCGCGAGATTCTGACGATGATGCGGCAGGTCTTCGGCGGCTCAATGATCAATTCGGTGTTGAAGGTCAGCGCCGAGATCGACAACGCAAGCTCGCGTATGAAGACGGTATACGAGCTTGATCGCCCCGTCACATCGCATGAGGTGCACAACCGCTGCGTACGGTTCTTGAACGATGTTTGCCACGACATCGAGCAGGATGTGTTGCGGACGTGGGCGAGCCGCGCAGGTAAGATCGACTGACGGTTGCCACGTGGCAACGCGGCATAAAATCGCGTATTGTTAAGTGGTTGGTCATTACCTCGCGTCTCGCAAAGGCGGCCGATTACAAGGTAGGGAAAGCCTCGGCGGGGCGGTTGCCACGTGGCAACAGCGTCTTGGGCGGGGGGCTTTCCAAAAAGGACGACGGATATGAGCAAGGGAAATCGCGGCTTTGGAAGCAGCCTCACGGAAGGTCTCGACGAGGCTGAGTTGGACGTTTCCACCCCGTCTGAGAGCATCATGGCCAGCCGCAGCCAGACGTTGGCGAGGCTGGCTGCGGGGAAGGTCGTCACCGATCGAACCGAGTGGGTCGACCCGGCGCGCTGCCGTCCGTGGAGGCTGCACAATCGCGATCTCGATCACCTCGACGAGGAGACCTGCCGCGACCTGATCGACGCCTTCCTGTCCGCCAAGAAGCAGCGCATCCCGGCGATCGTCCGCCGCCTTCAAAACGACCCCGATCACGACTTCGAGATCATCGCCGGTGTGCGGCGGTGGTGGACCGTCCAGTGGCTGCGGGCGCATCACCATCCCGACTTCGAGTACCTTGTCACCATCCAGCACGTCTCCGATGAAGAGGCGTTTCGCGTGTCGGACATCGAGAACCGTTCGCGCAAGGACATCTCGGACTGGGAGCGGGCGAAGGAGTACATGCGGGCGTTGAATGAATTCTACGACGGCTCGCAGAGCGAGATGGCAGAGCACCTCAAGATTTCGCGGTCGTGGCTTAGCCGTCTTCTAGACGTCGCCCGTCTGCCCGCCGAGATCGTCCAGGCCTTCGCCGACACGCATGAGATTACGGTTCGCGTCGCGCGGGATATCAAGCCCTTGTCTGGCGACGCTCGCTCGCTCGCGCTCATGGCCAGGGAAGCAAAAGCCATCGGCGACGAACGAGCCGACCTAGGAACCAAGCTCAGCGGCCCCGAAGTCGCGCGAAGGCTGGTCAAGGCTACCGTGGCAAAAACAAACGACACGCCTGGTGAAGCTGTGGTGAAATCGGCTGCTGGAAAGCCAATGCTCCGGTATAGCCGGTCAGCTCGTAGCGGATTGGCGCTGCGCGTACTGCCGAAGTCAGGCGCATCGATCGACGAGGTCATGGCGGCGATCCGTCAGCTGATGGATGACTGAACTACGCGAATTCGGGGCTTGAGGTTGAAGGAATTGCGCCTGGGCGGTCTCGCGACAACGCTGCGAGCGGGAAAATGCCTTTTGAGGCTCTCTGAGCGCGCCGACGCTTATTGCGCCCCCTTGGTATAGCCAGGCATCCTATTCGGCCTCGGAGGGCGGTTTCCGGCAACAAATTTCCGACGTCATTCGTCTTCGCTCCATCCAAGCAGGGTGTCCAGATGGGCGATCGAGGCGTCAAAGTCGTTCAAGGCATCGGTCGAGAAAGCCACACCAATAGTTTCGCCTGCCTTGGGGACCGCTTTATGCCCGGTGGTCGATACGGAGTAGAGGTGAGATCCGGCGATGGTTCGTCGTTCGACGAGGTTCTCGCTTTCCAGCATCGCAACCATTCCGCGGACGCCCAGACGGGTCGCTTTCAGCAACACTTCTATTTGCGCCGATCTCATCGGCCCGAACCCTGCGAGAAGTTCGAAAACGGCTGGCGCGCGCGAGCTGCGCCTTCGATCGGACAGGCGTCCGCGCTCGAAGGCTGAGAGCCTGACTGCTTCGACGAATTTCTGGTGCATGGAGTGCACCGTTTCACGCAATGCGTCAGCGCGTTTTATCCGGGCAAGCTCAGGCTCATCTTCGCTCAAGGCATCGACACGGAGCAACCCGAGCAGAGGCAGGGCAGGGCGCAGCCAACCCAGGGCCCGCAAGCATTCGCCGTAATGCAACTCGATCGCCCACAGCGGGGGCGCGTTTTGGTCGATCGGCGATTGCTTCGCGTATGGAATGTCGCGGCGAAAACCACGCTGCTGCGGTGCGAAACGGACGCTCCGCCGGATATGGCCGTGGAGCTTGGCCAGTGAAATAAAAAGCGGCTCGCGGCGCTCGCGCTCATCATCTGCGACCACGAGCCGCGCATCGTTGATCACGTCAAGGACATGCGCATGCGCCCCCTGTGAATTCAAATCTTGCGGAGCGAGAAATGCAGTCGCCATGGCGATGGCCGTGCCTGCGAGTGCGTCCCAGCTACTGTGCGCAACCTCAGTCAGGATTGCTTCGCAGAGCACGCGTGGCGGATGGCCGGTCCGGGGTGGGGCATCCGACAGAGTGGCGAGCCCCGCGAACCAGGCGTGGAACCGCACCTCATTGAACGCATGACCATCCTGGCGAAGCGCGGCCATCAGCGTGTCACGTAAGATCCGAGCGGCAAATAAGCGAAGAGGGGCGGCCGCAGCATGCTCCAGCGCCCCGTCAAGCCGCCCGAGCATGAGCGCGGCGTTTACCTCCACGGCTCCGCAGGGAGTGTCTCGATCGTCGACATGTGGTTCAGACATCAAAAACACCGCAAATACATTGACTTGCCTATATCCATATAGTTAAAGCGACTTAGATATACAATCAGTCGGATGGCGGTCCCAGCTACATATATACGCTAAGGTTTTCACAGGGCGAGATCTAACCGAAGCTTTCACAAGGCGAGTTATCAAGCCATCCGAGGATCGAGCGGCACAGCATGGCGGTTTGCGAACATCTTGCCAGTGCATGGCGGTGAGGCCGATTAGAGGCGCAATGCCCGCTATACCCCGCCACGCATCAATAGGATCCGCCAGCAAGAGAGGCTGACGTCGTCCGCTACTATGGGCCGTCAGAACTTTGGCATGGCCAACCCGGCGCGATGCGTGACTTCGGAGTGCCGCTTGCGACCACCGGCCCGGCCCGATCCGGGAACAAAAATCATGACTCGACGATTGGATGGGCTGTTCCGAGACCTGGGTCGCAAAAGGTCCGAGCGTAGCCGGTTCATGGGGCTCCCATGCTCGGCATGGTCCAGCCGCTGCCTGTCTCGACGGGCGCAACAAAAGCAGGATGACAAGCACGCGATGAGCGTAACCAACAGTACCCCGCCCTCCGTTTCGGCCTCGGCCGGAAACGCAGCCCGCGATGTATCCGTGCAGATGCGCGATCTCTGGGCCTCCACATTAGCCTGGTTTGAGCACTACTGGCTGCAGATCATCATCGCAGGCGTCATCGCGGTCACCATTGTCACCGCTCTCTATGCGCTGCGGCGGCTTGGCACCAAGCTGTGCCGCCCAAGCCGGACCCGTGGCGACTGGCTGATCGTGGTAGGGCGGGTGGTTTCGAAGACGACGAATTATTTCATCATCATGGTCGCGATCCGCGCGGTGGACGGCTATGCGCAGACGCCTCCGACGCTAGACCGGTTCATTACGTTCTTCTTCACGCTCGCAGCCGTGATGCAGGGCGCCATCTGGGCCCGCGAGTTCATCCTGGGCGCCATCGAGCACCGTACTTCGGCCGAGCATTTCCAAGGTGAGGCGATCATCAATGCGATGGGGCTAATTCGCCTGCTGGTGAGCGTGGTGGTCTTCGCGGTGGCCGCTGTGGTGCTGCTGGACAACCTGGGTGTCAACGTGACGGGGCTCGTCGCGGGTCTCGGCGTCGGCGGCATCGCCATCGGCCTGGCCGCACAGGGCATCTTCGCGGACCTGTTCGCGGCATTGGCGATCATCTTCGACCGCCCGTTCAGCAAGGGCGATCAGGTCAGTTTCGACAGCAGTTCGGGCACCATCGAGGCGATCGGCCTCAAGTCTACGCGCATCCGCGCCTATACGGGCGAACTGCGGATCATCTCCAACAAGAACCTGCTCGACAAGGAAATCCTCAACGTCAGCGGGCGCGACCATATCCGCCTACCATTCACCATCGGTGTCGCATATGAGACGCCGCCGGAGACCCTAGCGCGCGTCCCCGACATCCTGAAGGAACTGGTCGAGGCGGAAGGCGGCAAGGCGTCGCGTGCCGGGTTCGAAGCCTTCGGGCCAAGTTCGCTGGATTTCTCACTGCTCGTTGACGTGCCGGGCAAGGACTGGAGCATCGCGCATCCATTACGCGACAGGCTTGTGGTGTCCATCATGAAGCGCTTTGCGGCGGAGGGCATTTCCATCCCCTATCCGACGCAGACGACGTTCACGGCCGCGCCGGACGGTACGCTTATCATGCCTTATGCGGACAGGGCAGAGGCGTTGCCGATGCCGCGAGAGCGTGTGCATGGCTAGGGCATAAGCTTTGGCTTCCCCGCGGTTCGGGGATGCAACGCAGGTGAAATTCGTATAGCTCTACGCGGCGATGGAGCTTTCAGGTCACCTCGCTGCCGATCCGTATGAACCGCTGGATGCGGGCGCGCCCGACGCGGCGACGGCACTACCCGTCAAGCCGCCGCGCACATCGCTATGGAAGCGGATCAAGCTGGGCTTGGCGATCGCGCTGTTCCTGCTGATCGCGACGATCGGCTACTTGGCCGTCACCGCGCCGCTTTCGAAGTCGCTGCAGCCGGTTGCCCCGCCCGAGATCACGCTGCTGGCGGCGGACGGGACGCCGATCGCGCGCAACGGGGCGATCACCGATGCGCCGGTGGACGTGTCAAAGCTCCCGCCGCATGTCGTCGATGCCTTCCTCGCGATCGAGGACCGGCGCTTTTACACGCATTGGGGTGTCGATCCGCGCGGCATCGCCCGCGCCGCGTGGAGCAATGTCACCGGGGGCAGCACGCAGGGCGGCAGCACGATCACGCAGCAGCTCGCCAAGTTCACGTTCCTGACCGCCGAGCGCTCGCTGACCCGCAAGGCGCGCGAGTTGCTGATCGCATTCTGGCTCGAGGCATGGCTGACCAAGGACGAAATCCTCGAGCGCTACCTTTCGAACGCCTACTTCGGTGACAACACCTATGGCCTGCGCGCGGCCTCGATGCATTACTTCCACCGCCAGCCCGAGAAGCTGACCGAAGGGCAGGGGGCCTTGTTGGCGGGGCTGATGAAGGCGCCCTCGCGGTTGGCGCCGACCAACAACTTCGCGGCCTCGCAGAAGCGCATGAGGCTGGTGCTGCAGACGATGGTCGAGGCCGGCTACATGACCGAGCAGGAGGCGAGGGCGGTGCCGCCCCCCCGACTCGACGTGCGCGACCGGAGCGAGCTTCCGACCGGCACCTACTTCGCCGACTGGGCGCTGCCCCAGGCGCGGCAGATCGAGGCGGCGGGCTATGCCGGCCAGACCTACCGGACCACGCTCGATTCCCGCCTCCAGGCTGCGGCTCACCGTGCCATCCGCGAGGCGGGCGGCAAGATGCAGGTCGCGCTGGTGGCGATGCGCAAGAATGGCGAGGTCGTGGCGATGGTCGGCGGGCGGGATTATTCCGCCAGCCCATTCAACCGCGTCACGCAGGCGCGGCGGCAGCCGGGCTCGACGTTCAAGCTGTTCGTCTACCTCGCCGCGCTGAAGGCGGGCATGGACCCCGAGGACACGGTTCCCAACACCCCGATCGAGACCGGATCTTACCGCCCGCAGAACGCCGGCGGTGCTTACTCGCCGACGATCACGCTGGAAGACGCCTTCGCGCGGTCGAGCAACGTCGCGGCGGTGCGCGTATTCGCCAAAGTGGGTGACGAGGCGGTGATCGACATAGCGCGGCGCCTTGGCGTCACTTCGCCGTTGCCGGCGGGCGATCCCAGCCTTGCGCTGGGCACCGCGACGATGACGCTGATGGAGCTGACCTCCGCCTATGCCGGTGTCGCCGCGAACAGCTTCCCGGTGGCGCCGCGCGCCTTCCCGGTGCCGGAGGCGGGGTGGTTTGACTGGCTGCTCGACGGCAAGCGCAGCCTCTCCTCGCACGACCACGAGGCGATCGAGGGGATGCTGCGCGCCACGATCAACCGCGGTACCGGCCACGCGGCGATGCTGCGAGGGCCCAACTTCGGCAAGACCGGCACCAGCCAGGAGAACCGCGATGCGCTGTTCGTCGGTTACTCGGGCGACCTCATCGTCGGCGTGTGGGTCGGCAACGACGACAACTCGCCGCTCAAGGGCGTGTCGGGCGGCACCGTCCCGGCGCGCATCTGGCGCGACTTCATGCGCGATGCGCTGGGCGAGCGGCCCGCGCCGCGCCCCAGGGCCGCGGACCCCGACGGTCCGGTCCAGCCGCTCGACTTGCCCGAGATCGGCGACATCCCGGTCGGCGACAACAGCCATATCCGCATCGAGGACGGGCAGGCGGTGCTCAGCACCAAGGTCGACGGCGTGCCGCTCGACCTGAAGCTCGACGGGCAGGGCCTGCGTATTGGGCCGGGGGAGGGGGACACGGCTGCGCCGAAGGTCACTCCCCCGCCGGCGTCTCCCCGGCCGTAATTCAGACGGGAATCTTGGTGCGGTACACCACCGGGCGGAGCGCGAAGCTGGTTGTGACCTGTGCCACCCCGCCTATGCGGGTCAATTTCGAGCGCAGGAAGTCCTCGAACATGCCGAGCGATGGCACCAGGACGCGCAGCTGATAGTCTGCCTCGCCGGTCATCAGGTAGCATTCCATGACCTCGGGAAAGGCGGTGACCGCTTCCTCGAAAGCTTCCAGATGGCGGTCGCCCTGCTGGTCGAGGCGGACGCGGACGAAGGCGGTGACGCCGAGGCCCACCGCTTCGGGATCGACGAGCGCCACGTAGCGCGTGATCACGCCGTCGCTTTCGAGCTGCTTCAACCGCCGCAGGCAGGGGGAGGGCGATAGGCCGACCCGCTCCGACAGTTCCTGGTTAGTGATGCGCCCGTCGGATTGCACATGCTCGAGGATGCGCCGGTCTAGCGAGTCGAGATCGGGGGTTGGCATGATATAGCGCCTTGTCATCACTTCGCGGCAGAATATGCCAAGCGGTAACTCCTGCCAGCATGACTTGGCAAGGACATGCCATTCCAACCGGTGTATCCTGCCTCCGTGCTAGGAAGCGCCGCAATGAGGACTGGGACCATGGCTGATACGGTTTCCCGCGAGGGCGACGAACTCGTCGATACCCTCGAGGCGTTGGAGAAGCGCCTGCTGTGGCTCTCGGCCTGGACGATCCACAACGCCAACCACCTGCGCCCTAAGCGTGACGGCCTCAAGGTCGGCGGCCATCAGGCCAGTTGCGCCTCGATGACCGCGATCATGGCCGCGCTCTATTTCCATGCGCTGCGCCCGCAGGACAAGGTCGCGGTCAAGCCACACGCCGGGCCGGTGCTCCACGCGATCCACTATCTGCTGGGCAACCAGACGCAGGACAAACTGGAGCGTTTCCGTGGCCTTGGCGGCGTGCAGAGCTACCCCTCGCGCACCAAGGACAAGATCCCGGTCGACTTCTCGACCGGGTCGGTGGGCCTCGGCGTGGCGGTCACCGCATTCAGCAGTCTGGTTCAGGACTATCTCATCGCCCACGGCCAGGTCCGCGAGGAAGATGCCGGGCGCATGATCGCGCTGATGGGTGACGCCGAACTCGACGAAGGCAACATCTACGAGTGCCTGATCGAGGGCTACAAGCACGACCTGCGCAACTGCTGGTGGGTGGTCGACTACAACCGCCAGTCGCTCGACAGCACGACGGCCGACCGCATGTTCCGCCGCTTCGACGACATCTTCGAAACCTGCGGCTGGCGCGTCGTCACGCTGAAATATGGCAAGCTGCAGCGCGAGGCGTTCAAGCGACCCGGCGGCAAGGCGATCGAGGAATGGATCGACCAGTGTCCCAACGCCGACTTCGCCGTGCTGACCTATAAGGGCGGCGCGGCGTGGCGCGAGCGGCTCAAGGCTGACATCGGCGAAAAGCCGCAGGCGAGGGCGCTGCTCGAAAGCTTCGACGACGACGGCCTCGCCGCGCTCATGACCAACCTTGGCGGGCACTGCATCCAGTCGCTGATCGAGGCGTTCGACGCCTGTCAGGACGATCGCCCGACGCTGTTCATCGCCTACACCGTGAAGGGCCACGGACTGCCACTCGCCGGTCACAAGGACAACCATTCGGGGATGATGAACCCGCCCCAGATGGAGCAATTCCGCGCGGCGATGGGCATCGAACTAGGGCGCGAGTGGGAGCTTTGGGGAGGCCTCGGCGACAATGCCGCCGCGCAGTTGCAGGCGTTCGTCCAGAACAGCGCGCTCGCCCGCAAGGAACAGGAGCCCGTCGCACCGATGATCTCGGTGCCGTTCCTGCCGACCCCAGAGGGCAAGGAGCAGTCCACGCAGGCCGCTTTCGGGCGCATCCTGCTCGACATCGCCAAGTCCGGCGAGGAACTGGGTGACCGCATCGTCACCACCGCGCCTGATGTGACGCAGACCACCAACCTCGGCGGCTTCGTCAACCAGCGCGGCCTGTTCCGGCGCAGCGAACTGGCCGACGTGTTCCACAATGCGAAAGTCCCCTCGGCGCAGAAGTGGCGGGCGCACGGCGCGGGCCAGCACATCGAACTGGGCATCGCCGAGAGCAACTTCTTCACCCTACTGGCCTCGCTCGGCCTCGCCGCCCCGCATTTCGGTACCCGGCTGCTGCCGGTCGGCACCGTCTACGATCCCTTCATCGCGCGCGGGCTCGATGCGCTGAACTACGGCTGCTACCAGGACGCGCGGTTCCTGCTGGTCGGCACCCCGGCCGGCCTGACGCTGGCGGCGGAGGGCGGCGCGCATCAGTCGATAAACACCCCGCTGATCGGCATGGGCCAGCCAGGCCTGACCTACTTCGAGCCCGCCTTCGCCGACGAACTGGCGCTGATCATGGGATGGGCCTTCGAGCACATGCAGCGCGAGGACGGCGGCTCGGTCTACCTGCGCCTCTCGACCCGCGCGATCCCGCAGGCTGCGCGCGAGGATGAAAGCTGGCGCGGCGACGCGCTAAAGGGCGGCTACTGGCTTCGCAAACCGGCGCCCGGCACGCAGGCGGCGATCGCCTTCTCCGGCGTCGTTGCGCCCGAGGCACTGGCTGCGTGGGAGCAGCTTGCCGACGACCTGCCGGGCCTCGGCCTGCTCAACGTTACCTCGCCCGACCTGCTCCATCGCGGCTGGTCGGCCCGGCGCGCCGCGCGCTGGAACGGTGCCCCCCCGGAGCCCTGCCACGCGGAGGCACTGCTGGGCGCGCTGGCGCCCGGGGCGGGGCTCGTCACCGTGCTCGACGGATCGCCCGGAGCGCTCTCTTGGTTGGGCGGCGTCACCGGTATGCGCGTCAGCCCGCTCGGCACCGACCGCTTCGGGCAGACCGGCGACATGCTTGACCTCTACCGCACTTATCGCCTCGACGCCGAAGCGATCATCGATGCGGCCGCAGAGCTGTTCCTCTAGCGGCCTAAGGCACCGTCCCGGCCGCGATCGCCGTATATCGCAGCCGATCCGAATGGGTTCGAATTTGGCCGGCTGCGGGAATACAACCTCCGCGGCACCTTCGAAGATGCGCAAAGTGGGGCGCCATTGCCGCGCCCGGCGCCTTTTTGCGCGTGATAAGGGGTGCGTTCCACACCCGAAGTCCCTGTTTGCGTCATCAGCGATGACATAGGGCCGGAGCGGCTCCAGTTCGGCGTGAACCCGTCGCCTGCATCCGTAGTCTGACTGGGAGGGAGCACACCGTCTCCCATTTGGCGAAGATCGGGCAGGGCAGCCACGTATCATGAGGGCATTTTCAAACATCACGAACGGGATGGTAGCCGGGCGGCAATCGCTGCGCCGCGGGCTGCTCGCCATGGGCGCGGCGCTGGCGGCGCTGGTTCAGCCGGCGCTGGCGCAAAGCACCGCGCCCGACGTCAACGAGTCCCCCACGCTCAACCGCGACCGTCTCGACCGCGTCGAAGCGCCCGTGCCGCGCGCCGCCGCCCCGGTCCAGTTACCGGCCGCGCCGGTGAGCGTCGCGGCGGGGGCTCCGGGGCAGGTCGCGCTGACGCAGGTTCGCTACGAAGGGGCCACGCTCGCGCCCGACGTGCTGGACGCAGCGACGCGGCCGTTCGTGGGCTCGCCCCTTGATCGAGACACCTTGCAGAAGCTCGCGAACGCGGTCAGCGCCGCGTATGCGCAGAGCGACATAGCCTTCTACGCTGTAAGTATACCCGCGCAGTCGGGCGCCGCCGGCGTCCTCGTGGTGCGAGTGGTCGAAGGCCGGATCGTCGAATACAAGCTGGCGAGCGAAACTCGTAGCACCCCTAAACACCTGATCGCTGCGCACGTCCGCCGCCTCATGCTCGAGACGCCGACGCACAAGTCCACGATCGAGCGCACTCTATCGCTGCTGCGAGACATTCCCGGCCAGACGGTGCAGGCCAACCTGCGCGGCACCAGCAAGCCGGGCGAACTTGCGCTCGACCTCGACGTCAAGCGCAAGCAGGTCGAAGTCACGCTGAACCTCAACAACCGGGGCGTCTTCAATGTCACCACTGGTGTGCAGGCGCAGGTCGCCGTGGCGGTGAACGGGCTGCTGCGCGAAGGCGACACTACGCGGCTCTCGGCCTACGTTCCGTTCGAGCCGCACCGCTACCAGTTTTATTCCGCGAGCCACGTCACGCCGATCGGCTCGAGCGGCACGACCCTGGGCATGAGTGGCGGCTATGTGCGTACCCGCACGCGAGGCTTGGAAATTCTTGGCGAGGCCAAGCAGTTGGGGATCGTGATCGTCCATCCTCTGATCCGCTCCTATAAGCGCAACCTGTCGCTGAGCGCATCCCTCGACGGCACCAATAGCAACAACTATTATCTCGACACGGCCTTCGGCGGCTTCCGCACCCGGGCGATCCGTCTCGGCGCGAACTGGTCGTCGATCGGCAAGACCAGCGGTTACGGTCTCTCGCTCAGCCTCAGCCAAGGCCTAGACGGGCTGGGCGCCCGCGCAATCGAGGGTTACTCCAAGACCGACTTCACCAAGGCCAACGTCCAGACTACATTCGTCACGGAGTTGAGCTCGAAAGTTGCAGCCAAGGCGACTGTCCGCGCGCAATACAGCCCTGACCCACTGCCGACGACTGAGCGCTTCGTACTAGGCGGGGAGGGCGCCGGCCTCGCATTCCGCGACGGATTCCTCACGGCCGACAAAGCTGCCGCCCTTGGAGCCGACCTGTCCTGGCGCGTGGCAGGAGCCAAGGCAAGTGACCGCGGCCTTACAGTTTTCGTTTACGCGGATGGCGCAGTGTCAGGCTCCTATGCGCGCCCACTCTATGGCCTGCCGAAAGCCGAATACTCCCTGGCTTCAGCGGGCGGCGGGGTCAGAATCGCTCCGATAAAGGGATGGTTGGCGAGTGCACAAATTGCCATTCCTGTCAAGAGGCCCTTTGACAGGATGAGCAAAAAAGGCCGTCTCTTCTTCAGCGTGTCAAGAACGCTTTGACCTAGCCATTTTGCGTATACGCAAAACTCTCTCCAGACGACGAGAACATACCATGCAGAACATATGGGAAGTCTGGGCGGGCGCTCTCACGGATGCCGAGTGTGACGCAATAGTCAGTGGTGCAGGACGGTACGTTCCCGAAGAAGCTACGATTGGTTTCACCGACACGTTGCGCAGCGACAGTGGCTACCGCACTTCAACGGTTCGCTGGTTCGATACGGCACGTGAAAAGAGCCTAGTCGATCGGGTCATGGAATTCGTCCGCTCTTCGAACCGCACCAACTTTGGCGTGGATGTCGACGCGCCATACGAACTCCAGTTCACCGAATACCGCGCCACCAACAACGGGCACTACGATTGGCATCAGGATGTCTGGATGGAATCGCCGCGTCCCTACGCTCGAAAGCTTTCGGTAGTTGTGCAGTTGTCTGCGCCAGAGGAATACAAGGGCGGCGAGTTTGAGTTTTTCGGTATTCAGAGCCCTGGCGCTGCGTTCTCCGGAAGGGGTAGTTTACTGATCTTCCCGTCATTTCTGCAGCACCGGGTCCTGCCGGTCACGGACGGCGTTCGTTGTAGTTTGGTTACTTGGGTCGAGGGGCCAAACTGGCGGTGAAGCTCGCGCTGGGCCGAGTGCCGCCCTCGCAACTAAGCTCAGCTCAGTGCTTTGGGACTTCGCTTTTAGATATCGGCAATAGGCGGAACCGAATCGACCAAGTCGATGAAGAGCTAGTGGGGGCGGCGCATACCAATCGAAATCTACGCAAATCGGATCGCCGCCTGATGCTTCCAGATCCCCCCGGATTGAAGCTAGTTTGACTGGTCGTCTGGCCAATGATCCGCCATGTGACAGGAAGTCCCCACCGCTGGTTCGGGTGCTCAGCAGATATGGTTCACCTCTTCAACCGCCGGAGGCAGCCCGGAGCGGAGGGCGAAAACGCCTCAGCTCCTGCCAAATCTGGCGTCATCCCGCAGCTCGGCGCCCTTCGGGCGCAACCCTTCGCCGGGCTGCAATGCCACCATGCCAACCTCGGTGGTGTGGTGAAGAGCGGAGGCGCGTCTTGCCGGCTGTGACCGCGCGTAAGATCGGCGGGCGAAGCACTCTCGGCCTGCGTGCCTCCGCTACACATCCTAACGAAGGCGGACGGTTTGCTTTCGCATTCAGGAGAATCCGAACGTGAAGTTAGGCTAAACTCCCACACATCGACTCGATGTTCGACAGCAGTGACAATCCGATCATTAGGCTGCGGACGGGCCACCACAATGGTGACCTGATGATCGCCGGCCGCGTCTGAGAGCACCGCGCTAAGCGCAGGGCGCCTCCAAGCGGGTTCACGAGGTCACCGCCGCGGCAAGTCACCGTTGTCGAGCAGACATCATTCGATAGAGCCGATCCGGACATAGTCCGCGCGGCGCGGTGTTTCGGCGTTCGCTATGCACTCGTCGATACATCATGCAGGGAGTGGCAAATGGGTGGCTTTGTACGGGATATTCTCACGACGCTTTCCTATGAGCCCGACCCGGCAGAAGCCTCGCGGGCTGAAGGGGCTGAACTGTCGCGCCTCGACCAGCGCCTCGCCGGCTTCGTGCAGGGAAATGGGCGGAGGACGGCGATATCTATCCGTCCGGGCGACTGCTCGGTATGGGACGGCAATCCTCGAGACGTGCCCGGGCTTTCCGCCGACAGTTGCCGCACGCTGATCGAATCGATCGCGCAGGAAGACGGCAACCGCATCCCTGTCCTTGTGCGCCAGAACCCGCCAGGCTCCGAACTACCATACGAACTCTTGGTGGGCAGCCGCCGGCGGTTTTCGGTCAATTGGCTCAATCTTAACGGGCGGCCAGAGATCCGTCTTAATGCCATGGTAGTGGACCTCAGCGACGAGGAAGCGTTCAGGCTTGCGGACATTGAAAACCGCGAACGCCAGGATATCACGGAGCTCGATCGGGCGCGTAGTTATCAGGGCGCCGTGGACCGGTTCTATGGCGGCGTGCAATCACGGATGGCCGAGGCACTCAATTTGTCGAACAGCCAGCTCAGCCGTCTGCTGTCTATGGCGCAGATGCCGGACGAGGTGGTCGATGCATTCGCCACGCGCGAGGAACTGCGCGTACGGCACTCGGAAGTGCTGACGCCGTTGCTGCGCCGACCGGAACAGCGCAATCGGATGCTCGCCGCCGCGCGTGTAATCGGCCAGGAGCAACAGCGCCTCGCCGCAGCGGGCGATCGCATGATTCCCCCTGCCTCCGTGCTCACCCGTTTGAAGCAGGCGGCGGTGGATGGCGGCCCATCGCGGGGGCAGGACACGCAGGTCGTCGTCGGCGACGACTGCGTCGGCCGGATCAAACTGGGGCGAGACGGCCTGGAAGTGGAATTGACGGTTGCGCCCGACGCGGATCTTGACCGAGTGCTTGCCGCCCTGCGTGCAGCCCTTCTTGACGGCCGTGCGCGAGTCGCCGCTGAGGTCGATCCGGCGTCCGAGTGAGGCCGGATTTGCTCGAGGCGCGATATTAGCGCCGATCGATCACTAAACCATGTTCAAATTGGCTCCATTGGCTGGCCCATGTGCACATCTGGCATTGCACATAGGCCTCCGTATTTCGTGGCGCGCAGGCTTGATATGGCCGGCCTTTGCGTGGTCCGACGGTCCTTTCGGCCCAATTTAACATTCTGCTACGGGTCTTTCCGGGCGCTCTCAGATAGCGTCCAGTCCAAGCATAGACGTCTTGCCGTCGCGGCTTCTTCTTCGCGCGCTCACGCCTCCGACTTGTGCCTAAGCCTTTGGCGACTGGGCATGTCATGGAGGACGACACAATGCGTAATCGACCACGCCAATCCGCGAGGCATATCCTGCTTTGCGCGACGGCCATTCCCCTTCTTCTTCTAGGTGCCTGCGCCGATGGCGTGGGTTTCCGCGTCGGAGCTGGCGGCGGGGGTACGCCGTCCGGCCCATCTGGCCCATCCGGCCCCAGCGGCCCCTCCGATCCGAGCGGACCTTCTGGTCCCAGCGGTCCAAGCGGCCCATCCGGTCCGAGCGATCCTTCGAGTCCGACTGGTCCAGGCGATCCGACTGGCCCTGGCGGTCCAACTGGCCCTGGAGGTCCGACTGGCCCCGGCGGTCCAACTGGCCCGGGAGGTCCAACCGGCCCCGACGGTCCGACTGGCCCCGGCGGTCCGACTGGCCCCGGAGGTCCAAGCGGCCCCGGCGGTCCGACTGGTCCAGGCGGCCCGACTGGCCCCGGCGGTCCAA
>NZ_AKKE01000050.1 GCF_000281975.1 Novosphingobium sp. AP12 | reverse complement strand
GGCGGGCTCCCGCCACGCCGATGCCGTTGAAGAGACAGCCGACGCGGCCCTTGCGGATTTCCTGGGCGAGGCGCTTCTCGTCCTGGATGCCGGCATCGGGATTGGGCGGGTTGAAGGGGCGGAAACTGTCGGCAAGGCACGTCATCTGCCCGGCCTTTTCCTCGATCGTCATGCGCTTGATGAGGTCGTCGACGCGCGAAACCTCGTCGGCGGCAAGCGCCACGCGGCTCATGCCGAGCGCCAGCGCGCTGCCGATGATACCCGAAAGCAGGCTGCGGCGGTCGAGGTTCAGCGAGGAGGGGCGGGCAGGTCCGGGGGAATGCATTCGCGCTCCCTAAGCGAAAGTCGCGGGCTTTGTTGCACTGCGGCAGACGAAGCGCCTCTCATGCGCGATGGACTGCCGGCCACCCGGATGCCGTGACCGTAACAGGGATCGACTTGTAGGCAGGCGTCCCGCTCGCCGGGTCGAAATCATCGAGCGGGACGAGGCAGTTGGCCTCCGGGTAATAGGCCGCCAGCGAACCGCGCGCGATGGCGTGGCGCACGATGGTGAAGCCCTTCAGCATGCGTCCGGTGGGCGTGGTGACGTCCACCTTGTCGCCATGCGAAAGGCCCAGCATCGCAAGGTCGACCTCGTTTGCGAAGATCACGTCGCGCCGCCCCGTCACGCCGCGATAGCGGTCGTCGTAGCTGTAGATCGTGGTGTTGTACTGGTCGTGGCTGCGGATGGTCGTGAGCAGCAGCGGCTGGGCGGCGTTGTCCTCGGCGTGGGGGTGGGCGATGAACTGCGCCTTGCCGCTTGGCGTCTTCCACACCCGGTCATCGGGGGCGATGGTCAGGCGGAAGCCGCCGGGTTTGCGTACACGCAAATTGAAGTCGTGGAAGTCCGGGTAGACCGCCTCGATGCCGTCGCGGATGCGGTCGTAGTCGGCGGTCATGCCTTCCCAGTCGACCGCGCTTTGCGGCAGCGCGGCGCGGGCGAGGCCGGCGACGATCGCGGGCTCGGAGCGCACCATCGGCCCCGGCGGCTGGAGCTTCCCGCGCGAGGCATGGACCATCGACATGCTGTCCTCCACCGTCACCCACTGCGGTCCGGCCGCCTGAAGGTCGAGTTCCGTGCGGCCGAGGCAAGGCAGCACCAGCGTCTCCTTCGCGTGAAGCAGGCAGGTGCGGTTGAATTTCGTGACGATGTTCACCGACAGGTCCAGCCCGCGCACCGCTGCGAAACACGCCTCGGGATCGGGCATGGCGACGGCGAGGTTGCCGCCCAGCGAGATCAGCGCCTTGGACCGGCCGTCGCGCATGGCGGCGAGCGCCTCGACCGCGTTGTGCCCATGCTTGCGCGGAGAAGTGATGCCGAACGCGGCGTCGAGGCGGTCCAGCATATCCTCGGCGGGCAGTTCGGTGATGCCGACGGTGCGGTCGCCCTGCACGTTGCTGTGGCCGCGCAGGGGGCAGATGCCCGCGCCCGGCTTGCCGAACTGGCCGCGCAGCAGCAGCAGGTTGGCGATGGCCTGGACGTTCTGGGTGCCGTGGGCGTGCTGGGTGATGCCCATGCCGTAGCAGACGATCACGCGCTCGGCCCCGGCGTAGACCTTGGCCATGCTCTCGATCGCCTCGCGGGTGAGGCGCGACTGGTCCTCGATCCAGGTCCACGAGGTAGCCTCGATGTCGGCCTGCAAAGCCTCGAAGCCTTCGGTGTGCTGGGCGATAAAGGCGCGGTCGATGACGCCGCCTTCGGCCTCGTCCAGCGCGAACAGCGCCTTCATCATGCCCTTGAGCATGGCCATGTCGCCGCCGATCCGGACCTGATGGTACTCCGAGGCCAGCGGCGTAGAGCGCGGCGTCAACATCTCGGTGGGATGCTGGGGAGACTTGAAGCGCTCCAGCCCGCGCTCGCGCATCGGGTTGGCGACAACGATCGGCACGCCGCGCTTGGAGGCGGCGGCCAGCGTCGAGAGCATGCGTGGGTGATTGGTGCCGGGGTTGTGGCCGATGCAGAAGATGGCGTCCGCGAGGTCGAAGTCCTCGAGCGTCACCGTGCCCTTGCCGATGCCGATCGACTTGGGCAGCCCGGAGCTGGTCGCCTCGTGGCACATGTTGGAACAGTCGGGGAAGTTGTTGGTCCCGAACTCACGCGCGAAAAGCTGGTAGAGGAACGCGGCCTCGTTGGAGGCGCGGCCCGAGCAGTAGAACTCCGCCTCGTCCGCGTGGTCGAGCGCCCGCAACGCCGCGCCGCCGCGGGCGAAGGCTTCCTCCCAGGTGATGGGCACGTAATGGTCGGTCTCGGGGTCGTAGCGGAGCGGCTCGGTCAGGCGTCCGGCGTCCTCCAGCTTGTGGTCGGTCCAGGTCCACAGTTCGCTGGCGGTGTGGCGGGCGAAGAAGTCTGGATCGACGCGCTTGACGGTCGCTTCCCAGGTCACCGCCTTGGCGCCGTTTTCGCAGAATTCGAACGAGGAGGTATGCTTGGGGTCGGGCCATGCGCAGCCGGGACAGTCAAACCCGTCGGGCTGGTTCATCTGCAGCAGCGCGCGCGTGTCGGGGCTGGCCTTCATCTGCTCGCGCACGGTGCGGGCGACTGCGCCGAGGGCGCCCCAGCCTCCGGCCGGGCCCCTGTAGTCGCTGATGCCCACCAGGTCTGCTTCGGCGTCGTGCGAGTGGGCCATGGGAGAGTGTTCCGCTTCGAAAGGAAGGCGTTGGAGAACGCGGGCGGCGGGCCCACGCAGTTGCAGATGGTTGCTTTCGCGCCGGATTTCCAGCGCTACCTTAGTATGTCCAGCAGGGCGGCGATCTCGCGGCGCACGCTATCCTCGGCGAGGCATGTGCCCGCGCCCGCGAAGCACCGGATCTGCGAGGTCGTGAAACTGGAAAACAGCGCGGCCTCGGTAGGCGTTATCACGCGCTCTTCGCCGACCAGCGTCTGCAGCGTACCCATCGACGTGCGGCCCCTGAGATAGCGCAGCTGCAAACCGAACTGGCTGAGCGAGGGATCGCGAGCGACCGCCACGAACAGCTCGTCGCTGCCACGCACGCTGGCGCCGCGCAGGATCATGCCGCCGATCGCGGCCAGCACCGATTCCCGGTTCGGGGATGAAAGCGATCCGGGCCCGCCCTGCAGCCTGTTTAGGTTGGCCTCGTACAATCCTTCGAAACCGGCCTCGAGCAGGGCCGACTTGGTCGCGAACTTGTGCGAGACCATGCCGAGCGTCAGTCCGGCGCGGTCGGCGACGGCACGGTGGGTCAGCCGGGCCACGCCCGCGTCGGAAATGAAGTCCGCCGCGGCCGCGACGATCCGTGCGGCCGTATCGTCACGCTGCGGCAGGTCGGGCATTGCGCGCATGGCCTCGGCCCGGGCGAAATCGCGCCACGGGGTCTGGGGCACCGGCCGGCGCGACAGCCAGGTGCCCAGGACCCGCGCCGTCTCGTCGAGAGCGGCCCGGTCAACCAGGCGGCGCCAGCGGATCATGTGGAGAAAGCTCTCGTTCTCGAACACCCGGTAGGCGATGGGCGTGCCGGCGCCGAGCGCGAAGCGCGCGCCGGCCTCCTGCCAGAAGCCGCGCCACAGTTCGTCCCACTCGGCCGACAGCGGGCGGAACAGCGGGTTGCTCTCGGCCAGGAGCTGGCATTCGCGCCACGCGAAGGCGAGTCCGCGCTGGACGTAGGCCCATTCGTCGATAATTTCGGCAAAGAAGCCGGGGAAGGCATCGAACCCGCGCGGCAGGCCCGCGAACTGCGTCAGCCGATCGGCGAGCCAGACTTTGGCGCGCGCCAGCGATGCTTGCTGGCTGGCCCCGAACAACTGTTCCAGAGAACCGAAATGATGGTAGATTGACGAGACCGGCGCGTCTGCCAGCGCGCTGATGCGGCGCGCAGACAGCGCCGCACTGCCTTGAGTCTCCCAGTGCCTCTGAACGGCGCGGACGAATCGATCGGATGACGCTTCCATGACGGTTTTTCGAGAGTCCACGAGTATGATTGCAAGAGGTTGCCTGCTCCGGCCTAGCAGAGCGCTCAGCCACAATCGAGCAATACCGTGCAAACGATGCGCGCTGCACAATCGTTCCAGAGTGTCACTTAACCTACATACAGGCGTTCTAGCCGGCCCCCATCGAAACAGGGGGTTTATTCACCGTGAAGTTGCTGACATCTACATACCTACGCTCGACGGCTATCGTCGGCGCGCTTGCCTTCGCTCTTGCCGGGGTGTTCTCGAATGCCGCCGTCGCCCATGCCGATGAAGCAGCGGCCGACGCGGCGGATGCCGCTGGCGAGGACATCGTCGTCACCGGGTCGATCGTCTCGGCCCAGAAGGACTCGATCGAGGCCAAGCGCATCGCCGACAACCTGTCCGACGTCGCCGCCGCCGACGCGGTCGGCCGTTTCCCCGACCAGAATGCCGCCGCCGCGCTCTCCCGCCTGCCGGCCGTCGCCGTGCAGCGCGACCAGGGCCAGGAGCGCTACATCCAGGTGCGCGGCGCGCCCAACCGCTGGACCTCGGTGAGCATCGACGGCATCCCGATAGTCGGCGTCGACGAAGGCGGCGATACCCGCGCCTTCCGCTTCGACGCGATCCCGGCCGTGCTGCTCTCGCAGATGACGGTCAACAAGTCGCTCACCTCGAACCTGCAGGCCGATGCCGTCGTCGCGACGATCGATCTCAAGACTTATTCGCCGATAGAGCAGAATGGCCTGCACGTGAACGGGGACGTGGGCTACGGCTTCATGGACCTCGGCGACGGCGAGCAGCGGCAGGGTTCGCTGCGGCTGTCCTGGTCGAACGACACCTTCGGCTTCGTGCTTGGCGGCTCGCACTACCGCCGCAAGCAGCTGACCGACAATCGCGAGGTCGGCGCCTACGACGCGAGCGGCCCGACCGAGTTCGACGTCCGCCAGTACCAGATCGAGCGCTGGAACAACGGCCTGTTCGGCGGCGTGGAATACAGCCCGGTGGAAGGCCAGCGCATCTATGCCAAGGCGATCTTCTCGGAATTCAACGACGACGAGCGCCGCAACCAGTACGAATTCCGCCTCGACCGCGCGACCAGCGGCACGCGCAGCCTCGCTTCCGGCAACCTCGCCGGCGTTCCCCTGCGTGGCAGCTTCAACTACGGCGAGTACCGCAACCGTAACTACATCGGCACCATCGGCGGCGACTACGAGGGCGACGACGGCTTCGACGCCTCGTTCAAGCTGAACTACGCGCGCACCGAGAACTCGACCTTCCTGCCGCTCGTGCAAGCCTCGACCAGCGGCGCCGGCAATCTGAACCTCAGCTACGACAACAGCGATCCGCGCTTTCCCATCGTGACGATCAACGGTCCCTTCAATCAGGCCAGCCTCGGCAATGCCGGCGCCTACGTGCTGCTCGGCCGGCAGGAGACGATCTCGGAGAGCTACACCGCCAAGCTGGACGTCGCGAAGCGGATGGGCGACCTGACGCTTTCGGCCGGTGGCCTGTACATCGACCGCGACATATCTGGTAACAACCTGTCGATCTCCAACATGGTGATGCTCGCCTCGGGTGCCGCCGTGGGCCAGCCCTTCGACATCAACAGCTACGTGACCGACAAGGCGTGGGACACCGGCTTCCCGCTGGGCGTCCAGCTTAACTATGTCGACAATATCGGCATGCGCCGCGATATCGACAGCCTGCTGGGCCGGCTGGAGGCGGCGGGACGCTACGATCCCGCGCTCGACGTGCCGGCGACGGACCGTTACTTTCAGCGCGAGAAGACGCTGGCTGGCTACGCGATGGCCAAGATCGAAAGCGGCGCGCTCACCGCGGTCGGCGGCGTGCGCGTCGAGAAGTACACGCTCGGCAACGACGGGTCGGTGCTGACCGGCGCGGTCTATACCCCGCTGTCGCGCCATACCAGCAAGACGGATTTCTTCCCCAGCCTCAACCTCAAGTACAGCGCGACCGACAACCTCGTGCTTCGCCTTGCCGGCCAGCGCAGCGTGTCGCGTCCGGCCTACGGCGCGATCCGGGTCGGCGCGTCGATCAACGACACCAACAGCCCCGGTACGATCGGCGGCGGCAATCCCTTTCTGAAGCCGGAATACACCTGGGGCGTCGACGCCAGCATCGAATATTACCTGCCGGGCAACGGCATGATCTCGGTCGCCGGGTTCTCGCGCTGGGTCGACGACGTGCTTTACCAGAGCCAGATCCCGGTCGGCAGCGACTTCTATGACTTCGGCGGTGTCGATCGCTCGAACTACCTGCTGTCCGGCACCTACAACGGCGACAAGGGCAAGCTCTACGGCGTCGAGCTCAACGTGCTCAAGCAGTTCGACTTCCTGCCCGGCGCGCTCGACGGCTTCGGCTACCAGGGCAACCTGACCCTGCTCGACGGCGATTTCGACATGCCGACCCAGAAGAACGTCTCGTTCCAGGGCATGTCCGACACTATTGCCAACGCCTCGCTGTTCTACGAAAAGTACGGTGTATCGGCGCGCGTCAGCTACCAGTGGCGCTCCGACTGGCTCGACACGCTGGGCGGCATGGGCAGCGGCGAATCGCGCAAGGGCTACGAGAATCTGGACGTCTCGCTGCGCTATGCGCTGACCGAGAACTTCACGCTGTTCGCCGATCTGTCGAATCTGACCGACGAGACCTACGTCGCCTACCAGGGCACGACCGCCACGCCGACCGAGGTCGAGCAGATCGGTTCGCGCTACCTGTTCGGCGTCCGCTTCAGCTACTGACGGGGAGGACCTGAAAAATGAAAACGACTGCAACTGCCCTGATTGCCCTGGCCGCGGTGCTGGCCGGCTCGCCCGCTTCGGCGCGCGAACTGGCGACGCTCACGCGCCTCGACGCCCAGACCGTGGAACTGGGACGTGAGGATACCGCGCCGGTTTCGGTGTGGATCAGCGCCGACACCACGCTCGACAAGAGCGACCAGCGCTTCGCCGCGGGCAGCAAGGACGCGACACTCAAGCTGTCGATCCCCGCGACCGAGCGCCGCTATGTCATCCTCGAGGGCAAGGGCGGGCACCAGACCGTCGTCGCCGAGCGGGTCGTCGCGGTCCAGCAGGGCAGCAACTTCCGCGACATCGGCGGCTACGTCACCAAGAGCGGCAAGATGGTCAAGTGGGACAAGGCGTTCCGCTCGGGCGCGATGCCGCTACTGACCGACAGCGACTACGCGGTGCTTGGCCAACTGGGCATCGGCAACGTCGTCGACTTCCGCTCACTGGAGGAACGCGAAGTCGCGCCCGACCAGATCGACGACCGCACCGGCGCGCTGTTCATCGCCAACGACTATTCGCTCAAGCCCTTGATGGCCAGCTTCGGCAAGGGCGGCGGGGAGAACGTCTATCAGGGCATGGAGAAGATGCTCGCGCCCCAATACCGCTCGATGTTCAAGCGCCTGATCGCCAACGAGGGCGCGGTGCTCTACCACTGCTCGGCCGGACAGGACCGCACCGGCATCGCCACCGCCCTGCTGTACGACGTGCTGGGCGTGGACCGCGATACGATCGTCAAGGACTACCATTTGTCGACGGCGCTGCGCCGTCCGCAGTACGAGATGCCCAGGATCGATCCGAAGGACTATCCGGACAACCCGATCGTCCAGTACTACTTCCAGCGCAGCGAAGAGCCGCGCGACAAGCCGGAACCGCTCTATACCAAGAGCGGCGCGTCGCACATCGTGCAGTTCTTCACTTACCTCGACAGCGAATACGGCGGCTCGGAAGGCTACCTGAAGAAGGTGCTCGGCTTCACCGATGCCGACATCGCGACGCTGCGGGCGAACATGCTGGCGTGACGAGGGGGCGGGGAGCCCCGGTTGGAGCTTCCCGTGCCCATGTGCCGTCCCCGCGCATGCCGCGGCCCACTGCCTTGATGGTTGCGACCCGGAGAGATCCGAGGCCGCGCGGGGACGACATCTGGCCCTGTCCAGGGAGGGACAGGGTCAGAACCGCAGGCAGAGCCAGCCGGCGAGGAAATCGGAACTGCGGTAGCCCGCCTCGGTCAGCGCGGGACCGGCGGCCATGTGCTCGTAGCGGCCGGTGAACGACACGCGCGGAGTGAGAGTCCAGACCAGCTGGACGCGGGTGAGGTCAGCGATCTTGCGGGCGCGGACATTTTGCGTACCCGCAAAAGGCTGGCCATTGGCGCGGTAGACGGCGTCGTGGACGTTGTCGCGCCAGGCCAGTTCGTACTCGGCGGTGACCCTTGCGTTCTTGAAGGGCGTGAAGCCGACGTTCGGCGTCAGCGCGACGAGGTTCGAAGGTGTCAGAAACAGCTGGTAGCTGAAGTAGATGTTGTTGCCGAAGGGCGAGTAGGCGTTGCGCAGCTTGCCGTCGCCGTATCCGCCGCCGCCGCTCGCATAGTCGAAATGGACGCCGATGCGCGGCGCGGTCTTGCCGTCGCCGATGCGATAAGTCTGGGCGATGAAGGCCTGCCAGGCGTCGATGTCCTGGTCGATGTAGTACCCCCACTGGTGGTTGACCGACCAGTCGATGTTGAGCGGGCCGACGTCGCCCTTCAGCTGCGCGCCGACGTACTTGCGCGTGGCGGGGCCGATGCGGCCGCCCCAGGCGCCGACGTCGTTGTGCCGCCGCCACAGGAAGGTGTCGAGCACGAGGCTGGAGTTGCCGAGGAAGGTCTTGGGCAGCACGAAGCCCAGGTTCACGCCCGAGAAACGGCGGGCCGGATCGTTGACGTCGTCGTCGGTGCCGAGGTCGCCGTAGGCGGTCGGGCGCAGGTCGAATGCTCCGGCACGCACCTTCGATCCGCGCGCCCAGGCGCGCCAGCCATTGAGGGTGTAGCGGATGGTGTTGTTGTCCCGCTGCGAGGTCAGCAGGTTCGGTCCGTCGGTGAACTCCTGCCGGCCGTAGCGCACACCCACGTCGATCCCGGAAATCTCGGCGCTCGCTTCGACGAAGGATTGCTGGACGACGAGGTCGTTGCGCAGCGTAGCCGCCGGCGCGCCGAGGTTGCGGCCAGAGATGCCGCCGTGCGCCAGCTCGCCATAGGCGCGCAGGTGCTCGCCGATATGGAGGTCCGCGCCGGCAACGATGCGGGTGATGTCCTGGCGCTGCGCCTCGGCTTCGCGCAGGTTGGGGTTGGTCGTCTCGTTGACCCGCAGGCGCAGCTCGCCCGAAAGCGTCAGGTAGACGTCGCCGTCATCGTCGAGCGGCAGGAACTTGAGGCGATCAAGCACATCGTCGCCCTTTGCCGGGTCGGCCTTGGACGTCCAGTCCTCCGCCCAGCGGGAGAGGGTGTAGCCATCCTTGACGGCGGCGTCGCCGTTGGATGCGAGCGGGTAGGGGGTCTTCGCCGCCTCGGCATTGACCAGCGTGGGCGCGATGGCGGAGGCGAGCGAAAGGGTAGCGGCAAGCAGCCGCGCCGAAACGGTGGTCATGGTATCTCCCTTGTGCGCGCTTGTTCGTCGCGCGCTTTCGTCGTGCGCTTTCGTCGTGCGGGGCCGCGCTTACTCGGCCGGGAGGGCGTGGGCCGGCATCGGCAGGGCATGGCCGTTCAGCGCGGCTTCCAGCGCCTCGCCGTCGAGGCGGCCTTCCCAGCGCGAGACGACGATCGTCGCCACCGCGTTGCCGACGAAGTTGGTAAGGCTGCGGCACTCGGACATGAAGCGGTCCACGCCCAGGATCAGCGCCATGCCCGCGACCGGCACCGACGGCACGATCGAGAGGGTCGCCGCCAGCGTGATGAAGCCCGCGCCGGTCACGCCCGCCGCGCCCTTGGACGAGAGCATCGCGACGCTCAGCAGGAGCAGCTGCTGGCCCAGCGTCAGGTCGACGTTGCAGGCCTGCGCGATGAACAGCGCGGCCAACGTCATGTAGATGTTGGTGCCGTCGAGGTTGAACGAGTAGCCGGTGGGGACGACGAGGCCGACCACGGCCTTGGGGCAGCCGGCGCGCTCCATCTTCTCGATCAGTGCGGGCAGGGCGCTTTCTGAGGACGAGGTGCCGAGCACCAGCAGCAGTTCACCCTTGAGGTAGGCGATCAGCTTGAAGATCGAGAACCCGCAGAGCCTGGCGACCGCGCCGAGGATCACCACCACGAACAGGATCGAGGTCGCGTAGAACGTCGCCACCAGCTGCGCAAGGTTGGCGAGGCTGCCGACGCCGTACTTGCCGATGGTGAAGGCCATCGCGCCGAACGCGCCGATCGGGGCGAGCTTCATGACGATCGACACGAGCTTGAAGATGACGACCGAAACGTCCTCGAGGATCGAGAGGACCTTCGCGCCGCGATCGCCGATCGAAGCCAGCGAAATGCCGAACAGGATCGCCACCACCAGCACCTGCAGGATGTTGTCTTGCGCCAGCGAGGAGACCAGAGTGTCCGGGATCATGCCGTTGAGGAAGCCGAGCAGCGTCGTCTCGTGCGCCTTCTCGGAATACTGGACTACCTTGCTGGCATCGAGGGTGGCCGGGTCGATGTTGAAGCCCGCGCCGGGGCGGACCACGTTGGCGACGATCAGGCCGACGATCAGCGCGAGGGTCGAGAAGAACAGGAAGTAGGCGAAGGCCTTGGCCGCCACGCGCCCGACCGAGCCGAGGTCGCGCATGCCGGCGATGCCGGTCACGATGGTGAGGAAGATGACCGGCGCGATCACCATTTTCACCAGCTTGATGAACATGTCGCCCACCGGTTTCAGCGCCTCGCCCGTCGCCGGGTAGAAATGCCCGACCAGTACGCCGGCGGTGATCGCGGCGAGAACCTGGACATAAAGGTGCGTGTACCAGCGGCCGGGGCGCGCATGGGACGGAGCGGTGGGGGCAACATAGTTCATGGGGCGACCTGTCTCATCCTCTGGGGCCGGCAATGCCTGGGGCGGTGCTCGAGCCCCACCAATCTGCCCCCTCGTGCGCTGCGCGCAAAGGGAATTGAGAAAAACGACGAGTTGTTGATTTTCAATACGTTATGAAAAATATGATCGTGTTGCTGTCCAGATATTGGCACCACATGCGCAACGAAAGTGCAGGAACTTGCACATCAGCCAGCGCGGGCCTATCGGATTCGCGTCATGCGATCGAGGAACCTCCTCTGGCTCCTGGCGGGGCTGGCCTGCGCGCTGCTCGTGGCCTTTGCGGTCGGCCTTGCGGTGCGCGGCACGGTGACGGCGCGCTTTGCCGAGCAAGCCGCCGCAGATGCCAGGCTTCGCCAGGCGCTGCTCGCCAGCGAGGTCGCGCGTTTCCGCCTGTTGCCTCTCGCGCTGGGGGACGACCGGGACCTCGTCGCGCTGGTGGCGGGGCGGCCCGGCGCGGAGGCCGTGATGAACGCCAAGCTGGAGCGGCTTTCGGGGCAGCTCGGCTCGCCGATCATCTACGTCATCCGCCGCGACGGGCTGACGCTGGCGGCGAGCAACTGGCGCGATCCACGCAGTTTCCTCGGCAAGGATTATAGCTTCCGGCCCTATTTTCGCGCGGCTGTAAAAAGTGGTGCGGGTGAACAGTTCGCACTGGGTACGGTGAGCCAACGGCCCGGCCTGTTCTTCGCCCGTCGCGGCGCCGGCGGCAGCGTGGTCGTCATGAAGATGGAGTTCGACCGGGTCGAGGAGCAGTGGCGCGAGGCGAGCGGCACGACTTTCGTGACCGACCGCGACGGCGTGATCCTCGTCACCAGCAGCCCCGGCTGGCGCTATGCCGCGACCCGCGCGCTGACGCCGGAGCGCAGCCGCATCGAGCGCGAGATCATCGGCGTCGGCGACCTGCGCCCGGCGCCCTACAGGGTCCTGCGCGATGGCCACATCGCCATTCCCGGCGCCCCCGGCGATTCCCTGCTGACGACCAGCAAGCCGAGCCCTGCCGGCTGGCGTGTCAATCTCGCGCTGCCGCTGCGCGGGGTCGAGGCGACGGTGCGCGCCGCGCAGGTCGGTGCGGCGCTGGCGACGCTGGCGCTGTTCGCGCTCGCCTTGTTCCTGCGCCAACGCGGCCGCCGCCGGGCCGAACGGACCGCTCAGCTGGAAGCCGCCGTCGCCGAGCGCACCATCGACCTACGCCGCGAGATCGAGGAGCGCGCGGCCGCCGAGGAACATGCCGCGCAACTGCGCGAGGGGCTGAGGCAGGCGAACCGGCTTGCGACGCTGGGACAGGTCACTGCCAGCGTCGCGCACGAGACGGCGCAGCCGGTCGCCGCGATCCGCAATTATGCCGCCACCACGCGCCAGTTGCTCGACATGGGGGCGCAGGATGACGTGCGGGCCAACCTCAAGGCGATCGACCGGCTGGCCGAGCGGATCGGCACCGTAACGGCGGAACTGCGCGGGTTTGCGCGCAAGGGAAGCCGTGGCGGCGGGCCGATCGCGCTGGCGGAAGTGGTGGACGGGGCCTGCCTGCTGCTCAAGGAGCGATTGTCCCACGTCACTTTCGAGCGGCCCGAGATCGCGCCCGGGCTCATGGTCTTCGGCGGCCGCGTGCGACTGGAGCAGGTGCTGGTGAACCTCCTGCAGAACGCGATCGAGGCCCTGGATGGCCATCCCGAACCGTACCTTGGCGTGACATTGGACGCACAGACCGACACATTGCGCCTTCTCGTGCGCGACAATGGTCCCGGCATCGCGCCCGAGGTGGCGGACCGCCTGTTCACCCCCTTCGCCACCAGCCGCGCTTCCGGCCTTGGCCTCGGCCTGGTGATCGCCAAGGACATCGCCGAGGACTTCGGCGGCACCCTGCGCCTCCTGCCCTCGGACGAAGGCGCCTGCTTCGAGATCACCTTGCGGAGAGCATCATGAGCGGCGGGGCGCGCCGCGTGGCGCTGGTCGAGGACGACGACGACCTTCGCGTCTCGACCGCGCAGGTGCTCACCCTCGCGGGGTTCGCCGTCGAAGCCTTCGCCGCCGCCGAGCCGGCGCTGGCAGCGATCGATGCGGACTGGCCGGGCCTCGTCGTCACCGACGTGCGCATGCCGCACATGTCCGGCATCGAGCTGCTGCGCGCCCTTCACGAGCGCGACCCCAGCCTCCCGGTGATTCTCGTGACCGGGCACGGCGACGTCACCATGGCGGTCGATGCGCTCAAGGCCGGGGCCTGGGACTTCCTTACCAAGCCGTTCGACCCCGAGGCGCTGGTCGCCGCCGCCGACCGCGCCGCCACCGCCCGGGCGCTGGCGCTCGACAACCGGCGGCTGCGGGCCGAGGCGCAGGGGGACGAGCCCTCGGGCCTCGTCGGCCAGTCACCCGCGATCCGGCGGCTGCGCGAGATGATCCCGACCCTCGCCAATGCGGACATCGACCTGTTCATCGAGGGTGAGACCGGCACCGGCAAGGAATTGCTCGCCCGGCTGATCCACCGCGCGGGGAAACGTGCACGCCGCCGCTTCCTCGCGGTCGCCTGCGCGGCGCTGCCCGATGCGCTGGAGGACGAGCTATTCGCGGCGAGCGGGGAGGCCAGCATCGCGGCGGCCAATCGCGGCACGCTGCTGCTCGACGACATCGACCAGGCCTCTCGCCCGCTGCAGGCGCGGCTGGCGGCGCTGGTCGAGGAGCGGACCTTGCGCAGCCCCGGCGCGCGCGAGCCGCTGCCGCTCGACCTCAGGGTCATCGCGACGGGCGGCACCGAGGACGGCGAGCTTGCGGACAAGATCGCGCCCGGACTGTTCTACCGGCTGGCGGCGCTGCGGCTGCGGATGCCGCCCCTGCGCGAGCGGCGCGAGGACATCCCCGTGCTCTTCGCCCATCTTGCAGGGGCATCGGCGGCGCGGCTGCGGCGGCCCCTGCCAGAGATGGTGGCCTCGGTGCAGGGTCATCTCGCCAGCCACGACTGGCCGGGCAACGTGCGCGAACTGGCCCACTACGCCGAGCGCTTCGTGCTGGGGCTGACCGAAGCCGCGCCGCAGGTCGCCCCGGAGGCGCCGGGCGATACCTTGCCGCAGCGCCTGGATGCCTTCGAGCGCGAGACGATCGTCGCCGCCGTCCTCGCCGCGAACGGCGAGATCGGCGCGGCGATCGCCCGCCTCGGCATCCCGCGCAAGACCTTCTATTACAAGGTCCACAAGCACGGCATCGACCTGACCACGCTGCGCAAGGGCGCGCGCTGACGGGTCATTCCGGGACGATGGGGCGACCTTCGAAGCGGGCTATGGCGTGGCGCACCACCTTGTCGAGCGCTTCCTCGGAGAAGAAGCCGCCGGGGATCAGGCAGCGTTCTATGAGCACGCGACGGAACGCCGCGAACGTCGTCCCGTCGGGTGCCACGGGGGCCTGCCAGAAGGTATCGAGGTGGCCCTGGAAGGTGATGTCGGGCACGTCGTAGACGGCGTGTCCCAGCGCCACCACAGGCACCCCCATGGCCAGTCCCAGAGTGCCGCTGGTGCTGTTGATCGTGACCATGCCGCGCGCCCTGCGCGTCACCGGCACGATGTCCCCCCAGGGCAGGTAATCCACGCGGGCGCCGACGCCGAACAGGGCCGCCATGTCGGCCGTCACCTGCTGCCAGTCGCGCACGCCGTTGTCGAGCGGGTGCTCCTTCACCACGAGGCGCACGTCAGCGGGGGCATGGGCGGCGAAGGAGCCGATCACCAGCCGGAGCGCGTCGGCGATGCCGGCAAAGGGCGAATGCAGGCGGATCTGCGCGTCGGAATCGAGTTGCAGCGGGAACAGGAAATAGGGCTCCCCGCTCGCCTCCAGCCGCGCCAGCAGCCGGTGGCTCGCGGCTTCCCGTTCCTTGCGGCGGCGCAGCTTGCGAACCCAGCCCATCCCCTCGACCAGCGGATGCCAGGGCCTGTGGTTCGACCAGTGCGGGTAGTGCCAGCGGCTCAGGACGTCGGCGACGTTGTAGGCCAGTCCCTCGATCGCGCGGCGGCGGAACGAGGAGGGGACCTGGCTGTGCGCGGGCACGGGGGGCAGGGCCGCCGCCGTCTCGCGGTACCAGACCGGATCGCGCGGCAGTAGCGAGTGGCCGTTGACGCCGCCGAGCTCGAGCGTGACCCAGTCGGGCCGGACATAGCCTTCCTCGAAGACGTGGACGGGCACCTCGAGCTGGCGGCATACCCGCGTGGCTGCAAGGTGGTGGTCCCGGCAGTCGCCGAAAAGGGCGACGTCGGTGATGCCATGCTCGGCGATCAGGTCTTCGAGCACCTGCGGCCAGGCTTCCAGCGAGCCGCAATAGTCGATCCCGCCCGGGAGGCGCCAGAATAGCCGGTCGCCGCCATTGAAGTTGACCTTGTAGACCTTGTGCCCGGCCCGGATCAGCCCCTGCCCGAGACGCCTGAACAGGGGCCCCATCAGGCCCTGCAGCAGAAGCACCCTGCGCTCATCGCCTTCTGCCGAAGGTCTCGCCGAAGCGCCGGCGGTGTATGCGGCGATGGGACGTTCTTGCATCGGCGAACGGAAGCTCCGTGTATCGTTCGAATAGACCATCGATGCTGCAGTCAAACGACTTCGCACCCACTGCCCTGCGAGTATCGGTTAGGGCGTTAGTCTGCCCCACGACATGCGGCAAGTCCGTCTTGCCCCACATCCGTTCAGACGTAGACCTTTGATGACAGCCTTGGGTCCGCCCGCTATGACGCCGCTCCCGCCCGCAGGATGCGATGTCCGATGGAGCCCGAGGGGGGCTCGAGGGGGCGGTTGTACGGCGGGACAGTGACAGGCGACGAACTGACATTCTTGGTATTGCTGATCGGGTCGGCCGGTCTGGACCGCCTGGTGCGGCCACGGCCGGAGACGCGGCGGCGGGGCGATGCCGGGCCGGAAAGCCGGGGAATGCGTGCTGGATGGCCGGGGCGCAGCCTGGCCGGGATGTGGTTGCAGGCGGGCATCATGACCGCCGTGTTCGGCGCCTTCCTAGCCCTGTGCGGCAATGCCCCGGTCGCCGCAGGTCTGGCGCTGGCGCTGCTTGCGCTCCTGGTGCTCGTGTCCAACGCCAAGCATGCCATGCTCGGCGAACCGCTCCTTTTTTCGGACCTGGCGTTGATCGGCGCGATCTTTCGTCATCCACAGTTCTATCTCTCGGCGATCAGGGTGTGGCAGCGCGTGGTGGTCGCCCTGATCGCGGCGGTGCTGCTCGGGGTTGTCTCATGGCTGTTCGTGCCTGCGCTGGCGGAGCATCTCGCCGGCCTTGCGCTGGCGGCGGCCGGCCTTGCGGTACTGGCACTCAGCCTGCGCTGCGATCCGTTCCGCAACCTCGCCCGCGAGCCCGATGCTCATGCCGACGTGCGGCGCCATGGTTTCCTGCCGACCTTGCTGCTCTACTGGCTACGCTGGCGCGAGAGCGACGATCCGCCGCCCTGCCCGCCGCCGGTCCGGCAGTCCCTCGCGGCAGGCGAGCCGACGCCCGAGCTGCTCCTCGTCATCCAGTGCGAATCGTTCGCCGATCCGGTCGATCTGTTCGCCGACCCCGCCCTTTCCCTGCCGGGCCTTGCCTCCGCGCGCGCCGACGCGTGGCAATGGGGAGGGCTCGAAGTCAGCGGCTTCGGGGCCTACACTATGCGCACCGAATATGGCGCGCTGTTCGGGCGGGACGAGGATGCACTCGGCTTCCGGCGCTACGATCCATTCCTGACGGCGCTGGGCGAGGCCTCCTACGCGCTGCCGGCGCGGCTGGCGCATTCCGGGTGGCGCAGCCTGTTCGTGCATCCGCACGACATGCGTTTCTACGGTCGCGACCGCATCATGCCCGCTGGCGGCTTCGCGGAGCTGGTGGGCGAGGATCGTTTCGCGCCCGTGGAGCCGGGCGCCGGGCGCTACGTTACCGACGCGGCGGTGGCGTCGCAGGTCCTCGATCTGGCCCGGGACGCCGCTGCGGGCGAGCCGACCTTCATCTATGCCGTGACGATCGAGAACCATGGTCCATGGACGCCGTCCGGGGACGAGACACTGGTGCAGGGCTACCTGCGGCTCGTGCGCCGCAGCGACGCCATGCTGGCCACCCTGATCGAGCAAGTCTCCGCGATGGCCCGCCCGGCCATGCTGGTGTTCTTCGGGGATCATCGCCCCAGTATTCCGGGAGCGACCGCGCCGGGCGGCGCGCGTCATACTCCCTACGTGATGATCCGCCTCGACGCCGCGGGGCAGGTGGTGCGGGGCGAAAACCGGCGGGTGGACCTGACGCCGGCGCAGCTGCATCACGCGGTGCTGGACGCGGTGCTGCGCTAACGCGCCGGAGGCGCCAGTGAAAGCAGCAGGCGATCGCGCAGGGGAGGCGGCAGCAGGCGGTCGAGCCAGCGCAGCAGCGTGAACGGCCAGGGCAGGACCAGATGCGCCTTGCCTTTCGCCGCTGCCAGCGCGATGCGCGCGGCCACTTGCTGCGGCTGCATCATCATCGGCCTGGGTCCGGGGACCTTGCGCCCGGCGGCGGTGTCGATGAAACCGGGCGACACCAGCGTGACCGTCACCCCGTGAGGACGCACGCCCAGGCGCAGCGCGTCGGCAAAGCGCGCGAGGCCGGCCTTGGTGCCGGAATAGGCGGCCGCGAACGGCAGGGCGTGGAATGCCGCGGCGGAGCCGACCAGAACGATGCCGCCCCGTCCGCGCTCCGCCATGCGTCCGGCCAGCGCGGCGGCCAGCGCCGCGGGAGCCGCGAAGTTCACCGCTGCCAGCCGCGCGACGAGCGCGGGCGCCTCGACCTTGTCCTGTTCGGCGCGAATGTCGCCCAGGCCCGAAGCGAAGATGGCGAGGTCGAAGGGCTCGGCCTCGTCTCCCGCCGCCAGCGCGGCAAGCGCGCCGCCGATGTCAGAAAGGTCGAGGGACACGACTTCGACCGCGGCGCCCGCTTCCCGGCAGACTTCCGCGATCGCGGCCAGCCGCCCCTCGTCACGCCCCCACAGCGACAAACGTACTCCGGGCCGGGCATAATGGCGTGCGATGGCACCGCCGAGCCCGCCCGATGCTCCGGTTACGAGAATGTGTTCAGGGTGTGACGCAGAAGGGGGAGGTTTCGCCATTCCGTTGTTCTCCTGCGGCAAGCTACTCATTCCAACACTTTGTGATGCGTGAACAAAGTGTAAGGGCTTGACACTCCACCTCGCCTCCTGTCCAGATTTTATCAATGTCCGCGCTCGATCCTAGTCCGCAACGCGTTAGGTTGTTTCAAACCGACCTGCTCGAAAAGCTTACACTTATTTCGCCGCAGGCTTTCGCGGTGACGTGGAGCTTGGTGTTGCCGATCGCGGTGTGGGCGGGTTGGGGAGCCGTCGGTCCGCTGGCCGGGTTGGGCCTGTTAGCCGTCGGCCTCGTCATCTGGTCGTTGTTCGAATACGCCATGCATCGCTACCTCTTCCATCTCGAACTGGACCTGCCGGTGGCGAAATGGTTCGTGTTCCTGATCCATGGCAACCATCACGACCATCCCAACGACAGCTTGCGCGGTCTGATGCCGTTCTCGGTGAGCGTCCCGGTCCTGACGATGGTCGTGGCCGGCTGCACGGCTTTGCTCGGTCTGGCGGGCATCTGGCTGTTTCTGGGGTTCTTCGTGGGCTATCTGATCTACGATATCACCCATTATGCCTGCCACCACCTGCCCATGCGCGGGAGGTTGGCCTCGGCGCTGAAGCGCCACCACATGCGCCACCACTTCATCGACGACGAGAGCAACTTCGCGATCTCGGCGATCTTCTGGGACCGAGTTTTCGGCACCCGGATCGACACGCTCAAACCCTGATGCGGGGTTGAAGGGGCCGGCGCGCCTGCCGCACGTCCCATCTGCAGCTGCGGCGAGGGGCCGCCAGGCGCGTGCGCGGGCAGGGCACGATCCGTGCGGAGCGGGAAGTCGGGGGATTCCGAATTGACTCCATTGGGAAAATTGGCCGAAGAACCGAATAGGGGGAAATACGAGGCACATCTCGGGCTGCGAGCAATCCGGTTCGGGCGTTTCGTATCGCCGGATCAATCGCTTCGCGTCCTTGCGCGATGTTAGATGACGGGAATTTAATGCGGAAAATCCATTGCGACCGGGCTATGCTTCTCCTCGCTCTGTGCCTTCCTTCCGCTCCGGCTTGGGCGAGTGCCGGGACCGGCACGGCCGGTGCCGCGCCTCGACAGGATGACGTTCCATCGTTCCAGATGGTGCGGCCCGAGTTTGCGGCGGAAGCCGATATGCCGGGCCTTGAATTTGGCAAGCGTCGTCCGTTTTCCCCCGATTCCCTGAAACCGGCTGGCGATGACTGGGATCTGGCCGATGTCCGGCAAACGTCCGCCCGGCCCGGTCCGACGATGCTCCAGCCCGTGACGCTCCAGCCGGCGGGGACGGATTTGCCGGGATACGCCGAGCTGGACGGGGCCCCATTATCGGCCCCGGTGGGGCCGATCGACGACCAGCGACTCACCCGCTCCGGGCACGTGCGACGCGAATACTCGCCGTACAAGAGCTTCGGTCAGCAGGCGGGCAGTTCGAAGACCGAGATATTCATCCTCGGCGGCTATGTCCTCGCGCAGGGAATACCCAAGCTGTTCAAGGACACCTCCTCGTTCCATTTCCATGACGAGGGCTGGTTCGGCAAGGATACCCAGACCATCGGCATGGACAAGCTGACCCACGCCTTCAACACTTATCTCATCGCGGAACTGCTGCACCACCGCATCCACCGCAACACCGGCGGCGCCGAAGGCGATGCGGTGACCGCCGGCGTGCTGGCGGCAGGGCTCATGGCGCTGAACGAGATATCCGACGGGATCGAGCCGGACGCCGGCTACTCGATGCAGGATATCGTCATGAACATCGCGGGAGCGGGCTTCTCGGTGCTGCGCAACACGGTGCCGGGCCTGAAGGAAAAGCTCGCCTTCAAGATCGAGATCATCCCCAACGACCAGGTCTACAGCCACGTCGGCAAGAAGCACTACGAGCAGGAGCGCTTCCTGTTCTCGCTCAAGGGCTCCGGGTTCGAGAAGCTGGAGAACTCCCCGCTCAAATATCTCGACCTCCAGGTCGGCTACTACGCGTCGGACTTCCTCAACAGCGACCGCGAGCAGGGCATCGTTCCCAAGCAGCACTTGTTCGTCGGCGTCGGCCTGAACCTGGGCGAACTGCTGTTCGCGAAGTCTCGCTCGACTATCGGCAGAGCCGCCTATTCGGTGCTCGACTACGTGCAACTGCCCTATACCTCGCTGCGCTACGACAGCACCGGGCGGCTGGGCAACTGAGGACGCCGGGCCCTCAGCCCGCGCGCAGCTTGTCAATCGCGCCGGCCACGATCGCCATGTGCGCTGCCCAAGTCGGATTGGGCCAGCCCGGCAGGCGGGCCATCTGCGCCATGTGAAGGGGGCCGCGCGCCGTATGGTCCAGGATCGCCGCCTTCCAGCCGGGGCCGTCGAGCGGGTCGAGATAGTCGGGAACGGCGCCGCCCACTTCGCGCAGGGCGGCAAGCTCGCTGCAGATCGCGGGCGTGCCGACCGACAGCGCCTCGGCCACCGGCATGCCGTAGCCTTCGGCGAACGAGGGCATCAGCAGGGCGCGGGCTCCGCGCAACAGGGCCGACAGGCGCGCGTCGGGGCATCCGCCGAGTTCGTCGACATGGCCGACAAGGGCGGGGCAACGCTCAAGCATGTCGATGATCTGCTCGTTCTCCCAGCCCCTGCGGCCGACGATGACGAGGCGCGGCACCTCCCTGGGCGGGAGTGTCTCCGCGAGGTCTCGCCACAGGTGCAGCAGCAGGAGGTGGTTCTTGCGCGGCTCGATCGTGCCGAGGCAGACGAAATAGGGCCGCCCGTCGCCCGCTTCCGGCGCGGCGGCGGGCAGGCTCTCGGTGCCGAGCAAGGCGACGTGGATCTCAGTGCCCGGCCTGAGCCACGGCTGCAGCGAGCGTCCGGTAGCGGCGGAATTGACGATCGCCGCGCCGCCGGTCTCCGCGATAGCCTCCGCCACCGTCTCGATGCGGCGGCGATGCAGCGCCGCGCCGGAGGAGCGGGCATACTCGGGAAACTCGATCGGGATGAGGTCGTGGACGAGGCACAGGAACTTCGCCCGCTCCCGCGCGAGGATGCGGCGGACCTTGGGCAGGTTGGTCAGGTGATGCGGCGAGGCCTGCACGTACACACCGCCCGAGCCGACCCCCTTGCCCGAGGGCAGCAGCGCGGCGAGCTGCGGCATGACCGAGGGCAGCGAACGCTGGCGGGGGGCGTCGGCCTCTTTCGACCAGCGGCGCTCGAGCTCGTCGAGGTAGCCGAGTGCGGCCTTGCGCGAGAGCCGGCCGTAGAGCCCGGTGGGATGTACCGCCGCAAAGGCAAGAGCGTCGCCGTGACGCGCCAGCAGGCCGCGGGCATAGGCCATCTCCACCCGGTCCACGCCCGAAGGGGTCGAATAGCGCAGGCGGGAGATCAGGCGCGAGATGTCGAGGATCACGTCGGTCATCGGGTCTTGTTCACCGAAGGAAGGCCTTCATGAACCGGCCCTGCCAGCGGCGCAGGGGCGCAATCCAGCCGAGGCGATTGGTCGCGCTGGCGCTCGCCATGCGGCCGACCAGCACTTCGGGCGGGCAGGGCAGGCCGCTCACCGGGTCGAGGTAGCGCGGGTAGAGGATGAGCACGCCCGCCACCAGTGCGTCGAGCGTCAGTACGCGCCCGCGCCGCCCGGGGACGTCACCGAGGTCGCGTGTGAGGCCCCAGCCGGAGTAGAAGGGTGTGCCGTGGCAGACCACCTTGCGGCCGCGCATAAGCGCCTCGAAGCCGGTCAGCGATGTGAGCACGTGGACCGCGTCGACCGCGTCCAGCAGCGGCGCCATGCCGCCGCCGCGCACGATCCGGTCGGCGTGGACGAGGATGTCGGCGTCCGGCACCGCGCCCTTGCGGTGGCCTGCATCCACGTCGGGGTGGGGGCGGAACCAGATCTCGGCGTCGGGCTCCAGCGCGCGGACACGGCGCAGCAGTTCGAGGTTCGAAGTCAGCCCGCCGCCGCCCGCCAGGACCGACATGTCGTCCTCCACTTGCGCGGGGACAAGGACGAGGCGGCGACCGGCTTGTCGTTCGGGGACGGCCACGCTCGGTCCGGCCGCATACTTGCTGATCCCTGCCGCGACGATCGTCTCGCGCAGAGCCCTCGCTCGCTGGAGCAGCCTTGGGGGCGCCTCTGTGCCGGCAAGGACCTGTTCGAGGTCGCTCGGGCCGGACGGGTCGAAATGAATGCCAGAGGCGTCGACGACCACCGACGACGGCGGCACGAGATCGACGCCGAGACCCACGGAGCGCACGAAACCGTCCTCGACGCGCACCAGCGGCACGCCTTGCCGCGCTGCATCGGCGATCAGCGCCGGCGAGACCCGCGAAGGCCAGATCGCCACCGCGCCCCCGGCCTGCTGGGCCAGCGCAAGCGCGCGTGCGGGGCTCCGGACCATGCGCAGGCGCCTTTGGGGATGCCAGAGGAAACGGCGGATTTCCGAGCGCTTCCACCAGGCCATGCCGCAAGCGGCAACGATCGGCCGGTTCGCTTCCAGGATGCTGCGCCATCCGGCCAGCAGTTCGATGGTGGCCTCGACCGTTGCCGGGGCGTCGGTGAAGGGATCGCGGAAGGCCCCGCCGAGCGCGCGCGCCGCCTGCATCTTGAGCGCGAGAGCGTCGTCGCTCGGGGTTCCGAACCGGCCCGCCGACAGGACCCGCACCGGGACACCGGCGATCCGCGCGAGGGCGACCCATTCGTCGTCGCCATGCGCGACGAGGGCCTGTGCCCCCGTAAGAACCGACCAGGGATCGACGTCGCCCCGCCAGTCACCGCCTTCGGCAGCTACGAGCCGGCCCAGCGCGCGGGCCCATCGGCGGTCGGACGAGGGCGCGATCCACAGTGCGGAGCGGCGCTCGACAAGGCCCATGCCTTCGAGATGGGCGGTCAGGTCCTTGACCCGGCGCGGGCGCAGCACGGTGCCGGGCGGCCCGGACAGGCCCGCCGGAGCGGCCCAGAACCGGCCTCCTACCCGCGCTTCGCGCACCAGGGCGACGAGCGCGGCAGGCTCGTTCGTCAGGCCGGGATTCCTGCCGGAAGGCGGCCGGGATACAGAGGCGTCGGCGCCCCGGAATGGGGGTGAGCGCAGCAGGGGCTCGTTCACGGCCGCCGCCCCCAGACCGGCACTTCCAGCCCGCCGTTTTCGCCCCGGCGGATCACGCCGTACCCCCCGGTAGGCAGTTTCAGGCTCTTCAGCGAAGCGGCGGCTGCC
>NZ_AKKE01000049.1 GCF_000281975.1 Novosphingobium sp. AP12 | reverse complement strand
CAGCATTGTCTGGCGCAAGTCACGCAATGATAACGCTGTTTCTCCTGCTTTGCTTTGCACGGTACCCCGATCGAGATGATACAATTGACCCTTGAGGTTTTCGTTCATGCCGTTCTCCTCCTTCAGGCTCCGCCATCACCATGCGGCAAGCAGCTGGATGACTATGCGCTTCTCCGAAGACTCATCGGCGATTGGCAGGTCAACAACTGGCATGGCAAACCGTGACGCTTGGTAAGGCGCATGCAAGATCGCGCCCAAGCCCACGTCCCCCATGCAAAAGGATAGTATGGCCGCTGCGCGCCTTTACGGGCAAAGCGGTCCCGAGGGCCGCCGCGCGCAAGATTTCGTATCGCTGTGTTGCACCGCCCCCCAACCCCGAGTGCCGTTGCGCGCCCGTGCCGGCTACGCAGTTTTTTACACCGTGCTCCCGCTCGATCGTTCTTGGGTGGTCGTCGAGGCTGAACCTGGTCCGGATACAGTCCGTCATTTCGCGCGCCCGGATCGGTTCGTCTGGGATGACCTGTTCCTTGAGGAACGCCCGCGCATCGCCCTGGAGTTTGGAGGTGATCCCGCCAGAAAGGTCGTCCAAAGCGTGCTGGAGAAGTCCTGCCGGAACTGCAAGGCGGTCACGCAGCCGCCTGCGCCCTTCCCCGTAGTGCAGAGCGGTTGGGCTGGCCCCAGCTTCCTCGCCATGCTGCTGTTCGAGACGTGGGCCAGCACCAACCCCTCAACCGCCAGGAGGAGCGCTTCGCCCGGAAGGGCGTGCCGCATTATTTAAAATTGCTTCTAGCCGTCGCCTGCGCCGCCCGGCCTAACCCCAAAAGTCGCTGGCGACACGGTAGCCAGCTGCCCGTATGCGCTCCCGCAATAGGAGCGTCTCATGGCTGAATACGACTACGATCTTTTCGTCATCGGTGCGGGTTCGGGTGGCGTGCGCGCAAGCCGGGTCGCGGCTTCGCACGGCGCGAAGGTGGGAATCGCCGAGGAACACCGGGTCGGCGGGACCTGCGTGATCCGCGGCTGTGTACCCAAGAAGTTGCTGGTCTATGGATCGCACTTCGCCGAGGAACTGCAGGATGCCTCGAATTATGGCTGGACGGTCGAGGGCATGAAATTCGAGTGGGCGGTGTTGCGCGACGCCGTGCTTCGCGATGTCACGCGGATCGAGAATGCCTACATCGCAACGCTCGACAATAACAAGGTTGTTCATTTCCTCGAGCGCGCGACGATCACCGGGCCGCACGGGATCAGGCTAGCCAGCGGACGCGAGTTTACCGCAAAGTACATCCTCGTCGCCACGGGCTCTTGGCCGGTGACGCCCGTATTCGAGGGATCGGACTTGTGCATCACCTCGAACGAAGTGTTCCACCTGCCGACCTTCCCCAACCGCGTGGTGATTCAGGGGGCGGGTTATATCGCGCTGGAATTCGCCGGCATCTTCAACGCGTTGGGCGCCCATGTCACCGTCGTGAACCGCAGCGACGCGATCCTGCGCGGCTATGACAAGGCGCTTTGCGACCGGCTGCTCCAGATCACGATGGCGCGTGGGATCGAATACAAGTTCCACTGTCCGCTGACCAAGGTCGAGCCATCACCTGAAGGCGACCTCCTGGCGACGCCGGGTCAACTCGACCCGATCCGTGCTGACGTCGTGCTGATCGCTACGGGCCGTAAACCCAAAACCGAGGGGCTGGGGTTAGAAAGCGCCGGCATCGTACTCGGCAAAAACGGCCAGATTGCCGTCGACGACCATAGCAAGTCCGTCTGCGACAGCATTTATGCGGTCGGAGACGTTACCGACCGCATCCAGCTCACCCCCGTGGCGATCCGCGAGGGGCATGCCTTTGCCGACAGTGTGTTCGGCGGTAACAAGCGCAAGACCGCCTATGACTGTGTGCCCAGCGCGGTATTCTCGCAGCCGCCATTGGCCGCCGTCGGCTTGACCGAGAGCGAAGCCCGTAACAAGTACGGCAACATAAAGGTATTCTCGTCCGACTTCCGGCCAATGAAGAATGTCTTCGCCAGCCGCCACGAACGCGGCCTTTACAAACTGGTGGTGGATGCCAACACCGACCGTGTGCTCGGCGTCCATATGATCGGACCCGAGGCACCTGAAATCCTTCAAGGCGCGGCCATCGCAGTGCGGGCCGGACTGACGAAAGCCGATTTCGATGCTACTGTGGCACTGCATCCGTCGATGGCGGAAGAGCTCGTACTGATGCGGTAGGGAATATGGCTGTCGCTGCTTTACCTTGCACGCACCAGCCTCGTGCTCGCAGGTCGGACGGAGCTTTGCCGAACTGCTCTTTGAAGCTGCGCGAGAAATGGCTGCTGGTCTTGAAGCCACAGGCGAGTGCCACTTCGGTTATCGGCAGCGCTGTGGTGCGCAACATCTGTTCGGATTGAGACAGGCGGATGCGCATGTATATTTGGCTGACGGTCGCGCCAAGATTGCTGCCGAACAGCCGTTCCAACTGGCGCACCGATACGCTGGCGATCGCAGCGAGATTCGACCGACTAAGTGGGTCTTCGACACAGGCTTCCATTTGCGCGAGCACGCGCAGTACGCGGTCGTTCGCTACGCCGTATCGGTCGCGTAGGCTAAGACGCTGAGGTCGATCGGCGCCGCGTTGCTCGCTGCGAATGAACCAGTCGGAAACCTGTGCGGCGAGGGCATGTCCCTGTTCGCGTTCGATTAGCTCGACGGCCAGATCCATGCCAGCCATGCCGCCGGCGCAGGTTATCCGCCTTCTGTCGATGACGTAGAGCCCGGTCTGAGGAGCGCTGGTCGGAAATTCTGCCAAGAAGGCCGGAAGGTGCTCCCAGTGGATCGTCGCTTGATAGCCGTCGAGCAGGCCGGCGCGCGCGAGCAAATAGGGACCGGCCGAGATGCCGACGATCACGATGCCACGAGCGGCGGTTTCGCGTAGCCAGGCGAAGGTTGCTGGATCGTCGAAGTCGGTGGGGTCGCCGCCGGCGAAGACGAACAACGTATCGCAGTCGGCTCGCTCGCCTACCGCCTGATCCGCCAGGAAGGTGGCGCCGTTCGACGCTTGGCACGGATCACCTGCGACCGAAATGTGTACCCAGCTGTACAATGGCCGGCCGGCCAGCATGTTTGCAGCACGATAAGGCTCCACTACCGACGCGTACGACATCAGCGCGAAGCCATCGATAAGAACGAATCCCAATCGGCGCATCGAAAAATCGACATGATTGTCGCTAATCGGCATCGAATGGTCGCTTTGGGATAAGCATGAAAGGGTATTGCCGCTATTTTGGCCGGGAGGCAACTGCGCAACCGTTAGGGTTCATGACACACTTTTCCATCTTGAGCCTTGCACGAAACGCGCTGTCGCGTCATTCCGGCTGGCAGCCGACCTGGCGCGACGCTGTGCCGAAGGATGGCTACGATGTGATCATCATCGGCGGTGGCGGTCACGGGCTGGCCACAGCATATTATCTTGCCGCGGTCCACGGCATCACCAATGTCGCGGTGCTTGAAAAGGGCTGGATCGGCGGCGGAAATGCTGGGCGCAATACCACGATCATCCGCTCCAACTATCTGCTGCCTGGGAACGCGCCGTTCTACGAATGGTCGATGAAACTCTGGGAGGGTCTGGAACAGGAACTCAACTACAACGCGATGGTCAGCCAGCGCGGCGTATTGAACCTGGTGCACAGCGATGCGCAGCGCGACGCCGCGGCGCGGCGCGGCAATGGCATGCGGCTGCACGGCGTCGATGCCGAATTGCTTGACGTCGATGGCGTGCGAAAGCTGGCGCCCTTCCTCGATTTCGATCAGGCGCGCTTTCCGATCATGGGTGGACTGCATCAGCCGCGCGGGGGCACTGCCCGCCACGATGCCGTGGTCTGGGGCTTTGCGCGCGGGGCTTCGGACCGCGGCGTCGATATCGTTCAGAACTGCGAGGTCAGGGGTTTCCTGCGCGATGCTACGGGCACCGTCGTGGGTGTGGAGACCAGCCGCGGGCTGATCCGGGCCGGCAAGGTTGGCATGGCCGTGGCGGGCAATTCTTCTCGGATCGCCGCGCTCGCCGATCTGCGGCTGCCGATCGAGAGCCACGTCCTCCAGGCCTTCGTTAGCGAGGGGCTCAAGCCGGTGATTCCGGGCGTCATCACCTTCGGCGCCGGACACTTCTATATCAGCCAGTCGGACAAGGGAGGCCTTGTCTTCGGCGGCGATATCGACGGGTACAATTCCTACGCCCAGCGCGGCAACCTGCCCGTGGTCGAAGACGTCTGCGAGGGCGGCATGGCCGTGATGCCAATGATCGGCCGCGTGCGCCTCCTCCGCAGCTGGGGCGGGATCATGGATATGTCGATGGACGGATCGCCCATCATCGATCGGACCCCGATCGACGGGCTCTATCTGAACGCTGGCTGGTGTTACGGCGGGTTCAAGGCGACACCGGCCTCGGGCCGGTGCTTCGCGCATCTGCTGGCTACCGACCGCGCGCACGAGACCGCCGCCGCTTATCGGCTCGACCGCTTCCGCACCGGCCACCTGATCGACGAAAAGGGCCAGGGCGCCCAACCCAACCTGCATTGAGGGGCGAAACCTATGCGCATTGACTGCCCCTATTGTGGTGAACGGGACGCCCAGGAATTCGTATATCGAGGCGATGCTTCGCTCATGCGGCCAGAGAGCGAGGACGGCATGGCCGACTATGTCTACCTGCGCGACAACCTGGCCGGGCCGATGACCGAGCACTGGTATCACGCGCAGGGCTGCCGCACCTGGATCGCGGTGACGCGGGACACGACGACGCATGCCATGTTGGGCGCGATCTTCGCGCGGGACGGTGTACGATGAGCCGGACCGACGTAAATCGATTGACTAATGGTGGACTCATCGACCGGACGAAACCCTTACGCTTCACCTTCGATGGCAAGAATTATCGGGGGCTGGCTGGCGATACGCTGGCTTCAGCACTCCTTGCGAACGACGTCCGGTTGGTCGGCCGCTCGTTCAAATACCATCGGCCGCGCGGCATCCTCGCCGCAGGGAGCGAGGAACCCAACGCGCTGGTGACGCTGCGTAGCGGCGCACACGCCGAGCCGAACACGCGCGCCACGACCGTGCCGCTATACGACGGTCTCGAGGCGACCAGTCAGAATCGCTGGCCCAGTCTGGCCTTTGACTTTCTGGCGGTGAACCAGCTCGCGTCGCCGTTGTTGGTTGCCGGCTTCTACTACAAGACCTTCATGTGGCCTGCCGCCCTCTGGGAGAAGCTTTACGAGCCGCTCATCCGCCGCGCCGCTGGCTTGGGCAAACTGTCGATGCTGCCCGACCCCGACCACTACGATCGTGAGCATGGCTTCTGCGACCTGCTCGTCATTGGTGGTGGCGCGGCCGGGCTCGCTGCGGCGCTCACCGCCGCGCGCTCCGGCGCACGTGTTATCGTGGCCGACGAAGATGTCATGCCCGGTGGGCGGTTGCTGTCAGAACGCCACCAGATCGATGGGATTCTTGCCAGCGATTGGGCTGCGCGGGTCGCGGCAGAATTGGCCTCGCTGCCCAACGTTCGCCTACTGACGCGCACGACCGTGTTTGGCGTCTACGACGGGCGCGAATATGGCGCTGTCGAGCGCGTATCCGACCACCTTTCCGCTCCGTCGTCCGGGCAACCGCGGCAACGTTTGTGGAAGATCATTGCGAAGCGCGCGGTGCTGGCGGCGGGCGCGATTGAGCGGCCGATCGTGTTTGGTGCCAACGACCGGCCGGGCGTGATGATGGCCTCGGCCATATCGACCTATGTCAACCGCTACGCTGTCGCGCCGGGCAAGTGTGCCGTAGTGTTCACCGCGACCGACAGCGGTTGGACAACGGCACACGATCTGGTGCGTGCCGGCGTGGGGGTGGGCGCGGTTGTCGATGCGCGTCCGGCGGACGCGCGGCATATCGAGCTGGCGCGTAGACTGGGCGTGGAGGCATTGTTCGGCGCGGTCGTCACTGAGGTTCACGGCAGGGTCGCCAAAGCTGTCACCGTGCGAACCGCCGAAGGCGCGCCGCGACGTATCTCTTGCGATCTCGTCGCCATGGCTGGGGGCTGGAACCCGGCGATTGGCCTGGGCAGCAATCTCGGCGCACGACCGATCTGGTCCGACGCGCAGCAGGCATTCCTGCTGGAATCCTGCCCGCCTGGCTTGGCACCCGCAGGTGCGGCGGCCGGCGATCTGGCGCTGGGCGATGCCCTGCGCGGCGGTGTGCACCAGGCATCCGCGGCGCTGGCCGATCTAGGCATTGCCCCGAAGGGCCTCCCTTCCTTTTCCGCCAGCGACGATTTCGCAGCGGCTACGCCGCTCTGGCAGGTGCCGGGCAAGGCAAAGGCCTTCGTCGATTTTCAGCACGACGTCACCGTCACCGACGTTCAGCTAGCTGCGCGCGAAGGCTTTATATCGATCGAGCACCTGAAGCGCTACACCACGCTCGGCATGGCGACCGACCAGGGCAAGACGAGCCAGCTCAACGGCCATGCGGTTCTTGCAGCCGTTATCGGCAAGACCATCGCCGAGACGGGCACGGTGCTGTCGCGTCCTCCCTATTTGCCGGTCGCGATCGGCGCGCTCGCCGGTCACCACCGCGGCCAGGATTTCCGGCCAATGCGCAAGACTGCAAGCCATCGCTGGGCGCAGGCGCAACGCGCGATCTTTACCGACGCCGGGCAGTGGAAGCGCGCGCAATGGTTCGCGCGGTCCGGTGAAAGCGAATGGCTGGAGTCGGTTAATCGCGAGGTTCTCGCGACGCGCGGCAGTGTCGGCGTCTGCGACGTTTCTACGCTGGGCAAGATCGACGTGCAGGGCCCCGATGCCGGCACGCTGCTTGACCGCCTCTATATCAACAACTTCGCAAGCCTGCCGATCGGCAAGGCCCGCTACGGCGTGATGCTGCGCGAGGACGGCTTCGTGATGGACGACGGCACCACCACGCGCTTTGCCGAGGATAGCTACTTCGTCACGACGACGACGGTCAACGCGGCCAAGGTAATGCAGCATATCGATTATGCGCGACAAGTGCTTTGGCCCGAACTCGACGTGCAGGCGACCTCGGTCACCGAGCAGTGGGCAACATACGCCGTTGCTGGTCCCAAGTCGCGTGCCCTGCTGCAGGCATTGTTGCCCAGCGTGGATCTCGCGAACGACGCGCTACCTTACATGGGGGCAATCGAATTAGTTTGGAAGGAGCGCGTTTGCCGGCTGTTTCGGCTCTCGTTTTCGGGCGAACTGGCTTATGAGATCAGTGTCCCAGCGAGGCTCGGCGAAGCGTTGATCCTTGCTCTGTTCGAAGCCGGCCGCGCCTTCGACGTAACCGCTTATGGCACCGAGGCGCTCAGCGTGATGCGTATCGAGAAGGGCCATCCGGCGGGCAACGAACTCAATGGCACCACGACAGCGGCCGACCTTGGCATGGGACGGATGATGTCGACAAAGAAGGATTACCTTGGGCGCGTAATGGCCGGCCGGCCGGGTCTGTGTGATCCTGAGCGGCCGCGCCTCGTCGGCCTAAAGCCGGTTAACGGACGCAGTCTGATCAGGGCGGGAGCCCATTTGTTGTCTCCGGGACAAGATGCTGTTGCTGCGAACGATGAAGGGTTCGTCTCGTCCGCCGCCTACTCTCCGACGCTGGGCCTGCCTATTGCCCTCGCTTTCTTGAAGCTGGGACATCAGCGCCATGGAGAGCGGATCATTGTTCACGACCCGGTGCGGGGCGCCGATGTCGAGGCAGCAATCTGCAACCCAGTCTTCTTTGATCCTGAAGGGGTGCGGGTCCGTGGCTGACCTTCTAGTCGAGCAACTCAGCGGTTTCGGTCTCGCGACGATCATGGCGCGCAAAGGCGTTAGCGGCATGGCGATTGGCATGGCGCTCGGGGTCGAGGCACCCGCTCAACCCGCATTCTGCCGCGGAGAGAACAATCTCGCGCTGATTGGCACGGGTGCGGGCTCCTGGTTCGCCCATACCGACATGGTTTCGCCAGCGTGGCACACGGCGTTGCGTGATCGATTGGCTGAGCTCGCCTCGGTTTCGGACCAGAGCGATGGCTATATGCTCATACGTCTTTCGGGCGAGGATGCGCGCACGGTTCTTCAGCGCGGCGCAGCGATCGACTTCCACCCGGAGGTCTTCGCACCCGGGGCCGCTGCGACGACGGTGATCGCGCATATCGGTGTCGTGATCTGGCGCCGGGATGATGATGCCCGAGGGCGGCCAAAATACGAGATCGCGACGTTCCGCAGCTACTTCGACAGCTTCCGCCGCTGGCTAGACCACACCGCGGCAGCGCTCTGACCACACAGCATCACGGGGTTCACATGACTTCAGTCTACCTGCTTACGCTCTCGTGTCCGGACCAGCAGGGCATCGTCACGCGCGTGACTGGTGTGCTCTATGAATACGGCGGTAACATTCTCGAGGACAATCAATTCTCGGATATCGAAACCGGACGTTTCTTCATGCGCCTGGCGTTCTGCCTGCCTGAAGGCGCGGACATCGATACGATGCAGGAGGCGTTCCGGCCTGTGGCCGACGCCTTTGCCGCGGATTGGGTGATCCGCCGGCGTGACGAGAGGCGAAAGGTCCTGCTGCTAGCGTCCAAGTTCGATCACTGCCTGGTGGATCTGCTTTACCGTTGGCGCATCGGCGAACTGAGCATGGATGTGGTTGGCGTCGTCTCGAACCATCCGCGTGAAACCTATGGCAGTCTCGAAGGCGTGCCGTTCCATCATCTGCCGATCACCAAGGACTCCAAGCCCCAGCAGGAAGAGCGGATCAAGGCGGTTGTGACCGAAAGCGGCGCTGAGCTGGTGGTGCTGGCGCGCTACATGCAGGTGCTGTCGGACGATCTTGCTGGCTGGCTCTCGGGCCGCTGCATCAACATCCATCACTCTTTCCTGCCCGGGTTCAAGGGCGCTAAGCCCTATCATCAGGCGCACGCGCGCGGAGTGAAGATGATCGGCGCCACCGCGCACTACGTCACCGCTGATCTGGACGAGGGACCAATCATTGTCCAAGACGTCGAGCAGATCAGCCATTCGGACTCGCCTGAGGCGCTGGTGCGCAAGGGAAGAGACATCGAGCGCCGCGTGCTCGCCCGCGCGGTGCGCGCGCATCTGGAAGGCCGCGTGCTGAGAAACGGCGCCAAGACCGTCGTGTTCTCGGACTAGGCCGATGGTTAAACTGATCGACGGGAAAGCTATCGCGGCGAAGTTGGAGACTCGCGTGGCGCGAGGAGTTGCGGAACTCGCAACTCAGCAGCGCCTCGTGCCTGGACTTGCAGTTGTTCTCGTTGGCGCGGATCCGGCAAGCCTTGTCTATGTAAACCGCAAGCTCGTGAAGACGAAGGCTGTCGGCATGCGATCTATCGAGCATCGCCTTCCAGCTGAGACGTGCGAAACAGAATTGATTTCTCTGATTCACGCATTGAACCAAGACGCAGATATCCATGGCATTCTGGTGCAATTGCCACTGCCACGTACAATCAATGCCAATCGTGTGCTGGACACGATCGAGCCGACCAAAGATGTTGATGGCTTTCATCCCGTCAACGTAGGCAGGCTATCGACTGGCACCGGGGGGCTTACTCCTTGCACGCCACTGGGATGCATGATGCTGCTCGATACCGTGGTCAGCGACTTTCGGGGAATGCAGGCAGTTGTGATCGGCATGTCGAATATTGTCGGCAAGCCAGTGGCGATGCTGTTGCTCGAGCGCGGGTGCACAGTCACGGTGACGCATATTCTGACACGCAACCTGTCCGAAATCACGCGCACAGCTGACATTGTCGTGGTCGCCGCGGGAAGCCCTGGCCTTGTGCGGGGCGACTGGATCAAGCCGGGTGCTGTGGTTATCGATGTCGGAATCAATCGTGTCATCGATGCGGATGGCAAGAGCCAGCTGGTCGGAGATACCCGCACCGAGGAACTGGGCCACGCGGCTGCAACTACTCCTGTTCCAGGCGGTGTGGGACCGATGACCATCGCTTGCCTGCTCAGCAACACGTTGGAAGCTGCGCGCGTATCGGCCGCGATGCATCACGGGGCTAAAGTTGCTGCGGACATGACATCTGCGGCGTAGCGCGTTAGGGTTGCTACTGATGCAGCCTAGGGTGACGCACATTTCCAGCAACATATCCAAGTCTTCCCACGTGCTGACCACGGGTTCGACCGCGCCTGCGCCGATCGAGCGCGATCTCGAAAAGGCGATCGGCAGCCAGATCCGTAGCCAGCGCCGCCGGCACGACCTTTCGATCGCCGACCTGGCGAGCGCCGCCTCGATTTCGACCGGCATGCTCTCGAAGATCGAGAACGGCGGGATTTCGCCGTCGTTGGCCACGCTCCAGTCGATATCGACCGCGCTGCAAGTGCCGTTGTCTTCGCTGTTCGCCGCGTTTGAGGAACGCCAGGATTGTTCGCATGTGCCGGCTGGGCAGGGACTGACGATCGAGCGCCGCGGCACCAAGGTAGGCCACGTCTACCAACTCCTCGGGCACATGTTACGGGGCGACGTGGCGATGGAGCCCTACCTCATCACCCTGCGCGAGGGTGCCGCGCCTTACACGTCGTTCCACCACCAAGGTGTCGAGTTCATCCACATGTTGAAGGGGGAACTGACCTACCGCCACGGCACCGAGACCTATCTGATGCGAGCCGGCGACTCGCTCCTGTTCGATAGTTCCGCATTGCACGGCCCCGAGGCGGTCGAGAGCAGAGAAACCGAGTATCTCTCGATTATCGTTTATCCGCGCCCTGCAACGTGATTGAGTTTCTTTACAAGAAAAAATAGTTCCTAAGGATTGACGCGCAATCTCGCGCCGCTTAATCCCTTGTCGGACGAGACAAGGGATTCGAAAGCGCATGTGTGGAATTGTCGGTCTTTTCCTCAAGGACCCATCGCTGGAACCGGAACTGGGCACTTTGCTCGCCGGTATGCTCGCGGTGATGACCGATCGCGGTCCCGATAGCGCGGGCTTCGCGGTCTATGGCGCGGGCGCCGAGGGCCGTATCAAGCTGACGCTGCGGGGCAACGACTTCGACGGCGTACCCGCAGCACTTGGGGCAGGTGTCAACTTCACCGTCCGCGACACCCATATGGTGCTCGATTTCGCTGCAAGCGATGAGGATCGCGTGCGCGGTTGGCTGGCGCGGAACCGCCCGGACATCGTCGTGATCGGTGCGGGCAAGCGCATTGAACTATATAAGGAAGTCGGCCTGCCCGCTCAGGTGGCGACCCGGTTCGGGCTGGCCGGCATGAGCGGCACCCACGGCGTCGGCCACACTCGCATGGCCACCGAAAGCGCCGTCACCACCGATGGCGCGCACCCGTTCTCGACCGGTGCCGATCAGTGCTTGGTGCACAATGGATCGCTGTCGAACCACCGCTCGTTACGCCGGATGCTGGAGCCGCAAGGGATCCGGTTCGCCACCGATAACGACAGCGAAGTCGCCGCCGGATATCTCTCGTGGAAGCTGCGCGAAGGCGCGAGCCTGGCCGAAGCGCTTGAAGCCAGCCTCGACGATCTCGACGGCTTCTTCACCTTCGTCGTAGGCACCGAGAACGGCTTTGCCGTGCTGCGCGATCCGATTTCGTGCAAGCCCGCGGTCATGGCCGAGACTGACCGCTATGTCGCTTTCGGGTCGGAATACCGCGCCTTGGTCGGCCTGCCGGGGATCGAGCAAGCGCGAGTCTTTGAACCAGAACCCGCGCGCGTCTACGCCTGGGAGCGCAATTAATGCCTGTAGTAAATCTGGCCGAAACCGCCAAGCGCGAACTCAACGCTCAGCTTCACGCGCTGTCCGTCGATACCAACGAGACGCACTGGCGTGTCGAGAACCCGCAGGGCCAGCACGCGCTTGCCGCGGGTCTGAACGTCCCGGTCACCGTCGAGATCGCCGGGCACGCCGGGTACTACTGCGCTGGGATGAATAGCCAGGCCACCGTGGTTATCGAGGGCAACGCCGGTGTCGGCGTCGCCGAGAACATGATGTCGGGCAAGGTCCACGTGAAAGGCGATGCCAGCCAGTCGGCCGGTGCCACCGCGCATGGCGGCCTGCTGGTGATCGACGGCGATGCCTCGGCGCGCTGCGGCATCTCGATGAAGGGTATCGACATCGTCGTTAAGGGCTCGATCGGACCGATGAGCGCTTTCATGGCACAATCCGGCACGCTGGTTGTCCTCGGCGATGCCGGCGATGCATTGGGCGATTCGATCTATGAGGCGCGTCTGTTCGTGCGCGGCGAGGTCAAGAGTCTCGGCGCCGACTGCGTCGAGAAGGAAATGCGCGCCGAGCATCGCGACCTGCTCCACAAGCTACTGGAAGCGGCCGGTGCCGATGCCGGCGTCGACGAGTTCCGTCGGTATGGCTCGGCGCGCGGGCTCTACAATTTCCACGTCGACAACGCTTCGGCATATTGAAGGCCCTGTCCCCATGGACCTGAAGAACATCCCACACACCCTGCCGCGATTCTCGGCGACCTTCGACCCGCACACCCTGGCCGAGATCCGCCGCGCGGCCGCAACCGGGATCTACGATATCCGCGGAGGTGGGACCAAGCGCAAGCTGCCGCATTTTGACGACCTGCTGTTCCTCGGGGCCTCCGTCTCGCGCTATCCGCTCGAAGGCTACCGCGAAAAGTGCGCGACTGATGTCTGGTTGGGCACGCGCTTCGCTAAGAAGCCAATCCACCTGAAGATCCCTGTGACGATCGCCGGAATGAGCTTCGGCGCGCTCTCGGGCCAGGCCAAGGAAGCGCTGGGTCGCGGTGCCTCGCTGGCAGGCACATCTACGACCACCGGCGACGGCGGCATGACCTCCGAGGAGCGCGGTCAGTCGCAGACGCTGGTCTACCAGTACCTTCCCTCGCGCTATGGCATGAACCCGGACGACCTGCGCAAGGCCGATGCGATCGAGGTGGTCATCGGCCAAGGCGCCAAGCCCGGCGGTGGTGGCATGCTGCTGGGGCAGAAGATATCGGACCGCGTCGCGCAGATGCGCAACCTGCCGATGGGCATCGACCAGCGCTCGGCCTGCCGCCACCCCGACTGGACCGGGCCCGACGATCTTGAAATCAAGATCGAGGAACTGCGGGAGATTACCGATTGGGAAAAGCCGATTTACGTTAAGGTTGGCGCGACACGGCCCTATTACGACGTCGCGCTGGCGGTGAAATCTGGTGCCGACGTCGTCGTGCTCGACGGGATGCAGGGTGGTACCGCCGCGACGCAGGACGTGTTTATCGAACATGTCGGGATTCCGATCCTCGCGGCGATCCGCCCGGCAGTGCAGGCGCTGCAAGACCTGGGCATGCACCGCAAGGTCCAGTTGATCGTCTCCGGAGGCATCCGCAATGGCGCCGATGTCGCCAAGGCGCTTGCGCTGGGCGCCGATGCCGTGGCGATTGGCACCGCCGCGCTTGTGGCGCTGGGCGACAACGACCCGGCGCTTGAGGCCGAATATCAGGCATTGGGCTCTACCGCGGGCGCCTATGATGACTGGCAGGAAGGCCGAGATCCAGCGGGCATCACCACGCAGGACCCGGTGCTGGCCGCGCGGCTCGATCCAGTCGCGGCGGGGCGCCGGTTGGCCAACTACCTCGCGGTGTTGACGCTGGAGGCGCAGACGATCGCGCGCGCCTGCGGCAAGAGCCACCTGCACAACCTCGAACCCGAGGATCTCGTCGCCTTGACCATGGAGGCGGCCGCTATGGCGCGCGTGCCACTGGCCGGAACCGACTGGGTTCCCGGCAATCCCCAGGGATTCTGACGAGCCAAATTTTATCTATGGGGACATTTCCATGACTGACCTTGCGGCTATCGCAGCCGAACGCGGCATCAAATATTTCCTGATCAGTTATACGGACCTGTTCGGCAGCCAGCGCGCCAAGCTGGTGCCGGCCTCGGCGATAAGCGGCATGCAGAAGAATGGCGCGGGCTTTGCCGGCTTCGCTACATGGCTCGACATGACCCCGGCCGACCCTGACCTGTTCGCCAAACCCGATCCGGCCAGCCTGATCCAGTTGCCGTGGAAGCCCGAAGTGGGCTGGCTCGCGGCCGATCTGTGGATGAACGGTGCGCCGGTCGAAGCGACCCCCCGCAACGCGCTGAAGGCGCAGATCGCGCGGGCTGCCGAACAGGGCCTGCAGATGAAGACCGGCGTCGAGTGTGAATTCTTCCTGATCTCGCCTGATGGCTCGTCGATCGCCGACGTGGCCGACACCCAGGCCAAACCTTGCTACGACCAGCAAGCGCTAATGCGCCGCTATGACGTGATCACCGAGATCTGCGATGCGATGCTCGCGCTCGGCTGGGCTCCCTACCAGAACGACCACGAAGATGCGAACGGCCAGTTCGAGATGAACTGGGAATACGATGATGCGCTGATCACCGCCGACCGCCAAGCCTTCTTCAAATACATGGTCAAGTCGATCGCCGAGAAGCATGGTCTGCGCGCGACCTTCATGCCCAAGCCTTTCGTTCACCTGACGGGCAACGGTTGTCACATGCACGTCTCGGTCTGGCGCGGCGCGGACAATGCTTTCGTGTCTGAAGCGAACGAGGGCGACCTGTCGTCTCTAGGCCTGTCGTTCATCGGCGGGATCATCCATTCAGCCGATGCGTTGGCTGCGTTCCTCAATCCCACGGTAAACAGTTACAAGCGGATCAACGCACCGCGTACTCTGTCGGGTGCGACCTGGGCGCCGAACTCGGTCACCTGGACGGGCAACAATCGCACCCACATGATCCGCGTGCCTGAAGGGGATCGTTTCGAACTGCGCCTCGCCGATGGCGCTGTTAATCCCTATCTGATGCCCGCCGCGGTGCTGGCCGCCGGGCTCGACGGTCTGGCGCAGAGCCGCGATCCCGGGCCACGGCTCGACATTAACATGTATACCGAAGGGCATCTCGCGGGAGAAACCAAGCGGCTGCCGCTGAATCTGCTCGATGCCTTGCGCGCGTTGGAAGACTCCAGCATGCTGAATGAAAACATGGGCACGCTGGTGCCGGCCTATCTCAAACTGAAGCATGGCGAGTGGAACGACCATGCGCGCCACCTGTCGCAATGGGAGCGCGATCACACTCTCGATTGCTGATTACGATTGGCCCCGGCGCTGTTGCGTTGGGGCCAATTGCCGTTCCCGACTAGAAAAGTACCACTGCTTAGTTCCTGCCTTACAGGCCAAAGCGCCTGGGCGACGTGTGCCATGTTCGGTCCTCCACAAGCAAGCAGTGGGATCGCTCCGAAAAGCAGCGCTACCTTGAATGAAAGGCGCCTGACGGGGCACCTTCGTGACGACTGTGCACCGTCTTTCACAGGCTTCCAGCGATCTGTCCCGGGCGCCGAGCTGTCTTGCCGCTGCCCACCTCGACGCTTCCCGCACCAAACGAAGCCTGCAACCGGTTCACCGATGCTGATGCGCGCAGGGGCCGGAGTCACCCGCACCTCGCTTCGGATCGCTGGGATCGTGTGGGGCGCCCCGGCTTCCATCTGGCACGAAGCCACGATCCGCTGCCTGAGCAGGTCGCGGGCGGTCTCGCCTGATCGATGTCCCGCGTCGTGCAACACTCGCCCCAAGACGAGACATGGATCAGAGGAAGCTTCGCCGGAGCGTCCCGTTCCGGATGTGCGTACGGCAAAAGGCCCGGCGGGCGAGATTTCAGGTCGCCGGGACCGGGCCATTATTGCAAGCCGTTCGGAAGTTGGGCTGGCTCAGCCGCGGCGGAAGGGGCCTTGGCTGTTGCGCGCATACCACGCGGCGAGGTTCTCGTTTGCGGCCGCCACGTCGCCCAGGCCCTGGTCCTCGGCAGTCCACCATGCCGCCATAAGGAGCACATCGGCGAGGGTGGGATTTTCACCGACAAGGAACTGCGAAGTCGTGCCCTTCTGGTAGTTTTCGAGCACCGCCAGCCGTGGCCCTACTTCTTCGAGCACACGCTGCGAGGCATCGGAATTCTCCAGCCACTTCTTGCGGCCGAACTCGCCATGGCTTGCGATGTCGCCGATGTATAGGCGTGAGAAGCATTCCTCGACCTTTGCGGACAAGCCGCGCACGCGTGAACGCGCGAGCGGATCACGGCCGCCAAGGAAACCTCGCTCCGGGTAACGCCGATCGAGCATCTCGACGATCGCGGGCAGACCTACGACGGGCTTCTCGGCACCCTCCACGACAAGAGCGACGAATGGGCCAAGCGCGGGACCGTAGAGCGTGCTGCCGTCATCGGTCATCACTTCGCGGGTGTAGATGGGGTCGCCGATCATTTGACCGAGCGCGTTCGCCTGGTGCTGGTAGGGATACCAGGCGGAAACAAGAAGCTTCATGGGTCGATTTCCTTCAGGATCGTTCAGATGCGCGTTCCATGGCGGCGAAAAAGCTCGTCATGGTACCAGTCGGGCAGGTCCAGCAGGGGAATTCCCGGCAGCGCCTTGAAGTTTTCGAACCAGGCAAGCATGCCCTTCAGATGCGGCGGAATGAACGCATCATAAGTGACGCGGGTATATTCAAAGATCGGGAAGAGCAGGCAGTCGGGAATTGTTGGCTTGGCTCCGGCCAAAAAGGGATCGTTGCCCCGTATCTCGTTGATCTGCTCGAGCCGTGTGCGCCAGAGCGGGCTGGTCACGATGTTGACGTCCTGAGCCTGGACTTTGGACTTCGACAAATACGGGAATATGTGCGCGGCCGACAGGTAGTAGCTGTGATACCATTCGTTGATCAGGTCGCATTGCATGTCGACGCGGAGCCGTTCCGCCTCGGTCTCCCCGGAAAGCGAATGTTCGGGATAAGCTTCCTCGAGATACTGCATGATCGCCTGGGTTTCGTAGACATAGTTTCCATCGTCCGTTTCCAGGATCGGCACGTTGCCGCCAGGGTTCTTGGCGAGGAATTCGGGTGTCTTGGTCTCTTCCTTGAAGATATTCAGGGAGATGACCTCGACGTTGTCCAAGCCTTTGAGCGCCAGGTAGAGCATCACGCGACGCGGGAACGGTCCCGGGTCAAATCCATAGAGCTTCATCACTTATTCCTTGTAGAAAGGCGAGGGGGCTAGGCCCCCTCGTAAACATCAGAACTTCGCCCGCAGCTCGAGACCGAGCTCGCGCGGAAGGCCGGGAATCACGGCTTCAAAACCGAAGGTATTGACCCGATACTGGCCCCAGATGATGTATTTCTTGTTCGCACAATTGAGACAGTAAGCGCTAAGCTGCCAGCGATCGGCATCGGCCGCGAACGTCACCCGGCCGTCCAGAATGCCATATCCTGCGTTCTTGAACTCGTTCTCACTGAACGGATAGACGAAGCCGCGATAGCGGTATTCAGCATGGAGGCGCAGTTCGCTGCCTGCATTGCCGACTGGCTGCACGTAGTTCCCGGCTATGGAGAAGGTGTGCCTTGGCGCGTTGGGGAGCCGGTTGCCCGCTTTCAGCGTCGGTGAGAACATCGTGACCGCAGGGATGAGGTCGGTATACTGTGCGTGAGTGTACGCATAGTTGGCCGAGACGTTCAACTGGCTCGTGATCTGTGCCTCCAGCTCGACCTCGGCGCCGTAGACTTCGGCCTCGCCGCCGTTCACCGTTGGGAAGCTGGTTCCCGATGTATCAACGGCGATGAGCTGGATGTCCTTGTAGAGGTTGTAGTAGGCCGCGATGTTGGCGCGAAGCCGTTTGCCGAAGAGATCGGATTTCAGCCCCCCCTCGAAACCGTCGAGTTTTTCCGGGCCATATGTGCCTGCGGACGCCGGCGAACCGGCGCGGCCGTTTATACCGCCGCTGCGGAAGCCGCGCGTATAGGATGCATAGAGCAGGGCATCGGGTGTCATTTTCCACTCGATCGACGCGTGCGGCGTGAAAGCACCCCACTTGCCCCTCGAATTGACCGGCCCGCTGCCGAAGAAGATGTCGTAGTAGGGTGTCCAGAAGACGCTGCCATCCTTCTTGTCCTCGGTATAGCGGCCGCCGGCAGTGACGCTGAGCGTATCGCTGACCGAGAAGGTGCCCTGCAGGAATGCGGCGTAGCTTTCGGTCGAACCGGAGATGTATTGATCGACATCGAGGCCGTAGAGTGTGCCTTCGGAACCGTAGATGTTGATTTCCTGATCGAATTTCTCATGGAAGTAGAACAGGCCGCCGATCCATTTCAGCCGATCGTCGAACGACGTTCCGCTGAACCGGATTTCCTGGCTGAACTGGTTCTGGTCCAGCGCCATCCGCTGATCTAGGAACTGCGACGGCGTGCCATCGTAGTCCCCGCCGGACAGCATGCTGCTATCGCGATACGAGGTGATGGATTGCACGGTGATATCGCCGAACGTGTAGTCCACATGAAGCGCTAGGCCCTTGCCGTCATTCTCCTCGGGTGCGCGATATCCGGCCGAAGTCCGGCGGTTCGATGTGGTGGCGTAGACCGGGTCGATGCCATCGGCGAGTGATCCGTCGCGGGCAATGAAGGCGACTGCCGTGCCGCGGCGATGGATCATGTCCGCCGAAAGGTTTATGTCGAGATCGCTGTTGGGGCGGTAGCGGATTGCGGCGCGCGCCGAGATGTCCTGCTTATCACCGAAGCGGCCTGGCGCATCACCGAAAGGGTTTGCCAGCTGCGGGTCGATCGCGGAACGGACATAGCCGTCCTGCGTGCTGGCGTTGACACTGAAGCTGGCGAACAATTTGTCCTCGACCAACGGCAGGTTGATAGCGGCCATGCCGCCGAGCAAATTGCGGCTGCCACCACGAAGCCGAACATCGGCGGAAAAGTCAGGACCAGGTTTCGAAGTGATGATGTTGACCAGGCCGCCGATGGTGTTCTTGCCATAAAGCGTTCCTTGCGGCCCGCGCAGCACCTCGATCCGTTCGACGTTAGCGATATCGAAAATCCCGGCCTGCGAGCGGCCGATGTAGACGCCATCGAGATAGACCCCGACACCGGGATCGACCGTGGCGTAATTGTCGAACTGACCTACGCCGCGCATGTAGAAGTTCGTGGATGTGCCCGCGCCAACCGACGTTGGAATGACAAGACCAGGAACAGTGCCGGCAATCTGCGTCACGTCGCTTATCCCGCGCAGGGCGAGCGCGTCAGCCGAAAGGGCGGTGACGGCTACCGGCGTGTCTTGAAGCCGCTCTTTGCGATGCTGGGCAGTCACGACGATATCCTGAATACCGTCAGATGCGGCGTCGGACGAATCCGATCTAATCGCTGCCGTTTGACTCTGTGCCATCGCCGTATTGGAAGCGAACAGAATAAATGAGGCTACTAAGATTGATTTGCGCATATATCCCCGCATGGTCAGTTTGGTCCACCTTCTTCAGATCAAAGATCTTTCGGGGTAGGATTTCTGTTCGCCCTGCATCGCCGCTTATTTTTTGCCGATCGGCTCGCGACTTTGACTGCGGACAGGTTCGCTAACATCGCGGGTAGGGGATAGACCTCCAAAAGGGGGCAGTCGGCTTTTCGATCCTCTCAGCGTCGGCCCAATGCGACCAGGGCTGTCGCCGGGATTTTCACGCCTTCGCCCGATTGATGGACTTCGAACACGCTGCGAAGGTGCCGAGCGAATATGGTGCGTTCATGGCCGTCGAGCGAGGCGAACAGTGGCAACGGTCCGTAGAGCCTGTCCATATCGCGCATGACTGTGTCTATCGACGCGACTTGCCACACGCCTTGGACCGGGTGGATGACGACATCAAGGAAACCGGCGTCGCGCATAGCCTCGGCCAGCCGCGCCGGATCGCTGAGGTGGACAATGCCCGCGCCCGGCACGGGCATGGCCCGATCGGGAAATGCAGCGCGATAGGCTTGGGTAAATGCGAAGGCGGGGCCGGCGCCCGCGATGTTCTGCCATACAGCCACGCATCCGCGCCCGCCGGGTCGGATCACCCGCGCCAGTTCAGAGAGGCCGGAACGCCAGTCCGGAAATAGCATCACTCCGAAGATGGATACGGCGATATCGAATGCGGCGCTTTCGCAACTCAGCGCCTGACCGTCCATGACCAGTGCTTCGCAGTCGCGAAACGGTGCCAGTTGATCGGCCAGCCTTGCGACCATCCCAGGCGAGAAATCGCTCGCACATACCTGTGCCCCGGCCTGAGCCGCCGCGATCGCGAAAGCTCCTGTGCCGGCGGCGACATCGATTATGCGAGCGCCGGGTACCGCGCCGTCCAGCAGGTCGAGAGCCGCACGCGCGTAATGCGCCGTAAACGGCGTGACCAGCTCCTCGTAATCAGCTGCTGCGGAATCCCAGGCGCCATGGCCGATCGCGCCCAGCCCGCTGTCGTTGCTCTCCATTAGTCTCGCCTTTGCACTTCAAATGCGTGATAATCAATGTCGCAGGTCGTGCGATGCGGCAGCCGAAGTGATCAGATGGCCGATATCTCATGCTGCCGGGGCTTGGCGTTCTGTTTCCGTTTGCTGCAGCCAGGCGACGACGTGTCCAGCCCAGGAACGGTCGCAATAGAGCTCGTATCGATCCTCGGTCACCTTGTGGACGAGAAGATCTATCTGCGCTAGTAGCGTACCGGCACAATGCCCGGCGGCAAGCGCGCGGGGATGCATGTCGAGGCTGCAACCCTTGGCGAGGAGATCGCGCGCATCCTGCCCGGTAAGAGTGAGGACGGTATAGGCATCGGTCATCTCGGCGCAGTGCCACAAGCCCAGATCGGCGTCGGCTTCGGCGAGCTGCCTCTCGACGTTTGTCGCGGCCACCCCCACGAGCATCCATTCGCCCGGGGCAACGCGGAACACCCTAGATTCTCCGCGCTCGGCCACTTGCGAGGTATCTGGCAGCGGAAGGTTCAGCAACGTGGAGACGGCGGCGATCATCTCAGCCGCAGGTTTGTGAAGACGTAGGACCGCAAGTGGCCTCCGCTGCAATGTCGTGATAGAGACAGCGTGATCCGATTCAGCCATTGAGCCGTTCTCCCGCTGGGTCATAGGCGCAGATTTCAATGATCTCCACCCGGTCTTCCCGGCCGCCACTGGCGAGCCGCAACACTTCGCGCATGCGGCTCCGCCCACCCTTGACCATGCCCAGCGCCACACCGCGGGACAGGATGGGGCTATGGCCCGCGGAGGTGACGTAACCCTCGCTGCCTCCTCCGGCGGTGGACGCGAGATGCGCGCCGATCGGCGGAGCCTTGCCGCTCAAAGGACGCAGGCCGACGAACTGCAATCGATCCGAGGCGCTGTCCGCCGGCCTGGTCAGCGAGCGACGCCCGACGAAATCACTCTTCTTCTTCAGGACGTGGTCCCAGCCGACGTCCAGCGGAGTGGTCGAGCCGTCGGTATCCGCACCGATGTGAAGGAAGCCTTTCTCGGTTCTCAGCAGCATCCATGCGTCGACCCCTACAGGCGCGATATCTAACTGGGCGCCCGCTTGCATTAGCCGGTGCCAGAGGTGTTCCGCCTGCGATGAGGGGATGTTGATTTCGAACGAGATTTCGCCGGTGTAGCTGACCCGAGCAATGCGCGCCGGGATCCCGGCCACCTGCATGTCGGCAAAGCTCATGTGCGGGAAGTCCTGGGCCGCGATCGATGCGCTCACGCCCACTGTCTCCAGCACCGTCCGGGCGAGGGGGCCGGTTAGCGTCAGCACAGCCCATGCCTGCGTCACCGGGGCGACAATCACCTTCAGATCGAGCCATTCGCACTGCAGCCACTCTTCCATCCAGGCGGCGATCCGGTCGGCACCGCCACCGGTCGTGCCCACCCAGAACCGGTCTTCGGCAAGACGCAGCGCCACGCCGTCATCGATCAGCACGCCCAGTTCGTTCAGCATCAACCCGTAGCGGGCGCGGCCCACTTTCAACGTCGACATCGTGTTGGCATAGATGCGATCGAGGAATACGGCTGCGTCGGGGCCCATGACCTCGATCTTGCCAAGGGGCGAGCCTTCGAACAGTCCCACGGCCTGGCGGACCGCCAGTGCCTCGCGTTGTTCCGCGTCGCCGGGGGTCTCGCCATCGCGCAAGTAGTAGGCGGGCCGTTTCCACGCGCCATAGTCCTCGAAAACCGCGCCATACCCGGCGTGCACCGCATGTGCGGGCATCCGGCGGATCGGGCGGAAATAGTCACCCCGACTGCTGCCTGAAAGCGCACCGAAGCTGACCGGCGTAAACGGAAAGCGATAGCGCGTGGTGCCGACCTCGGTTATTTCGCGCCCGGTGAGCGAGGCCATGATGGCAAGGCCGTTGACATTCGATGTCTTGCCCTGGTCCGGAGCCATGCCGAGTGTTGTATAGCGCTTGAGGTGCTCGATCGATTGAAAGTTTTCGCGGGCAGCGAGTGCGATGTCAGAGGCGGTGACGTCGTTCTGGAAATCGACGAAAGCCTTGCCGTCGTAGGATGCCGGCTCCCATGCCGGCTCGACAGCGTAGGCCAGGCCGACAGCTTCGGGTGCCCGCGGTTCTGGCACTGGCGCAAAGCCGCATGCCGCAGCAGCGACAAGGCCCGCGTCGTGGGCTTGGCGCAGCGAAGAACCCAGCTCCATGTCGCCCGCCGCTACGCCCACCGAGGTTTCCTGTTGCGCCGAAACGCCCGGCTTCAGCATGGCATGCTCGGTATCGTATGCCAGCTGCCCCCCGGACTGGCAGAACAGGTGAACAGTGGGATTGTGCCCGCCCGACATCGCCAGCAGGTCTGCCTTGAATTTGATCATCTTGCCGACCGCGTCGCGCACCGTGACGGACTTAAGGGATCGCGCACCAACTGTGGAGGTGATTGTCCCGCCCGCGATCAGCGGGATGCCGAGTAGATTTGCACGGTTCTCGAGATGCTGCGAAGGCTCGGTGCGGCTGTCGACAATGGCTTCGACCTTGATCCCGTGCCGGTGCAGAGTTTCAGCCGTGAGATAGGCCTCGTCGTTGTTGGTGAAGATGACAGCCTGGCGACCTGGCATGGCTGCGTAGCGACCGACATATTGCCGAACGGCAGAGGCCAGCATCACCCCCGGCCGATCGTTGCCTGGAAACACCAGTGGCCGTTCAAGCGCGCCAGTCGCCAAAATGACCTTGCGGGCACGAACCTGCCAAAGCCGTTGCCGCGGACCGTGTCCGTCAGGCAGTTGCTGCACCATCACGATGGCGTTGTGATCGAAATAACCGATCGCGCTCGTGCGGGTCAGAACGCGCGCCTCGGGCATTGCGCCAAGTTCGGTCGAGGCCTGATCGACCCAGTCCTGGCCGGGCATCGCGTCGATCTGTGCTTCGTCCCAAAGCAGCCGGCCGCCTAACCGGCTGTCCTGTTCGGCCAGAATGACGCGCGCACCACCTGCTGCGGCGGCCCGCGCCGCGGCCAGCCCGGCCGCGCCGCCGCCGACCACGAGCACGTCGCAGTGGTCGTAGTGATTCTCGTAGAAGTCGGGATCGGCTTCTTCGGGAGCGTTACCAAGCCCGGCAGCGCGGCGAATGGCCCATTCATAGAGGTGCCAGGTCGGCCACATGAAGGTCTTGTAGTAGAACCCGGCGGCAAGGAAATGCGACGCAAGGTTGTTGATGCCTCCCACGTCGAACTTGACGCTGGGCCAGCAATTTATCGACCTCGCCTGCAACCCTTCACGCAGCAAGACCTCGGTTGCCCGCACGTTGACTTCGGCCTTTGCGCCCCGACCGATCTGAACCAGTGCGTTCGGCTCCTCCGTGCCTGCGCCGATCAGTCCGCGCGGGCGATGATATTTGAAGGAGCGGCTGATGAGGCGAATGCCATTGGCGACCAATGCGGATGCCAGCGTGTCCCCCTCATAGCCGTGCAGTTTACGCCCGTTAAAGGTGAACGCGATCACCCGATCGCGATCGATCAGGCCTCCGTGGGGCATCCGGCAGAACTGACGCTTGCTCAAAGTGCGACTCCCGCAGGGCTGGTCGCCGGGGCGGCCTCATCGATGGGATAAACTGCCACGATCGCGTGCGTCCGGGTATCACGCGCCAAATTGAACCATAATCGGCAACCAGCGCGATGTACCCAACGCTCGTAATGAACGCCCTTGGGATTGATACGGTTGAACAGGTAATCCGCCCAGCGAGCGTCGGACACCTCCGCCGGCGGGCCGGGGCGAGCAATGTGGCTCTCGCCCCCACAGCGGAATTCGATCTCGTCGCGTGGCCCACAGTGCGGGCAGTCAATCAGCAGCATGATGGAACCTAGTGTGCAATGCCCGAGGCGGCAGCCTCGTCGATCAGCGCTCCGGTCTGGAAGCGCCGGAGGCCGAAATCTTCGGCCAGCGGATGGGGGCTGCCGGTCGCCATGTGATGCGCAAGGGTCCAGCCGCCGACGGGAATGCCCTTGAACCCGCCGGTTCCCCACCCGCAGTTGAGGTAGAGGCCGGGCACTGGGCTTTCGCCGATAATGGGGCTGGAGTCGTGCACCGTATCGACTATGCCGGCCCACTGACGCAGGAAGCGGAGGCGGCGAAAGGCCGGATACTGCTCGGCAATGGACGCGATTACACCGCGCAGGACGGGCGCGTTGCCGCGCTGCGCGTATGACGGATAGGCATCGATGGCGCCTCCGATAACGAGGCCGCCCTTGTCGGATTGGCTGATATACGTCCCTGTCGCAATCGACAGCACAACGGTGTCGATCACGGGTTTCAGCGGTTCGGAAACGAAGGCCTGCAATGCATAACTCGTCACCGGCAGGCGGAAGCCGGCCATGTCTGCCAGCACGCTGGAATGACCGGCGACTGTCATCCCGACCTTGTCCGCCCGGATCGTTCCACGACTGGTCTCGACGCCGATGACGCTTCCGGCTGTGGATCGCACGAACCCCGTCATCTCGGTGTTCTGAAGGATGTCGACCCCCAGGGCACTGGCGGCGCGCGCATAGCCCCAGGCGACGGCATCGTGCCGGGCTGTACCGGCGCGTTTCTGCATAAAGCCGCCCCAGACGGGGAACCGGGCCGATTGCGAAACGTCGAGCGCCGGAACACGCGCGGCGATGTCGGAGGTCGTCAGCATCTCGGTGTCGATGCCGTTCAACTGCATCGCGCCGACCCAGCGGGCCGCGCCTTCCATATCGTGCCGGCTGTGGGCAAGCGTGACGAGCCCGCGCTGGCTGAACATGACGTTGTAATTGAGTTCCTTCGAAAGGCCCTCGTAGAGTTTGACCGAGAAATCGTATAGCGCGGCGCTTTGCGGATAGTAATAGTTCGAGCGGATGATCGTGGTGTTGCGACCGGTGTTGCCACCACCAAGCCATCCTCGCTCGATCACCGCGATATTGGTGATGCCGTGGTTCTTGGCCAAATAATAGGCAGTGGCAAGCCCGTGGCCGCCCGCACCGATCAGGATGATGTCGTAACGCGATTTGGGCTCGGGTGAACGCCAGGCAGCTTGCCAGCCCTTCTGGCCGCGGAGCCCTTCGACAAGTACGCGAAGGCCGGAATAGCCGCTCATCGCTTCCTCGTCCCCGATCGGCGAAATGCCTTCAGGGAAAAGTCGAAGCCGGCTGCGCAGGTTATTGGAAAGTCCAATCTTCCACTCACTTTCAAGCCACTTCCCGTTCTAGCGGTGCCAGGAGCGGCGATCGCTGGGTCTTCCGGCAACGTCGCCATTGGCAACACAAGTCGCCAGCCCACCTTCCGGGGGTATCGCGGAAATCGGGCCGCTCGCGCGCCGGCAACCTCCAAAGGAGGGGTAGTGACGGTGCCGCGACGCGCGCAATCTCGCGCACGCAGCCCTACCGAAATGGGCAGCCCAAGGAGATGGCATGAGGCTCAGCATGTTCGATCCGGTCCCGGTGCCTCGCAAGGTGGGGCTCTACCTCGCGTTGAAGGGGTTGCCGCCGATCGAGACTGAACAGTTCAACATATTTCTCGGCGAGACGCGCACGCCCGAATTCCTGGCAAGGAATCCGGCCGCAACCGTGCCGGTGCTGGAAACAGATGATGGCCACGCGATCGTGGAATCCTTCGCCATCATGCACTATCTCGAAGACCTGTACCCCGACCCGCCGATGCGCGGAGCGTCAGAGGAAGAGCGCCGCCGCGTGGACACGCAGGCCGCGCTCGCCAAGGAATTCTATTACTATTACGCCTGCACGACCGTTCACACTACGGCCTATCTGAGCCGGCGGAATCCGGTCCAGGCGATCGACCTCGCCGCCGCTCCGCTGTGGCGGATCGTCCTCGAGCAGATCAGCCACGTCATGGAAGACAGGCCCTTCCTGGCAGGTGTGCAGCCCACCATGGCGGACTGCATGCTCTATCCGATGTTTGAGTACACGCTCGCCGTCTACGGATTCACCTTTCCGCCGCATTTGAAGGCACTGGGTCGCTGGTATGATCGGGTGGCTGCGCTGCCCGGATGTCCCAGCCTGTTGCTGGATGAGAGCTTCCACGATCAGCTCATGGCCGCGCATGGCCGACGTTTCTAGGCTAGTGATGATGCAACTGCTCGTACCGTCCTGGTATCCCTATCAATGCCTGGGTCGCGCCCTCGACGAGATGCTGGGTGAGCCGCTGGCGCGGGCGCCTGCCGATGCCAACGTTGCGGCCGAGCATGTCGGCGAGCACTGGCAGTTCATTGCGCTCCTTGATGGCGGGGAGCCTGTCCTCGGCACGACTGCGATCGGCGAAGCGCTCGACCGTCGGTATCCAACGCGAAGGATTATCGGCATCGATCCGATCGGGCGAGCCGAGGTGCGCGCGCATGTCAGCCGAATCGAGGAGATGTTCTGGTGCCTCGTGATGGCGGACATGCCCGATCACCCCGGCTTCGGCCGACCGCTTTGGAATGACGGGTCCGGCGCGCGCGAACGCATGCTCGAAGAGGTGCCATGGCGCATGGACACGATCGAACTGTTCGCCGCGAAACGGACCACCCGTTTCCTGTCGGGTGAATTGCCCTCGATCGCCGATGCATTTCTGGCGGCTCTTCTGAATACCGCGGCGCACCAGGGCATCGGCCCTTTGTTACTGCGACCGTCGCTGCAACGGTGGGCGGCTGAAAATGGTCAAGGCCGGCCGTTCACCATCAATACCTAGCCCTTATTTTTTCACCCAAAGAAGGAATGCACCATGTCCATGATCGACTGGAACGATTATCGCGCTCAACTCATGGCGGGGATCGGTGATCTCGGCGCGCTCAGCCCCGCCACGGTAGGCGGCTACATGCAGGCCAGCGGGGCGGGGAGGGAAACCGGACACCTTGATGCCAAGACCCGGCAGCTCATCTCGCTGGCGGTCGCGGTGACGACCCGGTGCGATGGCTGCATCTCGGTGCATTCCCTGGAAGCGGTGAAAGAGGGCGCGACCGAGGCCGAGATCGCGGAAGCGCTTGGCGTCGCGGTTGCGATGAACGCGGGCGCTGCCCTGGTCTATTCGGCTCGCGCGCTGGACGCGGTGAAGGCGGCGAAGGGCTGATACCAGTGCAATCGCGAGGCGGGACCGCGACAGAGGCGTCCCGCCTCGCGAGCGCACCTCACGGTCCGCAGCGTGCACAGAGCGTCGTGCCAAGTGAAAGCATGAACGACGCATTGGCCAGAGACTGCCGAAGAGCATGGCTCACCATGCGCAAGAAGGACATTCCAGCATGATCGCCGAACTCAGTCCCGAGGAACTCGCCCACTCCGTCGATACCCTTCCCGGATGGAGCCACGATGCTCAGCGCAAGGCGCTCTATCGTAAACTGATACTGGGCGATTTCTGCGAAGCCTTCGGGCTGATGGCGCGCATTGCGTTGCATGCCGAGAAGGCGGATCATCACCCCGAATGGTCGAACGTCTACAATCGGATCGAGATCTGGCTGACCACTCACGATGCCGGCGGCGTCAGTGCGCAAGACGTGTCTCTCGCCAGGCAGATCAATACGATGCTGGGCCAGTCGGCGCCCGGCTAATTGCGGGCCGGTCGCCGCGCGGCATCGAGTGGGATGACGATATCCGCGCGGCCGGGCATTTCCTCCAGGATGTGGCGCGTCAGCCGTTCGTAATGGCTGATGAAGCGCCTGATCTGTTCCTCATCCATGACCCGCGAACCCTCGATCGGGCGCCCTTGGGCGGTGAGGCTAGCGGCGAGCTTGTGCTCCTGCTCGAGCCGCCAGGCATAGACCTGCTCGAAGCCGGGCGCCTGAAGCAGGGCAAGCACGTCGATGCGCGCGAAAAACGCCCGGTAGGGGCCGCTCAGTTGCTCGTTCACGTAACGGCGCCATGAACCATCAGCGTCCTCGTCGCATTCCAGGGAATTCGCGGGTGCGGCCAGCGCACCGCTGGCCTGTGGCCTCGCGCCGACGCACCAACCCTCCAGCAGGACGATATCGACAGGTGTCGGAGCGCTGGCTTCCTGGCTGGCCGGGACGCGATCGTCGTTGGCCTTGTCGAAGGCGGGCAAGGCGACCGGGGGGCCTTGGCTCGCAAGCGCGTCGAGCACGGCGGTCGCCCGATCGACGTCGTGTGTGCCCGGAACGCCGCGAGTGATGAGCAGCGGATGGACGTCGCTCGCCAGTTGTTCACGTTGCCGGCGTGATAGATAGACGTCATCGATCGAGAGCGAGACGACCGACCGACCGCCAAGACGCAGCGCATGAGCGATACCATCGGCTATCGTCGTCTTCCCGCTGCCCTGCGAGCCGCAGAGACCGGCAACAGTCGTCCCCTTACTTTGCGTGGATCGGGCCAGGATCGCGTCGTGGATGGGCAGGGCCGTCTCCACCAAGTTCGACACGTGGTCGCCGGCGAAGTGGCCGAGAGCGGCGCGTTCGGCGAAGGCGATTTCCAGCAGGCCGTGTGCCCCGCTCATGGATGGGCAACGCGATCTGGCGGTGCCTCTCCTCGCAGCCAGTGATCGAGGTTGTCGAGCGCGCGCATGCCCATCGCTGTGCGGCTTTCCTCGGTGGCGCTGCCAAGATGCGGCAGCATGACGAGATTGGGCGCGTCCATAAGCGCAGGCGATATCGCAGGCTCGTTGCGAAAGACATCGAGCCCGGCGCCAGCGATGGCGCCTGATTCCAGCGCAGTCACCAGCGCGTCCTCGTCGATCACGCTGCCACGCGCGGTATTGATGAGAAAGGCTGTGCGGCGCATTTGCTCCAACCGGGCGGTGTCGATCAGGTTGTCGGTTGCGGCGCCTCCGGGGCAGTGGAGCGATACAAAATCCGATTCGCGCAACAGGCTTTCGAGTTCGGGCCGATACTGCGCGCGGTGCTCCGCTTCGACCGCAGGCGCGGCGCGCGAGCGTGAGTGGTAGATGACGTCCATACCGAACGCCCGGCCAAGCTGCGCCGTACGCTGTGCGATCCGCCCAAAACCGATCAGGCCAAGCACGCTGCCCGAAAGCTGCCTACCGAGCAGGTGGGTGGGGCGCCAGCCGGTCCAATCGCCGCCGCGAAGTTCCCGCTCTCCCTCCCCCGCGCGGCGAGCGACCATAAGCATCAGCGTCAGCGCCACTTCTGCCGTTGCGTCGGTTAGCACATCAGGGGTGTTGGTGACGGTGATGCCCGCTTCGCGGCAGGCATCCAGATCGATATGGTCAAGGCCCGCACCGTAGTTGCACAGCAATGCTGTCCGCAGCCCTTGCTGTTCGATCATCGCGCGCGTGATGCGATCGGTCACTGTAGGGCAGATGACGTCGTAATCGGTCAGCGCCTGTCGCAAACTGGAGGCACTCATCGGTGAATCCGATGTGTTGAACGTCAGGCCGGATCGCGTGGCAAGTTCACGCTCGACATCATTAGGCCATTTTCTAGTAACAAGGATTTTCATCATTCACGATCACGGACGGGCGGCTTGTGGAACCGCCGACTTCTAAGGGGTTGGCCGAGCGAACAAAAACTGCTGCGGTTGAAGAACGGTATTGCCGTCGGATTTACGCGATAAACGGCGAGTGTTTTGCCGTCAACTCCCAGGAAACTATTTTTCCTGTCAGGTATGGTCATGGTGCTTACCCCCGCAAAGGGGCATCGATGCAAACACCTACGTCGGGCACCCTTGGAGCTTCTGAAAAGGATGGCCCATGAACGAAGAGACACTTGTGCCGGAGCTGCGGGCCTTTGCCGGCCGCATGCTTGACGTCGACAGCCACGAGATGATGCCAGCTCAGGCCTGGACCGCGCAACTCGGACCGGACTTCGCCCCGCTAGCCGAGTCATTCTTGACCAACGGCGAGACTAACCGCGAAAATATCAACCACCCCAACGTGCCGGATTTCGTCGCCGACGATCGCGATCTAGCCGAGGAGTCGGTCTGGCGGGTAAAGGGCTGCTCTGCGCCTGGCGCGCTCGACGTTCAGCGCCGGCTCGAAGTCATGGACGCGATGGGCGTTGCACGGCAACTTATGTTCCCGACCGCCGGCGCATATGGCCTGATGACAGCGATCCTGCCTGAAGACAACGCATTCGGCTTTCTCGAGAAGGTGCGGGGAGACAGGCGGGCGATCGGCAAGGCCTGCGTCGCCGCCTATAATCAGTGGGGAATCGAAGCCGCCGGAATTTCAGATCGGATCAGACCGGTGCTCCCGGTGTTGGCAGATGATGTGACGGAACTGATGGAAATCACCCGCGCCCTGATCGCTAGTGGTGTTCGCGCGGTTTGGCTGCCGAGCTGCGTGCCGCCTGGCGGACTTTCCCCTGCTCACTATGATCTCGATCCGTTCTGGGAGCTGCTGGCTGCGAACAAGATCGCCGCCTGTCTTCACGTCGGCGCCGAGGGCCAGTTCTTCGAAACGATGGCATGGGGTGATGCCCGCCCGTTCGAGAATTTTCGGGTGCTGGGAGAATTTCGCGCCGATCCATGGTGGTTGTCGGTCAATCACTGGCCGACACAGAACTTCGTGCAGTCGATGCTCGTAGGGGGAGTGTTCGAGCGACATCGCGAGCTCGTCCTGGGCGTTCTGGAGACGGGCTGTATGTGGATCGGGCCGATGATGGAACATCTCGATATGTGGCACGGTAACATGCGGGCGTTCGGCACGGCAGCCTCAGTCGTTCTGCCCGAAAAACCATCGTTCTACGCCAAGCGTAATCTGCGCATCGCGCCTTTCGATTTCGAGCCGATCGGCACCCTTATCGAGCGCCATCCCGAAACCGTCGATATGCTGTGTTTCGCTAGCGATTATCCGCATGTCGAAGGCGGGAAGGATCCGGCAAACCGACTGTATCACAGCATCGCTCATCTCGGCCCTGAAGTCGTCGAGAAATTCTTCGTGACCAATGGCGAGGCGCTGCTTCCTGCCTGATCGGCACGCGCGCGATCGTCGTCGTCACCCACACCCGTCCAATCCAGGAGAATACGTCATGTTGCAGGACAACGCACAAATCGCCCGTGAAATGTATGAGGAGCTATTCACCAATTGCAACACGGCGGTGCTCGACCAGTATGTCGACGAGGATTTCGTCTATATCAACCCCATGAAGGCAGTGCGTGGCCGGCAGCAGATTGCCGATCTGGTCGATGCCCAACGCGAGTCATTCGAGGGCTTCCATCTTCAGGTCGATGACTTTTTTGTCAGCGGCGACCGGATCGCGGTGCAGTGGACGATCACCGGCAAGCACGTGCGCGATTTTTTCGGCACTCCGGCAAGTGGGGGCTCGATCCGGTTCAGCGGCGTGACGATCCACAAATTCCTGAATGGTCGCAGCGTCGAGGCCACGGGATATTCCAACATGCACGAGGTGTTCGCGCTCTCGACCGGGGAGTAGCGTCTCTGCGATGCCGCGCGAGGCGTCCTTGGTCGCGACCCGCGTGGATTGCCTGCGGTCCGGGAGCGCGAACGAAAGGCAGATTCAGGAAAGTGCGCGGGCGCGTTCGATTGCCTGCGAACGACGCGAGATGTCGAGCTTCTGGTAGAGCGTTTTGCGATACGATTTGACGGTGCCCTCAGCCAGCTCGAGTTTGCGGGCGATTTCTTTGTTGGACAGACCATCGACCAGCAGCGATAGGATCTGATTCTGTCGCGGACTGAGCGCGGTGGGTTGGTTGCGATGCCCGCTCGTCAGCGTCTTGCAGCGGGAGGCCAGCCGATCCGCAAGTGGCCGAACGTCAGAAGGCAGGTCGGTACGCTTGGCACACGCTTCAAGAACCTGCTCAAGGCCGCCAATCTCGGCGAGGCCACCAACATATCCGCGTTTTTCAGCATGAAGGTAGATCATACGCAATGTCGTTGCAATCTCTTCGCATGCATCACGGCTAATAGCGCAAAGCGCCTGCAGCTTCAGGCATGACACGCGCAAATATACGGGTACATTCTGCACTACCCCGCGCGCGCCAAGATAACGGCCAAAATCAGCGAGGCTCTCACGCTCCTGACCATCGGCAAGCCTGAGACTATTAAGCGCCAGGATTTCAGAGACGCAGACATAGTCCCGCCAGGTATCATTGCCGGTTGCGTCGCTGGTCACTGGGAAGCTGTCACCTGTCGCGAGCTGGCCTGCTTCGTCTTTGCGGTTGGCCTTGACGAGAATGAATAAAGCCCTGCACCGTGCGAGCTTGACCAGACGCTGAAAGCCCATCCTTGCGCCGGCCGCTTCAGCTCGCGCGACTATTTCGAGCGCAGGCTCACAGCCTTGCTGCAAAAGCGCAACATTCGCCGCAGTCATGAAACCGGCGACACAGAGTTCGGCCCAACCCTCTTTGTGCAGGACGACGTCGAGTGGCCGATCAAGCAGGGCTTCGGCTTCATCGAAGCGGCCCTGCTCGTAGCGCATCACCGCCATGATGATTGCTGCGGCATCGTTGAGCGTGCTTGAAAGCGGAAACCAGTTGCGGACATGGACAGTCATCCGTTCCACCAGATCGACGGCCTGGGGCAGGTTCCCGAGCCGGTACTCGGACATCGCACTAAGTGCGAAGACGTAAGCGCCCGCGAAAGGGACCGAGTAGTGTTCGCTGAGCACAAGGCCTCGCAGCCCGGCCTCCCTGCTCTGCTGGTAATGGCCGGTCCGGTAGTAGGCATCGCACAGAACATCAGCCGCGATCGCATAAAGCGCCGGATCGGAACTGAGATCGGACTTCATTTGCCGCTCAAGCCGATCAGTAAGCTCCACATCTACACCGTGATCAGCAAATATTGCGAGCCGCACGGCGATGATCGCAAGCTCCGCGGCGCGCATCGGGTCGTGGCTGATGATCGCATCGCGAGCGCAAATCCGCTCGAACTGAGCCTGCGCCTCATCGTTGAAGCCAGCGCGTGCGAGGGAGACGATGTGCAGCAATTCCAGCCGTGGGAAGGCGGAAAGATTGCCGGACAGGTCAGCGTTGAAGCTACCTACCAGATCAGGTCCGTAGCGGACATCCAGCATCCAGCCCCCATTCAATTCCAACACATTCAGCGCATGGGCAGGCGGGCAGCGCTGGAAAACGTCCCTGGCCTCGTTCCAACGGTGCTGGCCGATCAGTTTCCCGATGATCGCTTGGCAGCCCATGCGGTATCGCTCCGGCTCCTGATCGGCGAATCGGTCATGAATGATGTCGCGGAACGGAGATTTGAGCCGTACACCCTCTTCGCCCGACTCGAGCAACCCGAGGTCGGAAAGCCGCCCCAATGCTTCGGGACTTGCCTTGCACAAGTCGTCTATATGCTCGGTGACCAGCACCCGCTCAGGAATGAGCGCAAGGGCATTCACGATTGGACGAAGTTCAGATGGAACGTGCCTGTCGAGGTAAGCGCCGGCATCCGCAGTGATGCGCCGACGCATAGACTCCGGCGGTATTGCCTTTGTCGTCGCGTGCCGGCAGACGATGCGCGCGCCGGCCGGCCAGCCCGCCATCAGCAGTGATCCGAGCTGCACTGACGCTGTGACTAGCAACGCACGCTGCAGCTCCGTCATTTCCATTTCGTTGAAGCGCAGGTCTGCCTCATTCAGCTTGAGCGCGGGGAGATTGACATCGCTGGGCGAAAAACGGCCAACCGCGATAATCCGTGATCCTTGCGGCAAAGTGGAAAGCAAGCGTGCCAGCAGCGCATCGGAAAAAACCGAGCGCACATGCTGATAGTCGTCGATAAGCAGGGTAAAGGCGGATTGAGACAGCAGGTCTGGCGTGTCCTCTTGTCCGAGGAGGACCTCCAAGGCGCTTTCGCCTGGAATTCCTAGATCTGCGGCGGTCGCAATAGCTTGAAGCAGTTGAGTGCAGAGCGTGATCTCGCACGGGTCGCCCCCCCCGGCCGTGAACGAGGCCCAAGGATATCCTTGCTTGCCGAGCGCGCGACCGAGTTGGCGAAGCAATACCGACTTTCCAAATCCCGGCGCCGCTCCGATAAGGACAAGAGCCTGCCGATCCTGATCAAGTATCCTCGAAATCAATCCTGTACGTGGGAGTGTCCGACTATCGCCGGATCCAGATGCAGCGAAAACCGATGCGGTCGACTGGGAAAGGCCTGGCTTTAGCTGATCGATTTTCTGACTCGCGCTGTGCAAAGCAAGATCCTCTCAAACACCTCTCGACATGAGAATGTAACATATGCATGGGCCTTTCGGATAAGCAAATGTTTCTTCTCAGGAAACATAGGGATCAAAACATGATCGAGTCTTGTTTGGCTGGGCATCGCGGCGTCAATGCCGTGTTAAATATCCGGCGAGCATTGCCAAGCAATCCTCAGCGCCAGATCTCGCGCATCATGCGCAGCCAGTTGCCCCCAAGGACATTGCGGACGTCGTCGTCACTGTAACCGCGTGCCGACAGCCCCTCAGCGATAGCGCCGATCGCTTCGGGCTCGACCTGCTTCATGTCGGTGCGAGTGTAGCCCCCGTCAGCCGGCCAAATGCCCGCCATTGTCTGCGCGAAAGCGACGAGAGCAGGTAGGTCATAGACATAGTCGAAGCCAAGGCCGACATGGGCCGGGCCGACCAGTTGGGCAATATGGTCGATATGTCGTACGTAGCCGTCCGCGCTGGCTTCGTCGTCGCCGGTGAAAATGCAGAGGCCGGTCAGACCGATGACACCGCCGGAGCCGGCGATTGCCCTGATCTGCTCGTTGTTGATATTGCGCGCGTGGGGTTGGATAGCCGCGACGTTGGTGTGGCTGGCGATGACCGGGCGATTCGAGTATTCCAACACGTCCATCGCCGCGGCATGACTGGTGTGCGATACGTCTACGAACATGCCGACGCGGTTCATCTCGTCAACCAGTTTGCGGCCGAAATTGCTGAGGCCAGTGCCGCCGGGCTCGTGGCAACCATCAGCGACCAAATTTTTGTTGTTATAGGCCATCAGCATGTGGCGGATGCCCAGCTTATAGAATACTTCAACCAGATTGAGGTCCCGGCCTACGGGCATTGTTCCCTGAAAATGAAGGCTCACGGCGAGCTTGCCCACCGCTTTGGCAGCAAGCGCGTCATCTACCGTATCAATCAGCACGCAAGTTTTGGACTGCGAGAGGAAGAAACGCCTGATCTCGCCGATCTGGCGCAGTGCCGTCGCGGTATCCGCATCCTCTGCGACCGTGACCGACATGAAGTCGAGGCCGTTCTCGAGGAACCGTCGTGCCAGCGCGTCTTTCAGCGCGGATGACCCCGGAGCGGTGATAGGAGTTGTCATTTCGGCGACGAACGGATTTCCGAACTTGTCCTTCCACGTGGTGCCAGCAGTCACGAACTTTCCTCCAAGCCTGTTGTCCCGGAATTGTCTGGGCGGCAGGCGAGCGAGACCATCCCTCCTTTGGGGGGCGCGCACTAGGCTTTAAGCCGGTTCAGGCGTAGGTCGGCTTCCAGACCTGACGGGCAATCCGCATTAAGTTCCCCCCCATGGTGCGGCGTAAGTCTTCGTCGGCAAAGCCGTGGCCCTGAAGCCTTTCGACGATGTCCTCCATGCGCTCTGGTCCGATCATGCTGATGTCTGAACTGTAGCCCATGCCCGCTGGGAAACTGCTCTTCATCTTGACGACAAATTCTTCGAGTTCCGCCGTGTCGAAGACATAATCGGTGCCGATGCCCACGTGTTCTGTCCCGACCAGGTCGGCGATGTGCAGGATATGGCGCACATACTGACCCACAAGGTCCTCGGTCTTGCCAACGAAGATGTCGATGCCATTGACGCCGACGACGCCGCCGGTGGCAGCACAGGCGCGGATCATGGCATCGGTGATATTGCGGGGATGGTCGAACACCGCGCGCGCGCAGGAGTGAGAGAAGACTACCGGATTGCGGGAATAGGCCATGATGTCGAAAACGCTGCGCTCCCCTGCGTGCGCGCAGCACAGTACCATGCCGACCCGTTCCATCTGGTCGATTACCTTGCGGCCGAAGGGAGTGAGGCCGCTGTCCTCATCGTGGCAGCCACCGGCTGCCCGGGAGTTTCGGTTGTAAGCCAGCAGCATCCAGCGTACGCCGAGGTCGTAGTAGAGCTGTACCAGGCTCGGCTGATCGGCCACCGCGTTCGCGCCCTCGATATCGAAACAAACGGCGAGGCGACCCGTCGCGCGGGCCGCCTCGATGTCCGCAACCGAAGTGGCGAGCACAAAACGGTCTGTATGGCGGGAAAGCCAGTGGCGGAACAGCGCGAGAATCCGCACGTGCTCCTCAATCCCCTGTTCGCCGAAGCCGACGTTGATCGATGCGACATCCACGCCGCCTGCGCGAAAACGCCACAGCTGCTCCATGAAGCTCTCGTCATCGGGGCGCAGCGGCAGGCAGGCATGATTGTCCCACACCGGCATCGAGGCGAGCAGTTCTCGCGCGGAACGGGCGGAGGCGATGGCCGGAAAGGTCATGTTCTAGAAATCCACCTTGATGTTGGCGCCGTAACGCCGCGGATCGTTGAGCGTCAGAAGCCAGGCGGTGCCAAGCTGGTTGGCCTCGCTCGTCTGCTCGCGCGTGTCGGTGAGATTTTCCACGAAGCCGGTAAGCGTGAACTGGCCCCAACGCACGCCGGCACGTAGATTCACGTATTGTCTGGGCGGGACGACATCGATCGGAGCGGTGATGTCGATGTTTTGGCGCGAGCTGTAGCGCCAGTCGGCATGCAACAGCAGGTCGGCGGCGTCGCCGAGTGGATGAGTGTAGTCGCCGCGCACGCTAAGCGTCAACTTCGGACTGTTGGGCGAGCGCAAGCCGCCCTTGATCTTGGCATCGAGATACCCCGCCGCCGCGGCAAGCGACAGGCCGCCTCTCGTCAGACTGGTTTCAAGTTCCACGCCGTTGATAACCGTTGCCGGGATTGTGATCGGAACCCGGAACGGTGGCGTGGCGACGACAGTGGAGGATTGCTGATTGGAATAGTCAATGTGGAACATCGCGCCGTTGACCATCAACTTGCCGAAGCCGGTGCTCGTCGACGCCTTTACGCCCACTTCGTAATTTTCAGTCTTTTCCGGCAGTGTAAAGGATCCGGTGTTGTAGAAGCCGGCGCGATAGCCCTTTGCATAGGTCGTGTAGACCATCACGTCCGAGCTGATCTTGTAGGACAACTGCGCCTTGGGCTGAAAGTCGTCCGACTTTTCCTTGAGCGTGGTGACGAGTATGCCGCCCTTGTCGGGAACCGGCACGATCTGCGCGAGCCCCCGGTCCAGATATGTGCTGTTACGGAATTTCTGGCTGTCGTATCGGCCCGCAAGGGTCAGTTCCAGCTGAGGCGTGATCTCGTACGACAGCTGCGCGTAGGCTCCCCACCAGTTGTCCTGCCGCCTGTCCCAGCGGGGAAACACCGGGATCACCTGGCAACCAGCGAAATCGAAGCCGACCTTGTCGCCGCAACCATCGCCGCCGTTCGCACCACCTAGCAAGTTGTAGGTGTTGAACCCGTTGACGGCCCTGCGGCTCATGTAGGTCGCGCCGAACATCCACTGGAACGGACCGCCCCCTGACGATTGCAGGCGCGCATCCTGGAAGAATGAGCGCGAGCTGTCGCCGCCCTCGAAGACCTGATCGACGAGTTCACCCGTCGCCGCCGAAGAGCCCAGCGCGGTTCCGCCCAGGTAGCAACCTGCCTGCGCGCCTGGCGCGGGATCGGTGTCCAGCGGGTTGTCCGGATCATTGTAGCAAAGGCTGCCGACCGTGGTCTGGCGAGAATTGCTGTAAGAGGTGACCGAAGTCAGCTCGAACGTGTCAGCCGCATAGGTCGCGCGCAGCGAGACGCGGTGGTATTTCCGGTTCTCTTCGCCGATCAGGCGGCGCCTCGGCCCGAAGCCGCCCTCGGACTTGTCGAGGAATGCGCGCGAGGGGACGAGCGAGTGATACATCGCGCCGTTGCGCGAGTGGTTATATTCTCCCTTCAGGTCGAAGGTCAGCCGGTCGATTGGCCGGAATAGCAGTTGCCCGCGCAACCGCTGCGCATTGATGAAGTTGAGCCCGCGTCCGTCGGTCGCGTTCTTTACGGAGCCGTCGGCGTCCTGGATTTCCGCGTTGAGCCGGAAGGCGAGCACATCCCCGGCGATCGGGCCGGTCAAGTCGCCGGTCATACGCTTGTCGTTGCCGTTCGCGTACTCGGCGAGCATCTGGCCGCCGAAAGTGCCATCCGGCTGTTTCGTGATGACGTTGACCGCGCCGGCGATCGCGTTGGCGCCATAGACCGCGCTCTGCGGCCCGCGCAGCACCTCGACGCGTGCAATGCCGGTATAATTGCCACCGGCGAGGTTATCGAGTGAATCGACCGGCACGCTGTCGACGAGGAAGGCGACTGATGGCCACCCCTGTTGGCCGTTGCCCACCCCGCGCATCGACAGGCGAATATCGCCGCCGTTGAACCCCTTGCCGTTGCGGAAGGTGAGGTTGGGAACCATGCGCGTGAAATCGTCGAGCGTGCGCAGGCCGGCGCGCTCGATCGTCGCTGTGGAAAGGAGTGTGACGGAATCGGGGACGTCCTGAAGCCGTTCCTCGCGTCGCCGGGCGGTGACAACGAGTTCGTTGCTGTCGACGGCGTCTGCGGGATCGTTGCTGCCGGCATCAGATGTCTGGGCGTGGGAGGCGCTGCTGGCTGCGATAATTAAAAGAGACGAAAAGAACAAAGGCCGGCGATAATTCCTGTCGATATGTACAGACATACTTACCCCCCTGAGCAGATTTATAAAAATACCGAACTTCGATTTCGATCTAAATTTGGTATTTATTAAATGTATCAGTTGTAGTTATGTGATTTAGAATTAACGCGTTCTGCCCCACTAAAATTCCGCTCTCATCGGTCAGTCTGATCGCAAATGGACGGAGCGCTACCCCTCCTGGTGGGGGTATTGGAGACTTTATGAACCCTAAATTCTTCGACAGTGACACAGTCCGGGCGAGCCTCGGTTTCCCCGATTGCATCAATGCGATGCGATCCACGATGATTGCGCTTTCGGCCGGCGAACTGGCGGGCTTGCCGCGCCAGATTCTGCAGGTCCCGAATTCGGGGATGCTGGGTTTGATGGGAGGGCGGCTCGCAGCCGGGGCCCCGTTCGGCGCGAAGATCGTCAGCGTCTTCCCGGGCAATCACGCCAGAGGCCTTGAATCCCATCAGGGTGCGATCGTGCTGTTCGATCCGGCAAGCGGTGCGCCGCGCGCCATCATCGATGCTGGAGAGGTGACGCGCATCCGCACCGCATCCGCTAGCGCAGCCGCGACCGATTGCCTGGCGCGGAGCGATGCCCGGTCGATGGCAGTGCTGGGTTATGGCACGCAGGCGATGGCCCATGTCGAGGCGATGCTGTGCGTCCGCGATCTTTCCGCGATCACCGTGTGGGGCCGAGACGAAGGCAAGCGGCGCGGCTTCTCCGCGCGGGTGCAACAATGCTTCGGCATCTCGTGCCATGCGGCGCGCGATGTTCGCGAGGCGGTTGCGGAAGCGGACATCATATGCACGACGACCAGCGCATCCGAGCCGATCCTGCTGGGCGCAGACCTTCAGCGCGGCGTACACGTCAACCTTGTCGGGTCAGGGTTTGCCGGGCCGCGCGAAGTCGATGGTGAACTTGTCGCGCTATCGAGGTTCTTTGCTGACGACCGCGTCAACGTGATGAGCCAGGGGGCGGAGTTTCTTCACGCACGCAAGGCCGGTCTCGTCGGGGACGATCACATCCTCGCGGAAATCGGCGAGGTGATGGCCGGAACGGTTATCGGCCGTTCGTCGCAAGACGACATCACCGTCTACAAATCGCTCGGCCACATCGTCCAGGATTTGGCGGCGGCAGAATTGTTGTTCGGGTAATGCCGAACGGTCGGAACTGACCCGAAGGGCCAGCCAGCAGAAGAGGTATTCGGGGCGCGGCGCCGGATCGTGCTATCCAGCGCCGCGCCCCGATCAGGCGGCGACCTTGCGCAGGTTTGCGGTAGCATCCTGGTCAACGCTGAGTCCGGCGCCATCGCCGGTCAGCACGACTTTATAATCGGCCTCTGCGCTTTCGCGGCTGACATAGCCACCGCGCACGTCGGCCAGTACTTCGGCGGCGTCGCGCTGGCGCGGGTCGCCCCAGCCCGCCCCTCCGGCGGTCTCGACACGGATGTGCTCGCCGGCTTTCAGCTGGAAGCCGGTCAGTTTGCCTTCGATGCGCTGTTCCGGGCTATCGGGATAGATAAGGATACGGTTCGGCTTGGCCGCCAGGCCCCCCTCGACGCCTTCCACGCCTCCTCGCGTCTGGTCGACGACCGAGATGATGCTGAGGTCGCCGAGAATGCGCCATTCCCGAGTGACGCCGAGGCCACCCCGGAAGCGGCCGGCCCCAGCGGAATCGTGGCGCAGGCCGTAGGCGACGGTGAGGATCGGGTAGCGCTCCTCGAGGATCTCGACCGGGATGTTGCGGCATTCGCCCAGGGTGAAGTGGATCAGTGCGTTCTCGCCATCCGCGTCGCAGGATGCGCCGTTGCCGACCGCCTCGTCGCCGCCACCGGCGAAAAATTCGCCCGTCGCGGGATCGGTTCCCGACCACAGTACGGCACCGATATCACCGCCGGTGCGCGAGATTGAAAGGTTGGGCGCGCCTTTCGCCATCGCCGCAAACATGGCTTCGCCCACGGCCATCACTGACCAGCCATAGATGAAGACCGGCGCCGGCTTGGTCGGATTGAGCAACGTCCCCTCGGGAGCGAAGACCGACAAGGGTCGGAAAAAGCCTTCGTTCGCATCGTAATGCGGTGCGACCATCATCTTCATCGCCAATCGAAGCGACGACATCGTCGACACGAAGGGGCAATTTATCGGTCCCTTGGTCTGCGATGCCGTGCCGGTCAGGTCGACATGCATCTGATCGCCCGAAATGGTCACTTTCAGACGGATCACGACCGGCTCGTCGACGATGCCGTCGTTGTCGATTGCCACTTCGGAGGTCCATTCGCCGTCAGGCATTGCCGTGATGGCCTTGCGCGCGATTTCCTCGCCGTGGTCCAGGATGCGGTTTGTCGCCGCCCTGACGACTTCGACGCCGTACTTGGCGCTGAGATCGCGAAGGCGCCGTGCGCCCAGCTCGCAGGCGGAGATCTGCGCGGTGAGATCTCCCGTGAGCACGTCGGGCAGTCGGGTATTGGCCCGCAGGATGTCCATCAGCTCCTCGTCGAGCTTACCGGCTTTCATGATCTTCACGGCCTTGAGCTGGAGGCCTTCCTGGAAGATATCGGTCGTATCGGTGCCGTAGATGTCCTTGGCGCCAAGATCCATCCAGTGGGCTTTGGCAGCCGAGTAGGCGATGATTTCGCCGTTTTCGAAGATCGGCAGGATCGTCACCGCATCCTGCGAGTGCGCGCCCGTCCAGTAGGGGTAGGTGCACAGCAGCATGTCGCCTTCCTGCACATTCTCCTTGCCGACGTAGTCCATCACCGTGCGGATCGTGTAGGTGAGGGTGCCCATGAAAACGGGCAGGCCCTTGCCTTCGGCGATCAGTTCCGCCCGCTCGTTGTAGACGCCCAGGCTGAAATCGCGAACCTCGTAGATGATAGGGCTGAACGAAGCCCGCATCAGCGCCGTGCTCATCTGGTTCGCGGTGGAGCGATAGTAGCTGCGAATGACCTCGACAGTAACGGGATCGACAGTTTTCGTAGTGTTCATTGTTGTCTCCTCCGCGTCAAACGCGAGTAATGATAAGGTTGCCGAGGTGATCGACGGCACATTGCTGGCCGTTGCGGACGACGGTCGTCGTCGTACGTTCCTCGATCAGGGCGGGGCCGGGCACGATGTTGCCCGCCTTGAGCGCGGCACGATCGTAGAGACCGAAAGTCTGCCATTCGTTCAGAAGGAAGTCGCAGACCTGGCGCTCGCCATGGCGCACGCCCGAGGTGTCGGGTTCGCCCCGCTCGATCTCGCGCAGCTTGGGCTTGGGGATCTCGCCGACCGCCTTGACGCGCAGATTGACGACATCGGCGGCAGAGCCGAGCGTATAGCCGTATACGTCCTTGTAGACGTTCTCGAACGCCGCGTAGAGCGCATCCTTGCCGCCTTCGTCTTCGAGCGAAAAGGTGACCGGTACGGAAACGGCATGCTCCTGGCCCGAATACCGGATTTCCGCGACCCGTTCTGCCGATCGACGCTCGGCTGGGACGCCCTCCCGCTCGAGCAGGTCGGACCCGCGTTCGACCAGTTCCGCGAACCGCTGCTCGAGCTCGGCACCCGTCATGTCGGAGAGCTTCTTGGAGATCGTCTCGACCACATCATGCCGAAGGTCGATCATCAGCATGCCGAATGCCGAGAAGGTGGAGGGGACAACCGGGATGATCGCCGCGGGCATCTCCAGCTCGTCGACAAGATAGCCGCCGAACATGGCCCCGCCGCCGCCGAAGCAGAGCATCCCGAAGTCACGCGGGTCTTCCCCGGTCTCGGCCGCTATGCTCTTCACCGCTTCGGCCATGTTGCTCATCGCGATGCGAAGGATGCCGCTGGAAGCCGCCATCGGCTCGATGCCGAGTGGTTCGGCCACCTGGCTCTCGATGGCCTTGCGGGCGCCCGCCGCGTCGAGGCTCATCTCACCGCCCAAGAAGCGGTCCGCATCGATGAAGGCGTTCACCACAAAGGCGTCGGTCACGGTGGGCACTGTCCCGCCGCGCCGGTAGCAGATCGGCCCCGGCACCGCGCCAGCGCTCTGCGGTCCGACGTGCATTGCGCCGGCATCGTCGATCCACGCGATCGAACCACCGCCCGCGCCGATCGTGCGGATGTCGAGGTTGGAGATGAGGATCGGATAGCCGTTGACCTCGGTCTCTTGGTTCACCGTGGCGCGACCGTTCTTGATCATCGCAATATCGAAGCTGGTGCCGCCCACATCCATGGTGATGAGGTTCTTGTGCTCGGTCAGCTGTGACAGATGCAGGCCGCCGATGACGCCGCCGGCCGGGCCGGACAGCAGCATGTTGATGGGGCTGTTCTTGGTCGCATCGGGGGTCATGCCCCCTCCGTCCGACTTGGTCAGCACCACTTCGCCGGGAAACTTGCGAGCGGCCAGTTCTTCTTCCAGCGACCCGATCCATTTCTCGACGACCGGGGCGAGGTAGGCGTTGAGGATCGCGGTCATGCCGCGCTCGAACTCGCGATGCTCGGCCGCGACGTCGGAAGAGATCGCGACGGGGATGTCGGGGTTCTCTTCGAGCAGGATATCCTTGATGCGCCGCTCGTGCGCCGGGTTGCGGAAGCTATGCAGCAAGCACACGGCGACCGCCTTTATCTCGTGCTGGCGGATCTGGCGCGCCACATCGCGGACCGAATTCTCGCACAGCGGTTCCAGGATGTCGCCCTTGACCGTCACACGCTCCGGCACTTCGAAGCGAAGCTCGCGCGGGACTATCGCGGCGGGCTTGCGATAGCGCGGGTTGTACATCTCGGTGCGGTTGTAACGCATGATCTCGGGCACGTCGCGAAAGCCCAGCGTCGTGACATAGGCGGTCTTCACGCCCTTGCGCTCGAGCATGGCGTTAAGCGCGGTAGTGGACCCGTGGATGAAGAAGTTGTTCACGGCCTCAACGTCGACCTTAGCCTTGTCGATCGCGTTGATCACGCCGCGCAGAGTGTTGTCCGGTGTGGTCGCCGCCTTGTCGATGTAGAATTCACCCGTGTCCTCGTCGAGAACGACGATATCTGTGAAGGTCCCACCGGTATCGATGGAAAATCGGACGGAGCTGTGTTGCTTGGTCACGCTTGGTATCCTTGGCTCGGCTTGATTTGATGATTCAGAAGAAGCGGCACCCGCAAAGCAGTGAAGGCGTGCCAGCACCTGACGACCGCTTGAGCATGCGCCTCGCGCGACAAAGCGGTATCCCTCCAAAAAGGGGTGGCGGAAAGCGGCGGTCCGCCACACGGCACCCACCCCCATATCGGGGTATGGAGAGGAAGTCCGGTCGATGGCAGTCGTCGCGGAAACTCACCCGAGGAGGGATGCTCGATGACCGACGATGCCACGCTTACGGCACGATTCCACGAGATGTACGACCGCTCGCTCAATCACGGCGATTTCGAGCCGACCTACCGCATGTGCCATCCAGACATCGCTTTCCAAAGCCCCGCTGGCATGATGCGTGGCGTGGAAAACGTAGTGGCTTTAATCCGTCAGCAGCGGGCCGCATTCGACGATTTCGAGTATATCATCGAACACATTTTCGCGAATGACGAAGGTGTCGGTGTGGTGTCGCTGTCGCGCGGCGTCCACATGCGCGCGCTCATGGGGGTGGAGGGCAGTGGCAGGGCGGTCGAGATCCGCATGCTTTCGATCCACCGCGTCGTCGATGGTCGCAGTGCGGGCGGTTGGACGTGCTCGCGCTACAGCGATATTTTACGCGAAGCCTACGAGCAGGCGGCTGCGCAGGGCACCTTGCCCTGCCGTTGACGCGGCCGAGTCGCTATGATGCGGCTACACCGTCGCTGGACTGGTTTCGGATTTCTGCGCTAGGCTTGGTGTATCTTTTATCTGCTGGGAACGCGAACTGGCGTCAAGTTACCATGCTCGGCGATCACATCGAACGGCCATGCTTCAGCGTAGTCGCTCACAGCTTGTCTAGGAACTTCTAAACGACCTGCGTCGGCCGTTCAATATCCCCGAAACGGGCGATCGGAGGCTCGAAATCGCGTGGGTTGGCCAGACCGTTCGAGCCGATCGGCCGCTTCGCAGACATAGCCGCGCGCCGGCCCATCGGGCAGTTCCAAGCGGAAGCGGATGCCGCGCGGGATCAGAGCGAAGTGCCGCGGCGCGACCCGCAGCGCGTCCATTTCGACCACGACCTGCAACGGGCCGGTCTCCGGCACTATCAGCAACTCGCCGTCGCCGCTGAAAACCATCGCGCAGTTCGCGGAGTAGAGGTCAACCGCGCTGCCCGGTCCCGTCGCCGCTTCTCTGATGACGGCACATGTGACCAGGCCATCGACGAAATCGACCGGCGTTTCGGGCTGGGCCGCCGGGTTCCAGCGCAACCGGTTATGCGTGGAGGTCTGCTTGCCATCGCCGCCCCGCATAGCGTTGTCTGTGTAGGGCGGATAAGCACCGTGCATCGCCGAAGGTCGCATTCTGTATGGCCAGCTCCGTCGGTTGTTGTGCCGCGGCGCGCGCCTGACGCGGATAGTCGCGAAATTGCGCGATGACTCCGAGCAGCGCGTCAGGCTGCTGCGGGACGAGAGCTGTGAAGGGAGCGTGCATGTGCTCAGGCATCTCGGATCTTTGCGGCTGCGGCGTAGGCCTGGGTTCCGTGGGTGTGGACCCGGTCGGAAGGCAGGATTACGTCGATCGGAATGTCGTCGCCACCGGCTAGTTCGGCGTATAACGGGGCAAAGTCGGTCTCGATCGTCTGGCGCAACAGGTCTTCGAAGCTTTCGACCACGAAATAGGCCTGTTGGTAGTCGTCTATGCGATAGGGCGTGCGCATCAGTCGGCGCAGATCGAAGCCCAGGCGGTTAGGCGAAAGATCGTCGAGCGCAAACAGAGATTCGCCGTATGACGAGATGATCCCCGCGCCGAAGAGCTTGAGGCCGCCGTCCTGTTGAACCAGACCAAACTCGACCGTGTACCAATATAGCCGCGCCAGCCGTTCTATCGCGCCTAAGCCATCAGCGCGCAAACCGCCTTCGCCATATGCTTGCATGTAATCGGCAAAGACCGGGTTCGCCAGCAGCGGGACGTGACCAAAGACGTCGTGGAAGATATCGGGTTCCTGTAGGTAGTCGATCTGTTCAGGCGTGCGGATGAAGCGGCCCGCAACGAACCGGCGGTTCGCGAGGTGTTCGAAGAATATCCGGTCGGGTACGAGGCCGGACACGGCGACGACCTGCCAGCCGGTCGCTTTCATCAGGCGTTCGGATAGTTCATCGAAATTGGGAATACCTGGTCGTTTCATGCGGAGAACGTCGATGCCAGCCATGACTTCCGAGGCGGCCCGTTCGGGCAACATGAGCGTCTGGCGCGCGAACAGGTGATCCCACATCGCATGCTCGGCGGGACTATAGGTATCCCAGGCTTGTGGGATGGTCCAATCGGGAGCTGCTTCGGGTGGGGGTGTGCAGGATGCTTGTGCCATGCTGCATTATGGCACGAACACCCTGCGAGATTATCTCAATGTCCATTGCAATCGAAGAATCTTTGATGCAATTATTTCTTCTATTCAGCTAAGATGAAATGTATGGATCTCGATAATGTTGATCGCCGAATTCTGGAGCAGTTGCAGGTCGATGCGTCATTGAGCAATGTCGAACTGGCTGAACGTGTGAACAGTTCGGCCGCGTCGTGTTGGCGCAGGGTGAAGGCGCTGGAGGCTGCAGGTGTGCTGGGCCCGCCGGTAAGGCTGCTCGATCCGGTGTCGCTGGCGCGGAGCGTCAACGTGATCTGCAACGTCCGCATGCGAAGCCACGCACGCGAAGCACGTCGCGCGTTCGAGAATCTTGTCTGTGAAAGGAAAGAGATTTTGGAATGTTTCTCGATGTCGGGAGACTGGGATTATCTGCTCCGCATCGTTGCGGCGGACGTTGCCGATTACGAGCGATTTCTGATGAGTGTATTGCTAGATCACCCGTCAGTAGGAGGAGCATCCTCACACTTCGCGCTGTCGATGACCAAATATACGACAGCGCTGCCGATCTGAAGGGAAAAATTGCACTTTGCGTTACAGCTACGCGCGTAGCTTTAACGTGATCGTTGTTTTTCTTTCGGTCCGATAGGCCAGCCTTCAACTGACCAAAGATGGCGCCGCTCCGAGACCACTCTGATTGCCCCCATTGCCGTTCGCGAGCTGAAGCGATCGACGGTCCGCACCGAGTTGACCATCGAGTTCGTCGGCGTGCTCGATCAGCTCTCCGATCATTTTTCGAACCTCGGGCTCGGGTAACCTCACCAGGAGGCGGGCGAGAAGGTCATGTACCGCGAACTGCGCGCCTTCAGATTTGAGCGCAGCGCTTTCAAGATCAGCCACCCGTTCGCTCAGTGTTTTAGGCATACCCGTCTCCCGTAGACCTAAATTCCGGCCATTCAGATACGTCCCTATACTCGGCTCAATTGGGCCTGTCGCCGAAATTTGGCAAAGCGAC
>NZ_AKKE01000048.1 GCF_000281975.1 Novosphingobium sp. AP12 | reverse complement strand
CCCTGCCGCTGGCGGCGGCGCCAGCCGCGATGGCGCAGGCCGCACCGGCGGCGCCTTCACCGACGACGATATCCTACGGCCCGGATGTCCTGCAGACTCTCGACTTCTCGCCTGCGGTGGGCGCGCGCAAGGCGGCCCCGCTGGTGCTGTTCGTCCACGGCGGCGGGTGGAAGCGCGGCGACAAGGCCAATGCCACGGGGGCCTACAAGACCGCGCACTACACCCGCCTCGGCTATGCCTTCGCCTCGGTCAACTACCGGCTGGTGCCGGGCGCCACGGTGGAGCAGCAGGCCCAAGACATCGCCGACGCCCTCGCCGCGCTGCTCCGCCAAGCGGATTCGCTCGGCATCGCGCGGGGCAAGGTGGTGCTGATGGGCCATAGCGCGGGCGCGCAGCTCGTCGCGCTGGTCGGCACGGACCCGCGGTACCTGCGCAAGGCCGGGCTTTCCTACGCCGACGTTCGCGGCGTTATCCCGATCGACGGCGCCGCCTACGACGTCCCTGAGCAGATGAAAGACGGGCCGGGCATCATGCAGAAGACCTACGCGCAGGCCTTCGGCACCGAGCCTGCCCGCCAGCGCGCACTGTCGCCCACGGTGCAGGCGGCGGCGCCCAACGCGCCCGCGTTCCTGCTGCTCCACGTCCAGCGCCCGGACGGCGTGCGGCAGGCGCATGAACTGGAAGCCGCGCTGCGCAAGGCCGGCACTCCGGTGGAGCGGCAGGGGTTCGACGGCCATGGCCTGCGCGGCCACATGCAGATCAACCGCGACCTCGGCGAGCCGGCCTATCCTGCGACCGGCGCGGTGGACAAGTGGCTGGCGCAAGTGCTGCGGTAGGGGCGGCCCTCAGACCGGAACCGCCTGGCCGCCTTCCAACCGGTGCGAGCAGCCGAGCGCCATGGGCTCGTCGGTCTCGCTCAGGGCGGCGACCGTGATCCAGCCGATCGCCCGCTGGCGGGCGGCGACTTCGCGGTCGTGGCCGAGCGGCAGGAACAGGCGGCGCTCCTCGGCCGCAACGGCCGTCAGCGCCTCGATCAGCGGGTCGGGGTACAGCGAGAAGCCGGTTGCGGGTTCGGGGTCGAGCCCGGCACCGCCCAGGATGGCGTAAGTGCCGCCGCGGCCCATGCTGCCCGGGATGCCGTCGGCGTAGATGGTGAAGCCGAACCACGACTGGTATTCGAAGCCGTGGCGCTCCGACGGGTCGAGCGTCAGGCGGGCTTTGCCGTTAACCCGCGCGGCGATGGCGCGCAGCCCCGCGATGCGGCTAGCGAGCACGCCGTCGACGTCGAAGGCCGCCAGCCGCTCGATCGCCTCGTCGAACTGGCCGACCGCGTAGAGCAGCGGCAGGTATGCCTCGCCGCCCGCATCGACCAGGCCGCCCGCGTCCTTGGCGTCGAGCATCTGGCGCACCGCCTCGATCCCCGAGGCCGGCAGCGGCAGCGCGCCTGCGCTCAGCGTGTCGACGAGGTCGGGCAGCGTGAAGTCCACCGAAACGCCGGCGGCTCCCGCCGCGCGCAGGGCCTCGATCGCAAGTTCGACGATTTCGGCGGCGGCATGGACCGAATCGGCGCCGATCAGTTCCGCGCCCACCTGCAGTCGCTCGCGTGCGGGGTCGAGCCCGTCGCCCTTCACCGTCACGACCTGTCCCGAGTAGGAGAGGCGCAGCGGACGCGGCGCCTGCGCAAGGCCGGTGGCGGCGATGCGCGCGACCTGCGCGGTGATGTCCGAGCGCATCGCCAGCATCCGCAGCGAGACGGGGTCCATGAAGCGGAACATGCGCCGCACGCGCACGCCCGCCATGCGGCTGGCCAGCGCCTTCTCGAATTCGAGCACCGGGGTCTCGACGCGGGCGTAGCCGTGGCTCGCCAGCACGTCGTGCGCGGCGCGGCGCACCGTCTGGGAGGCCCATGCCTGCTGCGGCAGACGGTCGCCCAAGCCTTCGGGCAGAAGATCGCGGTCGTTTTCGTGCATAGTGCGCGGGCCCTTAGCGGGCCGGGGCGGGTTTGGCGAGTGGCGGATGTTGTCGAAAGGCCGGCCTTGGAATATCCCCGCGCGTTCATGCGGGGGGCTCCATGAAATTCTCGTACCTTTGCGCCGCGGCATTGCCGCTGTTCCTTGCCGCGTGCGGCGGCGATTCCGGTTCTTCCACGCCCGCGCCCGCGCCGACCGCGACGCCGACGCCGACGCCGACGCCGACGCCGGTCGCAACGCCGCCAGCCACGGCGCACGCGAAGGTATGGGACTTCACTTCCGCCTCGTGGACCCGGCATGGGCCGGGCGTCGAGATGAACACGTTCCGTCGCTATGAGGCGAGCGGCGTGCCCAATTACTGGCTGTTCGACCACCACGAAAGCGAACTGCACACCTCCGACGGCACCGCCGAGGTCAACTACACGCTGCCGACAGAAGAGATGAGCGTGAAGTACCGGGGCTACTACACCGCCTTCACCAAGGACCAGATCAGCCGCACGGGCGACGGGTATCGGTACTACTCGAAGCGCGTTCTCTGCACCCCGACCTCGGTCAATGACTACTGCGGGTACGAATCCCTCGATCTTACCAATTCGATGCTCTACGAATATGTCGCGATTGGTCAGTACGAACGCGATACCCAGCGGGTCGGCGATGCCTCGTCCGAGACGATGCGCTACTTCCTGTTCGGCTCGGACAGCGCCGCCTCCGAAATGCTGACCTCGGGCAGTTTCACCTATGAAACGGGGATCGTCACCAGCCACCCTGATTTCGACAGAGTCGGCTCGTCCAGCGGTTTCCAGGGCACCGGCACGCTGTCGGTGGACTTCGCCGCGGCCACCCTGCAGGCGACCATCCCGGTGAAGACCGCCACGTCGATCGGCGGCGAGCCATTCGATGAAGACACTTTCAAGCTCACCGGCGTCATCACCAGCAAAATCCGCGTCACAGGCGACATCGTCAACGCCGACGGCAAGTACGCAGGCAAATTCGTAGGCGGCTTCTATGGCCCCAACGGGAGCCAGCTGGGCGTGGTGCTGCGCCTCGTCGATGCGAGTGCGCCTTCACGGCCGCACCTCATCGGGTTCCTCGTCGCCAAGCGCAAGTAAGGCGCGCCCAGTCGAGAGCGCCACTCTCGATTTGGGGGGAGATGCAAGCCGCCTCCCCGTTTTCCTGCATCGCCCCGCGTCGCTACGTTCGCGCAGGTTCTTTCACAGCGTCGATCCCGCACCCTCCTGAAACGAAAAAGGGGCCGGCGCTTTCACGCCGACCCCTTTGTTCGAAAAATAAAGGTCAGGTCAGAACGACAGCGCCTTCACCGTCTTCACGCCGGGGAGGGCACGGGCCGCTTCCAGCACTTCGCCGGCGACCGGGCTGTCGACCGAGAGCAGCAGGACCGCCTCGCCGCCAGCATCGCGGCGACCGAGGTTGAAGGTGCCGATGTTGATGCCGTTGTCACCCATCAGCGTACCGATGCGGCCAATGAAGCCCGGCGCGTCCTCGTTGACGATGTAGAGCATCGAGCCTTCCAGCTCGGCCTCGACCTTGATGCCGAACATCTCGACAAGGCGCGGCTCCACATTGTTGAACAGCGTGCCGGCGACCGAACGCTCGCCCGCCTCGGTCTTGACCGAAACGCGGATCAGGGTGTGGTAGTCACCCTCGCGCTCGGTCTTGACTTCGCGCACTTCCAGGCCGCGATCCTTGGCGAGGAACGGGGCGTTGACCATGTTCACAGTGGCCGACTGGACGCGCATGAAACCGGCGAGGACGGCGGCGGTGATCGGCTTCTGGTTCAGTTCGGCAGCGGCGCCCTCGACGTGGATCGAGATGCGCGGCACCGAGTCGACGGTCAGCTGGCCGACCATCGACCCGAGCACTTCGGCCAGCTTCATGTAGGGCTTGAGCTTCGGGGCCTCCTCGGCGCTCAGCGAAGGCATGTTGAGCGCGTTGGTGACGCCGCCGTTGACCAGGAAGTCGGCCATCTGCTCGGCCACCTGGAGGGCGACGTTGACCTGCGCTTCGGTCGTCGATGCGCCGAGGTGCGGGGTGCAGATGAAGTTCGGGGTGCCGAACAGCGGCGAGTCCTTGGCAGGCTCGGTCTGGAACACGTCGAGCGCGGCGCCAGCGATGTGGCCGGAATCGAGACCCGCCTTCAGCGCCGCCTCGTCGATCAACCCGCCGCGCGCGCAGTTGACGATGCGCACGCCCTTCTTGGTCTTGGCGAGGTTCTCGGCCGAGAGGATGTTGCGGGTCTGGTCGGTCAGCGGCGTGTGCAGCGTGATGAAGTCGGCGCGGGCGAGCAGGGTTTCCAGGTCGGCCTTCTCGACCCCCATTTCCACGGCGCGCTCAGGCGTCAGGAACGGATCGAAGGCGACGACCTTCATGCGCAGACCGAGCGCACGGCTGGCGACGATCGACCCGATGTTGCCCGCGCCGATGAGGCCGAGCGTCTTGCCGGTGACTTCGACGCCCATGAAGCCGTTCTTCGGCCACAGGCCCGCCTGGGTCTGGGCGTTGGCTTCGGGCAGCTGGCGGGCCAGCGCGAAGATGAGCGCGATGGCGTGCTCGGCGGTGGTGATCGAGTTGCCGAACGGCGTGTTCATCACGACGACGCCCTGCGCCGACGAGGCCGGGATATCGACGTTGTCGACACCGATGCCGGCGCGGCCGATGACCTTGAGGCGGGGCGCGGCGGCGAGGATTTCCTTGGTCACCTTGGTCGACGAACGGATGGCCAGGCCATCGTATTCGCCGATGCGGGCGATCAGCTGTTCCGGCGTCTCGCCGGTGATGACGTCGACGTCGCAGCCCATCTCGGCGAAGATACGGGCGGCGTTGGGGTCCATCTTGTCGGAAATGAGGACTTTGGGCTTGGTCATGTTTCTAATCCTTGCTCGATCCCGCGCGCGGCGGTGCGCGGTGCGGGAAGGAAGCGTCGCCCTTGCCGTTGCAGGGCGACGCCATCAAATACGCGTAGAAGTTCAGCCGGCCTTGACGGCGGCGTAGGCCCAGTCGAGCCAGGGACCGAGATCCTCGATGTCCTGGGTATCGACGGTGGCGCCGCACCAGATGCGCAGACCCGCCGGAGCGTCGCGGTATCCGGCGACGTCGTAGGCGGCGTCCTGCTTTTCGAGCAGGGCGGCGAACTTCTTGATGAAGTCCGCGTCGGCGCCTTCGACGGTCAGGCAGACCGAGGTCTTCGACCGGCTCGCCTCATCAAGAGCGAGGTGACCCAGCCAGTCACGGTCGGCGACGATCTTGGAGAGCGCGGCGGCGTTGGCGTCCGAGCGGGCCTTGAGACCTTCCAGACCGCCGAGACCCTTGGCCCATTCGAGCGCGAAGATGGCGTCCTCGACGGCAAGCATCGAGGGGGTGTTGATCGTCTCGCCTTTGAACACGCCCTCGGCGAGCTTGCCCTTGGAAACCAGGCGGAACACCTTGGGGAGCGGCCAGGCGGGGGTGTAGGTTTCGAGGCGCTCGACCGCGCGGGGGCCGAGGATCAGCACGCCGTGGCCGCCTTCGCCGCCCAGGACCTTCTGCCAGGAGAAGGTGGCGACGTCGATCTTCGACCAGTCGATGTCGTAGGCGAAGACCGCCGAGGTGGCGTCGGCGAAGGTCAGGCCTTCACGGTCGGCCGGGATGAAGTCGGCGTTGGGGACGCGCACGCCCGAGGTGGTGCCGTTCCAGGCGAACAGCACGTCGGTGCTGAAGTCGATCTGGGTGAGGTCGGGAAGCTGGCCGTAGTCGGCGCGGATCACGGTGGGATCGAGCTTGAGCTGCTTGGCGGCGTCCGTCACCCAGCCCTCGCCGAAGCTTTCCCACGCAACCGTCGTCACGCCGCGCGCGCCGAGCATGGTCCACATGGCCATCTCGAAGGCGCCGGTGTCGGAACCGGGGACGATGCCGATGCGGTGGGTGTCGGGCAGCTGCAGCACTTCGCGCATCAGGTCGATGCAGTATGCGAGGCGCGTCTTGCCGATCTTGGCACGGTGCGAGCGGCCTAGCGATTCAGTCGCGAGCTTGTCGGGGGAGTAGCCGGGAGGCTTGGCGCAGGGTCCGGAAGAGAACTGCGGACGAGCAGGTTTACGCGCGGGTACGGCATTAAAATCAGTCATTTCTGACTCTCCTTACAGAGAGCTCGCGCGGCGTTGGGACCGCGTGGCCCGGCGCCGCTCCTAGAGACGTGCCGGGATATGTCAATCGACTTGGAGGCCGGTTGCCTGTGCAAAACGACCGCATGCATATGGCGCCCCGGCGCGGCGTAAGGCACGGGTAAGCGCAGGTTAAGCGGAGCCCCCAGAAGTTTGACCCTATGCGGAAATATTTAATCGCCCTTCCTCTCCTTGCGCTGGTGAGCGGGTGTATCGACCGACCGGCGCCCCAGAAGCGGCAGCCAAGTCGCTCGTCGAGTCGTCCGGTCGCGCCGCCTCAGCGCGCCGACGTCCGCCAGTGCCTCGCGAAGCTCAGCGCGCAGCAGGCGGTGTTCACGCCGGTGGAGGACAGATATTACGGCAGCGCCTGCTCCGCCGTGGGATCGGTGAAGCTGGCCGCACTCAACACCGACAACGCGACGGTCTCGCTGTCCGGGCTCGGCCCGGTGACCTGCGCGATGGCCGCGCCCTTCGCCGCCTGGGCGCGCTACGGCGTGGACCGCGCGGCGCTGCAGATCCTCGGCAGCCGGGTGGTGAAGATCGAGACTTTCGGCAGCTACTCGTGCCGCAACGTGGCGGGCACCAACCGCCGCTCGGGCCACGCCAGCGCCAACGCCATCGACGTCTCGGGCTTCGTGCTGGGCGACGGGCGGCGGATCACCGTGCTCGAAGACTGGAATGGTGGCACGCCTGAGGAGCGCCGCTTCCTGCGTACCGTCCACGACAGCGCCTGCAAGCGCTTCGGCACGACGCTGGGGCCGGGCTACAACGCCGCCCACGCCAACCACCTCCACCTCGAAGCGGACGGCGCCGACTTCTGCCGCTGATACAAGAGAGCGTGTTTCCAAAAGGAAACGGCGCTATATGTCTCCCATGGCATCCTCACCGCCCTTCGCGCTGGCGATCCGCAGCTACGGGTCGTCGAGCACGCTCGACAAACACGGCTTCGCGCAGATCGTGCTGCCGGTGACGGGCGCGCTGGAGATGGAGATCGGCGGGCGCGGCGGCGCGATTGGGCGGGGCGACCTCGCGTTCGTGGAGACTGACACCGAGCACGACCAGATGGCCGGGCAGGCCAACAGCGCCTTCATCCTCGACCTAGATCCGGGCGAAATGGCGCCGAGGCTGCGGGAGCAGTTGGCGCGCCAACCCTACCACCCCCTCCCCTTCGCCGCGACCAAGCTGGTCGACTTCATGGCGCTCACCGCGTCCGCAGGCCCTGCCCCGGCCGCGACCCTGGAGCGATGGGTGCCGCTGCTGCTCGACACCGTCGAAGGCGCGGCGCCCCGTCCGAAGTCACGCCTCGCGGCGGTGCTGGCCGCGCTGGAAGCCGAGCCGGGCGCGAACTGGACGGCTTCCGCCATGGCGCGGCGCGGCGGTCTCAGCGTCAGCCGTCTCCATGTGCTGTTCCGCGAGGAACTGGACACAACACCGCGCGGATGGCTTTCGGCCATGCGCCTCGCCCGCGTGCGCGAGGATCTGGGGTCCGGCGACGTCCCGATCGCGCAGCTCGCCCACCGCTACGGCTACTTCGACCAGAGCGCCCTGACCCGCGCGATGCGCGAGGCGACCGGGCTGCCGCCCGCCGCCTACCGGCGCATGATGCGGGAGGCCGGGACCAGACTTCGATAGCCTGCGCCAAGACATCCGCGCTGCGCCGTGCGACTGCCGCCGCTCTCGCAGGGAGCCCATGATGACGGACGCACGGAAAACCACGGTCGGCATCGCCTGCGGCATAGGCGCCGGCGCGCTCTGGGGGCTGGTGTTCCTGGTACCTGAACTGGCGCGGGACTTCGGCCCGCTACACCTCGCCGCGGGGCGCTATCTCGCCTACGGAGCGATCGCGGCGGTGCTGCTCGCACCTCGCTGGTCGAGCACGCTGGCCCACCTGACCCGCGACGACTGGCTGGCGCTGACCTGGCTCAGCCTGCTGGGCAACACGCTCTACTATGTCCTGCTGGCAAGCGCGGTGCAGATGGGCGGGATTGCCATGACCTCGCTGGTTATCGGCTTCATCCCGGTCCTCGTCACCGTGGTCGGGAGCCGGGACGCGGCGTCGCCCTCGCTGGCGGGACTCGCGCCCTCGCTGCTGCTGGCCGCCGGCGCCGCAATCTGCATCGGCTGGCAGGCGATTGCGAGCCCCGGCGCCGGATCGACCATGACCCAGCTGGCCGGGCTGCTCTGCGCGATCGGGGCGCTCGTTTCATGGGCGACCTTCGCCGTCGCCAACAGCCGCTGCCTCGCGCGGGTGGACAAGGTTTCGGCGCACGACTGGAGCCTGCTGCTCGGCGTCGCGACGGGCGCGCAGGCGGTGCTGCTCCTGCCCGCCGCGCTGGTGCTGGAGCCGCAGGGGCATGCCGCCGCCGCGTGGATGCGCTTCCTTGCGCTGAGCGGGGGGATCGCGCTGCTGGCCTCGGTGGTCGGCAATGCGCTGTGGAACCGGATGAGCCGGCTGCTGCCGCTCACCCTCGCCGGGCAGATGATCCTGTTCGAGACGCTGTTCGCGCTGCTTTACGCCTTCATCTGGGAACGCCGACTGCCCACGCCGCTCGAGGTGCTGGCGATGATGTTCGTGCTGGCCAGCGTCGTCTCGTGCCTTGCCGCGCACAAGCCGGCGAAACCATCTGCGCAGGCCCGGCGTTCCGTGGAGTAGAGCCAAAGGAACCCGTCATGACCCGAACCCTCGCCGAACTCTCCGAGAAGATGCGCGACATCGACTTCACCGTCCTGTCGACCCGGACCAACGGCGGCGCTATCGCCGCGCGGCCCATGAGCAACAACCGCGAGGTCGACTACAGCGGCGACGCCTGGTTCTTCGCCGACGAGACGACGCGCATGGTAGGCGACATCGAGGCCGATCCCCACGTCGGCCTCAGCTACCAGGGCACCTCGGGATTCCTCGGCATGCGCCCGTTCTTTCTCGCGGTCGAAGGCAAGGCCTCGCTGATCCGCGACAAGGCGCTGTTCGCGGAGCACTGGACCAAGGGCCTCGAACGCTGGTGGCCGGACGGCATCGACACGCCGGGCCTGCTGCTCATCAAAGTATCCGGCGAGCGCGTGCACTACTGGGACGGCGAGGACGAAGGCGAACTGACGATCGCCGCGCAGGTCTGACCGGCGGGCGCACTGTCATGGTTAAGTAACATGCCGGGCCGATAGGCGCCTGCATCATGACATCTCCCGACGCGCCGCAGCCGCCCCGCCCTCCCGAATTCTCGCGCCGACTGGTGCTCGGCGGGGCGGCGGCGGCGGGAGCGCTGTTCTCGATCGGCGCTCAAGGGGCATCCCGGCTGCCGAGCGGGCTGTTCTCGCTCGGCGTCGCATCGGGCGATCCCGAACCCGACAGCGTGATCCTATGGACCCGCCTCGCGCCGGAGCCGCTCGCCGGTGACGGCGGCATGCCGGCGACCTCCGTGCCGGTCCGCTGGGAAGTGGCCGAGGACGAGCGTTTCGCCCGCGTGGTGCGCAGCGGCACCGCCCGCGCCGAGCCGTGGTGGGGGCACTCGGTCCATGTCGATGCCGATGGCCTCAAGCCGGGCCGCGCGTACTTCTACCGCTTCCTGGCAGGCGGCGAGGCCAGCCCGGTCGGCCGCGCCAGGACCGCGCCCGCACGCGGCGCCAAGGTCGATCGGCTGCGCCTGTGCTTCGCGTCCTGCCAGAAATTCGAGGCCGGCTTCTACGCCGCCTGGCGCCATGTGGTCGCCGAGGACCCGGACCTCATCCTGTTCCTCGGTGACTACATCTACGAGGGCGCGCCCAACAAGAAGGACGCGGTCCGGCTGCACCGCAACCCCGAGCCGATCGACCTCGCCGGCTACCGCGCCCGCTATGCGACCTACAAGCTCGACCCGCTGCTGCAAGCCGCTCACCACGCCGCGCCCTGGGCGCTGACCTGGGACGACCACGAAGTCGCCAACGACTATGCTGGCGCACTGAGCGAAGGCAACGGCGACCCCATGGCCTTCCTGCGCCGGCGCGCAGCCGCCTATCAGGCCTATTACGAACATCAGCCCTTGCGCGTGCGCCCGCCGCGCGGCGCGGACATGCGCATCTATCGCACGCTCGACTGGGGCGCCCTCGCGCAGCTCCAGATCGTCGACGACCGGCAGTACCGCGGTCCGCACGCCTGCCAGCCGGCCGGGCTGATCGAAGCCCACAAGCCCTACCGCAGCGTCATCGGCGACTGCGCAGACCTGCGCGATCCAAGCCGCTCCATGCTGGGGGCTGCGCAGGAGCGGTGGCTCGACGAACGCCTTGCCCGCAGCCCCGCGCAGTGGAACATCCTCGGCCAGCAGACAATCATGCGCCAGTCGATCGTGCCCGACGCCGCCGACCCTTCCGACGCGCCGCATTATTCCGCCGACAACTGGTCCGGCTACCCCGCCGCGCGTGAGAAGATCTTCCGCCGCTGGGTCGAGGCGAAGACCAGCAATCCGCTGGCGCTGGGCGGCGACATCCATGCCTTCGCCGCCGCGCAGATCGTCGACCCGGACCGTCCCGACGGGGCGCCCATCGCCGCCGAATTCGTCGGCGGCTCGATCACCTCGCTGCGCAACGACCCCGATTTCAAGCGCCTTGCCCCCGGCAACGGCCTCGCCTTCGCGGAGAACATGGTGCGCGGCTACGGCCGGCTCGACATCGACGCCAGGGGCGGCAGCGTGACCTATCGCGGCCTTGCGGACGCGCGCCGGGAGGATTCAGGGATTGCTGATATCGCCCGTTTCTCGCTGGAAGCCGGCCGGCCCGGTCTCCACGTCGAAACAATCTGAACGGCGAGACACAAACTGTAACAATACCGCCATCTAGCGACACTATCGGCCGCTCAACGCAATCGCGACCGATCCGGCGGCACGGCTTTCCTGCTGCTTTCATCCAACTCTCCCTGCGACCGTCGATGGGGGAGGCGTGGTTGTGCGCGTGTAAAAATGAGGGTCCATCGATGTCCGTTTCCATGCTCCGCGCGTCGCTCAGGAAGAGCGTCGGCCTCCTGCTGATCTCCGCCAGCCTGCTCCCGCTCGCCACCGTCACCCATGCCGAGACGGCTGCCGATGCCGCCGAAGCCGCTGCCTCCGACGCCTCGGACGGCGGCGCCGAGATCACCGTCGTCGCGCGCAAGCGCAGCGAGAACGCGCAGACGGTGCCGATCCCGATCACCGTCATCTCGGCCGAGGAACTGACCCGCCAGAACCTGGTGAACTTCACCAACTTCCAGAACAAGTTCCCGTCCTTCTCGGTCTACCTGACCAACCCGAAGCAGCTCAACCTCGGCATCCGCGGCATCGGCAACAACGGCTTCAACACCGACGGCATCGACGGTTCGGTCGGCATCTTCGTCGACGGCGTCTACACCGGCCGCCAGGGCATGGTCTCGACCGACTTCAACGACGTCGCCGACGTGGAACTGCTCCGCGGCCCCCAGGGCACGCTGTTCGGCAAGAACACCACCGCCGGCGCAGTCATCATTAACACGCTCAAGCCCGAGTTCGGGCTTCAGGGCGGCGGCGAAGTCAGCTTCGGCAACTTCGGCCTGCGTGAAGTAAAGGCCAGCGTGACCGGCCCGCTGATCGCCGACAAGCTGGCGGTGCGCGTCTCCGCCTTCGACAGCAGCCGCGACGGCACCTACAAGAACCTTTACAACGGCGGCGACCAGAACGCCCGCCAGGGTTCGGGCATCCGCGCCCAGCTGCTCGCCACTCCGACCGACAACCTGACGGTCCGCCTGATCGGCATGCACGGCGAGCAGGACTTCAACACCATGTCGCCGGTGATCCTGTCGGTCTACAATCCGGCAGCACTGCAGGCGCGCATGGCGGCGGCGGGCTACACGCTGCTGACCAGCAACGCCAAGGACCGCTACGTCAACATCGACGGCGCGCTGAACGCGCAGACCAAGTCGAACTCAGCCAGCGGCGAGATCAACTTCGACGTCGACGGCGTCGGCACCTTCACCTCGATCACCGCGTATCAGGAGTGGGAGTGCTTCACCAACAACGACAACGACTACACCCAGCTCGACGCCATCACCGATTACGGCTCGTGCAACAAGGAGCACCAGTTCAGCCAGGAACTGCGCTGGTCGACCCCGGCTGATCAGCCGATCGAGGCCACCGTCGGCGGCTTCCTCAGCCGCCAGCGTCTGCAGGTGGACTCGCGCATCGAGTTCGGCCCGCAGTACAACATCTGGGCCGCCAACCCGAGCGCGACCGCCTTCCCGACCGTGGGCGGCCGGACCTGGGCCCAGGGCGCCTACGCCGCGCGCCTCGACGGCTTCGGCATCGCCAGCCAGGCGGTGTTCCACACCGACACCGAGGCGCTGTTCGGCAACGTAACCTGGCATCCCGACGCCGCGCGCAACCTTTCGATCGACGTCGGCCTGCGCCAGACCTGGGAGCGCCGCTCGCAGCTTTACGACGGCCAGGTCGTCTCCAATCCGGGCAACCTCAACACCGCGCAGATCAACGCGATGTCGGCGGCGGGCGCCAACGCGCAGCTCGGCCACGTCGACACCAGCCTGAAGGACAGCGCGCTCTCGGGCGAGGCGGGCATCAACTACAAGGTCACGCCGGACTTCTTCGTCTATGCCAAGTACGCGCGCGGCAACAAGTCGGCGGGCTTCAACCTGCTACCGCTGGTCGACCCGCAGGCGATCGCGGTCGGCGCCAAGCAGACCGTCGACGGCGAGACCGCCGACAACTTCGAGGTCGGCTTCAAGAGCACCTTCTTCGACAACAAGGTCATGCTCAACCTCACCGCGTTCCACACCAAGGTGAAGGACTATCAGGCCAACCAGGCGATCGGCGTGGGCAACACAGCGCTTAAGTTCCTGTCGAACGTCGGCTCGGTGACCTCGAAGGGCATCGAGGCCGAAATGCAGACCTGGCTGGCGCGCGGCCTGCACACCAAGGGCTTCGTGGCCTACAACAAGGCGACCTATTCCTCGTTCCACAACTCGGTCTGCCCGGCGCAGTCGACCGCGCTGACCTGCGACCTCACCGGCCGCCAGGTGGCCTGGGCGCCCAAGTGGACGGCGGACTTCACCGTCGACTACACCGTGCCGATCAACGACACGACGCAGGTCTACGGCCTGTTCGACGTCAACTACCGCTCGAAGCAGAACACCACGATCACGCTCGATCCCTCGGCCGAGATCAAGGGCTACGCGCTCGCCAGCGTCCGCGCCGGCACCCTGCTCGACAACGGCCGCCTCGACGTCCAGCTCTGGGTCGAGAACCTGTTCGACAAGGCTTACTACATCAACCTGCTCGGCTACACGAAGTCGACCGGGATCATCCAGGGCTACCCCGGCAATCCGCGCACCTACGGCGTGACCGTCCGCGTGAAGATGTAAATGGGGCCGGCGGGCGCGGTGGAACGCCGGGCCCATCAGTCTTTCAGGCCGCGTCCTCGGAGCGGTTCCGCCCGGCATTCTTGGCGCGGTAGAGCGCCGCGTCTGCGGTCTTCATGGCCTGTTCGGCGTCCTGCCCGGGGACCAGCGGGGCGATGCCCACGCTGACCGTCGCTCGGATGGCATTGCCTGCGGCGTCGAGGACCTCGGCGCGCTCCTGCCGCTTGCGGATGCGCTCGCAGACGAGGCGCGCCTGGTCGGCCGCCATGCCCCCCAGCACCACCGCGAATTCCTCGCCGCCCAGCCGGGCTATGAGGTCGCCGTCGCGCACCGAGGCGCGCAGGACACCGGCGAAGCGCTGCAGCATCACGTCGCCGGCGGCATGGCCGTAGCGGTCGTTGACGCTTTTGAAATGGTCGAGGTCGAACACCGCGATGCAGCCCAGCACCCCGTCGGTCGGCACCGAGGCGAGCAGGGCACGCAGCGCCGCGTCGAAGGCCCGGCGGTTGTAGGCGCCCGTCAGCGGGTCGGTCATGGCCTGCTGGGTGAGGTCCTCCATCAGCTTGCGGCGGCCGGTGACTTCCCGCACGATGCTGACGGTTCCCATCGCATTGCCGTGCTCGTCCAAAGTCGCGCGCATGTGGCTTTCCACCCAGACCATGCCGCCGCCCTTGCAGATCACCCGGTACTCGGCGATCGCGGTTTCCTCCGGTCCGGCCAGCGCCCGGCGGCGTGCGTCGAGCACGGCCGGCAGGTCCTCGGGCGAAACGAGGTGGAACATCTTCCGGCCGGTCAGTTCGTCGGGCCGGTAGCCCCAGACGCGCTCGACCGAGGGCGAGGCGTAGCGCAGCGTGCCGTCGATCCCCAGGCGCATGACGATGTCGCTCGTGCGGTCGAGGACGAGGCGGTGCAGCGCCTCGGCGGCGTGCATCCGGTCGAGCAGGCGCCGGCGCGCGCGAAGTTCGGCGGCGAGCGGCAGCAGGATCATCACGATCGAGGCGAAGTAGATCTGCAGCACCTGCAGCTTCACCGCCATGCTGACGTGGAGCAGCGTCGTCGGCCCGTGACCCGCCAGTGAGAACGGCAGCGCGATGCACAGCAGGATCAGGATCGAGGCGATGGCCCCGAAGCGGCCGAGGCGGAGCGTCGCGGCGATCATCGGCATAAACGGCAGGATCACGAGCGGAATATCGTCCTGACCAAAGGTCACGAGCGAGGCGGCGACGACGAGGCCGAGCAGGATCACGGCCTCTGCGAAGCGGTTGCCGTCGGCGGCGGAGATCCACTGGCGCGTCTGGCCGCGCAAGGTGAGCAGCAGCGGCGGCGCAAAGGCGACGATGCCGAGCGCATGCCCGGCGTACCAGTCCCGCCACGCCGTCCAATAGGGAATGTCCCGGCCGTGGTGTATGGACCAGGCGGCGAGCAAGGCCGTCACGACGGGAACGGCGACGCCGCCGATCACCAGGAACGACGCCACTTCCGGCACTGACTGGAAGCGTCCGAAGCGCGGGTAGGTCCGCTTCACCAACCAGGCGGCGGCGTAGGCTTCGGCGACGCAGATGAACGGCAGCGGCACCGCAACCCAGCCGTGGATGCCGAAAAGCTGGGATGCGAGAACGCCGGTCGCGCCGCAGGCCAGGGTGATCCCGGTCCACTGACGACGCGGCGCCGCGCACAGCTTCGCGAACAGCACCGCCCCGGCCAGCCACACGATGGCGACGCCGCCATCGAACCGGGTCAGCAGCAACGAGGCGGAGGCGCAGGCGAAATAGGCAATCGCAGTGGTGACGGCGTCCCGCACGCGGTGGTTAGATCTCGGGGCCGCAAGACGGTGCATCGCACTGCAATACTAAACCGTAGTTAGTTTTGGGTAAATAATCGACTGCGCCGGGAGGGCGGCCGGTCACTTGCCGATCAGAACGTCGCTGGCCTTGACGATGACGGTCACGGTATCACCCACTGCGAGGCCCAGCTCGGCGATGGCTTCTTCGGTGATGCTCGAGGTGATCACGTTGCCACCGCCGACGTCGACCTTGATCTGGCCGTTCACGGCGCCGGGCGTGATCGACGAGACCGTGCCGAAAAGCTGGTTGCGCGCACTGATCTTCATGGGCTGTTGTCGGCGCGGCGTTGCCGCGCACGTCCCGTAATTTCCTCTCCGGCCCCCGCAAAATCAAGCTTTTCTCCGGATCGCAATCTATATACGTGACGATATAGAATCATCGTCCCAAGGGGGGAACCCGACCATGCACTCCACCATCCGCACGGCGCTCGGCGCTGCTCCCCTCGTCATGGGCTTCATGCCCCTCGCCGCATCGGCGCAGGAGACCCCCGCCGATGCCGCCGATGCCACCGACTCCGGCATCTCGCCGATCCTCGTTACCGCCCGCCGCCGCGAAGAGGATGCGCAAACCGTCCCCGCCGCGCTGACGGTGGTGCAGGGCGCCCAGCTCGACCGCGCCTATGTGGTGAATACTCAAAGCCTCACCAGCTTCGTGCCGACGCTGAACTATTCCTCGGCCAACCCGCGCAACACCTCGTTCACGATCCGCGGCCTCGGCTCGAGCGTGGTCGCAGTGAGCCAGTCGAACGACGGGCTGGAGCCGGGCGTCGGCTTCTACGTCGACCAAGTCTACCACGCCCGGCCCGCCACCGCCGCGTTCGACTTCACCGACATCGAGCAGATCGAGGTCCTGCGCGGGCCGCAGGGCACCCTGTTCGGCAAGAACACCACGGCGGGGGCGATCAACGTCACCACCCGCATCCCCACCTTCACGCCCGAGGCGAACGAGGAGATCAGCGTCGGTCAGCGTGACTTCGTTCAGGTCAAGGCGTCGGGCTCGGGCCCGATCACCGACACGCTGGCGTTCCGCGTCTCCGGTGTCTCGACCCGCCGCGACGGCGTGATCCGCAACGTCGCGCTCGGCGGCAAGCAGAACAACCTCGGCACCGAGGCAGTGCGCGGCCAGCTGCTGTTCAAGCCCACCGAGCAGTTCCAGCTGCGGCTGACGGCGGACTTCACCAACTTCGAGGCCGAGTGCTGCACGCAGGTCTACCTGCGCGTCGGCACCAGCCTGCGTCCCGCCTCGCGCCAGTATCCCGCACTCGCCGCCGGGCTCGGCTATGTGACGCCCAGCACCAACCCCTACGACCGCGTGACCGACATCGACGCCGCCGTCGGTACCGATACCAACGAAGGCGGCACCTCCGCCATCGCCGACTGGGACTTAGGGCCGGTCACGCTCACCTCGGTCAGCGCCTGGCGCTTCTGGAACTGGGACGCCGCCAACGACCGCGACTATACCGGCGCGCCGATCCAGATCACCCAGCACATCCCCTCGCGGCAGGACCAGTTCAGCCAAGAACTGCGCGTCGCCTCCAACGGCAACGGACCGCTGCGCTACGTCGGCGGCCTCTATTACTTCCATCAGACGATCACCGGCCGCCCGATCAGCATCTACGGCCCGCGCGCCGCGTACTGGCTGATCGGCCCGACCACCGGGGCCAATGCGACCCCGGTGCCGGCGGGCCTCCTCGACGGCTACGGGCAGGACGGCCACACCCGCTTCACCAGCGACAGCTACGCCGCCTTCGCCGAGGTCAACTACGACCTGACCCCGCGCCTCACCGTGACGGGGGGACTGCGCTACACTTACGAGGACAAGTCGGGCGACTACGAGACGACCGTATCGGGCGGCCTCGCCACCACCAGCACCGCGCTCAACAACGCCAAGCTGTCGATCCTGCGGCCGCAGAGCTACTCGGCATCGGACACCGACGGCAGCCTCTCGGGCCGTGCAAACGTGTCGTACCGCTTCTCCGACGCGCTGTTCGGCTACGTCAGCGCGGCGCGCGGGTTCAAGTCGGGCGGCATCAACATGTCGGGCCTGCCGCTCGACGCGCAAAACCAGCCCGCCCTCTCGACCGCCGTGGTCAAGCCCGAGCGCAACACCACCTACGAGGCCGGCGTCAAGTCGCAGTTGTGGGGCCGCCGCCTGATCTTCAACCTCACCGGCTACTACACCGAGGTCCGCAACTTCCAGGCAACCATCGTCGACAGCACGCAGACCGTGGCGCTGCGCGGCTATCTGTCGAACATTCCCAAGGTGACCGTGAAGGGTGTGGAGGTCGACGCCGCCGTCCAGCCCCTGCCCGGCCTGACGATCCGCGGCGCGCTCTCCTATGCGGACGGCGAATATGCCAAGTACCCCGCCGGCCCCTGCCCGCTCGAACTCCAGGGAAGCGCCACAACCGCCTGCGACCTCTCGGGCAAGCCGCTCGCCGGCCTGCCGAAGTGGGCGGAATCGGTGACGGTGGACTACCAGGTCCCGGTCGGCGGCGGCGCCATCGTCCTCCACGGCGACACCAGCTGGCGCAGCAGCTACTACGGCGACCCCAGCCTCTCGCGCTTCACGCTGATCGAGGGGTACAACCTCACCAACGCCAGCCTCGCCTACCGCTCGGAAGACAGGTGGGAACTGGGCGTCTTCGCGCGCGACCTGCTGAAGTCGGACTACATCCAGAACCTAACGATCCAGGCGGGCAACTCGGGCCTGATCCTCGGCACGCCAAGCGATCCGCGCGTCATCGGCCTGACCTTCCGCGCCTGGCAGTAGGCTCTGGAAACCACCGGCCCGGGACGCTCACCCGGGCCCACAAGCCGGGGCCGACGACCAGCAGGGCATTGCCCGCCAGCAGGCAGCCCACCACCACGGCGCACAGTCCCAGCTCGCCCGGCGTCGCCGCGCGGGCCGGCTGCGCGTGGACCTCGGCATAGAGCCGCGCTCCCGCCAGCCAGGCGAGCGAGAGCGTGGCCATGCCGCCAAGGCGCAACCCGATGCGGGCGGCGAGGGTTTGATGCCAACAGGTCACTTCGAAAACCTCCACGGGGAGGCCCTCCAGTTACGCGCCCGCCCATAGCAATTCGAGAGCGGGAACCTGCCGCCGCCGTTGTGATTGCATAGAAAAACGCCCGCCATCGCCGCCATCGGAGACAAATCATATGCGGCTCATATGCCTCGCGCGGGTTTCCCCTATGGAGATCAAACGGGGTTCCATGCCATGTCCGGTAATCGACAACCACGAGGCCTGACTTGACCGACACCCCTGCCCACCCGGCCGCGCATCTGGAGCCTCACGCGGGGGCTCATGCAGGCACTCACGCCCAGGGCCGGCTGCCTACGCTGGCGCTCGGCGCTCTGGGGGTGGTGTTCGGAGACATCGGCACCTCGCCGCTCTATGCGCTGAAGGAGAGCTTCGTCGGCCACCATCCGCTGGTGGTGGACCAGCCGCACATCTACGGCGTCCTCTCGCTGATATTCTGGACGATGATGCTGGTGGTGACGGTGAAATACGTCTTCATCGTCATGCGCGCCGACAACGAAGGCGAAGGCGGCAGCATGGCGCTGCTGGCGCTGATCGCCCGCACGCTGGGACAGACGCGCTGGACCCCGGCGATCGCCATGCTCGGCGTGCTCGCCACCGCGCTGTTCTACGGCGATGCGATCATCACCCCCGCCATCTCTGTGCTCTCGGCGGTCGAGGGCCTGACCGTGGTAGAGCCCTCTCTGGGCCGGCTGGTGCTGCCGATCGCGGTTGTCATCCTCGTCGGCGTGTTCGTGATCCAGAAGCACGGGACCGAGAAGGTCGGCACCTTCTTCGGGCCGATCATGGCGGTCTACTTCCTGGTACTCGCGCTGCTCGGCGTGCTGAACCTTGCCCGCCACCCGGAGATCCTCGCGATCGTCAATCCGTGGTGGGCATTCCACTTCTTCGCGCTCGACCCCAAGCTGGCGTTCCTCGCGCTCGGCTCGGTGGTGCTGTCGGTGACCGGCGCCGAGGCGCTCTATGCCGACATGGGGCATTTCGGGCGCAAGGCGATCAGCATCGCCTGGCTCTACGCGGCGCTCCCCTGCCTCATGCTCAACTACGCCGGACAGGGCGCGCTGCTGCTCGACGATCCGGCGGCGGCAAGCAATCCGTTCTTCCTCCTCGCGCCCGAGTGGGCCCGCCTGCCGCTGGTGATCCTGGCGACCATGGCGACCATCATCGCCAGCCAGGCGGTGATCTCGGGCGCGTTCTCGGTCACCCGGCAGGCCGTGCAGCTGGGTTTCCTGCCGCGCCTGCGCATCCTTCACACCAGCGCGTCGGCCGCCGGGCAGATCTACGTGCCGATGGTCAATTGGCTGCTGCTGGGCTGCGTGATCCTGCTGGTGCTGTTCTTCCGCAGTTCGACCAGCCTCGCCGCAGCATACGGTATCGCGGTGACCGGGACGATGGTCATCACCAGCTGCATGCTGGTCGTGCTGACCTTCAGCGTCTGGCGCTGGCCGCCGCTGGTGGCCGGCGGCGTCACCGGGCTGTTCCTGTTGATCGACGGCGCCTATTTCCTCTCCAACGCCACCAAGATCCCCGACGGCGGCTGGGTGCCGCTGGTGGTCGCCGCGATCGTGTTCCTGCTGCTGACCACCTGGTCGACCGGCCGCAAGATCATGCGCCACTACCTTGCGGTGGGGGCCATGGACCTCGACCTGTTCATCCGCTCGACCGCCGGCTCGCTCCGCCGCGTGCCCGGCACCGCCATCTTCCTCTCCTCGAGCAGCGAGGGCGTGCCTCCGGCGCTGCTCCACAACGTCAAGCACAACAAAGTCCTGCACGAGCGCGTCATCATCCTGACCGTGACCCCGCAGGCCGTCCCCCACCTGCCCGAAGAAGGTCGGATCGAGGTTTCGGACCACGGCTCCAGCTTCTACCGCATGCGCCTGCGGCACGGCTTCATGGAGGACGTGGACATTCCCGCCGCGATGAAGACCGTCACGCAGTGCCAGGGCCCTATCGGCAAGATGGACACCAGCTACTTCCTCAGCCGCCAGACCCTCATCGCCTCGGAGCGCCCCGGCATGGCGATCTGGCGCGAGAAGCTGTTCGCCTGGATGATCCGCAACGCCGCGACGCCGATGGAATTCTTCAACCTGCCCACCAACCGGGTCGTGGAGCTGGGCTCGCAGGTAGAGATCTAGGTCACACCCTAGTTCCGCATCCCGTCACCCCAGCGTCCTGGAAGGCAGTGCGGAGCACTACGCTGGGACAACGATTTTTTACAAAACGAACCATTTAGGTTATACTCCGCGACATCCGCCAGCCGAAGTACAAGGCATGGCGGTGTTTTCGGGTCGACGTCATGGGCGGAGGGTCGCGAGTTCAAGTTGCAAACCTTGCGCGTTCCCATGCGCTCATACGGATCAGTCATCGTGGCTCTGGCCCGGCGTTCCCCTGGTTGGAACGCTCTCCCGGAAGTCCCCTCGCCTGTGCTAGACGCGGACCCCATCGCAGCGAAGCGCCGATCTATGGAACTACAGGTCAAGCCGGGCTGAACCATGCCTCTATCTGGCACCCGCTCGCAAGGCATAACCCACTACAAGTACCCGCGCCCTCAGGCATGGGCGCCCGTGACGCCGACCCGACGTTTTTCGCGCAGTTTCCGGCGTAAGGCCCGCACTCGCCAGCGGGCGTTTTCGTGCGTCTATGCCCCCTCCACCAGCCGCAACCGATAGCCGATGCCCAGTTCGTTGCTGATGATCTGCGGGCGCTGGGGGTCCGTCTCCAGCTTCTGGCGCAGGCTGCGGACGAGGACGCGCAGGTATTCGACGTGGTGCTCGTGCTCGTTGGGCCAGACCTGCGCCATGATCTGGTTGTGGGTGATGACCCGCCCCGGAAACTTCGCCAGCTGCGCCAGCACCGCGTATTCCTTGGGCGTCAGGTGGACCTCGCGCCCGGCCTTGGTGATCGTGTGGGACAGCAGATCGATGGTCACGTCCCCCACCGCCAGCGCCGCCGCCGCGCCGCCGCGCGTGGTGCGGTTGCGCAGGGCGACGCGCACGCGGGCGAGCAGTTCGTCGGTGTCGAACGGCTTGGTCAGGTAGTCGTCGGCGCCGAGGTCGAGCGCGGCGACCTTCTCGTCGGTGGCGTCGCGGGCGGAGACGACGATCAGCGTGGTATCGCCCTCGCGCTTCACCAGCGGCACCAGCTCCAGCCCGTCGCGGTCGGGCAGGCCGAGGTCGAGGAGGACAACGTCGGGCCGTTCCGCCCGCAGCCGCTCCAGCGCCTCGCGCCCGGTCCCGGCCTCGATCGCGGCATAGCCGGCCCGCTCCAGCGCGGCGAGGATGAGCCGGCGGATGTGCGGCTCGTCGTCCACCACCAGGACCTTGTCGCGCAGCTTCATGACATTTCCCTGTCTTCGATAGTGGCGAGGATCAGCGCCTGCGGAATACGCAGGGTGAAGCAGGCGCCGTGCGGGTCCTCGTTGTTCGTGGCCGAGACCGACAGCCCCATGGCCTCGGCGAAACCCTTGACGATAGCGAGGCCGAGTCCGGTGCCGTGGCGCACCCGGTCCGAGCCTTCGAGCCGGGTGAACGTCTCGAACACGCGCGCCTCCTGGCCCGGAGGGATGCCCGGCCCCTGGTCGACGATCGAGAGCAGCAGCGCGTCGGGCACGCGGCGGCAGCGCACCACGATCGGCGTGCGGGGATCGCCGTAGCGCCCGGCATTGTCGAGCAGGTTGATGAGGCAATGGTGCAGCAGCACCGGGTCGAGCCGGACCAGCGGCACGCCGGGCGCGATATCGACCTCCACCTCATGCCCCTGCAGCGAGGCGCGGGTGTCGTGGACGGCGCTGGCAACGGCGTCGAACAGGTCGGTCGCCTCGGGCTTCATCGGCAGTGCGCCCGCCTCCACCCGCGCCATGTCGAGCAGGTTGGCGACGAAGCGATTGAGCCGCCGCGCCTCGGTTTCCACCACCTCCGCCAGTTCCACGGAGGGCCGCAGCTTCATCTCCTGCGCCGCCGAGAGGATGGTGGTGAGCGGGGTGCGCAGGTCATGCCCGACCGAGGACAGCAGCGCCGAACGCAGCCGGTCGCGCTCCCCCACTGCCTGCGCCTTCAGGTTCTCCTCCTCCAGCGCCATGCGGTCGAAGGCGATCGAGGCCTGGTCGAGCAGGCTCATCAGCAGCGGCACCTGGTCCGAGCGCACCGGATCGCCCGCGTCATCGCGCGCGAGGCCGAGCACGCCGAGCACGCCCCGCGTCGTGCGCAGCGGGTGGAACAGCCAGTCCGAGGCGGTGAGCGTGGCGGAGCCGCGCCCGGCGGGTTGCTCGTTGTCTATCGCCCACTGCGCGGCGGCCTGCTCGATCTGCTCCAGCCGATCCTCGGGCGGGTAGGCGGCGCTGAGGACGGGGCCGTCGGACGAGGGCAGCAGCAGCACCGTGCGCACATCCAGCAGGCGGGCGACTTCGGCGCAGATCGCCTGGACCAGTTCCTCGCGCGTGGCGGCGATCGTCAGCTGGCGCGAGAAGCTGGCGAGCGCGGCGTTCTGCCGCGCGCTCGCCCCGGCAAGGTCGGCTTGCGCCCGCACCCGCGCGGCCAACTGGCTGGTCACCACCGCGACGCCCAGCAAAACGAGGATCGAGATGACGTTCTCGGGATTGCTGACGGTGAGGGTGCCGTTCGGCGGCAGGAAGAAGAAGTTGTAGGCGAGGCTCGACGCCAGTCCCGCGAACAGCCCCGCGCGCACGCCGAAGGTGGCGGCGGCGAACATCACCGGGATCAGGAACAGCAGCGCGATGTTGCCGAGGTCGAGCGCTTCGAGCAGCAGGCGGCCAAGCACCGTCATCGCCGCCACCGTGAGCAGCGACCAGAGGTAATGCGCCGGGCGGCCCCAGTCGATCCGCGTCGCCTCGCGCGGCCTCTTGGGCTCGGCGGCGGGAGTGCCGGATGGCAGGACGTGGATCGCCACGTCGCCCAGCGTGCGCACCAGCCGGTCCACCACCGAGCCGTTGCGCAGCTCGAAAAGCCACGAGCGGTCCGACTTGCCGATGACGATCTGCGTCGCCCGCGCGTCCTGCGCGAACCCGCGCAGGCCCTCGACCACGCTGGCGGCGGGGATGCTCGCGGTGGAGGCGCCGAGGCGCGAGGCGAGCGCCAGGGTGTCGGCAAGCTGGCGGCGGTCGGCGTCGGTGAAGTGGCGGTCGCGCTGGGTCTGGATGTGGACGGCGGACCACGGCGCCTTGAGCGCATCGGACAGGCGCTTGCCCGCGCGGACCAGCCCGGCGGCGTGCGGCTGCTCCGAGATGGCGACCAGCACCCGCTCGCCCACCGCGAAGCTGCCCGCCAGCGCATTGGCGCGCAAATGCTCCAGCATCTGCGCATCGACCGCCTGTGCCGCCCGGCGCAGCGCCAGTTCGCGCAAGGCTGTGAGGTTGGACTTGGAGAAGAAGTGGCCCAGCGCCCGCGTCGCCTCGTGGGGGACGTAGACCTTGCCTTCCTTCAGCCGCTCGATCAGCTCGCCCGGCGGGATGTCGACCACCTCGATCTCGGCCTGTTCGAGCACGCTGTCGGGGATCGTCTCGCGCACGCGGACTCGGGTGAAGGAGGCGACGAGGTCGTTCAGGCTCTCGACGTGCTGGATGTTGATCGTCGAGTAGACGTCGATCCCGGCGGCGAGCAGTTCCTCGACGTCCTGGTAGCGCTTGGGGTGGCGGCTGCCGGGCGCGTTGGTGTGGGCAAGCTCGTCCACAAGCACCAATTGGGGCGCGCGTTCGAGGATGGCGTCGAGGTCCATCTCGCCAAGGGTATGGCCGACATGGTCGACCTCGCGGCGAGGGATAACCTCGTGGCCTTCGACCAGCGCCTGGGTCTCGCGCCGCCCGTGGGTCTCGACGACGCCGACGACCACGTCGATCCCGGCCTCGCGGCGCTGGTGGCCGTCGGTCAGCATCTCCCAGGTCTTGCCGACGCCAGGAGCCGCCCCGAGGAAAACCTTGAGGCGGCCGCGCCCCTCCTGCGCGGCGGCGCGCAGGAGGGCTTCGGGAGAGGGTCGGTCGGGCTCGTTCACGGATTTGGCTTAGCGCCAATCGTGTCCAGTCGTCGATTGAGTTCGAACACGTTGACGCGCGGCTCGCCGATGAAGCCGAGCAGCGGGCGTTCGACGGCCTCGCCGACGAGGCGGCGCAGGGCTTCGGGCTCGATGCCGCGGACGCGGGCGACGCGCTCCACCTGATACAAGGCCGCCTCGGGGGTGATGTGGGGGTCGAGCCCCGAGGCGGAGGTGGTCACCAGGTCGGACGGAACGGGTCGGCCTGGTGCCGCAGTCTCTTGGCGCTGGATGTCGGCGCTGACCCGGTCGGCGAGCGCCTGCGAAGTGGGGCCGAGGTTGGAGCCCGACGAGGCGAGCCCGTCGTAGCCCTTGCCGGCGGCGGAGGGGCGCGTCTGGAAGTAGCGCTCCGAGGTGAAGGCCTGCCCGACCACGGTGGAGCCGATAACCTTGCCGTTCGCGGTGACGAGGCTGCCGTTGGCCTGGCTGGGGAACAGCAGCTGCCCGATGCCGGTCAGGGCGAGCGGATAGGCGAGGCCGAGCAGGATGGCGAACAGCAGCGTCATGACGAGGGCCGGGCGCAGCGATGAGAGGATGTCATTGTTCATTTGAGATCTCCTTGGGCCGGCGATCACGCCAGCCCCAGCCCGGTGACGGCGAGGTCGATGAGCTTGATGCCGATGAACGGCGCGACGAGGCCGCCTAGCCCGTAAACGGCGAGGTTGCGCGCCAGCAGCGGCCCCGCGCCCATCGGCCTGTAGGCCACGCCCTTCAGCGCGAGCGGCACCAGCAGCGGAATGATCAGCGCGTTGAACACGATCGCGGACAGGATCGCGCTTTCCGGGCCGGAAAGACCCATTACGTTGAGCACGCCGAGACCCGGATAGAGCGCGACGAACATGGCCGGGATGATCGCGAAGTACTTGGCCACGTCGTTGGCGACCGAGAACGTGGTCAGCGCGCCGCGCGTCATCAGCAGCTGCTTGCCGAGGCCGACGACCTCGATGAGCTTGGTCGGGTCGCTGTCGAGGTCGACCATGTTGCCCGCCTCGCGCGCGGCTTGGGTGCCGGTGTTCATCGCGACGCCGACGTCCGCCTGCGCCAGCGCGGGCGCGTCGTTGGTGCCGTCGCCGCACATGGCGACGAGGCGGCCGCCCTGCTGTTCCTTGCGGATCAGCTCCAGCTTGTCCTCGGGCGTGGCTTCGGCGAGGAAGTCGTCCACCCCGGCCTCCGCCGCGATCGAGGCGGCGGTGAGCGGGTTGTCGCCGGTGATCATCACCGTGCGGATGCCCATTGCCCGCAGCTCCCCGAAGCGCTCGCGGATGCCGGCCTTGACGATGTCCTTGAGGAAGATCGCGCCGAGCAGCCGCCCGTCCACCGCCACGGCCAGCGGCGTGCCGCCGGCGCGGGCGATCTCGTCGGTGATGCGGCGCAATTCGGTCGCGGCGGTGGTGGCCCCGGCGCCGGGATTAGCCTTGAGGATCGCCTGCACCGCGCCCTTCTGGATGACCCGTCCGCCGGTATCGACGCCCGAGATGCGGGTCTGCGCGGTGAAGGGGATGACCTGCGCCCCCTCCGGCAGCGCCGAAGTATCGAGCCCGAACTGCTCGCGCGCCAGGACGACGATCGAGCGGCCTTCGGGCGTCTCGTCGGCGAGACTGGCGAGCAGCGCGGCTTCGGCGAGTTCGCCGACATCGGTGCCGCCGACGGGGCGGAACTCGGTCGCTTGGCGGTCGCCGATTGTGATGGTGCCGGTCTTGTCGAGCAGCAGCACGTCGATGTCGCCCGCCGCCTCCACCGCGCGGCCCGATTTGGCGAGCACGTTGAAGCGCACCAGCCGGTCCATGCCCGCGATGCCGATGGCCGAGAGCAGCGCGGCGATCGTCGTCGGGATCAGCGTGATGAACAGCGCCGCCAGCATCGAGATCGGAATGGAGCCCCCGGCGTAGGATGCGAAGCTGGGGATAGTGCCGACTGCGATCAGGAAGATGATCGTGAGGCCGACAAGCAGGATGGTCAGCGCGATCTCGTTGGGCGTCTTCTGGCGCTCGGCCCCTTCGACCAGCGCGATCATGCGGTCGAGGAAGCCCTGCCCCGGATTGACGGTGACGCGCACCTGAATCCGGTCGGAGATGACGCGGGTGCCCGCGGTGACCGCCGAGCGGTCGCCGCCGGCCTCGCGGATCACGGGCGCGCTTTCGCCGGTGATCGCGGCCTCGTTGACGGAGGCGACGCCGGCGACGACCTCGCCGTCCGAGGGGATGAGGTCGCCGGTCTCGACCAGCACCACGTCGCCGACCCGCAGGGCACTGGCGGGGACTTCCTCGAAGCCGTCCCCACGGAGCCGCTTGGCGATGAGATCCGCCTTGGTGGCGCGCAAGGAGGCGGCCTGCGCCTTGCCGCGCCCTTCGGCGAGCGCTTCGGCGAAAGTGCCGAACAGCACCGTCAGCCAGAGCCAGAGCACGAGCTGGATCTTGAAGCCGGCGGCGAGCCCGTCGTGCCCTGCGATGAGCAGCACGGTGAGCAGCACCGCGACGACGGCGGTGGTGAACATCACCGGGTTGCGGATCAGTTCGCGGGGGTCGAGCTTGCGGAAGGCGTCGCCGATCGCGGGAACGATCAGGTCGGCCGTGAAAAGCGATTTCTGCGGCGTACGGGCCATGGTCATGGGTCCTTAGAAGAGCTGGCCACGGATCATCGCGAAATGATCGGCGATGGGGCCAAGCGCGAGACCGGGCAGGAAGGTCAGGCCGCCGACGATCAGCACGATGCCGATCAGCAGGCCCGTCCACAGCGGTCCGGTGGTCGGGAAGCTGCCTGCGGTGGCGGGCGTGTGCTTCTTGGCGGCAAGGCTGCCCGCGACGGCCAGCATCGGGATGATGATGAAGAAGCGGCCGACCCACATCGCCACGCCCAGTAGGCCGTTGTAGAACGGCGTGTTGGCGCTCAGTCCCGCGAAGGCCGAGCCGTTGTTGCCGACGGCGGAGGTGAAGGCGTAGAGGATCTCCGAGAAGCCGTGCGGCCCCTTGTTGAGCGGACCTGCCAGCCCGGCCTCAGTCACCGAGGCGATGGCCGTGAAGCCCAGGATCATCAGCGGCAGCACCGCGATCGCCAGGACCGCCAGCTTGACCTCGCGGCCCTCGATCTTCTTGCCGACGTACTCGGGTGTGCGGCCGACCATCAGCCCCGCCACGAAGACGGCGAGGATGGCGAACAGCAGGAACCCGTAGATGCCCGCGCCGACGCCGCCGATCACGACTTCGCCCAGCTGGATGTTGAACAGCGGGATCAGTCCGCCCAGCGCGGTGAAGCTGTCGTGCATGGCGTTGACCGCGCCGCAACTCGCTGCCGTGGTGACGACGGAGAACAGCGCCGAGCCGACCACGCCGAAGCGGACGTCCTTGCCCTCCATGTTGCCGCCGGCCGCGCCGAGGCTGTGGAGGATGGGGTTGCCCGCCGCCTCCTGCGAATAGGTCACGGCGGTGCCGACGAGGAAGATCGTGAGCATCGCTGCGAGGATCGCCCAGCCCTGGCGGGTGTTGCCCACGGCCTTGCCGAAGGTCCAGGTTAGGCCGAAGCCGATGACGAAGATCGACAGCATCTGCACCAGGTTGGTCAGCGCGTTCGGGTTCTCGAAGGGATGCGCGGAGTTGGCGTTGAAGAAGCCGCCGCCGTTGGTGCCGAGCATCTTGATCGCCTCCTGCGAGGCGACCGGGCCGAGCGCGAGGGTCTGCCTGATGCCCTCCAGCGTCGAGACGTCGACCGATCCCGCGAGCGTCTGCGGCACGCCGCTCGCGATCAGGAACAGCGCGTAGACCACGCAGATCGGCAGCAGCAGGTAGAGCGTGACGCGCGTCATGTCGGCCCAGAAGTTGCCGATGCCCGTCGCGCTCCGCCGCGCGAAACCACGGAAGAACGCGAAGGCGAGCGCGATGCCAGTCGCCGCCGAGAGGAAGTTATGGATCGTAAGGCCGAGCATCTGGCTGAGGTTCGACATCGTCGATTCCCCGCCGTAGCTCTGCCAGTTGGTGTTGGTGGTGAAGCTGACGGCGGTGTTGAACGCCAGCGGCTCGCTCACCGCGCCGTAACCCAGCGGGTTCAGCGGCAGCAGCCCCTGCGCGCGCAGCACCAGATAGGTCAGCGCCAGCAGCGCCGCGTTGAACACCAGCATGTGGACCGCATAGCGGCGCCACGACTGGTCCTCGTCGGGGTCGATGCCCGAGAGCCTGTAGAAGCCCCGCTCTACCGGGCCGAGAACGCTGTGCAGCGGCGTGCGGTGTCCTTCGTAGAGGGCGTGGAGCCACAGCCCCATCGGCTTGGTGAGCGCCAGCAGAACGGCGACGAAGGCCGCGATCAGCAGCCATCCCTGCAATGTCATGGGAGTGCCCCTCCTAGAAGCGTTCGGGCCGCGCGAGGACGGCGACAAGATAGACGAGGAGGCCGAGCGCGGTCAGCGCCGCCAGCCAGAGGTCGAGTGTCATGATCGCCTGTCCCTCACGCGCGCTGGCACAGGGCGACGTAGCCAAGGCTCGCCGCCAGCAGGGTAAGGAAGAGGCCGATCCAGAGGATGTCCTGCATGGGTGATGCTCCTGCAGGCGCGGCCGCGAGAGGGCGGCGCGATTCGTCTGCAGGCGCCAAGTAGGCCGTGCCGCCGTTGCAATTCGAGACGAGACCAGGCCCGCCCGCATAGTATTTTCATATGAATTGGCGAGTGCGGCGAAAAAAGTTCGCCGCCCATGTCACACCGGCGCGCGCTGCCTCGTCATGTCGGCATCAACCCCGAAACAAGGATGAGCCCCATGCAGCCCCGCGCCGATATCTACTCCGTCTCGCCCGCAATCTTCAAAGCCTGGTACACATTTTCCGAACAGGTCGCAGCGAGCGGCGTGGAGAAGCCGCTGCTCGAACTGGTCAAGATCCGCGCCTCGCAGATCAACGGCTGCGCCAACTGCCTCAACATGCACACCGCCGAGGCGCGCAAACTGGGCGAGACCGAGCAGCGCCTGCATTTGCTGGCCGCGTGGCACGAGGCTCCGTGCTACACCGACCGCGAACGCGCCGCGCTGGGCTGGACCGAGCACATGACCGAGGTGGCCACCCGCCGCGCGCCCGATGCCGTCTACGCGGCGCTGGACGCCCAGTTCAGCAAGGAGGAGCAATTGAAGCTGAGCCTGGCGATCGTGGTCATCAACGGCTGGAACCGCCTCGCGGTCGGCTTCAATCTCTATGCCCCGGAGCTGGGCTGGAAGTAATGGACCACGCCGCCGCCAGCTTCGACGCCCACCGCACCGGCCTCCTGCGCGTCGCCTACCGCATGCTCGGCTCCATGGCCGATGCGGAGGACGTCGTGCAGGAGGCCTTCATCCGGTGGGCGCAGACGGACCGGGCGGCGGTGCTGGTTCCGGCCGCGTTCCTGCGCCGCGTCGTCACCCGCCTCTGCCTCGACCACCTGAAATCCGCGCGCGTGCGCCGCGAGAGCTACAGCGGGCCATGGCTGCCCGAACCGGTGGTCGAGGAGGAACCGGACGAGGACGTCACCCTACCCCTGATGCTCGCGCTCGAGAGGCTCTCCCCGCTCGAGCGCGCGGCGTTCCTGCTCCACGACGTGTTCGGCGAGAGCTTCGAGGATGTCGCCGCCTCGATCGGCCGCGATGCCGCCGCCTGCCGCCAGCTTGCCAGCCGGGCGCGGACCAACGTGCGGGCGGAGCGGGTGCGCTACCGCGTGGACCGCGAGCAGGGGCTGGAACTCGCCGCCGCGTTCTTTCAGGCCTCGCGCGGGGAGGGCGTCGCCCAGCTCGGCGCGCTGCTCGCCGACGGGGTGCGCATGCATGCCGACGGCGGCGGCAAGAGGCCCGCCGTCGCCCGCGTCTTGGTCGGCACGAGCGAAGTGGTGCGCGCCCACGCCGCCATCGCCCGCCTCGGCCACGGACCATCGCAGCTGATCCGCTACGGCTTCGTCAACGGCTTGCCGGGCTTCGTGACCCGCGAGCCGGACGGCGTCCTCCAGACCACCGCGCTCCTGGTCGAGGACGGACTGATCCGCGCGATCTACGTCATGCGCAACCCGGACAAGCTGCGGCATCTGGACAAGGCCGCACATTAAGCCCGAATGCGACGGACGCCCACCCAATCCCGCTTTTCGGCTACCTCTCGCCTTGTCGGAGTGTTAGAAGGGCCGACGTGAACAACGCTATCCCCCATCGCTTCCATGTCGGCATCGAGTCCGACGACATCGACTTCATGGGTCATGTCAACAACGCCAGCTATCTCAAGTGGGTGCAGGCCGCCGTGCTCGATCACTGGCGCGCATTGGCCCCGTCGGAGGCCGTGGCCCAGCACCTGTGGGTCGCGCTCAAGCACGAGATCACCTACCGCAAGCCGGCCTTCATCGACGACGACGTGATCGCCACGGTCCTGCTCGAGAAGGTCCAGGGCGCCCGCGCCATGTACGAAACGGTGATCCGCCGGGGCGAGGAAGTGCTGGCCGAGGTCAAGTCGAGCTGGTGCTGCGTCGATGCCACCACCCTGCGCCCCGCCCGGCTGGCGCGCGACATCATCCAGCGCTTCTTCACGAGCGAAAGCGCCGACCCGGCCTGAGCCGGGCTCCGGTCGGCGCGCATTACTCCGGGCACCATGCCTGCGGACATTGCCCCCTTGCGCATTGCTGCCTAACCGGGGCACCGTCCCGGTCCCCCCGCCAGAGAATGCACTGATGTCCGTCTTCGTCCGCCTGCTGCTAACCCTGCTTCTTGTCCTGGGAACCGCACCCGCGCAGGCGCAGGTGGCGCCGACCGCCGAACTCTCGCGCCAGATCGCGCAGGCGGAAGCAGATCTGCGCGCCGTCGACCGCGCCCTGGACACCCCCGTGGACGCGGACGATCGCTCGGCGCTGCGGGTCAAGGCGCTGGCGGTGCAGCAGACCGTGCGCGCGACCGAAGGCCAGCTGGAAGACCAGCTCGCCATGGTGGACGCGCGCATAGCGGGGCTCGGGCCAGTGACGAAGGACGTGGCCGAGGCGCCCGATATCCAGCGCCAGCGCCAGAACCTCGCCCGTAACCGGACGGTGATCGACGCGGCGTTCAAGCGCGGCCGCCTTGCAGAAGTCGAGGCGCAGCAACTCGTCGACGAGATGGACCGTAGTCAGGCGGAGCAACTTAACGAGACGCTCTCCACCCGCGTCCACTCCCCGCTGGCCCCCGCGTTCTGGACTTCGCTGTTCGCCTCAATGCCGCGCGACATGCGCCGGGTCGACCTGTTCCTGACGCAGGGTTTCAAGCAGATCCGCGCGCAATGGGACGGGGGGCTCCCCTGGCAGGTGCTGCTGGGCGCGGCGCTGGCGTTCGCCTTCCTGTTCCCGATCCGGCTCGCCGGTCGCCGCTTCGGCCAGCACTACCTCATCGGCAGCGCGCCGGGCCACCGCGTCCGCCGGTCGGTCTACGCGCTGTGGCGGGTACTGGTCGGCACGCTGGCGCCCGTGCTCGCCGCCTTCATGCTGGTGCAGGGTTTCCGGTGGGCCGGCCTGCTTCCGCAGCGCTGGGACACCCTGCTGGACGGTTTCGTCGGCGCCACCGGCTTTGCCGCGTTCACCGCCTCGCTCGCGGGGGCGCTGCTGATGCGCCGCCAACCCTCGTGGCGGATCGCACCGCTGGCGGACGAGACGGCCAAGCGCCTCCATCCCATGATCCTGCTGCTGGCAGGAATCGCCTTCGCCAGCGTCCTGCTCGATTACTTCAACAGTGCGGTGGGCGCGAGCCGCACGGCGATGGCGGCCTGGCAGATGATCGAAGGGGTGGTCCACCTCACATGGATCGCCGCCTTCCTGCTCCTGCTCGGCCGTCTTCGCGCGGCCCGGGCCGACCGGCACGAAGCGGAAGGCGGATTGCCGATCGGTGCCGGCCTCGCGATGGCCACGCTGGTCACCTGGGCGCTGGTGATCCTGGCGCTGATCGCATTGGCCTGCGGCTACGTCGGGCTCAGCCTGTTCGTCGCCCGGCTCATCATCTGGGTCGCGATCCTGGGCGCCGCGCTCTATCTCCTGCTCGGCACCGCTGACGACGTGGCGACCACGCTGTTCAGTCGCGACAGCCATCTCGGCCAGACCCTCAGCCGGACAGTCGGCCTGCGCGGCAGCGTGGTGGACCAGTTCGGCGTGCTGATTTCGGGCGCGGTGCGCATCCTGCTCGTGCTGGTCGCGCTGGGCCTGCTGACGATGCCGTTCGGCGGCGGCGGCGGGCTGGGCAGCGTGTTCGGCCGGCTGGGCACCTTCGCGCAAGGGATCGAGATCGGCGGCGTCGCCATTTCGCCGGGCGCGATCCTGCGCGCGGTCATCGTTCTTACCCTCGGCCTTGCCATCGTGCGCGGCTTCACCGGCTGGCTGGAGAAGCGCTACCTGCCCGTCACCGACCTCGACGGTTCGGCGCGCAATTCGGCGGGGCTGGTCGCGCGCTACGTCGGCATCGCGCTCGCCATCATCTGGACGCTGGCGTCGCTGGGCATCGGGGTGGAGCGGATCGCGCTGCTGCTCTCCGCGCTGTCGGTCGGCATCGGCTTCGGTCTCCAGGCGATCACGCAGAATTTCGTCTCGGGCCTGATCCTGCTGGCCGAGCGCCCGATCAAGATCGGCGACTGGGTGCGCGTCGGTACCGACGAGGGCGACGTGAAACGCATCAGCGTGCGCTCTACCGAAATCACCCTCGCCGACCACTCGACGCTGATCGTCCCCAACTCGGAGCTCATCACCAAGACCGTGCTCAACAAGACGCTGTCGAGCCCGCTGGGCCGCATCCAGATCCAGTTCTCGGTGCCGCTGGGCACCAAGGTCGACAAGGTCCTGGGCATCGTGCTCGGCGCCTTCGTGGAGGAGCCGGCCGTGCTGGAGGACCCCGCCCCGGCCGCCTTCGTCGATTCCATCGCCGACGGACGCATCCTGTTCAACTGCTTCGCCCACGTCGGCTCGCCCCGCGACGTCTACGGCGCGCGCAGCCGTACGTTCCTTGCCCTGCTGCGCGAGTTCGCCGCCAACGAGATCGACATCGGCACTGTGCCCCAGCGCCTGGAAGTGCTGGCCGAACATCCCCGGCTGCTCGAGCCGCGCCGGAAGGACGAGGATGAGGCGCCGGGGAATCCCGCCCCCACCTGACGTTTCCAACCTGCCGCCATTGTGCATCGCGGCACGGGGTGCGATAGAAAAGGCGGGTGTCCGGTCTTTGCGGGAGCGGGCAGGGTCTTTTGCGCTGGTCGGGCCGCCAGCGCCGTGAACGCCTGCCCGGAGACCCCATGGCCCCGATCACCCGCAAGTACGTCAGCTCTCTTCGCCAGTTCCTGACGGGGCAATCCTCCGCCGGACTGGTGCTCATGGCCTCCGCCGCGCTGGCGCTGATCGTCGCCAATTCGCCGCTGGGGGACAACTACGAAGCCCTGTTCCACGCCCCCCTCGGCCCGCTTTCGCTCCACGAGTGGATCAACGACGGGATGATGGCGGTGTTCTTCCTGCTCGTCGGCCTGGAGATCAAGCGCGAGGTGATGGACGGGCAATTGTCCAGCTGGCCGCGCAGGGTCCTGCCCGGCATCGCGGCGGCAGGCGGGATGGCCGTGCCCGCGCTCATCTACATCGCCTTCAACCCCGGCCCCGGCATCGGTGGCTGGGCCATCCCCTCGGCGACTGACATAGCCTTCGCGCTCGGGGTCATCGCGCTGCTGGGCAGCCGGGTGCCGGTGTCGCTCCGGGTGTTCCTGACCGCGCTCGCCATCATGGATGATCTCGGTGCGGTCATCATCATCGCGCTGTTCTATACGACCACGCTGTCGCTGCCGGACCTCGCGGGCGCGGCAGTCGTGATCGCGGCGCTGTTCGCCCTGAACCGGATGCGCGTGGTTCGCCTGACGCCCTACCTCATCCTCGGAGCGGTGCTCTGGGTGCTGGTCCTGCGCTCGGGCATCCATGCGACGCTGGCCGGCGTCGTCCTCGCCTTCGCGATCCCGCTCAAGGCGACGCCGGGCCGGCCGGACGCCGAAGGCAGCAGCCCGCTGCACCGGCTGGAACATGCGCTGCACCTGCCTGTCGGCTTCCTCGTGGTGCCGATCTTCGGCTTCGCGAACGCGGGCGTGGCGTTCCTGGGCCTCTCGCCGGACGCCCTCGTCGCGCCGGTCACGCTCGGGGTGGGGCTGGGCCTGCTGCTGGGCAAGCCGATCGGCGTGCTCGGCTTCTCGATGGTGGCGATCCGGCTCGGCCTGGCCGACATGCCCGCCCACGCCGGGCGGCTGCAGATGGTCGGCGTGGCGTTGCTGTGCGGGATCGGCTTCACCATGAGTCTGTTCATCACCCTCCTCGCCTTCCCCGGCGCGCCGATCCTGCAGGCCGAGGCGAAAGTCGGAATCCTTGCGGGGTCGTTCCTCTCTGGCCTGCTCGGCTATGCGCTGCTCCGCGTCGCCCGGCGCGACATGCCGGCCACGCCATCTCGAAAAGACGTCTTTCACCCGAAATAATTCGAAGCCAAGTTGTTGGAAAATCGCGCCTCGTGTGCGACCATCGATACGTATTATTCCAATAGCGGACAGGGACCTGAGATGCGCAAGACCACGACTCTCACGATGTCCGCGGCGCTACTGTTTTCCGCGCCCGGCCATGCCGAGCCGCCGTCGGGACTACGCGATCTCGTCGGGGCGCGGGCTGCAGGCGGCGAAACCCAACTCGAGAGCCGGGGCTGGGTTCACATCAAAACCGAAACCGGCGACGACCGCAAGTGGAGCTACTGGTGGCAGCCCGCGCAGAAGACCTGCGCCAGTGTCGCGGTGATAGACGGCCGGTTCGATGCCATCACCACCACCCCCGCGCCCGACTGCAACCAGAAAGCGAGCAAGAGTTCGAATGGCGCGGCGATCGCAGCAGGCGTGGGCGTGGCCGCGATCATCGGCGCCATCGCGCTCGCCCACAAGTCGCATAACCACGAGGACGGCAAGCACTACCCGGACGACGCCTCCGACGCCGGCTTCGAGCGCGGCTACCGCGACGGTCTCTACAACGAGCCATACCACAACTACGACAAGTCCGATCCTTACTCGCGCGGCTACGAATCCGGCGTGTCCCAGCACGGCCACGAGACCAGCTACCGCGGCGGCCACCGTTCCGACGGCGCCGGGTACAGCCCCTCGGTGGGCGTCAACGACCTCGTCGACGCGCGCGGATCGAGCGCGGATGGCGAGATGCAGAGCCGGGGCTTCCGCAACGTAGGCGGGTTGAAGAGCGGCAACACCAGCTACACCTACTGGTACAACGGCCGCACCCGGCAGTGCGTGCAGATGGGCGTCGCCGATGGGCGCGTTCAGAACGTGTCCGACATCGGCACCTACCAGGGCTGCAAATAAACCTCCATGCGCGTCGCCGTCTATGGAGCCCGCAGCTACGACCGTCAGTTCCTGACTGCCGGCAATGCCGCGCACGGTCATGACCTTGTCTTTCTCGATGCCGGGCTGAGCCCGCTGACCGTGCCGCTGGCGGCGGGGTGCGGCGGCGTCTGCGCCTTCGTCAACGACAGGCTCGATGCCGAGGTGATCGAAGGGCTGGCGGCACTGGGCGTTAAGATCGCCGCGATGCGATGCGCCGGGTACAACAACGTCGACCTCGCCGCTGCCGCCGATGCCGGTATCGCCGTTACGCGCGTTCCCGCCTATTCGCCCCACGCCGTCGCCGAGTTCACCGTGGGCCTGCTGCTCGCGCTCGACCGCAACATCCACCGCGCCTGGTCGCGGGTACGCGAGAACAACTACTCGCTCGACGGATTGGTAGGCCGCAACCTCCACGGCCGCCTCGTCGGCGTCGTCGGCACCGGCCAGATCGGCGCGCTGGTGGCGAGGACCCTGCGCGCCGGATTCGGCTGCGAGGTGCTGGCGAGCGACCCCGTGGTCAACCCCGAACTCGAAGCCATCGGCGTGCGCTACAGCACGCCCGAAGCGCTGCTGCGCGAGGCGGAGATCGTCACTCTCCACTGCCCGCTGACGCCCGAGACCCGCCATCTCATCAATGCAAAGACGCTGGCCGAGGCGCAGCCCGGCCTCGTCATCGTCAACACCAGCCGGGGCGCGCTGATCGACACGCAGGCGCTGATCGACGCGCTCAAGACGCGCCGCATCCGCGGCGTCGCGCTCGACGTCTACGAGCAGGAAGCGGGCATCTTCTTCGGCGACCTGTCGAACGAGATCATCGATGACGACGTGCTCCAGCGATTGCTCACATTCCCCAACGTCCTCGTCACCGGCCACCAGGCGTTCCTCACCGAGGAAGCGCTCACCGCGATCGCCGAGACGACGCTGACCAGCCTCACCGACTTCGAGAACGGCCGTCCGCTCGCCAACGCGCTTCACGCCGGATGAACTTCGTCCAGTGGCTCAACTCGCTCGACGAACTGCTCTATGAGCTGATGAGCTGGCTGGTGTTCTTTCCGGTCACATTGTGGAGGATCCTGCGCCGGCCCCTCGCCACGATGCAGTACGCGGAAGACCAGCTGCAGCTCGACCCGGACGTGCAGTATCGCGGCACCGTCAGCCCGCCGATCATGCTCATCCTGACCATCCTGCTCATGCAGGGAATCGGCCTCGCCATCGACGGCACCAGCCCCATCGTCGCCAGCCACAGCGGGCTGGCGGGGCTCGTCAACGACAACACCTCGCTGCTGCTCCTGCGGGTGGTGCTGTTCGGCACGTTCGCGCTGATGCTGGCGACGCGCAAGGTCAACCGCAGCAGCGCCGACCTCGACCGCGATACCCTTAAGCCGCCATTCTACGCGCAGTGCTATGCGATTTCGCCCTTTGCGCTGCTGCTGAGTGGAGGGTTGAACGCGGCGATGCACCATCACGAATGGGTCCAGATCACGGGGCTCGTGTCGGTTCTTGCAGGGTTCCTGTACTACGGCGTGGTCCAGGTGCGCTGGTTCCGCCATGAACTGGGCCAGTCCTACCTGCGCTCCTTCCTCGACGCCTCGATCGGCATGGCTGCGAGCCTCGCCGTCACCTTCACGCTTGGGGTTCTTTTCAAATGACACGTACCGGCCTCGTCCTGTCAGGTGCGCTCATGCTTTGCGCGCTTTGGGCAAACCCGGCCGCCGCGCAGGGATCGACGGCCAGCTCCCCGGCGGAGTTCGCCCGGACCGCTGAGCGGCTGAAGCCGGGCCAATGGGTCTGGGCACCGGCCATCGCGCCGAGCGGGCCGGTGCTGGTCTACGTTGACCTCTCGCGCCAGCTGGCGACGGTCTACCGCAACGGAGTGCGCATCGGCGTGACCTCGGTATCGTCGGGCAAGGCGGGACACGAGACGCCTACCGGGGTCTTCACGATCCTCCAGAAGGACGCCGACCACCACTCCAGCGTCTACAACAACGCCCCGATGCCCTACCAGCAGCGCCTGACCTGGGACGGCGTGGCGCTCCACGCGGGCGGCCTGCCCGGCTACCCGGAGAGCCACGGCTGCGTGCACCTGCCCTACGGCTTCTCGCGCTCGCTGTTCCAGATAACCTCGATCGGGGCGACCGTCGTGATCGACGGCGACGCCATCGACCATGTCCGCTCCACCGAGGCCAGCCTGCTCGCGCCTTATGATGCAAAGGGCCGCAAGCTGGCCTCCGACACGCTCGGCAGCCAGCAGTTTACCTGGACGCCCGAGCGTTCTTCCAAAGGGCAGATGACCATCATCGTCTCGAAGCGCGAGCAGCGCGTCGTCGTCCTGCGCAGCGGCATCGAGATCGGCCGCAGCGTAGCCGAAGTCGCTGACGACGATCCGGGCACCCACGTCGTCACCCTGACGCGCACCGCCGCCGGCAAGCGCCGCTGGATCTATGTCGGCCTACCCGGCCACGCCGAGGAGCAGGGCCGCGTTGTCGACGAAGCGGTGATGAACCGCATCCACCTGCCCCGCCGGTTCTACGAATCGGTGCTGGCCGCGCTGCAGCCGGGCACGACGATCCTCATCACCGATTCCGCCGTTGGCACGGCCCCGGACGAACCCATGACCGTGCTCGACGCGGTAGCGCCGACGCCATAGGACGAGGGGCTAGCCGCCGAACTTCAGGCGGATGCCTCCGTTGAGGACGAAGCCTTCGAGCGGCCCCCAGGCATCGACCGTCCAGCGCCCGTCCGGTCCCCGGCTCGGCCGGACCAGCGGGTCGTACTGCGTCTGGCGCTTGCCGAAGACGTTCTCCGCATTGAGGAACAGCCGCGCCTTGCCGAGCGAGATCTCGCCCATCATGCCGACCTCGAAGTAGCCGGGCGACCGGGTGCGATAGGGGTTGTCCTCCAGCGACTGAGGACCGGTGTAGTACACCTCCAGGCCGAGCCTACCCTTGTCATGCTCCTCCCACATCGCGACGAGTCCACCGGTGTGCTTGGGAGTGAGCGGGACGGTGCGGCGGCGGGCGGCATCGGGATCGGGCTCCTTCGCATCGACGTAGACGTAGCTGCCCGTCACCGTGAAGCCGTTACGCCGGTAGCGCAGCAGCAGTTCGGTACCCCGGATGCGCGTGGTCCCATCGACGTTGATCAGCCGCACGCGGTCCACGGCGACCGTCTCCAACCGCGTGGTGTCGCTGGTGTTGGAGCCGAACAGCGTCACGTTGGCCTCGATCGGCCCCGCTTTGTAGCCGACGTCCAGCGATGCCGTCTTCGCCGATTCCGCCTTGAGGTCGCCGAGGGGTTCCAGCCGCGACAGGCCCGCCGCCTCGATCTCCTCGACGAACGGCGTCGGCGCATAGAATCCCCGCCCGCCGGAAGCCCGGATGGTCCAGCGTCCCGGACGGTAGAGCAGCGAGAGGCGGGGACTGAACTGCGTGCCATACTCGTCGTGGAAGTCGACGCGCCCGCTCGCCGCCATGGTCACCTCCGGCCCGAGGTCCTGCTCCAGCTGGGCGAACAGCCCCGGCACGACGTAGGCATAATCGAACGCTCCGAAAGTGCGCGAGCGAAAGCCATCGCGCTGATAGGCCGCGCCCCCGATCCACGACGTCGTGCCGCTCCTGCCTGACAGCGAGGCCTCGGCGAACACGGTGTCGTGGCGATCATTCTCGGTCACGTCGCCGAACACATGGCGATGGTCCTGCGTCATGCCCGAGGCGCGCAAGTGCGCGGTCCACACACCGTCCAGCGGCACCTGCGCCACCAGCCCGGCGTCGAAGCGGTCGGTATCCTGCAACTGCACGAACGTGCTGCCGTCCGGCGTGGTGCGGCCGGGCAGCATGCCGCCGCGCCGCTGCTCGGTCATGGCGCCGGCGGTCAGGAACATCGAGGCGTTGTCCCCGCCCTCCCAGAACACGCGCGGGCGCACGGTCCAGCGCTCGTAGCCGGGCATGTCGATCCAGCCGTCGTCGTCGAGGTCCTGCCGGGTCTGGCGGTGATAGCCCCCGGTGATCGACGCGCCCCAGCCCTCGGCCAGCGGAGCCGAGGAATAGGCCGTCAGGTCCTGCCCATCGCGCGAAGTCACGTTGAACAGCGCTTCCGCCTCTGGCGCGCCAGCCGGTCGCCGCGAGACGAGGTTGATGACCCCGCCCAGCGCCGAAGGACCGTAGAGCGCCGAGGCCGCACCCTTGATGACTTCGACCTGGCCAAGGTCGGTCGGCGGGATCTGCAGCAGGCCGAGCGAGGACGCCTGCCCCCCGTAAAGCGGCAGTCCATCCGCCAGAAGCTGGGTGTAGCGCCCGTCCATGCCCTGCACCCGGATGTTCGCCGCGCCGAGCGCCGGGGAGGTGATCTGCACGCGCAGGCCGCCGGTTTCACTCAGGATCATGACAATGTTGCCCGGGCGCATGAGGATCTTCTCCTCGATCTCGTCGCGGTCGATCACCTCGACGCGGACGGGTTCGTCCTGCACGCGGCGGCCGGAGCGAGTGGACTGGACGATGATCTCCTCGCCGCCCTTTTCTTCGGCGGCGGGCGTATCGGGGACGGACTGGGAGACGGCGACGGAGGGCACGAGGAAAACAACGCCTGCAAGCAGGACGTCACGGACGGGGGAATGCATTGGAAATAGGCTCCTGAACTCGGCAGTCGAGAGGCAGGCGCGAAGGCCCGCACGACGGTCGCTTCAGGCTGCGGGAGGCTCCAGCGGCGGGGCCTGGGGAGCGGAAGTCAGGGCCCGGATAGCGCGGGCGAACAGCGGTGCGGCGGTGGAAACGGGCACGGCTAGCGCCGGTGCGAGGCCGCCTTCGGGCGCGACCGGGCAGTGGCTATGACCGAGGTGGGTAGCATGTGACTGCTCCCGGTCGACGCCGGCGCCTTCGTCAGGCGGGGTTTCCAGACCGGCTTCGGCGCAGTGATCGACGCAGCATTCCTCGGCCTCCGCAGGCGAAAGCTGGAGCCCGCACCACAGGACGCCGAGTATGATCAGGAGATTTATCAGCCCGCGCATGGGGCGCACATAGAGCAGACATGGGGCTTCGTTAAGGCATCCTTGGACAGGCCTGCGATTTTCCGGCTGGCTGCGCCCGATTTCGCGGCTACTGTGTCTCATTCTCAACATAGCCGATGAAGCTAAAGGAGCCTGAAATGAAAGCCAGATACTTCGCACCCCTGCTCGCCGTGTTCGCCTTTTCCTCGGCGCAGGCGCACGAGGTATGGATCGAGCGTGACGGCAACGGCCCCGCGCGCATCTATCTCGGTGAGCCGGCGATGGACATGCCCGAGGGCGGCGATCCCGAGTTCGGCAACCTCAAGGCGCCCAAGCTCATAGGCGGCGGCAGCGCCCCGATGGTCCGCAAGGCCGGCTACCTCGAAGTCGCGGTCCCGGCTGGCGACGTGCGCGCGCAGGACGATGCGGTGTTCAAGCCCTGGGGCCCGGACGACAAGAAGGAAGGCATCGTCTACTACGCCCGCGCCGGCCGCAGCGACGCCCGCGCGGTGATGCCCTTCGAGATCGCACCCGTCAGCGCCGGTTCCAGCCAGTTCAAGCTGATCCGCGACGGCAAGCCGGTGGCCGATGCCGACGTCACCGTGATCTCCCCCGACAAGTGGTCGAAGTCGCTCAAGACCGGCAAGGACGGCACGTTGACCGTCCCTGTGCGCGGCAAGGGCCGCTACCTGCTCTCCGCCTCGCACAAGGAGGAAGGCGCGTTCGACACTTCGGGCGGCAAGGTCGCGGTGCTGTACCACACCGCGACGACCACCTTCGTCGACTGAGCATCGCGGCCATGACCGGGGCCTCGGCAACCGCCGCGGGGCCCCGGCATTATACGCAGGGCCCGCGACCGCAAGGACATACCCATGATAACCGTCCACCACCTCGAGAACTCTCGCTCGCAGCGCATCCTGTGGATGCTCGAGGAACTGGGGATGCCCTACGAGGTCAAGCGCTACGAGCGGAACAAGGCGACCATGCTCGCCCCGCCCGAACTGCGCGCCGTGCATCCGCTGGGCAAGTCGCCGGTCATCGTCGACAGCGACACCTCGCTGACGGTGGCCGAGACGGGGGCGATCATCGAGTACCTCGTCGCCAAGGCAGGCGGCAGGCTGGGGCCGCCGGACGACGCCGAAGCGGCGCTGCGCTATCGCTATTTCCTGCACTATGCGGAAGGCTCGCTGATGCCGCCGCTGGTCATGAAGCTGGTGCTCGGCCGGGTGCCGCTGTTCGGCAAGTCCGCGCAGAAGCGCATCCAGCCGATGATCGATGTCCATCTCGATTTCGTCGAAAGCGAACTCGCCTCGCGTCCGTGGTTCGCGGGCGAGGAGTTCAGCGCCGCCGACATCATGATGAGCTTCCCGCTGGAGGCCGCGCGCGACCGCGCCGGGCTCGATGGCTCACGCCCCGCCACGAGCGCATGGCTCGAGACGATCCACGCCCGCCCCGCCTACGAGGCCGCGCTCGAGAGGGGCGGCCCCTACAGGTACGCCTGAGCCGGGAACGGGCCAGCGCCGCCGCCGTTGAACTGATGGTGCTCGCGCTGTGCGGGCCACTCTCGGGGAATGGCATGACCGATCTGGCAGACGCGCACACCGGGCATCCGACACTCAAGGGCCGACAGGCGGTGATCTCGGGCGGCACCACCGGCATCGGCCGCGCCATCGCTGTGCTGCTGGCGAGCGAGGGCGTGAAGGTCTTCGTTTGCGGCCGGACTCCCGAGCATCTCCAGGACTCCCTCGCCCGCATCCGCGAGGTCGGCGAGGGCGACGGCATCGCCCTCGACCTTGCCGAGCCTGACGGCGTCGACCGTTTCTTCGAGGCCGCGAGAGCGTATCTGCCCTCGCCCGACATCGTCGTGATCAACGCCGCCGTCCCGGCACGCGCGCTTTCGGACATGAGCGCCGAGGAAGTCCGCTATGCCATCGCCGCCGATTTCACCGCCTACGTGATGAGCGCCCATGCCGCCGAGAAAATGCTCGGCGACAAGGGCGACATCGTTCTGATCGGTTCGATGAGTGCGCATGTCCTTGGCCCCGGCTCGACGGTCTACGCGGGCATGAAGGCCGGGATCGCCGGGTTCTCGGAGGCCTTGCGCCGCGAACTGGGGCCAATGGGCATCAAGGTCGCACTGGTCGAGCCCGGGAAGACCGGCGCCGACTTCCAATATCCCGATATCCCTGCGGAGAAGCAGCGCGCAATGATCCACGCCGAATCCATGCTGAGGGCCGAGGATATCGCGGTCGGCGTGCACTACCTGCTGACCCAGCCGCGCCGGGCGGTCGTCCAGCAGCTCACCATAGTCCCCCGCGCGCAGGACGGCGAATGAAGTTCGCCGTCGACAAGCTGGTCGTCACCCCCGGGGATATCGACCTCGCCCGCTCGCCGCTCGCCGGCCATCTTGGCGCCGAGACCTACGTGCTGGGCGCGTTCAACCCCGGCCTGACTCGGCTGGCCAGTGGCAACCTGCTGGCGATGGTGCGCGTCGCCGAGGCGCTGCGTCATCCGATCCACGACGGGCACGTCCACGCGATCCGCTGGGAAGATGGCCGCTACGTGCTCGACGCCTGGCCGCTGGAACATGCCGACACCGCCGACCCGCGCAAGTTCATGCTGCGCGGCGGCGAATGGCCGGTCATGGCGCTGACCTCGCTGTCGTGGCTACTGCCGGTCGAACTGTCGCCGGACGGGCTGGACGTGGTCGCCTTCCATTACGACCGCGCGGTGGCGCCCACCCACGATTTCCAGTGCTACGGGGTGGAGGACGCGCGAATCAGCCGCGTGGAGGGGCGTTATCTGATGACCACCTGCTCGGTCAGCCCGGAGCGGCATTCGACCACGCTCTACAGCTCGCAGGACGGGCTCGACTGGACTTTCGAGGCGATCGTGCTCGATCACCAGAACAAGGACATGCTGATCTTCGAAGGGCTGGTCGGCGGGCAGTACTGGGCGCAGACGCGCCCGCTCGGCGATCTCTACTTCGCCTATCCGCCGGGCAGCGAGTGGCGCGCCGGACCCTCGATCAACCTCGCCCATTCTCCCGACGCACTGTTCTGGAAGCCGTGGCACAAGCCCGGCATCCGGCCCCACTCCGCCACCGTGGCGACCGCCCGTATCGGCGGGGGTGCCCCGCCG
>NZ_AKKE01000047.1 GCF_000281975.1 Novosphingobium sp. AP12 | reverse complement strand
TGCCGAACGGCGGCGGCCCGCCGACGATGTCGCCGCCGGCGCGCAGGTCCGCCATGATCGCGCGGGTGGCGATGGCGCTGCCGATCGAGGCGGTGGTGAAGGGCTTGCCGTTGGGTGCCACCACGCTCGTGCCCAGCTTCAGGCAGCGGTCGGCAAGCAGGATGTCGGCAGTGATGACGACCTCTCTCGCGCCGCCGGACGCCTCGACCGTCTCGACGATCCAGTCGTCGGCGGCGTCGAAGGCGTCGCTCACCACCTTGCGCGTGATGAGAGCGCTTTGCGGCACCCGGATCGGGCTGTTGCTGACGACCACCACCGGCACCTTGTGGCGGGCCGCGACCTTGTAGACCTCGTCCTTGACCGGGCAGGCGTCGGCGTCGATCAGGATGCGGGGCATGGCTCATTTTCCGGTTCGTGGATGCTGGCGTCCCCTATACCGCCGATCCGGCGCTTGTCATCGCGGCCATGACAGCGGCACGCATGGCGATAAGTCGGTGGGTGTCCGTCGCCATGTCCCGGCGCGGGCAGGTGATGTATGGACCGGCCATGCGCATTCATCTTGCTCTCGCGGCGAGTCTTGCCTTCCTGGCCATGCCTGCATTCGGGCAGGCGGTGCTGTCGAAGGCGGACGAGGCGGCCGCCTTCCGCGCCGGAGGGTTCGGGCTGCAGGGCGGCAAGTGGAGCGGCTGCGGCGATCCCGGCACTGCAGGCTATACGCCGGGCGCCATCGAGACCGTCAGGGACGTCAACGGCGACGGCCGCCCCGAAGCGATCCTCACCGAAGGCAGCACTTACTGCTTCGGCGCCGCCGGCACGGGCTTCAAGCTCGTCAGCGAGCAGGCCGACGGCACATGGAAGCTGGTCACCGAAAGCGAGGGCGTCGCGACGTTCCTGGAGACCAGGGGCGTCGGCGGATGGCTCGACATCGAGATCGGCGGCCCCGGCTTCTGCTTTCCCGTCGAGCGGTGGAACGGTCGGCAATATGCGCTCCACCGCCACCAGTACGAAGGCAAACCCTGCCGTCCTTAGGGGAAGGACTTCTTCTCGGACCTGTCGAAGCCGGGTATTCGCGGCCGATGGTTGGCTGGCATGGGCAGTGATTGCCATGGGGGCGTCTCCGGACAGTCCGCTTTCCTACAGGCAAGCTCGCACGGTATGCTAGGCGCATGCCCCTGCCTGTCCGTTCCCTCCTGCTCCACGGCGCCGATTGCGAAGTGTCAACTTGCTTGCGCAAGGTGACACCTGTCACCCGCAAGGCGACGCCTTTCATCCACAAGGCGACACCCAGGGCGCGCAAGTGGACACTTTTCCGGCGCAAGGTGACACTTTCCGGCCCCAGGGTGACACCTTTGTCCCTTGGACGGTGTAAACCGTGTAAACCTGTGTCGCCTTGCGTGAGGCGAGCGCCTTCAGGCGGGCCGCCTTCTCAGCCGCACTGGCCGCGGTGGAGGAGCTTGTGGTCGGCCAGCACCACCGCCATCATCGCCTCGACCACCGGCACGCCGCGGATGCCGACGCAGGGGTCGTGGCGACCCTTGGTGAACATCTCGGTAGCCGTGCCGTCGCGGGTGATCGTCTGCTGCGGGGTCAGGATCGAACTGGTCGGCTTGAAGGCGACGCGGCAGGTCACCGGCTGGCCGGTGGAAATGCCGCCGGCGATCCCGCCCGCGTGGTTGGCGAGGAACTCGGGCGCGCCGTCGGGGCCTTCCGCGGCGGGGCGCATGGGGTCGGCGTTCTGCTCGCCGGAAAGGCGCGCGGCCGCGAAACCGTCACCGATCTCGATGCCCTTGACCGCGTTGATGCCCATCATCGCGGCGGCAAGGTCGGCGTCGAGCTTGCCGTACAGGGGCGCGCCCCACCCGGCGGGTACGCCGCTGGCGTAGCATTCCACCACCGCGCCGACCGAAGAACCGGACTTGCGCGCGTCGTCGACGATCTTCTCCCAGCGCTTCGCAGCGGCGGCGTCGGGGCAGAAGAACGGGTTCTCGGTGATCTCGTTCTCGTCGAAGTTGCCCGGGTCGATCATGTCGCCCGCGATTTCGGAGACGTAGGCGAGGATCTTGACCTCGGGGATGACGAGCCGCGCCACCGCACCCGCCGCCACCCGGCTGGCCGTCTCGCGCGCGGAGGAGCGGCCGCCGCCGCGATAGTCGCGGAAACCGTACTTCGCGTCGTAGGCGTAGTCGGCGTGGCCGGGGCGATAGGCCAGCGCGACCTCGGAGTAGTCCTTGGAGCGCTGGTCGACGTTCTCGATCATCAGGCTGATCGGGGTGCCGGTGGTCCTGCCTTCGAACACGCCCGAGAGAATGCGCACCGCATCCGGCTCCTGGCGCTGCGTGGTGTACTTCGACTGGCCCGGACGGCGCGCGTCGAGGAAGGGCTGGATCACCCCCTCGTCGATGGCGAGGCCCGGCGGGCACCCGTCGACGACGGCGCCGATGGCGGGCCCGTGGCTTTCGCCCCAGGTGGTGAAACGGAAAAGGCGGCCGAAGCTGTTCACGCTCATGGCCCGGGCCTTGTCGGCAAATGCGCGATTTGTCCAGTGGAGGGACTTGGCGGCCGGTCTGTGCCAGCCCGGGACGCATGCCTTCGCTATGGCTGCAATCGAGCGCTGGGAGTGATGCTTTGTGCTCGCAATGGACGTTTTGGCGCTTGTCTGGCGGCGCGCGCGGAGCAAAGGAGACCCATGTTCCTGGTCCTCTTCCGCAACCGCAAGCGCGCCGATATCGATGCCGACGCTTATATCCACGATGCCGTCGCGATGGAGGCGCTGGCGCACGAGCAGCCGGGCTTCCTGCTGTTCCGCAGCTACACCGCCGACGACGGCGAAGTGCTCTCCATGTCCGAGTGGGAAGATGCGGCTTCCGCGCGGGCATGGTCGCGCAATGCCGAGCACCTGCTGGTCCAGCGGCGCGGGCGCGACGAATATTACGAGAGCTACACGCTCTACACTTGCGACTCGCCCAAGGTCCAACGCTTCACCCTGAACGAGGACGCGCGGGGCTGATTCTCGTCGCCGCGTTGTAAAACTCGCAATACCCAACCGCCGTCGCTTCGTGTATCGCCATGGCCAGTGCAGGCGCGTCTGCCGCGTTTATGCCTGCATTCCAGATAGATACGTGAGAGATACGCGAAGTCATGGCGATCGAGGTCTACGGCATTCCCAACTGCGACACCGTGAAGAAGGCGCGCACCTGGCTTGACGCGCAGGGGCTCGCCTACACCTTCCACGACTACAAGAAGGAAGGCGCGCAGACTGAAAAGCTGGCGGCGTGGATCGACGCGGCCGGGCTCGACAAGGTGCTCAACCGCGCCGGAACGACCTTCCGCAAGCTGCCCGACGCCGACAAGGCCGACCTCGACAAGGGCCGCGCGGTTGCGCTGATGGTCGCCCATCCCAGCACGATAAAGCGCCCGGTTATCGAGCATCCGGGCGGGATTCTCGTCGGATTCAAGGAGCCGGAGTGGGCCGCGGCGCTGGTGTCCTGAACGACACCTAACCGTACCTAGCCGTACCCGAGCGTTACACGAAGGGCGCCGAGCCACATGAATCCGATCGAATGGATCGCGGCCGCCCTCGGCCTCGCCAACATCGCGTTGCTGGTGCGGCGCAGCGTGTGGAACTACCCCTTCGGCATGGCGATGGTGGCGCTCTACGCGCTCGTGTTCTTCGAGGCCCGCCTCTACGGCGAATCGGGTCTGCAACTGTTCTTCTTCGCGGCGCAGGCCTGGGGCTGGGTGCTCTGGGTGCGGGTCGCCAAAGCGGGCGGCGGCGACAGCCAGGTGCCGGTCCGCTGGCTCGGCAATTTCAGCCGGGTGGTATGGCTCACCGCGACGGCGGCGCTGGCGCTGAACCTCGGCTGGGTGATGCACCGCTTCACCGACGCCTCGCTGCCCTATGCCGATGCCGCGATCGCGGGGGCGAGCATCGCCGCGCAGATCCTGCTCGCCTTCCGCCGGATCGAGAACTGGGTGCTGTGGATCGCCATCGATCTGGCCTCCATCGCGGTCTACGTGACCAAGGGGCTGTGGCCGACCGCCGCGCTCTACGTAGTGTTCCTCGGCATGTCGGCGCTGGGCCTGCGCGAGTGGATCGTGGCCTACAGGAAGCAGGCGTGAAAACGGTCTGCCTCCACGGCGCCGAGAGCACCGGCAAGTCGGTGCTCTGCGAGCGCTTCCTCGTTGCGCGGGGCTGGCCTTTCGTACCCGAATACGGCCGCTTCTACTGCGAGGAGCACGGCATCGACCTGACCATGGCGGACCTGCTGGTCATCGCCGAGGGGCAGGCGCGCTCGAACCGCCATGCCATGCTGGCCGAGCCGCCGGTGCTGCTGCTCGACACCGACCAGCTGATGACCGCCGCCTGGGCGCAGATGCTGTTCGGCGAAGTGCCGCCGCAGCTACTCGCCTATCCCAAGGCAGATCTCTACCTGCTGTTCGAACCCGACGTGCCCTGGCGCGAGGACGGCACCCGTTTCTTCGGCGAGGACGACACCCGCGCCCGCTTCGCCGCACTCTCCGAGGAGATGCTGGTGCGCGCCGGGGTTCCCTTCGTGCGCATCGCCGGTTCCTGGGCCGAACGTGAGGCGCAGGCCAGCGCCGCGATCGAGGCGCTGCTGGCGGCGGCGTGAAACAAGATCGTCGTCCCGGACTTGATCCGGGACGGCTGGCCGGGCCGAGCCCAACTTGCGGCTTGGCCTATGCGGGCGGCCGGCGCCCAGTGAACTGTCGCCTCAAGAGTACGCAGCGATCCCAGCTTTCGCTGGGATGACGGACTGTCCGACGGCTACCCCCGCGCCCGCATCCAGTCTCCCACCGGCGCCACCGGCAGGCCCACGTCGGTCAGCCCCAGCACTCCGGACCGCGCGGCCTTGATCTGCGGGATCGCGCTGACGGCGGGGAGCGCGGTCATGATGTCCCAGTCGTGGTTCTTCCAGTGGTCGGCGGGGATCAGGCGCATGCGGGTGTCGATGCTGGGCTCGCCCTTGACGACGAGATGGTACTGGTCGTCGTCGATGTCCCAGCCCTCGGTGAGCTTGCGGGTGAGATACCAGACCACCGTGATGGTCACGACCGTCTCGCCGCCGACCTTGCCGTGCCAGCCGCCGCGCAGCGCCGCATTGGTGCCCTTGTCCATGCGCATCCAGCCGAGGTCCACGTCCTCGGCGGCGGAGGCGTATTCGCAGAAGAATTCGATGTCGTCGAAGGCGAGGCCCAGCGCCGCGCCGATGCGCTCGGCGGCGTCCTTGAACAGGATCAGCCAGGCCTGCGCGCGGTCCTTCAGCTCCGGGGTCATGCCGCCGGGCTCACCGATGCCGAGGAAGCCCCAGGTCTCCAGCGATTCGTAGACCGAGCAGTCCGCCGATTCGGTGATGGCTACCGAGTCCACTTCGCGGCAGATCGCGGTGAGGCTGGTGACCACCGAGTTGATCCAGCCCGGGTTGATGCCGGTGATGTAGAGCGAGGAATTGCCCTTGGCGCAGGCCGCCTCCAGCCGCTCCTTCACCGACCCTCGAATGCCGCCCACATTCAGGAACAGGTTGGTCGACACCACGTCGAGCCCGCTCTCCAGGAGGCGCACCGCCTGGTCGAGATCGGCCCCGAAGGGCGTGTAGAGCACGGTGTCGGCCCCCAGCGCGAGGAGCGCGTCGATATCGTTGGTGGCCTTGATGCCGGTCGCCGGACGGCCGCAGAGTTCACCCGCATCCTCGCCCTTCTTGGCGTCCGACCAGGCGTAGCAGCCGACCAGTTCGAGGCGCGGATCGTCAAGCACCGCGCGCAGCGAATGCTTGCCGACCTTGCCCGTGGTCCACTGGATGACGCGCAGCTTGTCCATGTTCTCTCCCATTTTCCGGCGAGTGTTCCGCGAAGGGGAGGGGGAGGGTAGTTCCCGGCTGGGTACAGGACATGATCGTCGTCCCCGCGCAGGCGGGGACCGCAGGCAAGGCCGCGCCCACCTTTGGGCGAGGCGAAAGCACGGCAGTGGCCCATGGCGAGGTCTCGCCTCAAGGGTACGCAGCGGTCCCAGCCTGCGCTGGGACGACGTCAGGTTTTCAGGGTCGCTCCGCCGACTTTACGCCTTCCGCGCGGTCACGATGTAGTTCAGCGACAGGTCTTCCGACAGGTGCAGGCCCTTCACCGGCGACCACGCGATGCCCCTCGGCTGGCCGAGGACGAGACCGGCGCCCTCCGCCAGTTCGCGCAGTTCGTCAGGGGTCGGGAACTGGCTCCAGTCGTGGGTGCCGCGCGGGACCTGGCCGAGGCGTTCGGCCGCCTCGACCAGCAGCAGGCGCGAGGGGACGGTGCGGTTGGGGCAGGAGAGGATCATCAGCCCGTCCGGCGCCATTGCGGCGGCGAGGCTGCCCAGGAACGCGGCCTTGTCGGTCACGTGCTCGATCACCTCGAGCGAGCAGACGAGGTCGAAGCCCGACAACTCCAGCGCGCCCAGTTCCCCGGCGCGGTAGTCGATATCCAGCCCCATGCCTTTCGCATGCGCGCGCGCCGCCTCGATGTTCTCGGGCGCGGCATCGACGCCGGTCACGGCCGCGCCCATGCGTGCCAGCGGTTCGCACAGCAGTCCCGCCCCGCAGCCGGCATCGAGCGCGCGCTTGCCGGAGAGGGGGCGCAGGGAGCGCGATTCGCAGGCGAAGTGCGCGTCGATCGCCTCGCGGATGAAGCCGAGGCGGACCGGGTTCAGGCGGTGGAGCATGGCCGACGAGCCCCTGGGATCCCACCACTCGGCGGCCAGCGCGCCGAAGTGTGCGGCCTCCTTCGGATCGATTGTTGCGCGATTGGTGGTCATCGTTGCGGTTGCATTGTCCATGGGACCCTCCTAACAGCGCGCCCGACTGTTATCTACACTCGCGCAGGAGCAAGGGCGCCTTGGCACGTATCGTGATGAAATTCGGCGGCACTTCGATGGCCGGCACCGAGCGCATCCGGCGCGTGGCGGGAATCGTCAAGCGCCAGCAGGAAGCGGGCCACGAGGTCGCCGTCGTCGTCTCGGCCATGTCGGGCGAGACCGACCGCCTCGTCAACTTCTGCCGCGAGGCCAACGCCCTTTACGACCCGGCCGAGTACGACGTCGTCGTCGCCTCGGGCGAACAGGTCACCTCGGGCCTCCTGGCGCTGACGCTGCAGGCGATCGGCTGCAAGGCGCGCTCGTGGCAGGGCTGGCAGGTGCCGATCAAGACCGACGACGCCCACGCCAAGGCCCGCATCGAGGACATCGATTCGGATGCGCTGATCGCCTCGATGGCCGCTGGCGAGATCGCCGTGATCCCGGGCTTCCAGGGCGTCTCGCCGCAGGGCCGCGTGACCACGCTGGGCCGCGGCGGCTCCGACACTTCGGCGGTGGCCGTGGCGGCGGCGGTGAAGGCCGACCGCTGCGACATCTACACCGATGTCGACGGCGTCTACACCACCGACCCGCGCATCGTCGCCAAGGCGCGCAAGCTGCCGCTGGTGACCTACGAGGAAATGCTCGAACTCGCCTCGGTCGGCTCCAAGGTGCTGCAGACCCGCTCGGTCAGCCTCGCCATGAAGGAGAACGTGCGCGTGCAGGTGCTCTCCTCGTTCATCGACGAGAGCGCGCCGGCCGCCGATACCATCCCCGGAACCCTGATTGTCAGCGACGAAGAACTAGAGGGAAGCGACATGGAACGTCAGCTCATCACCGGCATCGCCGCCGACAAGAACGAAGCCAAGATCACCCTGACCCGCATCGCCGACCGTCCCGGCGCGGTGGCGTCGATCTTCGCGCCGCTTGCGGATTCGAACATCAACGTCGACATGATCATCCAGAACGTCGCCAAGGACCAGGGCGAGACCGACGTCACCTTCACGGTGCCGCTGGCCGACCTCGCCCGCGCGCAGGCGATGCTGGAAGAGCGCAAGGAAGCGATCGGCTTCTACCGCATGATCGCCGAAGGCAACGTCGCCAAGATCAGCGTCGTGGGTGTCGGCATGCGCAGCCACGCAGGCGTCGCGGCCACCATGTTCAAGACGCTCGCCGACCGCGGCATCAACATCATCGCCATCTCGACCAGCGAGATCAAGGTCTCGGTCCTGATCGACACCGACGAGACCGAGCTTGCGGTGCGCGTCCTGCATACCGCCTACGGACTCGACGCGGCGGCCTGATCGGCGGCGCCTCCGGGCGCGCTGCATCCTGAAACAAGGAAGACCCCATGCGCGAGCTTCGCGCATGGGGTCTTTCAGTTGGTCCCGCCGCGTTGAGGGGGGCGGCGGCGGGACAGGGGAACTCAGTCCGCCAGTTCGGGCTGGGACGAGAGTTCGGGATTGACGCTCATGCCCAGCGCTGCCGCCACGCCGGCGCCGTAGGCCGGGTCGCAGCGGGTGCAGTTGTCGATGTGGCGCTGCTTGATGAAGGCAGGGGCATCGCCCATGGCCCTTGCCGTGTTCTCGAACAGCCGCTGCTGCTGGGCGGCGTCCATCAGCTGGAACAGCGCGCGTGGCTGGCTGTAGTAGTCGTCGTCATCCTCGCGGAAGTTCCAGAAGTCCGCGTTCCCGTCGATCGTCATCGGCGGCTCGCGGAATTCGGGCTGGCCCTGCCACTGGCCGAACGAGTTCGGGTGGTAGTGCGGCAGCCCGCCGTAGTTGCCGTCGACCCGGCCCTGACCGTCGCGGTGGTTGGTGAAGACCGGGCAGCGCGCGGCGTTGACCGGGATCTGGTGATGGTTGACCCCAAGCCGGTAGCGCTGCGCGTCAGAGTACGCGAACAGGCGCGCCTGGAGCATCTTGTCGGGCGAGACGCCGATGCCGGGGACGAGGTTCGAGGGCGAGAAGGCGCTTTGCTCCACGTCCATGAAGAAGTTGTCCGGATTGCGGTTCAGCTCCATCATGCCGACCTCGATCAGCGGATAGGCATTCTGCGACCAGACCTTGGTGAGGTCGAAGGGGTGGAAGCCGCAGGTCGCCGCCTCTTCCTCGGCCATGATCTGGACCATGACCTTCCACTTCGGGAAGTCGCCGCGCTCGATTGCGTCGTAGAGGTCGCGCTGGTTGGACTCGCGGTCACCGGCGACGACTTCGGCGGCTTCCGCGTCGGTCAGGTGCGCGTGGCCCTGCTGGGTCTTGAAGTGGAACTTCACCCAGAACCGCGCGCCCGCCTCGTTGTAGAACGAGTAGGTGTGGCTGGAGAAGCCGTCCATGTGTCGGTAGGACCTGGGAATGCCCCGATCGCCCATGACGTAGGTGACCTGATGCAGCGCCTCGGGCAAGAGGGTCCAGAAGTCCCAGTTGTTCGTGGCGCTGCGCATGTTGGTGCGCGGATCGCGCTTCACCGCCTTGTTGAGGTCGGGGAACTTGCGGGGATCGCGCACGAAGAAGACCGGCGTGTTGTTGCCGACCATGTCCCAGTTGCCTTCCTCGGTGTAGAACTTCACCGCGAAGCCGCGGATGTCGCGCTCGGCATCGGCGGCGCCGCGCTCGCCGGCGACGGTGGTGAAGCGGGCGAACAACTCGGTCTGCTTGCCGGGCTGCCCAAGGAACTTCGCGCGGGTGTAGCGGCTGACGTCACCGGTGACGGTGAAGGTGCCGAACGCGCCGGAGCCCTTGGCGTGCATGCGCCGCTCGGGGATGACCTCGCGGTTCAGGTTGGCGAGCTTTTCCAGCAGCCACACGTCCTGCATCAGCAAGGGACCGCGCGGTCCGGCGGTCATCGAGTTCGAGTTGTCGACGACGGGGGCGCCGAAGGCGGTGGTGAGGGGGGTGGGCGCGAGGGCCTCGGTGCCATGGCCAAAGGGGCACTTGCCGCCGGCGGGGTTCGATCCGTTCATCGCGAGACTCCTTGGGTTTTGACCACACCGCCAAGCGGCGGTAGCGGGTTGCCCAATCGGTATATCCGCGCAGAAATGACGGGGAAAGCAATACGAACGTCTATCTGTGATCGGGAAAATCGATCACGATATTTCAGGGTAAATGCCTATTCCCCGTGGCGGAGCAAGGCGAGCATATCCACGATAGTACCCTGGGCAGCCCGCACTCCCGTGACGTCGTTCGCATCGGCCGCGGCGCTCAAGGCATTCGCGTGTGCGCGCAATTGCAGGGACGCAGCTTCTGGAATCCGGCCATCGAGCACCGCCAGTCCGCGATCCAGTTCCGCAATTCCCGGCTGGGCAAAACCGGCAACAGCCGTCATGGCAAGGCGCATTGGTCCTTCGATATCAAGGATATCCTCGAACAGTTCGTCCCGTTCACGGGCCTGAGCCCATTCCTCGTCCTGAGTCGGCGTTGGAATCGCACTGCCCACATCGTTCGCCGCGCCCGTAGGCTTGCCATCCTTGAACATTGGGTGCCCCCCTGAATTGGACCTAATTGTGCTGCAATTAAACTACCATGTCGTCCCCTGGTTCCGCTGCTCGCCGCTTGTGCAGGGCGATTCGTCATCCTATGGCGCTGACCTGTAGAAAACCCGGGCTATGGGAGCCTCGATGACCGCCTTTACCATGACCTCCTACGCCAAGACCGGCGCGCTGATGGCGCGTGGAGCCGAATTCCTCGGCAGCGAAACCGCGATCCTGTGCGGGGCGATGTCCTGGGTGTCGGAACGAAATCTGGTCTCGGCGATCAGCAATGCCGGCGGCTTCGGCGTGATCGCCTGCGGGGCGATGACCCCCGCGCTGCTTGACGGCGAGATCGCGGCGACCAAGGCGCTGACGAGCAAGCCCTTCGGCGTCAACCTCATCACCATGCACCCGGACCTGTTCGAGCTGATCGAAGTCTGCGCGCGCCACGGCGTCACCCACGTCGTCCTGGCGGGCGGCATTCCGCCCAAGGGCAGTGTCGAGGCCATCAAGGCCAGCGGCGCCAAGGTCATCTGCTTCGCGCCCACGCTGGCGCTGGGCAAGAAGCTGCTGCGCTCGGGCGCCGATGCGCTGGTGATCGAAGGCTCCGAGGCCGGCGGCCATATCGGCCCGGTCTCCACTTCGGTTCTGGCGCAGGAAATCCTGCCTACGCTGGCGGCCGACAATCTCGTGTTCGTCGCGGGCGGCATCGGTCGGGGTGAGGCGATCGCCGGATACCTGGAAATGGGCGCGGCCGGCGTGCAGCTCGGCACGCGCTTTGCCTGCGCGAGCGAATCTGTCGCTCACCCGGACTTCAAGAAGGCCTTCTTCCGTGCCTCGGCGCGCGAGGCCGTCGCCTCGGTCCAGGTAGACCCGCGCCTGCCGGTGATCCCGGTGCGCGCGCTCAAGAACAAGGGCACCGAGGAGTTCACCGCCAAGCAGGTCGCGGTGGCCAAGCTCCTCGACGCCGGCGAAGTCGACATGGGCGAGGCCCAGCTCCAGATCGAGCGTTTCTGGGCCGGCGCGCTGCGCCGCGCCGCGATCGAGGGCGACATCGAGAGCGGCTCGATCATGGCGGGCCAGTCGGTCGGCATGGTCACCAGGGAGGAGCCGGTGGCCGAGATCATCGCCGCCCTTCTGGCCGAAAGCGAAGCCGCGCTGACCAACCGCTCCGGCGCGCCCGTCATCGCCGCTGCCTGACGGGAGCCGCGCCATGGCCGAGCCGATGATCCTGGCGCTGTCGTGCGCCGACCGCCCGGGCATCGTCGCGCGGGTGACCGGCTACCTCGCGCAGTCCGGCTGCAACATCATCGAGGCGCAGCAGTTCGACGACCTCGCCGAGGGCCGCTTCTTCATGCGCGTGGCCTTCGATCCGGGCACGTCCGACCGCGAGGAAATCCGCGAGGGCTTCGGCCCGATCGCGCATGAACATGGCATGGCCTGGTCGATGCTGCGGCGCGACCGGCCGCGCCGGGTGCTGCTGATGGTCAGCAAGTTCGACCACTGCCTCGCCGACCTGCTCTACCGCCACCGCATCGGCGAGATCGCGATGGAGATCGTCGGCGTCGTCTCCAACCACCCGCGCGAGGCGATCAACACGCTGATGCTGGGCGACATTCCCTTCCATTACCTGCCGGTCGACAAGGCGAACAAGGCCGCACAGGAAGCGCAGGTCCGCGCGCTGGTCGAGGAAACCCGCGCCGAACTGGTGGTGCTGGCGCGCTACATGCAGATCCTCTCGGACGAGATGGCCGTGTTCCTCTCGGGCCGCTGCATCAACATCCACCACTCGTTCCTGCCGGGCTTCAAGGGCGCCAAGCCCTACCACCAGGCCCATGCGCGCGGCGTGAAGATGATCGGCGCGACCGCCCATTACGTCACCGCCGACCTCGACGAAGGCCCCATCATCCACCAGGACGTCGAGGCCGTGACCCACGCCGACACGCCCGACGACATGGTCCGCAAGGGCCGCGATATCGAGCGCCGCGTGCTTGCAGAAGCGGTGCGCCTGCACCTTGAGGACCGTGTGCTGACCAACGGCTCGCGCACGGTGGTGTTCAGGAGCTAGGGGCCTTGCCCCGCCGCTTCCCTTGCGCGACACTCCGGTCAAACAGTTACGGGAGAGTACCATGCAGGTCAGCGGCCTAGATCACGTCAACATCCTGACCGACGACCTCGAAACCACCGCCAGCTTCTACGAGCGCGTGCTGGGCTTCCGGCGCGGCAAGAACCCCTCGGTCGCCATGGGCATCGCCGGTTACTGGATGCACGACGGCGCCGACCAGCCGATCGTCCACCTCGTCGACCGCCTCACCGGCGGGCCGCGCTACGCCGCCTACCACCCCGGCTCGCCGACCAATGCGCTGCACCACGTCGCGCTGCGCTGCCAGGGCTTCGCCGAAACCCGCGATCGGCTGGAGGACCTCGGGGTCGAGCACCGCGTCAACGACCTCCAGCACATCGGCCTCAAGCAAATCTTCCTTGTCGATCCCAACGCGGTGAACCTGGAGCTGAATTTCAACGGGGAGTGAGCGCGCTCACCCCTCGATCATCAGCGTTCCCAGCAGCCCGCCGTCCACCGCGAGGCTCTGCGCGGTGACGTGGCTGGCATCGTCCGAAAGCAGGAAGGCGGCGACGCTGGCCGCTTCCTCGGACGTCCCGATGCGCTTCTGCGGCACGCGGCCGGCCATCTGCGCGCGGAAGCTGTCGGGCACCCCGTCCAGGATTGGGGTGTCGATGAAACCGGGGTTGATGACGTTGCAGCGTACCCCGTGCGGCGCCGCCTCCATGGCGATGGCCCGCGCGATGCCGAGCGCGGCGTGCTTGCTGGCAAGATAGCCGACGTTGCCCGCCATGCCCGTCTCCGCCGCGAGACTGCCGGTTATCACGATCGCCCCGCGCCGCCGGGCGGTCATGGCGGGCAGGACATGGCGGATGGTCCAGAACAGCGAGGTCGTGTTGACCCGCATCACCGCCTCGAAGGCCTCGTCGGTGTAGTCGGCGGCGGGCGCGAACATGCCGCCGATACCCGCATTGAGGAACAGCCCATCGATCGGGCCGGAGCGCGCGATCGCCTCGTCCATGGCGGTCAGGATCGCGGCCTTGTCGCCCACGTCGGCGGCGATCCAGCGCGCTTCGGCGCCGATCCGCGCGGCCTCGGCCTTCAGCACCTGGGCGCGGCGCGCGATCATCGTCACCGTGCCGCCCAGCTTCACGATCCGCGCGGCGGTGGCGAGCCCGATCCCGCTCGACGCGCCGGTCACGACGACGTGCTGTCCGGTGAAGTCCATGGCCTTGCGCTCTCCCATCCTGTTCCCGTTGATCCGAGGGTGTCTCAGGCCCGGCGCGCTGTCTATGCCGCGCGAAACAAACGCCGCGGGGGCGAAGGGGCTCGCTTCCGGCGCGATCGCTGGCTAGGCTGGGTGCCAGCGGGAATTTGGAGAGCAATGCATGTGTGACGACCTGACGCCGGAAGAACTTCGCTCCCAGCGGCCCGCAGGCCTCAACCGCCGCGAATTCGCGGTGCTGGGCGCAAGCGCCGCGCTCGCCGGCTGCGCCTCGACCGTCGCGGCCGAGGGCGGCAGCGCGGTGACCGAGAAGATGGTCTCGATCACGACGAAGGACGGCGTATGCGATGCCTTCTTCGTCCACCCCGGCAAGGGCGCGCACCCCGGCATCGTGATGTGGCCCGACATCGCGGGCCTGCGCGACGTGAAGAAGATCATGGCCCGCAGCCTCGCCGCGCAGGGCTACGCTGTCCTGGTGGTGAACCAGTATTACCGCTCCGGCCCATCGCCGATCATGCGCAGCTTCTCCGAATACCGCACGCCCGAGGGACAGGCGAAGATCGCCCCGATGCGCGCCGCGCTCACCCCCGATGCCATCACCCGCGACGCCGCCGCCTATGTCGGCTTCCTCGACCGGCAGGACGCGGTCGACAAGAAGCGCAAGATCGGCAGCAACGGCTACTGCATGGGCGGCCCCTTCACCGTGCGCACCGCTGCGGCGGTCCCGGCGCGCGTCGGCGCGGCGGCCTCGCTCCACGGCGCCGGCCTGACGACCGAGGACGCCGACAGTCCGCACCGCCTGCTTGCGAAGACGAAGGCCGGCTACCTCTTCGCCATCGCCCGCAACGACGATGCCAAGCAGCCCGATCAGAAGACCAAGCTGCGCGAGGCCGCCGACGCCGCGGGCCGTCCCGCCGATATCGAGGTCTATGCCGCCGACCACGGCTGGTGCGTGCCCGATTCCCCCGCTTACGACCCGACGGAGGCCGACCGCGCCTGGCAGCACATGCTGACGCTTTTCGCCACGCTCTGAAGCAGCGCCGCATCCCTCTGGATTCGCGCCGTTTCAGGCCCATATCTGCGCTCGAAGGAGTCCAGCCATGACCGACAAGATCCAACTCACCGACGCCGAATGGCGCGACCGCCTGACGCCCGAGCAGTACCACGTCCTGCGCGAGGCCGGGACCGAGCGGGCCTTCACCGGCAAGTACGAGAAGAACAAGCAAGAAGGCATGTACACCTGCGCGGGCTGCGGCACGCCGCTGTTCGCGTCCGACACCAAGTACAACTCGGGCTCCGGCTGGCCGAGCTACACCGCTCCCGTGGCGGACAGCGCGGTCGAGGAACACCGCGACGTCTCGCACGGCATGGTCCGCGTCGAGGTGAACTGTGCCAAGTGCGAAGGCCATCTCGGCCACGTCTTCCCCGACGGTCCCGGACCCGAGGGCCTGCGCTATTGCATCAACAGCGCCTCGCTCGATTTCGAGCCGAAGGAGGGCTGATGCGCGCCGCGTTCTCCCCGGGTTTGCTCGGGGAGTGCGTGTTCACCTCGGGTTACAAATCCCCGTGCAAGGTGTAGGAGCGACCGGACATACCTGTCCTCCATAGGGGTTTGCACCTTAGCAATGGCCAAGAATTCCGGCCGCAGCCGCGGTAGTCGCGGCGCATCCACCGAGCCTTCCGACAAGCCGCTATGGCGCCGCCTCCTGCGCGGCGTCCTGGTGTGGGGGACTGCGTTGGCCTTGCTGGCTGCCATCTTCCTGGGCACCGCCGTGTTCTTCACGATGCGCGAACTGCCCGACTACGGCGCGCTGAAGAGTAGCCAGAACGGCCAGATGATCGTTGTGCGCGACCGCGACGGGCGTGAACTCGTCTCGCTGGGTCCGAGCTACGGCAAGTGGCTGGCTTACGGCGACATCCCGCCGATCATGCGCGACGCGCTGGTCTCGGTCGAGGACCGCCGTTTCCGCGACCACCCTGGCGTCGACCCGGTCGGCCTCGCGCGCGCGGTCTACGTCTCGTTCACCACGGGCGGCCGCGCCAAGGCGACCTCGACGATCACGCAGCAGCTGGCGCGCAACATCTTCCTCAACAACAGCCGCTCGTTCACGCGCAAGGCGCGCGAGGCGGTGCTGGCGCTCGCGCTGGAACGCAAGTTCACCAAGGACCAGATCCTCGAGCTGTACCTCAACAAGGTCTACTTCGGCGGCGGCGCCTACGGTGTCGACGCGGCGAGCCGCAAGTTCTTCGGCCATCCCGGCACCGAACTGTCGACCGCCGAAGCGGCGATCATCGCGGGCCTCGTCAAGGCGCCCTCGAACTACTCGCCCACCGCCGATGTCGAAGCCGCGACCGGACGCGCCCGCGTCGTGCTCGGGCTGATGGTGCGTGAAGGCGTCATCACACAGTCCGAGGCCGACGGCACCGACTTCTCGAAAGTGACCGTCGCCAAGGAGAAGGGGCAGGATTCGGTCCGCTACTTCACCGACTGGGCACTGCCGCAGCTCGACATGCTGCTCCCCGAGAACAAGGAGCCGATCGAGGTCTGGACCACGCTCGACCGGAGCATGCAGAACGCCGCGACCAGCGCGATCGACCGCAACGCCCCCAAGGGCGCGCAAGGCGCGCTCGTCAGCCTCGACCGCGACGGCGCGGTGCTGGCGATGGTGGGCGGCACCGACTACGTCAATTCCAACTACAACCGCGCCACCAGCGCGCTGCGCCAGCCCGGCTCGTCGTGGAAGCTGTTCGTCTACCTCGCCGCGCTGGAGGCGGGGCACAAGCCCGACGACCGCGTGGTCGACGAGCCGGTGACGATCGCCGGCTGGAGCCCCAAGAACGACGGCCGCAACTTCGCCGGCGAGATCGATATCCGCACCGCCTTCGCCTACTCCAAGAACACCATCGCGGCGCAGCTGGGCAACGAGGTCGGCTTCGGCACTGTCGCCAGCATGGCGCGCCGCTTCGGTATCACCACGCAGATCAACACCAAGCCGGCGATGGTGCTGGGCACGTCCGAAGTGCGTGTCATCGACATGACCCGCGCCTTCGCGGCGGTGTCGGCCGGCGGTACGTCGATCGAACCTTACGGCATCCTCAAGGTCACCACGACCTCGGGCGAGCTGCTGTATGAGCACAAGTCCGTGCGCGGGCAGGTGCTCGTGCCGCACTACGTCGCGGCCGGGATCACCGACCTGCTGCAGACCGCCGTCGCAACGGGCACCGGCCGCGCGGCGCAGATCGGCCGCCCCGTCGCGGGCAAGACCGGCACCACCAGCTCGAACAAGGACGGCTGGTTCCTCGGCTTCTCCAGCGGCATCACCACCGGCGTGTGGATGGGACGCGACGACGCCAAGCCGGTCGGCGGCCTCTCGGGTGGTCACGCCCCGGCCCGGGCCTTTGCCGACTACATGAAGGTCGCCGTGGCCAAGCGCCCGGTGGAGCAGTTCGACACCGAGCTGCAGCTGCCGGACTGGCAGCTTGATCCTGACGACGAGCAGCTGCAGGGCAATCCGGGCGAATATTCCTACTACGACGAGAACGGCAACCTCGTGCATCCTGACGGCGCGCCCGCGCCGGGCGGGGCGGTGTACGAGGACGGTTCGGTCGGACCTGCGCCGGGCGCGCCGATGGTGCCGGACTACGGCCCGCAGGGAGCGCCGCCGCCGGCCGCCAACGGTGATCTGCTCGACCGTGCTACCGGGCGTGCCACGGAAGACCCCGCGCTGAGGCCGGGGCAGGGGACCGGCTACCCGCGCGCCACCCCCAGCCCCAGGCCGACACCGCTACGTTCGCCGGCACCGCAGCCCTAAGCCGCCCCGGCGCTTGTAACCGCGCACGAAAAAGGCCCGCCGGATCGAACCGGCGGGCCTTTTCATTTCCGGCGCTGGTGGGCCGCGCTTAGCGCAGGCGGACCGGCACGAAGGTGGCAGGCTGGCCGCGCGGCTGGACGCGCAGCAGGATGGCCGAGCGGCCCTCCGCCTTGGCGGCATTGACCGCCGCCGTGAGTTCCGCCTGGCTGGTGACCGGCTTGCCATTGGCTTCGAGGATGATGAACCCGCGCGAGAAGCCCTTCTGGCCGGCGTCCGAGTTGGGATCGACGGCGACGACCACGACGCCCTTGGTCCCGTCCGCCGCGCCGAGCTGGCGGGCGATCTGCGAGGTCAGCGGGGTCACCGATAGCCCCAGCGACTTCTCTACCGCACCCTGTTCCTGCGGGGTGGGCGGGTTGTTGAAAGCGTCGTCGCCCTGCTCCGAGTTCGGGTCGAACGACTGCTGCAGTTCGTCTTCGCTGGGGCGCTTGGCGACCGTGGCGTTGAGCGTCATGCGGCGGCCGTTGCGGATCACCTCGATCGGAATGCGGCTGCCTGGCGCCGTGTTGGCGACAATGAAGGACAGTGTCTGGTCGCGGGTGACTTCCTTGCCGGCGACCTTCACCACCACGTCGCCCGCCAGCATGCCGGACTTGGCGGCTGCGCCGTCAGGCTCGACAGCCTGGATGAACTCGCCCTTGTTGTGTTCGATGCCGAGCGAATCGGCGAGGTCTTCGTTCAGCGGCTGAATGCGCACGCCGAGGTAGCCGCGCTCGATCGCCTCGCCCTTGACGAGCTTCTGGACGAGCGGGGCGGCGATCTCGGCAGGGATCGCGAAGCCGATGCCGACGCTGCCCCCGGTGGGCGAGAAGATGGCGTTGTTGATGCCGATGACCTGGCCGTTCATGTCGAACATCGGGCCGCCCGAGTTGCCCCGGTTGATCGCGGCATCGGTCTGCAGGTAGCGATCATAGGCGCCTGCGCCCGAGCCGGTGTTGCGGTACACGGCCGAGACGATGCCCGAAGTCACCGTGCCGCCCAAACCGAACGGGTTGCCGATGGCGATGATCCAGTCGCCCACCCGCGCTTTCGAGGAATCGCCGAACTTGACGAAGGGCAGCGCTTTGCCCGCGTCGATCTTGAGCACCGCGAGGTCGGAAGCGGCGTCCTTGCCGATCAGCTTTGCGGGGTATTCGGTCCCGTTCGGCATGGTGACCGTGATCGATTCGACCTGGCCCTTGCCGTCGGCGGTGATGACGTGGTTGTTGGTGACGACGTAGCCATCGGCCGAGATGATGAACCCCGAGCCCAGCGACTGCGCTTCACGCGTCTGCGGAGCACCGCCACCGCCGCCCTGGCCGCCGAACAGGCCTTCGAAAGGCGTGCCCGCGAACGGGTTGGCCCCGCCACCGGCGACCTGCACCTTCTGGCGGGTGGAGATGTTGACCACCGCCGGAGCAAGCTGCTCAGTCAGGTCGGCGAAGCTGGCCGGGGCGCCTGCGCGCGGAACCACCTTCGACATCTCGCTGGATTCGTTCTGGGCCACCTGCGCACCTGCGGGGTACCCGGTCACGAGCGTTGCGGTGGCGCCTCCAAGAAGGAGCGCGGTGGTCAATCCATAAGCATATCGCACGGGCTTCACGTCCTTTGATTCCTCCGTTTCGGCGGTGCTGCGGCACCATCCGGGATACTCATCACCGATTGAGGCCGAATGAGCTTAACCGGATTTGAATGATGCGGTAATCCGCCATTTCCCGGGTTCAGGCAGCAACGACCGGGAGCGCTTACGGCTCCCGGAAATGATTGAGATAGGCATTGTCGGGCGAAAGCAGGATCGTCTTGCCGCCGTCCCCCTTGCCGAAGGATACCGCGTAGCTCTGCATCGCGCGGTAGAAATCGTAGAATGCCGGGTCCTTGCCGAATGCCTCGGCGTAGATATTGGCGGCCTGCGCCTCGGCATCGGCGCGGATGATCTGCGCATCGCGCTGGCCGCGCGCGGCGACGGTCTTGGCCTCTTCCTGGCGCGCCGCTTCCATGCGCACGAAGGCGGCGGCGAGCGCACCCTCGGGCAGGTCGGCGCGCTTGATGCGCACGTCGACGATCTGGGCGCCGTATTCGCGAGCCTCGTTGTCGAGGCTCTTGCGGATGTTCTCCATCGCCTGCCCGCGCTCGGCGGTGAGCAGCGACTGGAAGGTGCGCTTGCCCAGTTCCTGGCGGACGGACGACGACAGGATCGGCTCGAGCTGCTGGGTGACGCGCTCGGTGGTGCCGGCGGTCTGCACCATCTTCACCGGGTCGACGATGCGGAAGCGCGCATAGGCATCGACGTTCAGGCGCTGCTGGTCGGTCGAAAGCACCTGCTGCTGCTGCATGTCGACCGAAAGCAGGCGCTTCTCGATGCGGATGACCTGCTCGACCAGCGGCATGCGGAAGTGGACGCCCGCCCCGGTCTGGCCGAAGTCGGCCTTGTCGATGAAGGGGTTGTAGACGCGCACCGGCTTGCCGGTCCGCACCACCACCGCCTGCTCGTCCTCGGGGACGACGATTACGCTGAGCATCAGCGCGATCACGGCCAAGCCGCCGACGATCCACGCGGCCTTGTAGTCCTGCCAGAGGTTACCCATCACTGGTTCCCCTGCGGAGCCGGGGCCGTGACCGTGGCGCCCGGATCGGTGGCGGTACCCGGCGCGGGCTGTGCGCGGCGCTTCATCTCGGACAGCGGCAGGTAGGGGGTCACGCCCTTCTCGGCGACGACCGTGTCGTTGTCGCGGATCACGCGTTCCATCGTTTCGTAATACATGCGGCGCTTGGTGACCTCGGGAGCGAGCTTGTACTGCTCGTAGACCTTGTCGAAGGCGGATGCGTCGCCCTGGGCACGAGCGATGACCTGCTGGGCCCAGGCGCGGGCCTCGGAGCGGTCGCGCTCGGATTCCTGCTGGGCGACGTTGACTTGGTCGAAGGCGCCCTTGGTCTTGGCCGGCGGGTCGGCCTTCTTGATTTCGACGCCCTGGATGGACACACCGGCGCGGTAGCCGTCGAGGATGCGCTGCATGCGCTCGCGCACGTCCTGCTCAACCTTCGCGCGGCCGGAGCCCGAGAGCGCATCGTTCAGCGTGATCTGCGCGATCGAGGCGCGCATGGCGGCCTCGGCCACTTCGCGCACGGTTTCCTGCGGATCGGCCAGGCGGAAGGTGTAGTTCTTGAGGTCCTTGATGTTCCAGCGCACCAGATAGCTGAGATCGACCAGGCTCTTGTCGCTCGTCAGCATCAGCTTTTCGTTGTCGTTGTCGGGGATCATGTCCACCGTGAACGAGCGCACGTCGGCCGTCTGCACCTGCTCGATCGGCCAGGGCAGCGTCATGCTGACGCCGGAATCGATGGTGCGCGAATACTTGCCGAGCGTGGTGACCACGCCCTGCTCCTTGGGGCCGAGCATGTGGAAGCTCGACATCGCCAGCAGCGCGGCGACTGCCACGCCGACGCCGAGCGGAATCCACGACTTGCCGTCCGGGCGGCGCGGGATGTTCGGAAAGCCGCCGCCCTTGCCGGGACCGCCGCTGCCACCGCCGCCGGGGCGGCGCTGATCGCGATTGCGGAAGATGTCCTCGATGCCGGCGGAGCGGCGCGGGGGCGGGGTGTCTCCGCTGGGCAGCCAGGGATTGCGCGGGCCGCGGCGTTCTTCCTTGTCGGCCTTGCCTTCGGGCTCGGGGGCATCGCCGTTGCCGGCAGGCTCGCCGCCTTCGGAGGCGCCGTCGTCGCTACCGCCATCATTGCCGCCACTGCCCCAGGGACTACGACCGGTCATCGCCGATACGCCGTCCTGCGCTGCGCCAATTCCCCCCATGCGGCCTTCGCCGCCGTGCCTGTCTGCACCACCGATAGCTTTCATGGGGCTATCTATAAGAACCCCTCGGGCAATTAACAGTGCCTCTCTTGCCCTTTTTCCCTCGGTACGCCACCTGAGCGGCGACGGAATGGTGCGACCGCACCTCTTGGTTTTCCTCGTCATCTCCGTTTGGGCGGGGATACATCACGTCGCCGCATCCACGCGGAGAGGCGGAGGATGGGTTCTCGCGCCGGCGGGGACGGCGAATGTTTATTATTGTTGCGGAGACACGAGTGACCAGCGCTGCGGGATCGTCCGAGGAACTGAAGGCGCTGTTGCCCCCCGATGCCGCGCCGCGTCTGCAGTCGCTGCGGCTGGTCGAGGGACGTGCGATCCTCGTCTTCGACGCGACCGGCCTCGGCTCGCTGGCGCGCGAGCGGCTGGAGGCGGCCGTCACCGCGGCATTGGGATCGGCGCCGGGTGTGTCGGACGTGCGCGTGGCGATGATGGCGGACAAGGCGGAGGCTCCTGCGCCTGCACCCGCTCCGAAAGGCCCGCGGATCCTCGCGGTCGGCTCGGGCAAGGGCGGCGTCGGCAAGTCGACGCTCGCGGTGAACCTCGCCGTCGCGCTAGCGCGGGGCGGGCGCAAGGTCGGGCTGGTCGATGCGGATATCTACGGCCCCTCGCAGGCGCGGCTGCTCGGCACCGAGGACAAGCGCGCGGTAGCGCACGAAGGCAAGCTGGTCCCGGTTCAGAGCGAATGGGGCGTGCCGGTCCTGTCGATGGCGCACCTCACCAAGGCCGGGCAGGCGATCGCGTGGCGCGGCCCCAAGATCGCGGGCGCGCTGATCCAGCTGGTCGAGGCGCATTGGGACGGGGCCGAGCTTCTCGTCGTCGACCTGCCGCCCGGCACCGGCGACATCCAACTCACCATGCTCCAGCGCTTCAAGCCGGCCGGCGCGGTGATCGTCTCGACCCCGCAGGACCTCGCGCTGATGGACGCCGCGCGGGCCGCCGACATGTTCGCCAAGGGCGGTGTGCCGATCGTCGGCGTGGTCGAGAACATGGCCGGCTACGCTTGCCCCCACTGCGGCGAAGTGAGCGACCCGTTCGGCGCCGGCGGGGCAGAGGCGGCGGCGAAGGAAATGGATGTGCCTTTCCTCGGCCGCATCCCCCTCGACATCGCGATCCGCCGCGAGGGCGACGCCGGAACCCCCACTGCGGCGGGCGAAAGCCCACAGGCCGAGGCGTTTACCGCGCTCGCCCAGCAGGTGGGCGAGTGGCTGGACAAGCAGCTCTGATGGCGCTCACGCGGCGCAAGGTGCTCGTCGGGGCGCTGGCGGGGGGCGGGCTGACGCTCGGCTTCCTGCTGCGCCCGCGTTCGTACCCACTGCCGCTGGAACCGCGCGAGGGCGAGTTCGCGTTCGACGCCTGGCTGCGGATCGGCACCGACGGCGTGGTCACCGTGGCCGTGCCGCAGGTCGAGATGGGGCAGGGCGTCACCACGCTGATCCCGCAGGTCGTCGCGCACGAACTCGGCGCCGACTGGCGGCGGATCGCGGTCGAGCCGGCGCCGGTGAGCGCGCTCTATGCCAACCTCCCTCTGGCCGCGAAGTGGGCGCCGCTGTGGATGCCACTCGCCCCCTCGCTGGCGGACGATCCGGAGGGCATATTGGCCCGGCGCTGGGCCGAGGGCCACCGCTTCAATGCCACCGCCGACGGCACCGCGCTCGCCGCCTACGAGGCGCCCGCGCGTGCCGCAGCAGCCTCGGCGCGCGCGATGCTGATGCACGCCGCTGCTGCGCGCTGGAACGTCGCCTGGGAGGAGTGCGAGGCACGAAGCGGCTTTATCCTCCATGAGGGCAAGCGCCTCGCCTTCGGCCCGCTCGCCGAGGAAGCGGCTGCCTTCTCGCCGCCCTCCACCCCGCCGCTCCGCGCCGAACCGATGGCCGAGCGCCCGGCCGAGTCCCCCCCCGGCGCCCCGCTGCATTACCCGCGCCTCGACCTGCCCTCCAAGGTCGACGGTTCGTGGACTTTCGCGGGCGACGTGCGCCTACCGGGCATGGTCTACGCCGCGATCCGCCATGCGCCGATCGGGATGAACGCTTCGGTCTTGGGCGTGGACGAAGCCGCGGCGAAAGGCATGCGCGGCTATCTCGGCGTGGTGAAGGGCGATGACTGGGTCGCCGCCGTCGCCAGTGACGGCTGGACCGCCGAGCAGGCACTCACCCGTCTCGCCCCGCGCTTCAAGCTCGCTGCCGGAGCCGGTTCCAACCAGATCGACGCCGCCATGGACGAGGCCCTGCGCACCGCCGACGCGCACCGGCTCCACCGGCAGGGCGACATGGACGTGGTCGAGGGGGGGCTGCCGCTCCAGCTGCGCTACGAGGTCGCCCCCGCCGTCCACGCCACGATCGAGACCGCCGCCGCCGCCGCGCATTTCCGCGACGGGAAGCTCGAACTCTGGGTCGGCACGCAGGCCCCCGAGGCCACGCGTGAAGCCGCCGCCCGCGCCGTGGGCCTCGCGGTCTCCGACGTGGTGCTCTACCCGATGGCGATCGGCGGCAGCTTCGACCGGCGGCTGGAATTCGGCCACGCGGTGGAGGTCGCCGTCATCGCCAAGTCCGTCGGCAAGCCCGTCCAGCTCACCTGGGCCCGCCGCGAGGAGTTTCGCGCGGGCCTTCCGCGCACGCCCGTGGTCGCGGTCATGGGCGCGCGGGTCGACACCGAGGGAGGCGTCGCCGGGTGGCGCGCGCGCATCACGGTCCCCGCCACCGCCCGCGAATTCGGCCGCCGCCTGTTCGATGGCGACGCTCCGTTCGACGCCATCGCCGCCGTGGCGGGCGAGGCCGACCCGATGGCACTCGAAGGCGCGCTCCCGCCCTACGACATCCCCAATCTCGCAATCGACCATGTTCCGGTACGCATCGGCCTGCCCACCGCCCGGATGCGCGGCAATGCCCATGCGTGGACCGCCTTCTTCAACGAGAGCTTCGTCGACGAACTCGCCCACAAGGGCGGGCGCGAACCGCTCGGCTACCGCATGGCGATGCTGGGCAAGGACCCCCGCCTTGCCGAATGCCTACAGCGGGTCGCGGCGCTTTCGCAATGGGGCGGCGGCGCCGACGCCAGCGGCCAGGGCATTGCCTGCCACGTCATCGGCGAGGGACGGATCGCCGTCGTCGCCAGCGCTCGCCGCGATGCAGAAGGCGTTCGCGTCGACAAGCTGAGCGCGGTCGCCGACATCGGCCGCATCGTCAATCTCGACATCGCCAGCCAGCAGGTCGAGGGCGGCCTGATTTTCGGCCTCGGCCTCGCGCTCGGCTGCGCGGTGCGCTACGAGGGCGGGCGCCCGGACGGTGAAAGTCTTGGCGCCATGGGCCTGCCCACGCTGGCCGATTGTCCGGAGATCGAGGTCGAGTTCATAGCGAGCAACGCCGATCCCGCCGACCCCGGCGAACTCGGCGTCGCAGCCGTTGCCCCGGCGGTTGCCAACGCGCTCTATTCGGCGACGGGCCTTCGCCTGCGCCGCCTGCCCTTCTTTGGCGAGGACCTGTGATGCCCCCTGTGAATGCCCCCGCCGGCCACCCGGAAGTCGCCGCCGGCAAGGTCGGCGTCCTGCTGGTCAACCTCGGCACACCCGATGCCGCGACTCCGGACGCGGTGCGCCGCTACCTCGCGGAGTTTCTCTCCGACCCGCGCGTGATCGAAATCCCGCCGGTGGTGTGGAAGCCGATCCTGCACGGCGTGATCCTGCGCACCCGCCCGGCCAAGTCCGCACATGCCTACGCGCAGGTCTGGACGTCTGAGGGCTCCCCGCTCGCCGCGATCACGGCGGCGCAGGCGCGCGGGCTCCAGGCGCTGCTGGGTGGCGGTGTGCGCGTGGACTGGGCGATGCGCTACGGCAATCCCTCGATCCCGGCACGGCTTCAGGCGATGAAGGACGCCGGGTGCGAGCGCATCCTCGTCGCCCCGCTCTACCCGCAGTATTCGGGCGCGACGACGGCCTCGGTGATGGACAAGCTGGGCGACACCCTGGGGACGATGCGCTGGCAGCCCGCACTGCGCACCCTGCCGCCTTATCACGATGACCCTTCCTATATCTCCGCTCTCGAGGACGATCTCGCCGCGCAGGTCGACGCGCTGGATTTCGTGCCCGACCTGCTGCTGCTCTCCTACCACGGCATGCCCCAGCGCACGCTTGAACTGGGCGACCCCTACCACTGTCACTGCCGCAAGACCTCGCGCCTGCTGACCGAGCGCCTCGCCGCGCGGCTGTCCGGCCTGCGGGTAGAGACAAGCTTCCAGTCCCGCTTCGGCCGCGCCAAGTGGCTCGAACCCTCGACCGAAACCACCCTGGAGAACGAGGCGCGAGCCGGCACGAAACGTATCGCCATCGCCGCTCCCGGCTTCTCCGCCGATTGCGTGGAAACTCTGGAAGAACTCGCCATCCGTGGCCGCGAGGTTTTCGAAGCGGCGGGTGGCGAGCGGCTGGCCGTTCTTGCCTGCCTCAACGACCGCGTGCCCGGCATGGCGATGCTCGAAACTCTGGTGCGGCGCGAACTGGGAGGCTGGTGGGCCTGAATCGCGGCGCTTGCAGTATTTTAACCCCAGCCGCGCTCCGTTCGAAATATGTTCCGGCCATCCAAGGAGTCGGAACATCCATGCAAGGCAGCTTCTCCCAACCGGATTTCGCTTACGGCCAGGCGCGGAGCCCGGACGGCGACGTCCCGGTTGCGCTGTCGATCTACGCAGACCGGCCGCACTTGCGCGCCACGCTGCGCGAGGATGCGACGGCGGCAGGACTCACGGTGATGGCGGCTGGCCCGCTGATCGACCTGCTCCTCGGCGCGGAGCGGCCGCTCGGCGACGTTATCATGGTCGATTGCCCGCAGGTTGACGGCGCCGCGCTTGCCGCGCTCGCCCGGCTCGACATGAGCGCGCGCCACGGCGAGGCACGGCTGATCGTCTCGACCAGCGTCGATGCGCTCGAGGACGTGTTCGCCTGCATGGACCAGTCCTCGCCGATCCTGCTGGTCGATCCGGACCGCGCCGAACGCGTCATCGCTCTGGGGCAGGTGCTGGCGGGCTTCCCGTCCGGGCGCCTGCGCGAACTGTCGGACGACGACCGCTTGATGCTGCTGCGCCTGACTGAGCAGGTCGGTCAGATCGCCGGTCGCATCGAAAGGCTGGACCCGCGCGGGTCCGGGTCGGCATTTGCCTTCGATGGTCAGGCCGCACCTGCCCCCGCGCCGCCCGCGCTCGCTCCCGCCGACGAAGGCCAGCTTCCCGACGCGAAGCTGGTGCGCCGGATCATCCGCCAGCGCCAGCTGCGCGCCCGCTTCTTTGACGGCGACCTGTTCGCCGATCCCGCCTGGGACATGCTGCTCGACCTCACCGCCGCGCGGATCGAGGGCAAGCAGGTTTCGGTCACCTCGCTGTGCATCGCCGCCGCCGTCCCGCCCACCACCGCGCTGCGCTGGATCGGCCAGATGGTCGAGGCCGACCTGTTCGAGCGCGTGAGCGACCACGTCGACCGCCGCCGCGCCTTCATCGCGCTGAGCGACAAGGCGGAGCGCGCCATGGCCCGCTACTTCTCCGAAATCGGGCTCGCTGGTCCGGTCCCGGTCTGACGGCGGCTCTGGCCCCGCCGCCCGGGTCCGAGTTGGCCCGTTGCCGTGGACGCCGCATTGGATATGACCGATGCTCCAAGTCAGGAAATCGGACCCGCCATGAAGATACTCGACCGCCGCACCTTCCTTTCGGCCACGGCAGGCGCTGCCTCAGCGCCTCTGCTGCTGCGGCAGGCGGCCTTCGCGCGCGGAGCCACGGTTGACACGATCTACACCAACGGCCGGATATGGACGGGGGAGGGGCGTGAGATCTTCACCGATGCGCTCGGCCTCACAGGTGGCCGCATCGCCGCGCTGGGCAACGAAGCCGCGCGCAGCCTTGCCGACAAGCGGACGCGGGTGATCGATCTTGGCGGCGCCTTCGTGACACCGGGGTTCACCGACAGCCACGTCCATTTCACGATCGGCTCCTCGATGATCGGCCAGCCCTCGCTCCGCGATGCCCCGGGCCGCGCCGAGTTCGCTCGCCGTATCGGCGAAGCGGCACGCGCTCTGCCGGCCGGCGTCTGGATCCAGGGCGGCGAATGGGACAACGACCGCTGGGGCGGCGAACTCCCCTCGCGCGACTGGATCGACGCGGTCAGCCCGAACACGCCTGTCGCCGTGCTGCGCTACGACCTGCACATGGCGCTGCTCAATAGCCGCGCGCTTGAAGTGCTCGGGCTGGGCGAGGACACGCCCGACGTCGAGGGCGGCGTCATCGGACGAGACGCCAAGGGCCGCCTCACCGGCATCTTCAAGGACGCGGCCAAGGACATGGCGCTCGCCCGCATCCCGGCGCCGTCTGACGCGGCCACCGACGCGATCAACCGGCGCGGCATCGCACTGGCTCTCTCGAAGGGCGTGACGCAGGTCCACGAGGCCGGGATGGATTGGCGAACCTTCGATTCCGCCCGTCGGATGCGCGCCTCCGGTGACCTGCCGATGCGCTTCTACTCGATGATCCCGCTCAAGGACTGGGCCCGCCTGCGCGATCTCATCGCCGCCGAAGGGCGCGGCGACGACCTCGTGCGCTGGGGCGGCTGCAAGGTCGTGTTCGACGGCTCGCTCGGTTCGCGCACGGCGCTGTTCTACGAAGCCTATCTCGACGATCCCTCGACTCACGGCATCATGGTCACCGACCCCAAGGAACTGCTCGAACTCGCCCGCGCGGCCGACGCCGCCGGCCTCCAGATCGCCGCCCACGCCATCGGCGACCGCGCCAATGACACCGTGCTCGACGTGCTGGCGGACGTCGCAGCCGCGAATGGCCCGCGCGATCGCCGCTCGCGGATCGAGCACGCGCAGCACCTCAATCCCGCCAGCATCGGCCGCTTCGCGCAGCAGGACGTCATCGCCTCTGTCCAGCCCTACCATGCGATCGACGACGGGCGCTGGGCGGTGCGCCGTATCGGTCCCGAACGCCTGAAGACCACCTACGCCTTCGAATCGCTTCTGCGCAGCGGCGCGCACGTCGCCTTCGGGTCGGACTGGCCGGTCGCCCCGCTCGATCCGCTGACGGGCCTCAAGGCCGCCACCCTGCGCGAGACGCTGGACGGCGCGAATCCCAAGGGCTGGTATCCCGAGCAGCGCGTGGAGATCCACGACGCGATGCTCGCCTACACGCGCGGTGCCGCCTACGCCGGGCGGCACGAGGCGCATACCGGCACGCTCGCCCCCGGCCGCCTGGCCGACTTCGTGGCCTGGGACCGCGACCTGACGACGATCGACCCGGAAACGCTGGACAAGACCAAGGTCGTCTCCACGCATCTCGGCGGCCGCAAGGTGCACGGGTGAACGAAGCCGTCTTCCCGGACGACGACGTCGATCCCGAGATCCGCGACTGGCTTGGCCGGATGTTCGCGTCGTCGGCGGCTCTCGGTTCGCGGCCAGGCCTCACGCCGGTAGAGCGCCGCGCGATCGCCGAGGCGCAGCGCGCGCCCTTGCAGCAGGGCGGCCCGGCCATGGCGGCGAGCGAAACGCTCACCGTCGGCGTTTCGGGTATCCGTATCCGTATCCACCGACCGACGACGGGCGCCGATCTCCCGGTGCTCGTCTATCTGCATGGCGGCGGCTGGACGCTCTTCAGCATCGACAGCCACGACCGCCTGATGCGCGAATATGCCGAGCGGGCGGGCGTCGCGGTGCTGGGCATCGACTACCCCTTGGCACCGGAAAGCCGCTTCCCCGCCGCGCCCCGCAGCATCGCCGACGTGCTCGGCTGGCTGCAGGCGCACGGGAGCGAACACGGGCTGGACGCTTCGCGCTTTGCCATCGGCGGCGACAGCGCGGGCGCGAACCTCTCGGTATCGGCGGCGCTGCGCCTGCGCGCGGAGGGTGGGCCGATGCCGCGCGGCCTGCTGCTGAACTACGGTGCATTCGACGGAACCTGGGCGCCAAGCTACGAGCGCTATGGCGACGGCGATCGTTACATGCTCACCGGGCCGGAGATGGACGAGTTCTGGGCCAGCTATCTCGGCGACGACTGGGCCACGTCCCCGCCCGACCCGCTGGCGCGCCCGCTCCATGCCGACCTGTCCTGCCTGCCGCCGACCTGGCTCTGCACTGCGCGCTGCGACATCCTGCTCGACGAGAACGTGGCAATGGCCGAGCGGCTGGTCGACGCCGGCGTGGATACGCAGATGCACATCTACGACGGCGCGACGCACAGTTTCCTCGAAGCCATGTCGGTCTCGCGCATCGCCGACAGGGCGCTGACCGAAGCATCGGAGTGGCTGGCGCAGAGGCTCGCCTGAGCCGCCGAGGTCGAAAGCGGGTGATGGCGCTGCGCCGCGCGAGCGTATAAAGGCGCACCGATGCTTCGCCTGACCGATCTCGCACTGCCCCTCGACCACACCCCCGCCGACCTCGACGCGGCGGTGATCGAACGCCTCGCTATCGCGCCCTCCGACCTCGAGCGGGTTACCGTCGTGCGCCGGGGCAACGACGCGCGGCGCAAGAACGCTATCAAGCTGGTCTACGCCCTCGATGTCGCCGTGCGCGATGAAGCCGATGTGCTCTCCCGCTTCCCCGGCGACCCGCACGTTCGGCCAGCGCCCGACACTGCATACAGGTTCGTCACCACCGCCCCCGAGGACTACTCCGGCCCGCGCCCCGTGGTGATCGGCGCCGGACCCTGCGGCCTGCTCGCCGCGCTGATCCTCGCGCAGATGGGCCTCAAACCCATCATCATCGAGCGCGGCAAGGCCGTGCGCGAGCGCACCCGCGACACCTGGGGCCTGTGGCGCCGCTCCGAACTTAACCCGGAAAGCAACGTCCAGTACGGGGAGGGCGGGGCGGGCACGTTCTCCGACGGCAAGCTCTACAGCCGCATCAAGGACCCGCGCCACCTGGGCCGCAAGGTGCTGACCGAGTTCGTCAAGGCCGGCGCGCCCGAGGATATCCTCACCGAGGCGCACCCGCATATCGGCACCTTCCGCCTCGTCACCATGGTGATGTCGATGCGCGAGACGATCGAGGCGCTCGGCGGCGAATACCGTTTCGGCACCCGCGTCGACGACTTTGCGATCACGGAGGACGCCGACGGCACCCGCCGCCTGACCGGCCTGCATCTCTCGACCGGCGAACTGCTGGAGACGCAGCACGTCATCATGGCGGTCGGCCACTCGGCGCGCGACACCTTCGAAGTGCTGCACGACCGGGGCGTCTTCATCGAGGCCAAGCCCTTCGCGATCGGCGTGCGCATCGAGCACCCGCAGGGCTGGATCGACAAGGCGCGCTTCGGCCCCTGCGCCGGCAACCCGATCCTCGGGGCGGCGTCGTACGCCACCTCTTACAAGGCGAAGAACGATCGCACCGTCTACTCGTTCTGCATGTGCCCGGGCGGGCGCGTGGTGGCCGCCGCGAGCGAGGAGGGCGGCGTCGTCACCAACGGCATGAGCCAGTATTCGCGCGCCGAGTTCAACGCCAACTCCGGCCTCGTCGTCGACATCACGCCCGAGCGCGACTTCCCCGGCCACCCGCTTGCGGGCCTCGCCCTTCAGCGCAAGTTCGAGAAGCTGGCCTTCGCCGCGGGCGGATCGAACTACAAGGCGCCGGGGCAGAAGCTAGGCGACTTCCTCGCCGGCCGTGCGTCCACCGAACTGGGCGAGGTGATCCCCAGCTATCAGCCCGGCGTCCATCTCACCGACCTCGCGCAGTGCTTGCCCGACTTCGTCATCGAGGCGATCCGCGAGGCACTGCCGGTGTTCGGCCGCCAGGTGCCCGGCTACGACCACCCCGACGTCATCATGACCGGCGTTGAGACGCGCACCTCCTCGCCGGTGCGCATGACGCGCGGCCGTGACTTCCAGAGCCTCAACACGCGCGGCCTCTACCCGGCGGGCGAGGGGGCGGGCTACGCGGGCGGCATCCTCTCCGCCGCCGTAGACGGCATCCGTGTCGCCGAGGCGGTGGCGCTGGACCTCCTCCCGGCATGAGCGAATACGACGCGATAGTGCTCGGCGCGGGCGCGGCCGGCCTGTTCTGCGCGGCCACGGCGGGCCAGCGCGGCAAGCGCGTGCTGCTGCTCGACCATGCGGCCGAGCCGGGCAAGAAGATTGTGATTTCGGGCGGCGGGCGCTGCAACTTCACCAACATCCACACCGCGCCGGACCGCTATCTCGCCAGCAACCCGCACTTCGCCAAGTCCGCGCTCAGCCGCTACACGCCGGCGGATTTCCTGTCGCTGATGGAATCCTACGACATCGCCTGGCACGAGAAGACGCTGGGGCAACTGTTCTGTGACGGCTCGGCCAAACAGGTCGTCGCCATGCTGCTGGAGGAGTGCGACAAGGGCGGCGTCGTGCTGAACTGCGGCGACGCGGTCGGCGCGGTCGAGCATGCGGACGGCCGCTACCGGGTTGAATACGGCGGGAACGTCGCCACGGCCCCGGCCTTGGTGATCGCGACGGGCGGCCCATCGATCCCGAAGATGGGCGCGACCGGATTCGCCTACGACCTTGCGCGCAAGTTCGGGCTCAAGGTGGTGCAGCCGCGCCCCGCGCTCGTGCCGCTGACGTTACCCGGCGACGAAGCGCTGTTCCGCGAACTCTCGGGCGTTTCGACCGAGATCGTCGCGCGGTGCGGGAAAGCTGCATTCCGCGAGGCGGCGTTGTTCACGCACCGTGGCCTTTCCGGCCCGGCGATCCTCCAGATATCGAGCTACTGGCAGCGCGGTGACACCGTGACCGCCCAGTTCGTCCCCGACCGGGTCGACGGCTGGCTCAAGGCCATCAAGCGCGAGCGCCCGCGCCTGTCGTTCCGCAAGGCGATGGGCGATGGCCTGCCCGAGCGGTTGGCCGACGCGCTGTTCGCAAGGCTCGGCATCGAGGGCGAGATGGGCAGCCTGACCGACAAGGTCCTGAGCGCCGCCGAGGCCCGGCTGGCGCGCTGGCCGTTCCTGCCCGATGGCTCGGAAGGCTACGCCAAGGCCGAAGTCACCGCCGGCGGCATCGACACTGCCGAACTGTCGTCCAAGACCATGGAAGCTCGCAAGAGCCCGGGGCTCTACGCGATCGGCGAGGCGGTGGACGTCACCGGCTGGCTCGGCGGCTACAACTTCCAGTGGGCCTGGGCCAGCGCCCGCGCGGCGGGGCTGGCGCTCTAGGCCGCCGCCTCAGCGGTACAGCGCCGGCCAGGTCTTTTTCAGCGCGTCCAGCTTGGGCGCGTCGTAGCGGCGGATGTAGCCGTTGGTCGGGTTCCGCCGCAGGAAGTCCTGATGGTAGCTCTCGGCCGGGTAGAAGGCGCCGGTCTCGATCTTCGTCGCCACTGGCTTTGAATAGACCCCCGCCTGGCCGATCGCGGCGATGTAAGAGGCGGCGACCTGCCTCTGCGCATCGTTCTGCGGGAACACCGCCGAGCGGTAGCTGGGGCCGACATCGGGGAACTGGCGGTTCACCTGCGTCGGATCGTGCCCGACCGAGAAGAACACCTTGAGCAGCGTGCCGTAGCTCACCTTGGTGGGATCGTAGACGATGCGCACGGCCTCGGCATGGCCGGTCTTTTCCGTAGAGACAGCGCCGTAAGTGGCGTCCTTCCGCGCGCCGCCGGCATATCCAGCCGTCACGGATTTCACGCCTTTCACATGCTCGAACAGCCCCTCGATGCCCCAGAAACAACCGCCCGCGAGGACGGCGACCTGGTCACCGCTGCCGGCCTTCTCGGCGGGAGGGGCAGGGAAGGCTGCGGCATTGGCGGGCGTCTCTGGCCACGAGGCAAGGCCCACGGCGGCGAGGCCGAGCGCGGCGGCGGTGGCGAGGACGGGCAAGGGACGGATCGACATGGGGGCTCTCCGGGTTTCCCTGTACATGGGAAGCGCGTAGGCCCAGCGCCAGAGGGGGCCTACAACGTCAGCAGGATCGCGCGGCGAGCATCGCCTTCTCAGCCGAGCGTCGCCTTCAGCAGCGCGATCGAGACGGCGCAGCGGTTGGTGTCCGGGCCCTTGCCCTGCATGGCCTGTGCGACGTCGGCCTTGGGCAGCTTCGTGGCCGCGATCACATTGGCGACGAGCGCACCGGGGACGCTGGCGGTGGTCGGGCCCGAAAGCGCAGGCTGGCCGAGTAGTCCGCGTTCGGCGAAGGACGCGGCAAGCTCGCGCTCGCGTGTGCGCACTGTCCAGGGTACCGGGACGGCGGCGGGAAGCTGGCCGGCGTTGAGGTAGAGCAGGCAGGTCGCGGTGTCCTTTGCCTGCGCCGCTTTCAGCAGGTCGAGGCGCAGGCGCATGGTGCGCTCGAAGTCCTCGCCGGTGGTGGCGCGGCCGTTGAGGTAGAGGCGCCGGCGCACGAACTCGACGGCGTGATTGGCGGCTCCCCCATTGCCTTCGCCCGACTGCACGGCGGCGCGGCTCAGGTTCTCGATGGCGACCGAGAGGCTGGAGTCCTGTTGCCGCAGCCAACCGGGGTCGTGCCCTGCGCCAAAGGTTTCGGCGACAGCCTCGACGTTTGCCGCGTGGATGGTGCGCATGTCGGCAGCAAACTGCGTGCCGCCGACGATGTTAGGCGCGGATGACGGGCGGGGCGCGGAATCTCCCAGGCTGGCGAGGAAGCTGAGCAGTGCCAGCGCCAGCAACGCGATCGCTACCGTCGGCCAGGCGCTGCCGCCTTCCCACGAGGCGATGCGGTCGGCGTCGAGGTGGTCTTCCAGTTCGGGGAAACGCTTGCGGATGCCTGCGAGCAATTGCCGCACGTCTGCGCCGTTGGCGCTTAGGGCGCGCAGAGGACCGGCACGGCCTGGGCGTCTAAGTTCCGTCCATGCCTTGTGGAAGCGGTGCTCCGGACGTTGGACCTTCGCGTGGAAGCGGTGCGCGCGCAGGTGCGTGCCGAGGTAGGCGACGGCGGGCCGCGCATCGACCTTGTCCCACTCCCTGTCCCACGCGAAGACGGTGTTGGCCTCCTCGACCAGCGGCCCGCTGCGGGGCCAGGCATCGACGAACATGTCGAGCAGCCATGCCTCCATTTCGTCCTGCCGGGTGACGTTGGAGTGGTAGACCACGTCGAGCACTGCGCGCAGGATCGTGAGAGCGCGGGTTTCCTCGGCCCTGTCCATCGGCGCGACACCGGCCGGCCCGCTGGTATCGAGCATCGCGGAGAGGCGTGCGAACGGCGATTGCAGCGCCTCCTGGCTCACGTCCCCCCCATCAGCGCGGCCCTCGAGCAAAGGTGCGGCGAAGGAATCCGTGTTGGCAGGCAGGATGGAGGAGCCGGGTCCGCCCTTGGCTGAAAGATCCGGCGAGATGCGGTCGATCAGTTGGTCGGTGGCTGCGGGGGCCGGAGCGGAAAGCGCGAGGTCGGCGGCCCATTCGCCGTCCAGCGTCAGAGCCGAGAACCGCCATGTCGGCGGGGCGCTGTCCTCGCCGGGTTCGATCGGGCCTTCTTCGACGTCGGGCTCTGCTTCCACGGGCGGCGGCGCCATGCCCTTCGCCAGGCGCAGCGCCTGGTCGCGTGCCTGTCGCAGCAGGGCGTACCCATCGACATCGGCGTCGAGGTCCATCGACTTGATGCGCGCGGCGTAGGCGCTGCGGATCGCGCGGGCGTCGCCCGTCGCGTCGATGCCAAGCGCGGACCACGGAAAGTCGCTCACGGGCGCGGGCTCACAGCGGGCTGGCGCTGTCGATTTCGTCGAGGCGGGCGTTGAGGAAGCCGCGCGCGTCGGCGATGCGGCGCGGGTCCTGCGTGTCCAGCGCGCCGACGAACTCGGTGATCCAGTGGCCGATCGCCTGCCGCACTTCGCCGATGTGGTCCTCGTAGGCGCGTTCGGCGCGCGCCATCAGGGCGACGTGGCCGGCTTCCTCGCGCGGGTGGTGCTTGAGCCCGGCGAGCGCGGCGCGGCGCTTCTCGATGTCCTTCCTGTCCGGCCGGTCCTCCTCGTCAACGATGACGAGGTTGTGGCTCTGGCCGCTGGCGGGGACGTGGACGTCGACTTCCAGCAGGCCCGAACTGTCGTAGGAGAAGCGCACTTCCGCGCTGACTTCGCCCGCCGGACGCGGCGGCACCGGGACGACCAGCTGGCCCAGCTTGACGTTGCCCGAAACCTCGCGCGCCTCGCCTTGGTAGATGCCGAATTCGATCTGCTTCTGCCCGTCGCCCATGGTCGAGTAGCTGTTGACGCGGCTGACGGGTACGGGGGTGTTGCGCTCGATGATCGGCGAGAACAGCCCGCGCTGGAGGCCGCCGAAACGGTCCTGCTCGGCGATTTCGATGCCGAGCGTGAAGGGGCAGACGTCGGTGATGCGGATCTCGTCGAGCGCGGCATCGCGGCCGACGAGTCCGGCCTGGATCGACGCGCCCAGAGCGACCGCGTGGTCGGGATGGACCGAGGAATTGGGAAAGCGGCCGAACAGGCGGGTGATAGCCTTGCGCACCACCGGCATGCGCGTAGCTCCGCCGACCAGCACCACGTCGGACAATTCCGCCGCCTCGATCGCGCTGTCCCGCAGGGCGCGCACCACCGGCTCGCGCAGGCGGCGGACGAGCGGTTCGGCGGCGGCCTCGAACTCGGCCTCGGTGACCATGGTGGAGAGGCGGACCTCCTCCACCGTCAGCGCGAATTCCGCCTCGCTCGCGGTGCTGAGCGCACGGCGGCAGGTTTCGGCAGCGCGCTTGAGCACCGCGTCGCGGCGCTCGTCGGGCAGCTTCGCCAGCAGGCCCTCGGGATCGAGGCGCGGCTTTACGAAAGCAGCGAGCGCATCGTCGAAATCGTCGCCGCCGAGGCGATTGTCGCCCGCCGAGGCGCGGACTTCGACGATGCCGTCGAACATCTCGACCACCGACACGTCGAAGGTGCCGCCGCCGAGGTCGAACACCAGGAACGGCTCGCGGTCGCCCTTGTCCTGGAGGCCGAAGGCAAGCGCGGCGGCGGTCGGCTCGTTGATGAGGCGGCGCACGGTGAGGCCCGCCAGTTCGCCGGCGCGGCGGGTGGCCTTGCGCTGGCGGTCGTTGAAATAGGCCGGGACGGTGATGACCGCCTCGGTCGGCTTCTCGCCGGTCAAAGCCTCGACGTCGCGGACGAGCGCGCCCAGCACGATGGCGGAGACGTCCTCGGGCTTGTATTCCTTGCCGCCGAGGCGCGCGGTTCGCTGGGTGCCGATCAGGCGCTTGAAGCTGGTGGCGGTGTCCTGCGGGTGGACGGTCATGCGGTCGAGCGCGGGAGTGCCGATCCAGGTCTGCCCGTCCCTGGCGATGCTGACGGCGGAGGGGGTAAGCAGTTCGCCCAGCGCATTGGGCACCAGCTCCGCCTCGCCGCCGCGCCAGATGGCGACCGCGCTGTTGGTCGTGCCGAGGTCGATCCCGATCAGCATGGGGCCTGCGCCGAAATACCTGGAATCACGCTCGTCCTCGACTGTACTGGGCCTGGGCGCTGGAGTAGCGGGCGGACGGGTGCTTTGGGAAGCCCCGTCGTCCGCCGCGGGTTATGCCCGCGTGGTGCGGCGGACGATCAGGCTTGGAGGCATCGCGAGGCTGTCGGTGCTCTCGCCCTCGATGCGCGCCTTCAGGTTCTCGACCATGACACGGGCGCCCCCGGCGATCTCTTGGCGGATCGTGGTGAGCGGCGGCATGGTCTGCGCGGCCATCGGCAGGTCGTCGAAGCCGACCACCTGCGCGTCGTCGGGAACGGCGCGGCCGGTTTCGTAGAGCACACGCAGCGCCGACATGGCGATCAGGTCCGAGGCACAGACGAAGCCGTCGTAGTCGATGTCGGGCATGGCCAGCGCGGCCTTGATCTGGGGCCCCATCTCGGTCGTGGCGAGGTTGATGGGAATGTGGGCGAGCGGCAGCCCCGCCGCTTTCGCCGCGGAGGCCGCGCCGCGGTGGCGCATGTCGATCTCGATGCCGGTGGTGTCGCCCAGGAACGCGAGGCGTTTGGCGCCCGACGCGATCAGGTGCTCGGCGGCCAGGCGCCCGCCCATCTCGTTGTCGGTGCCGACCACGCAGTGGACCTGTCCCTCGCGGTAGTTGCCCCAGACGACCAGCGGGCGGTAGTTGGCCGCGACCTGGTCGATGATGCCGGACTGGTCCGACTGGCCGATCACCAGCACGCCGTCGACCATGCCCGAGCCGGTGATGCGCTCCAGCCAGTCCGAAGTTCCGTCGGGGATCGCGCGGCTGAGCATGAGGTCGTAGCCGCTCTCGGTCAGCTGGTCCGCCAGATGGCCGAGCAGGGTGAGGAAGAACGGGTCTGAGATGCTCTGGCGCTTCTCGTGGCCGAGCGGGATGACCACGCCGATGACTCCGGTGCGTCGCGAGCGTAGCTTGCTGGCCATCTGGTTGGGGCGAAAGCCGTAGTGCCGGGCAAGCGTCTGGATGCGCTCGCGCGTCTCGGCATTGACCAGCGCCTTGCCCGCCAGCGCGCGCGATACCGTACCCGCCGAGACCCCGGCGACGCGCGCCAGATCCGCCAGCGTGCGCACTTCCACGGCGGGCGTGGACGCGTCCGTGCCGCCGATAACCTCGTTGCTGTCGCCCGCCCCTGTCTCCATAAGGCGGGACCCTTAACACCCGGATCGCGCTGCCGGAAGTAACTTGTTCAGTTAGCTGCCGGGGCCCTGGAAGCCGGTCCACCGGCGCCGACGAACAGCGTCGCTGCGGCGCCCAGCAGCATCAGGATGCCCGCCAACACGAGCGCATTGCGCGGGTCGCCGCCGAGGATGGGGCCGTAGATCAGCGGCATCGTCAGGCTCTCCACCAGCATCGGGATGACGATGAACATGTTGAAGATGCCCATGTAGATGCCGTTACGCGCAGGCGGGATCGAATCGGCGAGCATCACGTAGGTGTTTCCCATCATGCCAGCCCAGCCCAGACCGATGCCGACCATCAGCATCGCGAGGTGCGGCAACGAGGTGGTCCAGGGGACCATCAGCATCGCCAGCCCCGCAGCCGCGAGACAGCCGACGTGGACATCGCGCGCTCCCAGTCGCCGCACGACCGGGATCAGCGCCAGCGCCGCCACGAAGGCGACCGCGTTGTAGACCGCGCCCAGTTGCTGCGCAGTCAGGGCGGCATCCCGGAAAGCCTCTGTCTTCACGTCTGCCGTGCCGCGGAGCGAGCGCGACAGGGCGAAGGCGATGTACTGCCAATAGACCATCATCGCGTACCACTGGCACAGCATGGCGAGCGCCAGCCTGCGCATCGGGCGAGGCATTTCGGCGATGGCGGAGCGAATGTCGCTCAAGGTCGCGCGCGGGGTGAGCGGGTCGGCGGCGATGGCTGCGCGCTCCTCGGGCGAGAGGGGCAGTTCGGGCACGCGGGTGATCGAATAGAGGATCGTCGAGATCGACAGCACCGCGCCGATGATGAAGGCCCAGCGCACGATCTCGGGGATGCCGCTCGGCCCCAGCAGATGCCGGTCGACCATGCTCGCCATCAGCGAGGGCGCGAGGTACGACAGGGTGTGCGCAAGGCCGGTGAAGGCGCTCTGCGTCAGGAAACCGACCGGGCGCTGGTCGGGCGCCAGTCGGTCGGCGACGTATGCCCGGTAGGGCTCCATGGTCACGTTGTTGCCCGCGTCGAGCAGCCACAGCAGGCTCGCCGCCATCCACAGCGCCGAGGAATTGGGCATCAGCAGCAGTGCCGCAGAACACAGCAGCGCTCCCACGAGGAAGTAGGGCGTGCGCCGCCCCATCCGCGCCAAGGTGCGATCACTCATCGCCCCGACCAGCGGCTGGATCAGCAATCCAGTCACCGGACCCGCCAGCCAGAGCAGAGGCATCACCGCCTCGCTCGCGCCTAGATAGGCGTAGATCGGTCCCATGTTCGCTTGCTGCAGCCCGAAGCTGAACTGCAAGCCGAAGAACCCGATGTTCATCTCGACGATGCGCAGCAATGAAAGTCTCGGCCGGGTGCCTTCGGGCATGGGCGTCTTTCGGATGGCTCAGGCGCTCACCGTTACCGACAAATTAAGTGAGTTGACAGGCCGGTATCCAAGATAATCGATTGCAGGCCCGCTACTTAGGAGGTGTCCTAAGGAGCTATCCTTAGGCTCCGACGGCGAGGTGATGTCTCGAGCCACGGGTCTTCAAAGGGTTGCGTGTTTTTCATTTACAACGATTTTCAAACGATTGTACGCCGTCGCTCGATGAACCCCGCCTTCGCGCTCTCCGAGTCTCCGCTTTCCCTGATCTGGTCGTCGGCGGACCTCGCCGGGTTGGCCGCCGGGGGCCTGCCGCGCGCGCCCGTTTTCGCGGCGGGAGACGTGCGGCCCGTCGCGCCCGATCTCGACGTCTGGGACGCCTGGCCGCTCGCCTGCGGGCGGGGCATGCCGGTGCGCTGGCGCGGCGGCGAATTGTGGTTCGCGCTCGCCGCGCCCGCGCTCGATGATCCCGAGGGCCGGCACGACCTTGCGCGTATTCATCATTTCCATCGCATCGAGGGCGACTTCGTCCACCTCGGACCGACGTTTGACGACGGATTCACGCCGGGCAGCCGCGAATGGTCCGGTTCAGCCCTTTACGAGGACGGACTGGTCACGCTTTACTTCACCGCTGCGGGCGCGCGCGGGGAGCCGGTCCCGACATTCCAGCAGCGCCTCTTGGCCGTGACCACGCTTCTCGCCGCCGACGAGGGCGCCGTGTTCACCGGCTGGTCCGAGCCGGTCGAACTGGCCGTACCGGCCGACGTCATCTACATGAGCCGCCACGATGCCAGTGGCCAGGTCGGCGAGATCAAGGCGTTCCGCGATCCCGCCACCTGGCGCACCGGGGAGGGCGGGCAATACCTGCTGTTCACCGCCTCCTCCGCCCGCCATCTGGGGCGCCACAACGGCGTCATCGGCTGCGCGCGGCGCAGGCTTGACGGGACCTTCGAGAAGCTCCCGCCGCTGGTGGATGCATCGGGCCTCAACAACGAGCTGGAGCGCCCGCACATCGTTGCGCACGGTGGGCTGCTCTACCTGTTCTGGTCCACCCAGGCGCGGGTATTCGCACCGGGCGTGGGTGCGCCGACCGGGCTCTACGGCGCCGTCGCCGAGCGGATCGAGGGACCGTGGGCCCTGCTCAACGGCCACGGCCTCGTCTTCGCCAATCCCGAGGCGGAGCCGTTCCAGGCCTACAGCTGGTGGGTGCTGCCCGACCTTTCGGTGACCAGCTTCATCGATTATTGGGGGATCGACGACGCGAAGGCGAGCGAGAAACCGGCCGGGCGGATGCATTTCGGCGGAACCTTCGCCCCCTTCCTGCAGTTGCGTCTCGATGGCGAGACCGCCACGCTGAAGGACGGGTGAGCGACATGCACAAGCTGGCGGGCATCGAACTGGGCGGCACCAAGACGGTGGTCGTGCTCGGGGCACCGGGCCGCATCGACGAGCGTCTCGAATTTCCCACCACCGAGCCGACCGAAACGCTCGACCGCGCGATCGACGCGATCCAGGGCTGGCGCGACGACAAGCCGGTCGACGCGGTGGGCATCGCCAGCTTCGGGCCGGTGCGCGTCTCCCGCGAAGCGTCGGACCACGGCTTCATGCTCGACACGCCCAAGCCCGGCTGGAGCGGGGCGGCGGTGTCCGGGCCGATTACGGCGGCCCTCGGCTGCCCGGTGGCGATCGACACCGACGTCAACGGCGCCGCACTTGCCGAGCATCGCTTCGGCGCCGGTCAGGGCTGCGAGAGCCTCGTCTACCTCACCATCGGAACCGGGGTGGGCGGCGGCGTGCTGATCGGCGGCGAGCCCGCGCACGGGTTGCTGCACCCCGAGATCGGCCACGTCCGCCTGCGCCGCGCGGCGGGGGACGAGTTCGACGGCGCCTGCCCCTTTCACGCGGACTGCATCGAGGGCCTCATCGCCGGTCCCGCGCTCGCCGCGCGGTTGGGCACGCATCCTTCGCGCGCCGAGGCCGACGACCCGGTGTGGGAGATGGCCGCGCACGACCTGGCAGAACTGTTCGCGATGCTGGTGCTGACCGTCTCGCCGCAGCGGATCATCGTGGGCGGCGGGGTTTCAGCGGGCCAGCCGCAGCTTCTGCCGATGGCTATCGCGCGCGTGCCGGCGCTCCTCGGCGGCTACCTGCGGGACTGCACCCGCGAGAAGCTGGCGGGCATGATCGTTCCGCCGCTGCTGGGCGACGACGCCGGGCCGATGGGCGCGCTCGTGCTCGCCGCCCGCGCGCTCGAGGATCGCACTGCTGCCGTCAGGATTGCCGCCGGCGTCTGAGCGCTTTACGCTCCTGCCACGCGGAGCAGACGCGGGGGAGAGCGAGCGATGACCAAGGCCGAAGCGGCGATCGACCCGGCGCGTCCGATCGTCGATCCGCATCTTCATTTCTGGCACATCCACTCTGGCCCCAACCCCGAGCCTCAGCGCTTCCTGTTCGACGAGGCGCTGGCGGCGATCGCGGCCAGCGGCCACGCGGTGACACATAGCGTCTACGTGGAATGCGGCCAGATGTACCGCGCCGACGGCCCGCCGGAACTGCGGTCGCTGGGCGAGACGGAGTTCGTGAACGGCATTGCCGCGATGAGCGCCAGCGGCGGCTACGGCCCCGCCCGCCTCGGCCACCGCATCGTCGGCAACGCGGACCTGTCGCTCGGCGCGCGGGTGCGCGATGTTCTCGAAGCTCACCTTGCCGTGGCAGGGACGCGTTTTCGCGGCGTCCGCATGGAAACCGCGTGGAGCGCGCAGCGCCTGTTCGGCTACCCCTGCGATCCCGCGCATAGGGGCGTCATGACGCGCCCGGCCTTCGTCGAGGGGGCGCAGGCCCTAGCGGCGCTGGATCTCAGTCTCGACGTCTGGTGCCTCCACACCCAGCTGGGAGAACTCGCCGCGCTGGCCGACGCGGTGCCCGGACTGACGATCGTGCTCGACCATCTCGGCACACCCGAGTGCGGCGGGACGTGGGCGGGGCGGCCGGACGAGGCGTTCGCGCAGTGGTCCGAGGCCATCCGCGACCTCGCGCTGCGCCCCAACGTCCGGGTGAAGCTGGGGGGCATGGGCATGAACGTGGCCGGCACGCTCACCGCCGATGACGGGCCGGGGACGAGCGAGGAGCTTGCACACGAATGGCGAGCGCGGGTGGAAACGGCGATCGCGGCCTTCACCCCGGCGCGTGCGATGTTCGAAAGCAACTTTCCGCCCGACCGCTGCGCGGCCAGCTACGGCGCGACATGGAATGCCTTCAAACGGCTCGCCGCCGGTTACTCCGAGGACGAGAAGGACCGCCTGTTCCGGGGCACTGCCGCGCAGGTTTATCGCATTTAAGCTCCCCAATCCGTTGGGGGGAGTGCGCTGTTAACGCCCGCTGTCCTGCGCGGCCTGCGCAGCCTCCGCCATGTCGGGCAGGGCGCAGGCCGCCAAATACTCGGCGCGCAAGGTGCGCACGAGGTCCGCCACCGGCGGCGCGTCGTGGATGAGCCCGATGCCCTGACCCCCGCTCCAGATGTCGCGCCAGGGTGTGCGGTCCGGTGGGAGGTGGTCGGTCGAGCGGCCCTCGGGGATGAACAGCGCATCCGGGTCGAGCCCCGCCTCCCGCAGCGAGGTCTTGAGCCACATCGCCGGTAGTCCGTTGACCCCGCGCGTGTAGATCACGTCCTCGACCCCGCCGGCCACCAGCATCGCCTTGTAGGCATCGGGAGCCCCGGCCTCGCGCGTGGCGATGAAGCGGGTACCCATGTAGGCGAGGTCGGCGCCCAGCAGCTCGGCCGCGCGGATCCCCGCGCCGGTGGTCACCGCCCCGGCCATGACGACGGTGCCGTCGAAGATGGCGCGGATCTGGGGGATGAAGGCGAGGTGGCTGATCGTCCCCGAGTGTCCGCCGCCGCCCGCGCCGATGGCGATCATGCCGTCGACGCCGGCCTGCGCGGCCTTCTCGGCGAAGCGCAGGTTAGTGACGTCGTGGAAGTGCAGCAGGCCATGGTCGCGGATCATCGGCCCGACCGCCACCGGATTGCCCACCGAGGTCACGACGATCCGTGCCCCGTGCGCTTTGGCGGCGGCGAGGTGTTCGCGGAACAGGGCGGTGTCCATGCTGGGTGCGAGATTGACGGCTAGCGGGCCGGGCAAGGCAGCGTGTCCTTCGCCCGCCCACGCGGCGAGCGCCTCGCCGACCTCCCTGAGCTGTGCGACGAAGCCCTCGAGATCGCGGCAGTGGTTGGCGGTGAGCGAGCCCACGATGCCAGCCTTGCAGCAGGCGGCCGCCAGCGCGGGCGTGGAACAGAGGAACATCGGCGCGCAGAATGCGGGCAGGGTGAGCCTGTCGCGGATCGATGCGGCGAGCGCCATGGCGGTCCTTTCCCCTCGCGGCGGATCTGCATCCGCTTGTCATCGGGGATAGTCACCTCGCATCGTTCAGTGCAATCATCCGATAGAGAACATCGCCGAGGCGAGTGCGCCAAAACAACTTGCGCGACCTTGAACTAATGTTGCGTGTCAAGGGTGTTGTGTTACAAGCGCGGCGAATCGATTTGACGAAGGCGCTGCCCTTCGGGTCGCACCAGCGGGCGCAGCATGAATATGACGGTCCCGTCCGATACCGGGTAAATTCCTCGGACGGATGGGTGCATATCGTTAGCGTGGGCCTATATGGTCACAGCGCCGCAGTCCCGACGCAGAAGCGGGATACGACCGAAAACATAAATCGACGATCGCGGAGAATGTATGAGCGCAGGCGAACTGTCCGTCCCCGGCAAGGCCCGGACCTCCAAGAAGCGGGGGGCGCAGGCGGCCACCGTGTTGCACGAGGCGATCGTCGAGCACCTGAAGGGGGCGCTGCTCCCCGGGGAGAGCGTCGTCTCCGGTGACAATGCCGATGCCTGGACCGACGAGGCCGCGCGCTTCCTGCTATCCGCCGCCCAGACCCGCACCGTGGGTGAGCCCACGGTCGAACTGGCCTCCGCCAGCGAGGAACGGCGCCTGCTGCGCATCGCGCTCGTCAACGACGACATGCCGTTCCTGGTCGACTCGGTCGCGGCGGCGGTGGCCGATGCGGGCCTCGTCATCGACCGGCTGGTCCACCCCGTCGTCCCTGTCCAGCGCGACGCCAAGGGCAAGCTGACCGGCCTGCCGGAAGATGCCGCCGAAGCTACGGGCCGCGAATCGATGATCTACATCGAGACCGCGCGCGTCGATGCCCGACAGCGCCGCGAACTGCTGCGCTCGCTCGAAACCACGCTGGCAGACGTGCGCGCGGCCGTCGCCGACTGGCCGCGCATGGTCGAGGCGATGCGCGCCGACGCCGAGCGGGTCGAGGACAAGGAAGGCGCCGAACTCCTGCGCTGGTTCGCGGGCGGAATGCTCACGCAGCTGGGGCACGTCACGCGCGGACGCGACGGCAGCCGGACCGACTGTCTCGGCGTCTGCCGGCTCGACAAGAACGACGTGCTTTCCGACGCCAGCTACGAGCGCGCCTTCGCGGCCTTCGACGCGCAGCTGGCGGCTGGTCCGGTCCATGCGCCGATGGCGATCAAGGCCAACCGCATCGCCACCGTCCACCGCCGCGTCCCGCTCGACCTGTTCCTGGTGCCGGTGATCGAGGGCGGCAAGGTGGCGGCGCTGTCGGTCCACGCGGGCATGTGGACCAGCGCCGCGCTCGCCGCCACGCCGGACCGCGTGCCGCGCCTGCGCGGGCAGCTTACCGCGTTCTCGCAGCGGCTGGAACTCGACCCCACCGGCCACACCGGAAAGGCGCTGGCGCATGCGCTGACCAGCCTGCCGCATGACCTCGTGATCGGGCTCGGCGAGGCCGACGTCGAGCGGCTGGCGATGACCATGACCGGCCTCGTCGACCGGCCGCGCCCGCGTGTGCTGATCGCGCGTTCGCCGCTGATGCGGCACATCTTCGCCTTCGTGTGGCTGCCGCGCGACATGCTCTCAACCCAGGTCCAGCGCCGTATCCAGGCGATGATCGAGGACGCGGCCGACGCTCCGACGCTCGACTGGAGCCTGCAGGTGGAGGCGGGCAACCTCGCCATGCTGCGCTACACGCTCGACGTGCGCGAGGGGAACCACGAGCCGTCCGAGGCCGATCTCGACCACGAATTGCAGGTCATGCTGCGCGGCTGGACCGAGGCGGTCGAGGTGGCGCTGGCGACCACGCTGGAGCCGGGGCGCGCCGCCGCCGTCGCCGGGCGCTACGCCGAGGCGTTCCCCATGGGCTACCGCAGCGACTACGGCGCCGCCGAAGCCGCGCTCGACATCACCCACATGCGCCGCATCGCCGTGGGCGAAGCCGCCGAAGCCGGCGCCAACCACCGCGACGTGCGCCTCTACTCGCGCGAGGGTGACGCGGCGGGCCAGCTGCGGCTCAAGGTCTATCAGGCCGAGGGCGGGTTGCCATTGTCCGATGCCGTCCCGGGGCTGGAGAACTTCGGTTTCCGCGTCCTCGCCGAAATCCCGACTCCGTTGGAGAAGGGGAAGCTGGGCACGATCCACGACTTCACGCTCGAGCTGGGCGCGGGCCGTCCCGCCCACGACGTGCTCGAACTGGCGCCGATGATCGAGGACGCCATGCGCTGCGTCCTCAACGGTGCGGCCGAGAACGACGCCTTCAACCGCCTCGTCCCGGGGCTGGGCCTCACCAGCACGCAGGCCAACTGGCTGCGCGCCTGGTATCGCTACTTGCGGCAGGCCGGCACGCACCTGGGCATTCCCACCGTGGTCGATGCCCTGCAGGGTGCGCCGGCAGTGACACGCGCGATCGTCGATCTGTTCCGCGCCATCCACGATCCCGCATTCGAGGGCGACCGTGCCGCCGCCCGCAAGGACGCCGAGGAGGCGATCCGCACCGGCCTCGCCGGCGTGAGCGCGCTCAACGACGACCGCCTGCTGCGCGGCTTCCGCGACATCGTGCTCGCCATGCTGCGCACCAATGCCTTCGCTCCGGCGGGCGCTGTGGCATTGGCCTTCAAGTTCGATTCCGCACTGGTTCCGGGCCTGCCCAAGCCGGTGCCGTGGCGTGAGATCTTCGTCTATTCGCCGCGCGTCGAGGGCATCCACCTGCGCGCCGGCCCGATCGCACGCGGCGGGCTTCGCTGGTCCGACCGCCGCGACGACTTCCGCGTCGAGATCCTCGGCCTGATGAAGGCGCAGCGCGTCAAGAACGCGGTGATCGTGCCGACCGGCGCCAAGGGCGGCTTCTATCCCAAGCAGCTTCCCGACCCCGCCCGAGACCGCGCCGCCTGGGCGGCCGAGGGCCAGGCCAGCTACGAGGTCTTCGTCGACACGCTGCTGTCGATCACCGACAACATCGTCGCCGACAAGGTGGTCCACCCCGAGGGCGTGACCGTGCTCGACGGCGAGGACCCGTACTTCGTCGTCGCCGCCGACAAGGGTACAGCCAAGTTCTCCGACGTCGCCAACGGCATCGCCGAACGCCGCCAGTTCTGGCTCGACGACGCCTTCGCCAGCGGCGGCTCGAACGGCTACGACCACAAGGCGATGGGCATCACGGCGAAGGGCGCGTGGCTGTCGGTGCAGCGCCACTTCCTCGAACTCGGCGTCGACGTGCAGGTCGATCCGGTGCGCGTCGTCGGCTGCGGCGACATGTCGGGCGACGTGTTCGGCAACGGCATGCTGCTGTCGAAGTCGCTCAAACTGGTAGCCGCCTTCGACCACCGCCACATCTTCCTCGACCCCGATCCGGACCAGGCGAAGAGCTGGGAGGAACGCCAGCGGCTGGTCGACCTGCCGGTCTCCAGCTGGGACGACTACGACAAGGCACTGATTTCCAAGGGCGGCGGCGTGTTCCCGCGCAAGCTCAAGTCGATCCCGCTGAGCGATGAGATCCGCGCGGCGCTCGGCATCGACGCGAAGGAGATCGACCCGGACTCGCTCATCACCGCGATCCTCAGCGCGCCGGTCGACCTGCTGTGGTTCGGCGGCATCGGCACCTACGTCAAGGCCTCGGCCGAGAACAACGTCCAGGTCGGCGATCCCACCAACGACGCGCTGCGCATCAGCGGTAACGAAGTGCGCGCGCGCGTCATCGGCGAAGGTGCGAACCTTGGCGTCACGCAGGCCGGGCGCATCGAGTTTGCCGAAAAAGGCAGTGACGGACGCGGCGGGCGCATCAACGCCGACTTCATCGACAATTCGGCGGGCGTCGACTGCTCGGACAACGAGGTCAACATCAAGATCGCGCTCGCCGCCGCCCGGCGCGCAGGCAAGCTGACCGAGCCGGGCCGCGTCGAACTGCTGCGCTCGATGACCGACGACGTCGCCGCGCTGGTGCTCGAGGACAACCGGCTCCAGGCGCTCGCGCTTTCGATCGCCGAGCGCGGGGGGGCGCAGGTCATGCCCTCGCAGATCCGCCTGATCGAGACGATGGAGGAGGGCGGCCACCTTGACCGCCGGACCGAGGGACTGGCCGACAACGACGTGCTGGCGCGCCGCGCGCAGGACGGGCGGGGGCTGACCCGGCCCGAACTGGCGGTGCTGCTTTCCAGCGGCAAGCTGGTGCTGCAGGCGGCGATCGAGGACAGCGACCTGCCCTCCGATCCCAGCCTCACCGACATGCTCATCGATGCCTTCCCCGAGGCGATGCAGAAGAAATACGCGCGCTTCATCAAGGGCCACCGCCTGGCGCGCGAGATCATCGCCACCAAGCTCGCCAACCGCATCGTCAACCGCCTCGGCATCGTCACGCCGTTCGAACTGGCCGAGGAGGAAGGCGCGCATCTCGCGCAGATCGCTGCCGCCTTCGCGCTGGCGGACCGGCTGTTCGGGCTCGACGCGCTTTGGGAGCGGCTCGAGGTCGCGCCCATGGCCGAGCCCGCGCGCGTGGCGCTGTTCGACATGGTCGCAAATGCCGTGCGCGGCCACATGGCCGACCTGCTGCGCGCCGGCGCGGGCCGCATCGCCCCGTCCGAACTCGCCGCGAAGCTGGAGAAGGGCATCGCCGCGCTCTCGACCGATACGGTCGAACTGCTGGGCGAGCGGACCCTGGCGCACTCGCGCAAGCTGCGCGCCGGTCTCACCGAACTCGGTGCTCCCGATGACGTCGCGGCCGAAGTGGGCAACCTGTTCGACCTCGACGGCGCTGTGGGCATCGCCGCGCTGGCGGCCGAGACGGGCATCGCCCCGCGCCGGCTGGTCAATGCCTTCACCCGCGTCGGGGCTGGCCTCGGCCTCGACTGGGCGCAGGCGAGCGCGGCGATGATGAGCCCGTCGGACCCGTGGGAGCGCCTGCTCGTCGCCGGCCTCGCGCGCGATTTCCAGCAGATGCGCCTCGACTTCCTGCGCGGCATCGCCCGCACCAAGGCCGGCAAGAACGATCCGCTCGCGGCGACCGAGGCATGGGGCCGCGAACACATGAGCGCGATCAACGCCTTCCGCGCCATCGTCCACCGCGCCGAGCACGCGGTTGCGGTGACCCCGGCGATGCTGGCGCAGATCGCCAGTCAGGCGCGCAACCTGCTGGGGCGGTGACGTGACGTGCCGTCCCCGGCCCGGCCGGGGACGGCGCCTCAATCCAGTGGCACTGCGCGTTGTTCCTTCACCGTCTCCAGCACGATGATCGACTTCACATCGCGCACCCCGGGGATGCGCAGCAGCGTCCGCAGCGTGATCTGCGAGAGGTGCTCGACGTTGCGCGCCATCACCCGCACCAGATAGTCCATGTCGCCGGTCACCGCATGGCAGGCGATGACGTGCGGGTTATCGGCGATGGCCTGCTCGAAGCGCGCGATGTTCTCGTCGATATGCGCGACGAGGTTGATGAGCACGTAGGCTTCCAGCTCGAAGCCGAGCTTGCGGGGGTCAAGCACCGGCGCGTAGCCCCGGATCACGCCTTCGTCCTCCAGCCGCTTGATCCGGCGGCTGACCGGCGTGGCCGACAGCGCGACGCGCTCGGCCACCTGCGCGACGGGCATGCGCGCGTCCTCCTGCAGAGCGGCGATGATCCCGCGGTCAAATTCGTCCAGCTGCACGGATTGCCTCATTCGGGTCGGTGAATTGGTGAATTCCGCCAATAGCAGCTTTCACACCTGCCACAATCGCACGGAACTGACGATCCGGCTGTGGTATTCTCCTCCCATGAAGAAGCCTGCCACGCAGACCTCCAGCAGCGACCTCAGGGGCGAGTACGAAGGCGCAGCCGACGACTACACCGTCGCGCAGGACTGGCACGCCTACACCCCCGAAATGCACGACCGCTGGCGCCGCCTCTTCGCGCGCCAGTCCGCGCTGGTCCGCACCCACGCCTGCGCCTCGTTCCGCGAAGGGCTCGCCCGGCTCGACTGTGCCGACGGCATCCCCCGCTTCGAGGACGCCAATGTCATTCTAGGTGCGGCCACGGGATGGCAGCTGGTCACGGTGCCCGGCTTCATTCCCGACGCGGTGTTCTTCGACCACCTCGCCCACCGCCGCTTCCCGGTGACCCGCTGGCTGCGCGAGGAGCACGAGCTGGACTACCTCGTCGAGCCCGACGTGTTCCACGACTTCTTCGGCCACGTTCCGATGCTGCTCGACCCCGCGATCGCTGATTTCCTAGAGCTTTACGGCAAGGCCGGGGAACGGGCGATGGCCATGGACGCGCTCGACATGCTGGCGCGCATCTACTGGTACACGATCGAGTTCGGGCTGGTGCGCGAGGGCGGCGAGCTCAAGGTGTTCGGCGCCGGCATCATCTCCTCCGCGGGCGAGACGCGTTATTCGATAGAGGACGGCGAGGTCCTGCGCCTGCCGTTCGACCCGGTGCGCGTCATGCGCACGGGTTACATGATCGACAGTTTCCAGAAGACTTACTTCGTCCTCGAAAGCCTGCCGCAGCTGATCGAGGCGCTCGTCGGGCTCGATTTCGGGCCCGTCTACCAAACCTGGCGCAACCATGCGCCGCTGCCCGCCGGCCAGACACTGCCGGGCGAGATACCTATGACCGGAGCACGCGCATGACCGACCTTTTCGACAATCCCATCGGCCTCGACGGTTTCGAGTTCGTGGAATTTTCCGCCCCGGAAAAGGGCGTGCTCGAGCCGGTCTTCACCGCCATGGGCTTTACCCTGATCGCTCGCCACCGCTCCAAGGACGTGGAACTGTGGCGTCAGGGCTCGATCAACTTCATCACCAACTACGAGCCCGGCAGTCCGGCGTGGTTCTTCAGCCGCGAGCATGGCCCCTCGGCCTGCGGCATGGGTTTCCGCGTCCGTGACGCGCGCGCTGCCTATGCCGAACTGCTCGCCCGCTCGGCCGAGCCGGTGCAGGTCGCGACCGGCCCGATGGAACTGCACCTCCCGGGTATCCGCGGCATCGGCAACTCGATCATCTATTTGATCGACCGCTACGAGCGAGACGGCGACGGAGCGCTGTCGATCTACGACATCGACTTCGAATACCTGCCGGGCGTCGATCGCCACCCCGTCGGCGCCGGCTTCGAACTGATCGACCACCTGACCCACAACGTCTACGGCGGCCGCATGGCCTACTGGGCGGACTACTACGAGAAGCTCTTCAACTTCCGCGAGATCCGCTACTTCGACATCAAGGGCGAATACACCGGCCTCACCTCCAAGGCGCTGACCGCGCCGGACGGCAAGATCCGCATCCCGCTCAACGAGGAAGCCGACGGCGGCAAGGGCCAGATCGACGAGTTCCTGCGCGCCTTCAACGGTGAGGGGATCCAGCACATCGCCCTCATCTGCGACGACCTCGTTGCCGCCTGGGACCGGCTGAAAGCGCTGGGCGTGCCGTTCATGACCGCGCCGCCCGAGACTTACTACGAGATGCTGGACGAGCGCCTGCCGGGCCACGGCGAGCCCGCCGATGAGCTCAAGGCTCGCGGCATCCTGCTCGACGGGACGACGGGTGAGGGGCAGCCGCGCCTCCTCCTCCAGATCTTCGCCGAAGCCAAGGTCGGACCGGTGTTCTTCGAATTCATCCAGCGCAAGGGCGACGACGGCTTCGGCAACGGCAACTTCAAGGCGCTGTTCGAGAGCATGGAGCGCGACCAGGTCCGCCGCGGCGTGCTCAAGGTCGAGCCGAAAGAGTCCGAACCGGCGGAGTGAGGGCCCGGGTCCGGTCGGGACGCGGCACACGCGCCTTGATCAGGAGACCGGCCTGTCCGAACTCCAGCCGTCGAGGGCGACGCGCCACTTGCCGTCCTTGCCCTTGCGGAACACGTTGATGCCCTTGCCGACGTCGGTGATGACCGTGCCGGTGACCTTGTCGGTGTCGGCGACCTTGTAGGTGTAGCGTTCGAAGGCCCAGTCGCCCGCGACGGTGAAGCCCAGCGACGTCTTCTCCCACTTCGTCCGGTAAGTGGCGAGATAGCTCCTGACCCACTCGCCCACCGCCGCCTTGCCGACCACCTCCGGGGCGCCGGGTGCCTGATAAACCACGTCGTCGGTGAGGTCTGCCAGCAGCGTGTCGGCGTCGTTGCTGTTGATGGCGGCGACGTATGTGTCGTGGGCGAGTCTCTCGATCGCCTCGGTCGCGGAAGGGGCGGCGCTGCAGCTTCCGGTCAGGGCCAGGAGCGCGGCCAGCGCGGCGCGGCGGATCAGGCGCATCGTCGATATCCCCTCGTTGTCGCTAACGAGGGTTTCACGAAGCGGGGAGGGCTACAATTCTGAGTTTTCGGTCCGTGCCAACAGCAGGTCACGCAGGTCCGAGAGACTGGGCAGGACCTTGGCGGCAACCAGCGTCTGCTCCTCGGTCGCGGGAAGCAGGTCGGGTACCATGACGGTGGCGATGCCCGCCGCCACGGACGAGCGCACGCCCGCGTAGCTGTCCTCCACCGCCACGCAGTCGGCCGGATCGACGCCGAGGCGCTTGGCGGCGAGCAGGTAGGGTTCGGGATGCGGCTTGGCGTGGGTCACGTCGCTGCGGGTCACCACCACGTCGAAGTAATCGAGCAGTCCCGCCTGCGCGAGCCGGGCCTGCGCCTTGCCGCCCTGGGTCGAGGTGCAGAGCGCGAGGCTCACGCCGGTATCGCGGAAGTGGTCGAGGATGAGCCGGGCGCCGGGACGCAGCGGCAGTCCGGCATCGACCGCCGCTTCGAACAATACGTCTGAATCAGCGTAGAACTGTGCGAGCGGGAAGTCGGGCCCAAGCCGGTTGGCCAGCATGACCTGGTTCAGGTCGCGGGATATTCCCACCATGCTGTCGAGGATTTCGTGCGAAAGCGGCCATCCCAGCGCGGCGCCGGTTGCCTCGAAGGCACGGTGCTGCGCGGCCTCGGTCTCCAGCAGAGTGCCGTCCATGTCGAAGATGACCGCGCGGATCGGGTCGGGAAGGACGGGCGTGCGGAGGGGAGGAGCAATGGTGGCCATGGTTTCCATATGACGACTGGTTGTGGAGGAACCATTGCAAAAAAACGAACCGCCGTCCGGTTTCGCGCATGTGGCTCAGAATTCCGCGCGGTTCAGTTCCGAAAGTCCGAGTTCCACGCAGAGCTCGGCGCGTGCTTCCACGCAGGTACGCCAGAGCGCGGGATCGGCGAGGCCCTCCACCGCGATGCGCTCGGGCCAAAGGCGCGTTACCAGCGCTTCGATGAGGTCCAGCTTGTCGGGCGTGGCCATGAACCGCGGGTCGATGGTGGCGGGATCGGCGACTACCCGCAGGCGCAGGCAGGCCGGGCCGCCGCCGTTCGCCATGGACTCGCGCAGGTCGTGGACGAACAGGTGGCGGATCGGGCCATTTCCGCCGACGTGGGCCTCCAGCCACTGCCACACTGAGGGCGTTTCGCGCGCTTCCTGTGGCAGGACCAATGCCATCTCGCCCGAAGGCAGCGTGACCAGCTGGGCGTTGAAAAGGTACGACGAGATCGCGTCTGCAAGGCTGACGGCGGCGGCGGGGACCTCGACGATCTCGACCTCGGGCAGCTTGGCGCGAAGCTCGGCATAGAAACCCTCGCGGTCGGCGAAGGCGAGTTCGTGGGTGAACAGCACGCGTTCGTTGGCGACGGCCACGACATCGTTATGGAACGCGCCCGCGGCGATCGCCTCGTCGGACTGGCGCGCGAAGACGGTGCGGTCCGGCGACAAGCCGTGGATGCGGGCGACGGCCTCGCTGGCTTCGCGGTGCTGGCGGGCGGGGAAGGGGCCGCCGGCCTGTCCGTAGACGAAGACCTCGATGCCCGGCGCGGCGTGGCCCGCGCACAGGCGCATGTGATTGGCCGCACCCTCGTCGCCGAAGGGGGCGGGGACCGGCGCGTGGAGGGCGAAGTGCTGGGCGGAGGCGAAGGCGATCTGCAACTGCGCCAGCGTCTCGCGCCATTCGTGGCTGCGGTGGGGCATCGTCACGAGGTTGGCGGCGGTCAGGTGGCAGCGTCCGTCGGCGGTGTCGGGCGCGGGCGAGACGGTGGCGGCATTGGCGGCCCACATCGACGAGGCGGACGTGGCATTGGCGCGCAGCGTCGGGCTTGCGGCCTCGGGCGTGGTACCAAGCTGCCGGAGCCAGCCTTCATCGGGGCGACGCTGGGGTAGGAGGAACCCCTGCGCCAGCCCGCGATCGAGGTTGGCGCGCATCTTGGCGAGACCCTGCAGCGCGGCCGCGCGCGGAGCCGACACCTTGCCGAAGTTCCGGGCCGAGGCGAGGTTGCCCAGGCTCAGCCCGGCGTAGTTGTGGCTGGGGCCGACGATCCCGTCGAAGTTGATCTCGGTGAGCATGGGGTGAGCCTATGACAGTGAGGTGATTGCGGCAATTCGGCCGGGCTTAGGCCGGGGCGTAAGTGATGGCATCGCCCGCGCCGATGCCCAGCAGCCCGGCGGCCGCTTCGTCGATCGTGCCGTCCTCTCTCACGCTGCCGAGGCAGGCGCGAAAGTCCGCCAGCCGTCCGGTCGCGATGAGGTGCGTGGCCTCGGCCGGCCCCGGCGCCACCGCTGAAACCGTCGCCGTCCGCGCGTCCTGTATGGTGCGGATTTGATCGGTGCGGGCGATCATGGTGGGGCCGCCGTCGAAGATGTCGACGTAGTTCTGGAAGGCGAAGCCCTCGCTCTCCAGCATCCGCATCGCCGGGCGGCCCGAGTAGTGCGGCTGCCCCATCACCTGCCGCGCGGCTTCGGAAAGTAGTGCGGTATAGATGGGATGCTTGGGCATGAGGTCGGCGATGAACTGGTTGCCGTGGGTGCCGTTGAACTCGTCGGCGTCGCGGAAGCTCATGTCGAAGAAGCGGCCCGCGAGGCCGTCCCAGAACGGCGAGTTGCCGGCATCGTCGATGGCGCCGCGCAGTTCGGCGAGGGTCATCTCGCCAAAGCGCTGGCGGTGCATGGCGATGAACAGGTAGCGACTGCGGGCGAGCAGCTTGCCCACGCCCGCGGACCGTTCGGTGGCGTCGAGATACAGGCCGCCGACCTCGCTGGCGCCGTCGAGGTCAGTGCAGAGGGTCAGCATCTCGGCGCGGAAGGTGCGGTCGAGCTCCTTGGAATGCTGGGTGATGCGCCCGATCCGGTAGGAGTAGAACGGCAGTTCGGTGCCTACCTGCGAGAACGCCTGGCAGGTGCCGCGGACCTTGCCGTCGGTAGTGTCCTCGAGGATGAAGACGAACAGGTCGTTCGTGATCTGGCCGTCGTCGCGGGCGAAGCTCTTGGCGGCGCGCTCCAGCTTGGCCTGCAGCGTCGGGCGGTCTGGCGGCAGGTTGGTGAAGCCGCCGCCGGTGCCCTTGGCCATGCGGTAGAGCGATTCGAGGTCCTTCTCGCGCGCGGTTCGGAGCAGGAAGGTCATGCGGCGGGCACTCCATGCCGGTCGATGCGGTGCATCACGAGAGCTGTGAGGCGGGCGCGGGCGTCGAGGGAATGGGCGATCAGGAACTCCTGCGGCGAATGGATCGAACCGCCCAGCGCGCCCATCGTGTCGAGCACCGGGACCCCGCAGGCGGCGATGTTGTTGCCGTCGCACACCCCACCGGTGTCCTGCCAGCGCATCGGCTGGTCGAGGTCGGCGGCGGCCTGGCTGACGAGGCCGAACAGCGCCTCCGTGCGAGGCGTGATCGGCTTGGGAGGGCGCGAGACGTGGCCGTGGACGTGGACCTGCACGTCGTGCGCGGCGCTCACTTCGGCGACGGCGTTGTCGATGAGGGCGCGCGCGGCCTCGGCCTGTTCCGGCGTGCGTGGTCGCAGGTTGAAGTGCAGGATCGCGAGGTCAGGCACGGTGTTGTTCGGCGCGCCGCCCTCGATCCGGGCGGGATTGATGGTGAGGCCCTCGCGCACCCCGGCGGCGAGCCGCATCGCAAGGTCGCTCGCGGCGACGAGGGCGTTGCGGCCGTCCTGCGGGTTACGCCCGGCGTGGGCGGAGCGGCCGGTCACCACGGCGGCATAGTTGCCCGAGCCGGGCCGGGCGCGGGCCATCGAGCCATCGGGCAGCGCGGGTTCGTAAGTCAGTGCCGCCAGTTTGCCCTGGGCCAGTTCGGCGATCAGCGCGGCGGAGGAGAGCGAGCCGGTCTCTTCATCGCTGTTGATGAGCACGTCGTAGCCGAGCGTCGGCCCGCTCGCCTCGTAGGCGGCAAGGCCTGCCAGCATCAGCGCGAGACCGCCCTTCATGTCGGCGGTGCCGGGACCGTTCAGCGTGTCCTCGCCCAGCCATTCGCAGCGTTGGAACGGGTGCTCGCGGGAATACACGGTGTCCATGTGCCCGGTCAGGATCACGCGGCGCGCCGCCTGCGGGCGCACCGACACGACGAGATGGCGGCCGTGGCCGACCTCGCGCAGCTGGCCCTGCGCGTCGACTTTCTCGACCGGGGCGGGCTCGACCAGCCGCACTTCACCGGGCAGCTGCGCGAAGGCATCGGCGAGGTATCCGGCCATCGCGGCAAGGCCATCGAGGTTGCCGGTGCCGCTGTTGATCGAGGCCCATTCGAGCGTGCGCGACAGGATCGGCGCGCGCTCGACGGGGGCGAGGATGTCCTGTTCTTCGCCGGTGAGGCTCATGCCCGCAGCTTGCCGGCGAGCGCGCCGCTATTGCCGCCGGCGTCCGCTGCCTCGAAGCTGGCGACCGGATAGGCGCAGTAATCGGCGGCGTAGTAGGCGCTGGGCCGGTGGTTGCCGCTTTCGCCTAGCCCGCCGAAGGGCATCGAGCCCGCCGCGCCGGTGGTCGGGCGGTTGCGGTTGACGACGCCCGCACGGCCCTCGACGAGGAAGCGCTGCCACAGCGCGTCGTTGGCGCTGATGAGGCCGGCGGAGAGGCCGAAGCGGGTGTTGTTTGCGGCCTCGATCGCGGCGTCGAAGTCCGGCACGCGGCTGACCTGGAGGACGGGGGCGAAGATCTCTTCATCGGGGACGAAGGTGCCGGTCACGTCGAGCATCGCCGGGGTTACGAAGGCGCCGGATCGGCCTTCGACCCCGGAAAACGGGCGAATTACGCGGGCGCCGCTATCGACGAGGGCGGCGAAACTGGCCTTGGCACTTTCGGCGGCAGCGCCGGAAATCAGCGGTCCGAACCACGGTTCGGGGGTCTCGTTCCAAGCGCCGATCACGATGCGGTCGGCGATCTGGGCCACCGCATCGACCAGGGCGCTGCCGAAGGCGTTGTCCGGCACGATCAGGCGCCGGGCGCAGGAACAGCGCTGGCCGGTGGTGATGAAGGCGGACTGGACGACGACCGAGGCGGCTTCCTCCAGATCCTCGGAATCCCATGCAATCAAGGGGTTGTTGCCGCCAAGTTCCAGCGCCAGGATGACGTCGGGGCGGTCGGCGAAGGTGCGGCGGAAGTGCGCGCCCGCGCCTGCCGAGCCGGTGAACAGCAGTCCGTCGATGTGGCCGGCCAGCAGCGCCTCGCCGGTCTGGCGCGCACCCTGAATGACCTGAAACACACCTAGGGGTACATTGGCGTCCTCTAGCGCCTCGGCCCAGCACTCGGCCATGGCGGCGCCGGTCGCGGGGGTCATTTCGGAGGGTTTGAACACGACCGTATTGCCCGCGAGGAGGGCGGGGACGATGTGGCCGTTGGGCAGGTGGCCGGGGAAGTTGAACGGCCCCAGCACCGCCATGACGCCGTGCGGGCGGTGGCGCAGGACGGCCTGACCGAACGGCATGTCGCTGCGCTTCTCGCCCGCGCGCTCGGCCTGCGCGGCGATCGAGAGGCCGACCTTGCCGATCATCGAGGCGAGTTCGGTGCGCGTCTCCCACAAGGGCTTGCCGGTTTCCCGCGCTATGATCTCGGCGATCGCTTCCTTGCGGCTTTCGAGCGCTGCCCGGTAGCGTTCGGCCACGGCGACGCGCGCCTTTACCGGCAGCGCGGCCCAGGCGGGGAACGCCTTGCGGGCGCGCAGGAGGGTGGCGGAGACGGCCTCGGGTCCGGCGATTTCGCCTTCCCAGACGAGTTCGCCGCTGGCGGGATCATAGGAGCGCAGCATGGTCACATGTCTCTCGTCACGGCGAAGATGCCGGTCGCGTTGCCGCTGTCGAAGGTGAGGTCCAGCGTGCCGGTCTCGGGGTCGATATCGCGGCTGATGAATTCGTAGAACGAGCCCGGCACGTCCATCGCAGTCTCGCTGCCGCCTGCCAGGCGGAACGGGCGGGCCACCTTGTCGGCGAGGATCGCGGTCTGGCGAACGCGGCCATTGCGCGAAATCTCGACCGAGGGCTTGAGCGGGTAACCGGCGGCCTTCAGTTCCTCGGCATGGCTCTCAACGTCGGGGACGCGGGTGGTCGCGTGGTTGAAGGCGTTGCCCTCGGTGGCGATCCAGGCGCCTTCCTTGCTGTGCGCGAGCAGGTCCTGGTAATCGTCCAGCGCCGGGACCGGGTGCTGGCGGTCGAACGCACGCAGGGCGCCCCTGAGGATGACGGTGCCTTCCTCGATCGTGCAGTCGCCGTGGCGGCCGATCGAGCCCAGGGCCAGCCATTCCGCATCACCCAGCGGGTCGGTCGAGGCGCCGAACACCTTCGCGGCTGCGGCCTGCGAGGGCTGCGCAAGCTGGTCGATGTGCAGCTCGGAGACGAAGAATTGCGGCACCGTCTCGGGCAGGTCCACCTGCACGAAGGCGCGGCCGGTCATCGTCAGCGCAGGCAGCGGGTAGAGCCCGCGCACTTCGTAGCCGAGCGGCGCGAGGAAGCGCAGGAACGCGGCGTGGCCGGAGGGGAGGGCGCCCGTCTCGCCGTCGATCGTGCGCAGGGCGCCGTGATCGAAGACGATGGGCTCGCCCCTGGCGCGCATCTCCGAGACATAGCGCGCGGCGGTCGGCACCCGGTCCAGCAGGTCGAGGAACAGTGCGGCGTTGAGCGCCATCGCCACTTGCGCACGGCTGGCGCGGTCGGCGTCGCCGCCCAGTGCCGGGTCGATGGAGAGCGTGGCCAGCACCCATTCGGCGCGCTCCTCGCCAACGATCGGCGTGAGCAGTTCGTGTAGCGTTTTTAGGCTTTCCGCAGCGTCGCTGGAGGCCGAGGCCATTGCACCCTCGTTGTAAAATTATTGCGTGAGCAGGAAACATAGGAAAGCGGGACCGGGAAGTCCATCGTAGCGAACCCGGCGGTTTTGGCGTGGGCGCGTCGCCCCGACGATGGTGAACAGCCTCCCGCTGGACTCGCGCATCGCCCCGCGCTTTGCATGCCGCAAAGGGACTGAGGAGAGACACGCATGACCGCCATTCGCACAGGCTTCATCGGCATCGGCAGCCAGGGCGGCCCGATGGCGCACCGCATGCTTGCGCGCTTCCCGCTGACCGTGTGGGCGCGCAGGCCCGAGGCTGCGGCGGCGTTCGCCGAAGCGGGCGCCGAAGTCGCCGGGAGTGTAGAGGAACTGGGCGCGGCCTGCGATCATGTCGGCCTTTGCGTGGTCAACGATGCGGACGTGCTGGATATCTGCGCGAAGCTGGTCCCGGCGATGAAGTCCGGCAGCCTGCTGGCGCTCCACTCCACGGTCCTGCCCGAGACGGCGGAGGCGGTGGAGCGGCTCTGCGCCGCGCGGGGCGTCGCCATGGTCGATGCGCCGGTGAGCGGCGGTTCGCCCGGCGCGCAGGCGGGGACGATGACGGTGATGTGCGGCGGTTCCGCCGAGGCGTTCGAGCAGGCGCAGCCGGTTTTCGAGAGCTTCGGCAAGCTGATCGTGCTGCTTGGCCCGGTCGGTGCGGGGCAGAAGGCCAAGATCGTCAACAACGCGCTGATGGCCGCCAACATGGGGCTCGCGCAGGCGGCGCTGCAGGCGGGCGAGGCGCTGGGCGTGGAACGCCGAGCGCTAGCCGAACTGGTCAACGCCAGTTCGGGCCGCAGCTTTGGCTTCGAAGTCTATGCCCGCGTACCCGAACCCCGTGCTTTCGAGCATGGCGCGAGGATGCTGCTCAAGGACACCGATCTCCTTGCTGCGATCCTGCCGGGCTCGCCCGACACGCAGTTGCTGGAAACGTCGGCGAAGTCTTTCCTGCTGCTGGCGACAGGCTGACGAAAGCCCGGATGTCGTCTTTTGGCACACGAATACAGGTCAAAAGTGAGCGCAATTTCGCTCGTTCCCGCACGATATCGATCTCGGAAACCGGCTGGCCCGTTTTTTGCAGTGCAGCGTGAAACTGAATCGGTGGTAGGGACTTAAGCAGGAGATACTTTCATCTCTCGTTAACGGGGTGCGCATGGCCCATCTGCCTCTATCCCACGACTTCCAGAATGGCCGGGAAACGGCGGATGTCCACTCGATCTTCGATGGACTTCCGCCGCTGACCAGCGAGCCGATGCGCCTTGCGCTGATCGGCAACTTCGCGCCGCGCAAATGCGGCATTGCGACATTCACGACGGATATCTTCGAAAAGCTGCGGGACCATCACCCCGAGATCGAGGTGGATGTCCACGCCCTCGACGATCCGACCGCACCGCTGGAATACGCCGGCGTCGCCGGAACGATCGCCTGGAACGACCCTGAGGCCTATGCCGCCGCCGCCCGCCGGATCAACGAATCGGGCGTCGATGCGGTCTGGCTTCAGCACGAATACGGCATCTTCGGCGGCGCCGACGGCCAGATGGTGCTGGACTTCGTGGACAGGCTGGCCGCGCCGCTCGTGCTCACGCTCCACACCGTGCTGAGCGAGCCTTCGGAGCGTCAGAGCAACATCCTGCGCCACCTGGTCACCCGCGCGTCGCGGATCATGGTGATGTCGCGCCATTCGCAGGGCCTGCTCGAGCAGATCTACGGCGCGCCCGCGCGTATCATCGAAGTGATCGATCACGGCGCCCCCGACCGCCCGTTCGGCCGTCAGGAGGAATTCAAGGCGCGACTCGGCCTGACGGGGCGCAAGGTGCTGATGACCTTCGGCCTGCTGGGCCCGGGCAAGGGTCTTGAGCACGCCATCCGCGCGTTGCCCGCGATCGTCGAGCGTCATCCCGAGGCGCTCTACCGCATCGTCGGCGCCACGCACCCCAACCTCGTCGCGCGAGACGGCGAAGCGTACCGCGACAAGCTGGCCGGCCTCGCGCAGGAACTGGGCGTCGCGCGGCACATCGCCTGGGACAACCGCTTCCTCGACACGCCCGAACTGCTCGACCAGTTGGAAGCCTGCGACATCTACCTCACGCCCTATCCCGGGTTGCAGCAGTCCACCTCCGGCACGCTGAGCTATGCCGTGGCGCTGGGCAAGGCGGTCGTATCGACGCCTTACGTCCACGCCCGCGAATTGCTGGCGCAGGACGTCGGCAGCCTGATCGAGCCGAACTCCAGCGAGGCGATCGCCGGCGCCGTCAACGCCCTGCTCGACGCGCCGTCCGAGATGGCGGCCATGCAGCGCCGCGCCTATGCCCGGGGCCGCGAGACCATCTGGCCGCGCTTCGCCGACGCCACCGCGCGCCTCGCCGCCGCCGCGCTCCCCGCCGAGCCGGAAGCACCGCCGCTGACCGCGACACCCGGTCTCTCCGCCGTGCTCGCCATGAGCGACGGCACCGGGATGCTCCAGCATTCGATCGGCGTCGTGCCCGATCGCCGCCATGGCTACTGCCTCGACGACAATGCCCGCGCGCTGATGCTGCTGAACGTGGCGCATGGCCTTCCCGCTGCCGAGCGGATGAAGTGGAGCCTTGCCTACGCGGCCTTCGTGCAGTCGGCATGGAACCCGGACCTCAAGCGCTTCCGCAACTTCATGCGCTTCGACCGCAGCTGGTGCGAGGACGAGGGCTCCGAGGACTCCAACGGCCGGGCCGTCTGGGCGCTGGGCCAGACCTACGAGCGCGCGCCCGACGACGGCCTCGCGCAGTGGGGCCTCCATCTTTACGAGGAAGTCCTCAAGACCATCGTCCCGCTGGGTTCGCCCCGCGCCATCGCCTTCACCATGCTCGGCGCCTGCGCGGTGCTGCGCCGCGACCCCGGGCATGCCTTGTCGCGCAAGCTCGTCGAGAACGGCGGCGACTTCCTCATGCGCCTGCTCGGCGAGGGGCGCCGTCCCGACTGGGCGTGGTTCGAGACCGTGCTGGGCTATGACAACCCGCGCCTGTCGCAGGCCCTGATCGAGGCGGGCATGGCGCTCGGCCGCGAGGACTGGACCGGCGCCGGGCTCGAAACGCTGCAGTGGATCTGCGAGCAGCAACTGTCCGCCAAGGGCCAGTTCCGCCCCATCGGCTCCGAGAGCTTCCACCGCGAACACGGCTATCTGCCGTTCGACCAGCAGCCGCTGGAGGCCCAGGCCGCCATCGAGGCCGCGCAGTCCGCCTGGAACGCCACCAGCGGTGCGTTCTGGCGCGAACACGCGCTCGTCGCCTGGCGCTGGTTCTTCGGCGACAACGATCGCGGCGCGGTCCTCGCCGAAGTGGCGACGGGCCGTTGCCGGGACGGGGTGACCCCGCGCGGAGGCAATGCGAATTGCGGTGCGGAATCCATACTGGCCTTCCAGTTGTCGCATTATGCGCTTATGAAGCTGGTCCACGAGCCGTCCACGACTGCTCCACTCTCCCGGGAAGGAGACCTTCTTGAACCGGCCCGAGAACGCCTGGTCTGAACCGCTTCGTATCTTCGAAACCCGCCTGCATGCCGATCCGGCAAGGGTGGTCCTGCGCCCGTTCCATCTGGGCTGGCAGGCGAAGAACGCACCGGGAGGACGGGCCCTGCGACTCGTCGAGGACGTCGCCGCGCTCACCGAGGAGCGTGCCGCGCTCGAGTACGAGCGCGTGCTTCGAGACTTCAAGGAACGCCACTGGCAGACCGAGCGCATCTTCGCCGACCGCTTCGACGAAGTGGCGGCGAACATGGAACTCAACCACGCGGATTATTCCGAGACCAAGCAGCGGCTGATCGGCTCGTACTTCTGCCACGAGTACACGTTCGCCGCCGCCGCGCTGATGAACCCTTCGATCGTCCCGTCGCCCGACCAGTCGGGCATGCAGGACGGCTGTGTGCGCTTTATCATGTCCCTGCGCGCCGTGGGGGAGGGGCACATCAGCTCGGTCGCCTTCCGCGAAGGCATCGCCGAGCCCGACGGCGAGTTCTGCCTCTGGCCGCAGGCTGCTTTCGCCACATCCGTGGAGCTCGACGAGGAAGACCAGGTCGATGCCGACGGCACCGTCTCGGTCCATCGTCACGCCGAGTCCAGCCTGTCCAACACCGTCATCTTCCCGATCACCGAGCAGCAGCGCGGCGGGCTCGAAGACCTTCGCCTCGTGCGCTTCGACCATGGCGGCGGAGACTACGAGTGGGTCGGCACCTATACCGCTTATTCGGGCAGCTCGATCCGCTCCGAACTGCTGCGCACGCGCGACTTCCGCAACTTCGACCTCGAGCCGATCCGCGGCGCCGCCGGGCGCAACAAGGGCATGGCGCTGTTCCCGCAGAAGATCGATGGGCGCTTCGCCATGGTCGGGCGGCAGGATGGCAAGAACCTGTTTCTCCTCAAGTCCGACACGATCGACCACTGGGAGGACGAGGGCGTCCTGCTGATGGAGCCCAAGTACCCTTGGGAATTCATCCAGATCGGCAACTGCGGCAGCCCCATCCCGACAGAGGAAGGGTGGCTGATGTTCACCCACGGCGTCGGCGCCATGCGCAAGTACGCGCTGGGCTGCGCCCTGCTCGACCTCAAGGACCCGAGCAAGGTCCTTGCCCGCACGCCCGAGCCCGTGCTCACCGCCGAGAACGCCGACCGTTCGGGCTACGTGCCCAACGTGGTCTACACCTGCGGCGCGCTCAAGGTGGGCGAGCAACTGCTCATTCCTTACGGCATATCCGACAGCACCGTCGGCTTCGCGACCTGCAACATCCAGACCCTGCTGGGAATGATGGAGTAGCGAGGCCCGGGGCCGTTCGTCCGTCTCTGGGACCGATGCATGTCGATTGCCCGTGAGCTTCGGTCCTCGCCATGAAGAGGGGGCTTGGAGACATAGATCATGAGCCTTCTTGAACGCCTGGGCATGAGCATCCCCCTCGTCCAGGCGCCCATGGCGGGGACCAGTACGCCGTTGCTCGCCGCCGAGGTATCCAACGCCGGCGGGCTTGGCTCGATCGGGCTGGGCGCGACGGATGCGGCGGGCGCGCGCGCCATGATCGACGAGGTTCGCGCGCGCACGTCCCGGCCGTTCAACGTCAACCTCTTCGTGCATGCCACCCCGGTCGCGGATGCCGAGCGCGAGGCGGGCTGGATCGACTGGCTGCGCTCGCTGTTCGTCGAGTTCGGCGCCGAGCCGCCCGAAGCGCTGCAATCGGGCTACACCAGCTTTACCGACGACGCGGACATGCTGGCCCTCATCATCGAGCAGGCACCGCCGGTGGTCAGCTTCCACTTCGGGCTGCCCTCGGCCGACGTGATCGCGGCCCTGCACGAGCGCGGTGTCCTGCTGCTTGCCACCGCCACCAGCGCCGAGGAAGCGCGCCTCGTCGCAGGCGCGGGCATCGACGGCATCGTCGCGCAGGGGATCGAGGCCGGCGGGCACCGAGGCGTGTTCGACCCCGCCGCGCCCGACGACGCGCTCGGCACAATGGCGCTGACCCGGCTGCTGGTGCGCGAGGGGCTGGCCCCCGTCATCGCGGCGGGCGGCATCATGGACGGCGCCGGGATCGCCGCCGCGCTCGACCTCGGCGCGGTCGCGGCGCAGATGGGGACAGCTTTCATCGGCTGCCCCGAGTCCGCCGCCGACGAGGCTTACCGCGCCGCGCTGGCCGGGCCGGGGGCGTGGCACACGACCCTTACGCGGCTGGTCTCCGGCCGCCCGGCGCGCTCTCTGGCCAACCGCTTCACGGCGCTGTCGGCGCAGGTGGGAGACCGCCCGGTGCCCGACTATCCCATCGCCTATCACGCCGGGAAGGCGCTCAACGCGGCCGCCAAGGCGCGCGGCGAGCACGGCTTCGGCGCGCAGTGGGCCGGGCAGGGCGCTCCGCTGGCCCGCGCGATGCCGGCGGCCAAGTTGGTCGCGGCGCTGAGGGCCGAGCTGGAGGCTTGCCGGGCGTAAGGCCCAGCGGAAATCCTCCCCGTCGCGCCGCGACAGGGAGGTTTCGCATCAACCGTGGGCGCCGAACTCGTTCGCCAGCGCCGTGGTGATCCGCAGGGACAGCGCATAGGACCGTGCGATCGGGTCGATGTAGTCCTTGTGGATGCCCGCATAGCCGGTGGCGCTGGAGTCGGGGTAGTCGCTCGGCTCGTCCACCGCGAAGTCGCTGATGGACGGGAAGTGGACCGGGAAGGCGCGGCGCAGCTGGGCGAGGCCGTCCTCTACGCGCAGGGTGAAGAACATCTCCAGCACGTCGTCGCGGCTGATATCGTTGGCGCGGCTGAACTGCGGCACCATCACCGCGCGCAGGAACATGTGCTGGAACAGCGCGATGCGCAGGCTCTGCAGCACGCCGAGGCTGCGGCGGGTATGCTCGCGGTCCTTGAGCGGGGCCTCGTCCGGGATCAGTTCGAGCAGGCGGTGCAGCTTCAGCGCATCGACCCGAAGGCGCGAGGCAAGGCGGCGGTAGACACCGGTGCGGTCGTCCTTGGTGAGGTATTCCGCGAGCTTGAGGCAGGCATCGGCGATGTGCTGCTCGTCGCCGCGATAGGGGCGGCTGGCCCAGTAGGCGGAGTTGAACAGCTCGCCGTAGGCCGAGACGGTCTTGATCGAGGCGAGCGCATTGGCGGCGCGCGCCAGCCGGACGATCTGCCGCCCGCGCGCGCTCTCGCGCAGGAGCCCGGCGATCTCTTCGCGGTTTCCGTCCGCCGCCGTGCCGATGCCGGCGATCACGTTCACCGGATAGCCCAGCTGCTGCAGGATCGCGTTGTGCGGGATGGCGCGGATCTGGCGCAGGCTCATCGTCCGGTCCGAGGCGAGGTCGGACTGACGGCGCGCCTTGCGGCTGCCGGTGTCGTTGAGCAGGCCGAGCCCGAAAGCGGTGATCGCGCGGCTGTAGGTCGTCGATTCGAGGTGGTCGTGCTGGACGCCCCGGATCGCCCGGTAGAAGTCGAGGCTGAGGTCGGTGCGGCGGTAGAACGGGTCGGTCGGCGCGTTGACGTCGGCGGCCCAGAGCGGGCGCTCGGTCATGCGAGTGAGAGTGGCGAGCGCCAGTTCGTCCGAGCCGAACCAGAGGTAGCCGTCACCGCCCTGGAAAGACACTTCGGGCTCAAGCCGGATCGCGGCGCGCAGGAAGCGGCGGCGCGCCCAGGGGGACATCTGCCAGTCGAAGCGGTCGTCGATGCTGGAGGGATGGCAGCCGCGGCCCATCGATTCGCCGCCGGTGTTGAACACCAGCGCGGAGACGTCGGAAAGGCCGTTGGCGGCCATGGCCTCGGCAAGCCGGCCCTGCAGACGCTCGATCGCCAGCGCGGCGGGGACCTGTCCGACGAAACGCCCGGCGTCCGAGAAGCCGGTCTGGATCGCGACGCGGCCGCGCTTGCGGGCATAGTCGCGGTAGGCGGGCTCGGCGAGAACGGCGTCGAGGAACCGGCCGCCGTGTTCCAGCGCGGTTTCGGTCTCGAACAGCGGCGAGACGTCGACCTTGTCGTCGATGCCGAACATGCGCGCGAAGTAGAGCGCGGCGAGAACCGTGGTCGGCTCCTCGCACTCGGCGACCAGCATGCGGATCGGCGCGTCGGCGTCGATGTGGCCGAGGATCTGCGCCATGGCGAGGAACTGGCGGACGGCGGTGGAATTCTCGATGGCCAGCGCCGCAAAGTTGGAGCGCAGCGGCTTAACCTCCGCGAGCAGCTCGCGCATGCGCACCAGCGCCGCCTGGCTGGCGAGGCTGAGCTTGCCCTCGGGGTCGAGGCGGCGGCGGATCGCGTTCTGGAGCTGCGAGGCATTCACGCGGAAGTGGATGCCGCCCATGCCGAGCCCGTCCGCGCGCATGGCGGCGGCGGTGACGAGCAGGCTGCGGGCCTGCGCCTGGTCGGCGTGGCGGGCGTCTTCCTCGAGCCGGGTGATGACGCTTTCGAGGCTGACGAGCTTGTCGGGATGCTCGGCAGTGAGGCCGTTGGCGGCGGAGGACAGGGCCTCGGGGGCGGTGAGGTCCTGCTTGAAGGCGCTCGCCACTTCGGCGGTGTGGGCGTGGGCGCGGCTCAGCTGCGCCGCGATTTCGGGCGCGACCTTTTCGAGGCTCTGCGCATAGGCGGCGAGGCGCTGGGCCTTTTCCTCCAGCCGGTAACGGATCGAGGTGGACCACGAGATGTCGGTGCGCCCGTCCATGTCGTAACCGACCCAGTGGGCGAAGCGCACCGGCATGGGCGAGAGGCCCTTCCAGCGCTTGGGCCACCGGGCGGCGGCGAGATCGAGCAGGCGGCCGACGATGCGGTCGCGCGCCTTCTGGCCGCGCGCGATGGCGGCCATGGCGGCGTCGTGCTCGTAGTCGAGGGTGATGGTGTCGCGCTCGGGCGAGGCGGCGCAGACGGACGCCTCGCTGAAGTCGCCGTTGGAGGCCGAGGTCGTCACCGCCTCGGTCTGGGCGGCGGTGAGCAGGAAGGTCGGGTGCGCGGTGAAGACGACGTGCGCGGCCGGGCGCTGCCAGCGCACCGCGAAGGCGCTGAAGTCGTCGTCGGCCGCGGTCGTCTCGGCGGCCGCGTCGAGCAGCGCGTCGTTCTCCGCGATCGGCACGGTTTCGAGGATGCGGTCGAGGCGGGCGGCGCGGGCGCGCAGGCCCTCGCAGTCCATCTCGGCGACGAGGGACTCGATATGATCGAGGCTCATCTCGCCCGTTTCCAGCATCCGCGAGAGTTCGAGGCCGAGCTGGAACACGGGGTTGAACAGCGGGGTCTGCGCCGTGAGCTTGTGCAGTTCCTGCAGGCGGGCATCGAGCGCGTCGACGGTGCGCAGGCTCTGCGCAGACCCGGCGCTCATCGACCGAGCCCCGCAGCGACGCGCGCGGCCGCTTCGATCTTGGCGGGGTCGGGCTTGCCCTTGGGCACCATCCAGCTGCCGCCGACGCAGAGCACGGCGTCGAGGGCGAGCCACTCGGCCGCGTTCTCGGGTGTGACGCCGCCGGTCGGGCAGAAGCGGGCGGCGAGCAGCGGGGCGGAGATCGCCTTCAGGGCGGGCGGGCCGCCGGCGGCCATCGCAGGGAAGAACTTCAGGCGGTTGAAGCCCATCTCCAACGCCAGCATCACGTCGCTGGCGTTGGCGGTGCCGGGCAGGAACGGGATGCCGGCGTCGAGCGCGGCCTGGCCCAGCGTGGGGGTGAGGCCGGGCGAGACGATGAACTCGGCGCCTGCGTCGATCGAGCGGGCGAGGTCGTCCGGGGTCAGCACGGTGCCCGCGCCGACGACGGCGCCGGGGACCTGCTTCATGATCCTGATCGCCTCGATCGCGCATTCGGTGCGCAGGGTCACTTCGAGCGCGGGCAACCCGCCGGCGACGAGCGCTTCGGCGATGGGCAGGGCGTGCTCGATGTCCTCGATCACCAGCACCGGGATGACGGGTGCGAGGCGCATGACCTTTTCGACTGCTGCGGACATGGTGGTCATTACTGAAGGTGCTCCCTTGCGAAGGCTGCCGCCGCGCCGAACAGGCCGGGCTGCGGATGGGTGATGAGCTTGACCGGGATCTTCGCCATCATGCCGGCGAAGCGGCCCTTGGCGTTGAAGCGCTCGTTGAAGCCCGACTTGAGGATTGTTTCGCGGATCCGGTAGCCCAGCCCCCCGGCGATGACGACGCCGCCCGCGCCATGCGCCAGCGCATAGTCGCCCGCCGCCGCGCCGAGCGCAAGGCAGAAGCGGTCCACGGCGGCCTCGGCGAGGGCGTCCTCGCCGGACGTGCCGGAGGTCCAGATCTCGACGTCGCTCTTTTCGAGGACGGCCTTGCCCTCCATCGCCGCGAGGGCATGGTAGATGTCGACGATGGCCGGGCCGGAGACCACGCGCTCGACCGAGACGCGGTTGTGGCGCTTTCTCAGGCGGGCGAGGATGGCATCCTCGATCAGGTCGAGCGGGGCGTAGTCGATGTGGCCGCCCTCTGTCGCCTGGACGTGATAGGTCCTCCCGTCGCGCAGGAGATAGGCGACGCCGAGGCCGGTGCCCGGGCCGAGCACGCTGATCGCGCCGACTTCGGGCAAGGGCGCTTCCTGCGGCCCGGCAAGGTGCAGGAACTCGCTCGCATCGGCCCGCGCGACGGCGTGGGCGACGGCGGCGAAGTCGTTGACGATGGTCTGGCGCTTGGGGCCCAGCATCTCCTCGATCCGCGCGGGGCGCAGGATCCAGGGGTTGTTGGTGAACTTGATGACGTCACCCCCGACCGGCCCCGCGACCGACATGGCGACGGCATCGGGCAGGGTGCCGCCGTTCATGTCGCGGAACGCCTGCCAGGCAAGCTGGAAGCTGCCGTGGTCCTTGGTGTGGAGCGTGGCCGGCTCGCCCAGGGTGATCGCGCCGTCCTCGGCGATGGAGGCGAGGGCGAAGCGCGCGTGGGTGCCGCCGATGTCGACGGCGACGAGTTCGGTCACGCTCACAGTCCGGCCAGTTCCAGCATCGAGGAGCCGCCCTGTTCGGCGCCGCCCGCGTTCATGCGGAACATCGCGAACAGCTCGCGCCCCATGCCCATCGGCGCAACCGGGGTCGGCGCGGCTTCACGGGCAGCGAGGTCGGCGGTGGTCGAGAGGGTGCCGTCCACGGCGGAGAGGCGCACGATGTCGCCGTCGCGCAGGTGGGCGAGCGGTCCGCCCCCCAGCGCCTCGGGAGTGACGTGGATCGCGGCCGGGACCTTGCCCGAGGCGCCCGACATGCGGCCATCGGTGACGAGCGCGACCTTGAAGCCCTTGTCCTGCAGGACGCCGAGCGGCGGGGTCAGCTTGTGCAGTTCGGGCATGCCGTTGGCGCGCGGGCCCTGGAAGCGGACGACGACGACGACGTCGCGGTCCAGCTCGCCCGCCTTGAACGCTTGGCTGACGCCTTCCTGGGTGTCGAACACGCGGCACGGCGCTTCGATGGTCCAGCGCTGCTCGTCCACGGCGCTGGTCTTGAAGGTGCCGCGACCGAGATTGCCTTCCACGAGGCGCATCCCGCCGTCGGGCAGGAAGGGCTCGGCGACGGTGCGGAGCATGGCGTCGTCGCCGCTCTTGGCGGGGGCCGGGGTCCAGGCGAGGGCGTCATCCACCAGCACCGGCTCGGAGGCATAGGCATCCATGCCGCCTTCGGAGATCGTCAGGATATCCGAGTGGGCAAGGCCGGCGCCGAGCAGTTCGCGCACCACCCAGGCCATGCCGCCCGCGTGGTGGAAGTGGTTCACGTCGCCCGAACCGTTGGGATAGACGCGGGTGATGAGCGGGACCACGGAGGAGAGTTCGTCGAAGTCCTCCCAGTCGATCAGGATGCCCGCCGCGCGCGCCATGGCGGGCAGGTGGATCGCGTGGTTGGTCGATCCGCCGGTCGCCAGCAGGCCGGCGATGGCGTTGATGATCGCCTTCTCGTCCACGACATGCGCCATCGGGCGGTAGTCGTCACCCTTGCGGGTGATCGCGGCCAGGCGATGGGTGGCGGCGCGGGTCAGCGCCTGGCGCAGAGGCGTGTTCGGCGGCACGAAGGCGGAGCCCGGAATGTGCAGGCCCATCATCTCCATCATCATCTGGTTGGAGTTGGCGGTGCCGTAGAAAGTGCAGGTGCCCGGCGCGTGGTAGCTGGCGCTCTCGCTTTCGAGCAGTTCCTCGCGGCCGGCCTTGCCCTCGGCGTAGAGCTGGCGGACCTGCTGCTTCTGCTTGTTCGAGATGCCGCTGGGCATCGGGCCGGACGGCACGAAGACGGCGGGCAGGTGCCCGAAGCGCAGCGCGCCCATGACGAGGCCGGGGACGATCTTGTCGCAGATGCCGAGCAGCGCCATGCCGTCGAACATCGCGTGGCTGAGCGCGATCGCGGTGGAGAGGGCGATGGCGTCGCGGCTGAACAGCGACAGCTCCATGCCGTCGAAGCCCTGCGTCACGCCGTCGCACATGGCGGGCACGCCGCCCGCGACCTGCGCCGTCGCGCCGAGTTCACGGGCGTAGAGCTTCATCTGGTCGGGATAGCGGCCATAAGGCTGATGGGCGCTGAGCATGTCGTTGTAGGCGGTGACGATGCCGAGGTTGATCGACTTGCCCGCCGCGATCGTCGCCTTGTCCTCGCCCGAGGCGGCGAAGCCGTGCGCGAGGTTGGAGCAGGACAGGAAGCTGCGGTCGGAATGACGGTCGGCCTCGAAGGCGACGAGGTCGAGGTAGCGCTGCCGGCTCGGGCGGGAGCGCTCGATGACGCGCTGGGTCACACGCTCGACCACCGGATCGAGCCGGGGCGGGTTGAGATTGCTCATGGTGTTACTCCTGGTCGTTTTCCGGTCCGGCCGGTGTCCATGGCGCACCCTTGCCTGCGCGCACACGGAACCGGTCGGCCGTTCTTACTCGAAAGTGAAAGCCCCGAAGGACCTCATTCGTGCCAAGTGACGCCGTCACGCTCGGCAAGCGCGATGGCGGCGGATGGTCCCCAGCTTCCGGAAGTGTAAGTCTTCGGCTCCTGCCCCTGTTCCTCCCAGCCGGCACGGATCGCGTCGATCCAGTCCCACTGGGCCTCCACTTCGTCGCGGCGGACGAACAGCGTCTGGTCGCCTTCGATCAGGTCGAGCAGCAGACGTTCATACGCGATGCGGCGCTGCCGGTCGGCAAAGGCGTCGGGCATGGTGATGGCGAGCGGCACCGAGCGCAGGCCGAAGCCGTTGCGGTCGAGCCCCGGCACCTTGGCCATGAGCGAGAGCGTGATGTTCTCTTCGGGCTGGATGCCGATGACGAGCCGGTTCGGCACCGTCTTGGCGCCCCGGCCGGTGAAGATCGAGTGCGGCACGTCCCGGAACTGGACGACGATCTCGGTCGTGCGCTTGGGCAGGCGCTTGCCGGTGCGCAGGTAGAAGGGCACGCCCTGCCAGCGCCAGTTGTCGATATGCGCCTTGATCGCGACGAAAGTCTCGGTGTCGGAATCCTTGCCGAGTTCCTCGTCGTAGCCGGGCACGGCCTGGCCGCCGATGGCGCCTGCGCGGTACTGGCCGGTGACGGTCTGCGCGGCCATGACCTTGCGAAGCGAGCGCAGGACCTTGACCTTCTCGTCGCGCACATTGGTGGCGTCGTAGGAAACCGGCGGCTCCATCGCCACGAGCGCGAGGAGCTGGAGCATGTGGTTCTGCACCATGTCGCGCAGCGCGCCGCTGTCGTCGTAATAAGCGACGCGCGATTCGAGGCCTACCGTCTCGGCCACGGTGATCTGCACGTGGTCGATGTGCGCGGCGTTCCACAGCGGCTCGAACATCAGGTTGGCGAAGCGCAGCGCCAGCAGGTTCTGGACCGTTTCCTTGCCGAGGTAATGGTCGATCCGGTAGATCCGGTCCTCCGGGAAGGCGTGGGCGACGGCGTCGTTGATGACCTTGCTCGAGGCGAGGTCGATGCCGAGCGGCTTTTCGAGGCCGATGCGCACCTTGTCGCCCGCCAGCCCGCTCTTTTCGAGGCCGTGGATGGTGGCTTCGAACAGGCTGGGGGCGGTGGACAGGAAGATCGACAGGCCCTCCTGCGGCGTCCCGACCTTTTCGGCGAGGGCGTGGAAGTGGTCGATGTCGTTGGCGTCGAGCGGCTGGTAGGTCAGCCGGTTGAGGAACTGCGCCATGCCGCCGCGCCGGGTGGCGGGGAGGAACTGTTCCAGCGCCTCACGCGCGAAGTTGCGGAAGCCCTGGTCGTCCATCTCGGACCGGGCGGTGCCGATGATCTGGATGCGCGGGTCCAGCAAGCCTTCCGCGTCGAGCGCGCAAAGCGAGGGCAGCAGCATCCTGCGGGAGAGATCGCCTGTGGCGCCGAAGAGGAGCAGGCGATCGGAAGTGAATTGCGTCACGGATACCTTTCCACCGAACGGTCGCGCTCCTCCTCGCTTCCGTGATGTACCATTTTATGGTTTCCCTCTTGCGAGGGGCTGCTGGGGCCGGCGTCCGTTCATCGACGCATGGCCACGCATATGCAGCATAGCAAGGTTTCCCGCAGGCGCTAGGCCGGATGGCCTGCGCAAGCACGTTTTCCAAAGGTACCGCGTGTCGAACAGCCATGGAAATGTCATTTCCCGGGCGTCTGAATACGAATGTTGCAACAAGACTGTAGTGAAACCATGTCACGCGCGCTGGATTACACCGTCGTTCCCATGCATGGGCCAATGCATCGAACGCCGGCATTGGGAGCATACCGCGCATGAGCATCGAGGGCGTCCACCTCCTCGAACACCTCCAGACCCCGGCGATGATGGTGTCGCGCGGGCAGGTGCGGTTCGCCAATACGGCGGCGAAGGCCCTGCTCGGCGCGCATATCGTCGGGCAGGACGTGCGCATCGCCATCCGCGATCCCCGCGCGGTCGCCGCGATCCTGAGTGAAAACGGCGGCTCGGCGCGGATCAAGGGGCTCTCCACCGGAGGCTCGATGTGGGAGGTGGACTGCAAGGTCGCCGGTCCCCAGGACAAGATCGTCAGTCTCTACGATCTTTCGGAGCGGGTCAGCGTCGCCAAGGCCCACGCCGACTTCGTCGCCAATGCCAGCCATGAACTGCGCACCCCGCTCGCCAACGTGATCGGGTACTGCGAGACGCTGATGAATCCCAAGGCGGGCGGCGACGAGGCCCTGCGCGGCCGGTTTCTGGGCACCATCCGCCACGAGGCGCAGCGGATGCAGGCACTGATCTCGGACCTCATGTCGCTCTCGCGGATCGAGGCGGTGAAGCACGAGGCGCCGTCCGAAAGCATCGACATGGTCGCGCTTGCCCACGAGGTCGCGGGCGAATTCCGGGGCGGCGCGCCGGTCACGGTGCGCGCCAACTGCACCGAGGCGGTGATCGCGGGGGACCGCGGCCAGATGTCGCAGGTGCTGCGCAACCTCATCGACAACTCGCGCAAGTACGCGAAGGCGGACGGCCCGGTCGAAGTCTCGGTCGAGGCGGCGAGCACCGGCTGGGTGCTGGCCACCGTGCGCGACGAGGGCGAGGGCATCTCGCCCGAGCACCTGCCGCGCGTGACGGAGCGCTTCTACCGCGCCGACACCAGCCGCAGCCGCGCGGCGGGCGGCACCGGCCTTGGCCTCTCGATCGTCAAGCACATCGTCGAACGCCACCGCGGCCGCTTCGACATCGAAAGCAGGCCGGGGGCGGGCACCACGGCCTCGCTGATGCTGCCGCTGCGGGCCGAGTGAGTCCCTATCAGAAGTCGAATTCGAAGCGGGTGGCGATGACGTTGGCGTTGTAGTTGGTGTCGCCCGAGGCGGTGGCCGTCGCGCCGGTGTACTGCAGCAGCGCATAGTTCACGTTGAAGCGCAGGTACTGGATGGGGCTCCATACCAGGGCGGCGATATAGCCGTTCTGGGTGCCGCCGCGGATGTCGCGGTCGTCGAGGTCGAGCCAGTCGTAGCGCACGGTCACCTGTACCGAGCCGATGCCGCCGTCCTCGCCCAGCGCGCGCTCGGGGGCGTTGTTGGTGAAGATGCCGCCCTTGTAGCCGCGCGTGTCGCCCTTGGTCAGGAAGTACCCTACCTCGGCATAGGCGCCGTGGAAGGCGACGGTCGGGGTGTCGAGACGATCGGCGCGAAGGGTGTAGTATTCGGCCGCGCCGTACCAGGGGCCCGACAGTGCCGCCAGCTCCGCTCCGTACATCGTCTCTTCCTCGACGTTCATCGAAGGGGTGCCGATCAGGCGGGTATTGGTGGCGTGGATGAAGGGGCGCTGGCGGTAGCGGGTGCTCGAATCGACCAGCCGGCCGAGGCGGCGCCAGTGCGCCGAAGCGCCCAGGTGGAGCTGCACGTCGCCCAGCTTCGGCGCGTAGACCAGTCTTCCATCGACGCTGTAGCTGTTGTCCTCGTCGCCGCCGTTGACGCCGTCGCTGCTGTTGGACAGCGCAGTGATGTCGTCGGTGAAGACGCCGAGCTGCGCGATCAGCGGCCCGTGCGAATACTGCGCGCCGAGGCCCATCCGGCGCTCGAAGTTGAAGGCGTCCGTGAAGGCGGCGCGTTCCATCACGCTGCCCGCGGTGTCGCCGGTCAGTTCGTCCAGCGACTGGAACGAGTTCTGGTTGCCCAGTTGCAGCTGCCAGTCGCCGTCCTTGAAGGTGAGGAACGTATCGACCAGGTCGACCGCGTTGTCGGACAGCTCCAGCTCGAGCTTGTAGGAGAGGTGCTCCGAGAAGCTGCCTTCGCCGCCGAGGCGGATGCGGCGCATCTCGTTGACGAAGCCCAGCCCCCGGTCGCCAAGCCCCTTGGGCGCCCCGACGTAGCCGGCGTCGGCCTGGATGCGCCCCTTGACCTTGAACGACTGGCCGCCCTCGACGATCTGGGGGGAGCCCTTCCACTTGATCTCCGCTTCGTCGGCAGGCTTTTTCGTCGAGTTCGAGGCGACGACAGCGGGCTGGCCGTCCACCGGCGGCGAAGACGGAGCGGCAGCCGCCTGCGCGGGTGCGGGCGCTCCAAGCCGGCTCTCCAGCGATTCCAGCCTGGCCCGCAATTCGCGGATTTCGGCGCGCATGGCCTCGGCCTGCTGGGCATCGACGGCCTGTGCGGACGCGGTCTCGGCGAGGCCGATGCCTGTCATGACCGCAGCGCCGAGAAGAAGAGTACGCATGGGCATCGGTGTCTTTCGCAAGAGGTCCGGGGGTGGAGCGGCTGCTATGACTTCAACGTGACGATTAAATGACACTTCAGGGACAATGCCGTCCTCTGCTTCTACCTGAGGGATATGGCATATTCGTGCCGCCCGCCTCCGGTTGCGCCGAAGCGGGTATTTCGCACGATACTGCAGCGAAGCGAAGAGGACACAACCGGGCAACAACCCCGAAATAATCACAGGGCACTGCGGAACTGTCATGGGCGGCGGCTATCTGCGGCAGGCTTGCCATCGCGGGTGCCGGATCCTAGACCGGGGCCACGACGCATGTATCGACGGGGCGGTATCGAACACCGACCCATGGGACAGGGGTTTCGCCGGTGACCTTCCCGTCCTCGCCCAATCGGGAGCCGGCCTGTCAATGACACGTTTTCGTCATGGAAGTGTCATCGTAGCCCAATAGGGGCATCCCACAGTAGAGCCCAAGGGGGTATCCAATGCGTTCGACCAAGACCATCATCTTCGCAGCCGCTTCCGTCCTCGCGCTGAGCGCCTGCGGCGGCTCGGGCAGTTCCGGCGGCGGCGCGCGCGATTTCGTGCGCGGCGTCGGTTCCTCCACCGTCTATCCCTTTGCGACCGCCGTCGCCGAGGCTTACGCCAAGTCCAGCGGTTCCAAGTCGCCGGTGATCGAATCGACCGGCACGGGCGCGGGCATGAAGCTGTTCTGCGCCGGCGTCGGCGCCCAGCATCCCGACATCGAGGACGCCTCGCGCCGGATCAAGAAGTCCGAGTACGAGGAGTGCCAGAAGAACGGCGTCAAGGAGATCGTCGAGATCCAGGTCGGCATCGACGGCATCGCCTTCGCCGAATCGAAGAGCGGTCCCGGCTTCCAGCTGACCCCGGCCGACATCTACAAGGCGCTCGCCGCCAACCCGTTCGGCAAGCCCAACACCGCCAAGACCTGGAAGGACGTCAACCCGTCCCTCCCGGCCGAGCCCATCCTCGTCTACGGCCCGCCCTCGACCTCGGGCACGCGCGACGCGCTCAAGGAACTGATCCTCGAGGCCGGCTGCAAGACCGATGCGGCCACCGCCGCGCTCAAGGACAGCGACAAGGACAAGTACGAGGCGACCTGCCACGACATCCGTGAAGACGGTCCCTACGTCGATGCCGGCGAGAACGACAACCTGATCGTCCAGAAGATTTCGCAGAACTCCAAGGCGATCGGCATCTTCGGCTACTCGTTCCTAGAAGAGAACCCCGACAGCCTCAAGGGCATCCCGATGTCGGGCATCACGCCGACTTACGCGACGATCTCGGACTACACCTATCCGGGCGCCCGTCCGCTCTACATCTACGTCAAGAAGCAGCACCTCGCGCCGATCAAGAGCCTCCAGGGCTACGTCGCGGAGTGGGTGAAGTCGTGGGGCAAGGACGGCCTGCTTCAGAAGAAGGGCATGGTCATCGCGCCCGAGGACGTGCGCGCCAAGAGCGCGGACATCGCCGCCAAGATGACCCCGCTCGATCCGGCTGGTCTGAAGTAAGAACGTAAAGAAAGGGCCGGGCGGCCAGTCATGATACTCACGGGAGTTCTCCTGGCCGTCTTCGGTCTGGGCCTGGTCGGCTGGTTCGCCGCCCGGGGCCGGGCCCGGCTGCTCTACAAGGGGCGGGGGTCGATGCATTCGATGCCCGCCTACCACGGCTGGCACATGGCCCTGTGGATACTCGTCCCCGCGCTGATCGCGTGGGGCGTATGGTCGGCGATCATGCCGGGACTGGTCGAGGGGGCGCTGTTCGCGGACCCCGTCGTCGCCACGCTGCCGACCGATCCGATGACTTTGGGCTCGATCGTCGCCGAGGCGCACGACCTTGCCAGCGATCCCTCCGCCACCGCCTTCAATCCCCAGGCGCAGGCACTGGTCGAGCCGATCCGCGCTGCGCAGTTCCGCTTCGGGCTGATCGGCGGGCTCCTCATCCTGATCGTGGCCTTCGCGGGCGGCGCCTACGGCTTCACCCGCATCCGTCCCGACTTCCGCGCCCGCACCCAGGTCGAGCGCGCGGTGCTGGCGCTGCTGCTCGCCGCCTCGCTGATGGCGATCCTCACCACCTTCGGCATCGTCGGCTCGCTGGTGTTCGAAGCCGGGATGTTCTTCAAGGACGTCTCGCCGATCGCCTTCCTCACCGGCACGCACTGGTCCCCGGCGAGCACGTCGGGCGCGAACATCTCCGACAACTTCGGCGCGGTGCCGCTGTTCTGGGGCACGATCTACATCGGCGCGATCATCGCCATGGTCGTCGCCATCCCGCTCGGCCTGATGAGCGCGATCTACCTGACCCAGTACGCCGCGCCCGCCGCGCGCAAGTGGCTGAAACCCATGCTCGAGATCCTCGCGGGCATCCCCACGGTGGTCTACGGCTACTTCGCCGCCCTGACAGTGGCGCCGCTGATCCGCGACTTCGCCGCCTCGATCGGCATGCAGAACCCCTCGACCGAGAGCGCGCTCGCCGCCGGCCTCGTCATGGGCGTGATGATCATCCCGTTCGTCTCCTCGATGGCCGACGACGCGCTCGCCGCCGTGCCGCGCGCGATGAGCGACGGCAGCCTCGCGCTGGGCTCGACCCGCTCCGAAACCATCAAGCGCGTGCTGCTTCCCGCGGCGCTGCCCGGCATCGTCGCCGGCGTGATGCTGGCGATCAGCCGCGCCATCGGCGAGACCATGATCGTCGTCATGGCCGCCGGCGCCGCCGCGCGCCTTTCGGCCAACCCGTTCGACACGATGACCACGGTCACCTACCAGATCGTCCAGATGCTGACCGGCGACCAGGAGTTCAACAGCCCCAAGACGCTGTCGGCCTTCGCGCTGGGACTGGTGCTCTTCATCGTCACCCTCATCCTCAACATCGTCGCCCTGCGCGTCGTGAAGCGGTTCCGCGAAGCTTATGAGTAATCTCGACTGGAGTTCGCCCGAAGCGCGGCGGCGCCTTGCGAAGCGGCACGCGGCGGAGCGCCGCTTCAAGGCGGTCGGCCTGGGCGCCATCGTGCTCAGCCTCGCCTTCCTGGCGCTGCTGCTGGTCATCATGCTCAAGAACGGCGTCGCCGGCCTCGACTGGAGCTTCCTGTCGGGTTCGGACTCGACCGACGCCACCGTCGCCGGCGTCTGGGGCGCCACCAAGGGTTCGCTGCTGACGATGGCGGTGACGCTGCTGCTCAGCTTCCCGATGGGCGTGCTGGCCGCGATCTACCTCGAGGAATTCGCGCCGCGCAAACGCTGGATCGAATGGATCGAAGTCTCGATCAACAACCTTGCCGCCGTGCCTTCGATCATCTTCGGCTTGCTGGGCCTCGCGGTGTTCATCAACACGCTGGGCATGCCGCGTTCCTCGCCGCTGGTCGGGGGCCTGACGCTGGCGCTGATGACGATGCCGGTGATCGTGATCTCGGGCCGCAACGCCATCAAGGCCGTGCCCCCCTCGATCCGCGAGGCCGCCTACGGTGTCGGCGCGAGCAAGGTGCAGACGACGTTCCACCACGTCCTGCCGCTTGCCCTGCCGGGCATCCTCACGGGCACGATCATCGGCATGGCCCGTGCCCTCGGCGAAACCGCGCCGCTGCTGATGATCGGCATGCGCGCCTTCGTCGCCACCCCGCCCGACAGCCTCAATGCGCCGTCGAGCGTGCTGCCGATGCAGATATTCCTGTGGTCCGACGAAATCGACAAAGGCTTCGTCCAGAACACTTCCGCCGCCATCATCGTGCTGCTGGTCTTCCTGCTCGCCATGAATGGTATTGCGATCTACCTTCGCAACAAGTTCGAAGTCCGCTGGTAGGGACATGACAGAAACAAAGCTCACAGCCCGCAACGTCGACGTCTTCTACGGACAGAAGAAGGCGATCAACGACGTCTCCATCGACATCGACAACGGCATCGTCACCGCTTTCATCGGCCCTTCGGGCTGCGGCAAGTCGACGTTCCTGCGTACCCTCAACCGGATGAACGACACCATCGCCGGCGCCCGCGTCGAGGGTGAGATCCTGCTCGACGGCGAGGACATCTACGCCGCCAGCATGGACCCCGTCGCCCTGCGCGCCCGCGTCGGCATGGTGTTCCAGAAGCCCAACCCGTTCCCCAAGTCGATCTTCGAGAACGTCGCCTACGGCCCGCGCATCCACGGCCTCGGCACGTCGAAGTCTGAACTGGAGGGCATCGTCGAGCGCGCGCTGACCAAGGCGGGCCTCTGGGAAGAGGTCAAGGACCGGCTGACCGATGCCGGCACCGCGCTTTCGGGTGGGCAGCAGCAGCGCCTGTGCATCGCGCGCGCCATCGCCGTCAGCCCCGAAGTCATCCTGATGGACGAGCCGTGCTCCGCGCTCGACCCGATCGCCACCGCGCGCATCGAGGAACTGATCGACGAACTGAAGGAAAGCTTCGCGATCGTCATCGTCACCCACTCGATGCAGCAGGCCGCGCGCGTGTCGCAGCGCACCGCCTTCTTCCACCTGGGCAGCCTCGTCGAATATGGCGAGACCGACCAGATCTTCACCAATCCGCGCGAAACGCGCACCAAGGACTACATCACCGGCCGTTACGGCTGAGTGATGCTCTGACAGGAACACGCCATGGTCGACCATACCGTCAAGGCCTTTGACTCCGAGATCGGGCAGCTTCGCGGCCTCGTCGCCGAGATGGGCGGGCTCGCCGAAGTCGCCATCCGCGACGCCATTACCGCGCTCGTCCACCACGACGAGGAACTCGCCGCGCAGGTCGTGGCCGCAGACGCCCGCCTCGACGCTCTCGAAGCCGAGGTGGACCGCCTCGCGGTGCGCACCATCGCCCTGCGTGCCCCGATGGCCGACGACCTGCGCGACGTGATCGCCGCGCTCAAGATCTCGGGCGTGGTCGAGCGCATCGGCGACTACGCCAAGAACATCGCCAAGCGCGTCAACGCGCTCGAAGGCCGTACCAAGATCGACCCGGTCACTCTCGTGCCGACCATGGCCGAGATCGCCGAGAGCATGGTCCGCGATGTCCTCAACGCCTACGGCTCGCGCGATGCCGCACTGGCGGTCGAGGTGATCCGCCGCGACCAGAAGCTCGACCAGTTCTACAACACGCTGTTCCGCTCGCTGCTCACCCACATGATGGAGAACCCGGCGACGATCACCAGCGCCGCGCAGCTGCTCTTCATCGCCCGCAACCTCGAGCGCATCGGCGACCACGCCACCAACGTGGCGGAAATGGTCTACTACGCCGCCACGGGCGAGTACTGCACCGAGCGCGATTCCCTCACCGACGACACGTCAGGACCTCTCGCATGATGGCATCGGTCCTGGTCGTCGAGGACGACGTCGCACTGTGCGAACTGCTCACCTGGAACCTCAGCGCCGAAGGCTATGAAGTGCGCTCCACCGGCGACGGGGAGGAAGCGCTGGTCATGGTGCGCGAGCAGGCGCCCGACGCCATCGTACTCGACTGGATGATCGAGCAGGTGCCCGGCATCGAAGTCTGCCGCCAGCTGCGCAAGGACAAGGAAACCGCCTCGATCCCGATCATCATGGTCACCGCGCGCGGCGAGGAGGAGGATATGATCCGCGGCCTCAAGACCGGCGCGGACGACTATGTCACCAAGCCGTTCTCCCCGCGCGAGTTGATGGCCCGCATCGAGGCGCTGCTGCGCCGCTCGCGCCCGTCGCTGGCGGGAACCGTGCTGTCGTGGGGCGACATCGAGCTCGACGCCACCAGCCACCGCGTCCGCCGCTCGGGCGAGGCGCTGCACCTGGGCCCCACCGAGTTCCGCCTGCTGCGCTACTTCATGGAGCGCCCGAACCGCGTCGTCTCGCGCCAGCAGATCCTCGACGGGGTGTGGGGCATGGACTCCGACATCGACGAGCGCACCGTCGACGTCCACATCCGCCGCCTGCGCAAGGCCATCAACCGCGACGGCGACACCGACCCCATCCGCACCGTCCGCGCGGCGGGCTACGCGATGGACGTGGCGTAGCGCTGTTCCCTCTCCGGCTTCGTCCGGGGAGTATCTGAGCGGCGGTCAATCATCGCCCCAGCGCCTTGCCGCTCCGTCGTCCGCGCCTAAACCTCTCCCAAACATAAGAGGGGAAAGGCGCGCATGACCGGCAGACTGAGCTTCGGCTACCTCTACGACTTCCGCAATCCCGCGCCCTGGCACCGCCCGCCCGAGACGCTCTATGCCGAAACCCTCGACGTCATCGCCGAGACCGAGGCGCTGGGCTTCGAAGGCGCATGGGTTCCCGAACACCACCTCGCCGATGACGGCTACATGCCCTCGCCGCTGGTGACGCTGGGCGCCGTCGCCGCGCGGACCCGCCGCATGACGATCGGCACCGGCATCGCGCTCGGCCCGCTGTACGAGCCGCTGCGCTTCGCCGAGGACTGCGCGGTGCTCGACATCCTTTCCGGCGGGCGCCTGCAGCTTGGCCTCGCGATCGGCTACCGGGCGCGTGAGTACGCTGCCCACGGCCTCGACTTCACAAAACGCGGTGCCCGTTTCGACGAGTTCCTGCACCTCGTCCGCCGGCTCTGGGACGGCGAGACGGTGGATCACGAGGGCAAGTTCTTCACTCTCAGGGGCGCGCAGGTCCGCCCCTTGTCGAGCCGGGGACAGATCCCCCTCTACATCGGCGGCTTCGCGCCCAAGGCGATGGAGCGCGTGGCCAGATACGGCGACGGCTACTTCGGCAATACCGAGATCTGGCCGCTCTACCGCCAGAAGCTGGAGGAGCAGGGTAAGGACCCGGCAGCCGCGAAGATCTGGATCCAGGGCCTGATGCTGGTCGTCGTCGAGGACAAGGCGGCGGCGATGGAGGAACTTGCCCCCTACTTCCACCACGTCAACAACGGCTACGGCGCCTGGATGGCGGAGGACGTCATCGAGGGCAAGGGGGCGATCGGCCTCGACAATGCGGCGATCGCGCCGATGGACCTCGACGCCTTCAAGGCCAGCGGCATCCTCCAGATACTCACCCCGGACGAGGCGATCGCCCACTTTCGGCGCCTTCTGGACAAGGCGCCGGTGGAGCATTTCACCATGATGATGCCGCCCGGGCTTCCGGCGGAACGCTTCCTCGCATATGCGAAGACTTTCGCCGGCCAAGTGCTTCCGGCATTCCAGTGAGGCCAGATTGATCGAGGAAGAGCAGAAGACCGAGGATCGCCGCGGCGGATCGCCGCAGTCGGTCACCCGCGTCATCCGCCTGCTCGAGGCGCTCTGTGCCAGCAACGAACCGGTCTCGCTCGCCGATCTCAGCCGCCGTCTCGCCACGCCGAAGAGCAGCCTTGCGGCGCTGCTGCGCGGGCTTGCCGACGAGGATCTCGTCACCGCCACCGAAGGTGCATGGCGGCTCGGCCCGGGTGCGTTCGGCCTCGGCAGCGCGCTGACCGAAGCGCGGCGCCGCCTGCACAGCTCCGACCTCGTGCGCGAGGGCATGCGCCGCCTGTCCGAGCGCAGCGGCGAGACGGTGCTGCTGGCGGTGGGCGACCACGAGGGCGACTGGGTAACTTACGTAGACCTGATCGAGAGCCGCAACGTCGTGCGCTATTCGGTCTCGATCGGGGACCGGCGCCCGTTCTACGCGACCGCCGGGGGCCGCGCGCTGCTGTCGACCTGCTCGCCCGCCGCCATCGACGCCTACCTCAAGCGCGTTGCCCCGCAGCGCATGGCCCGCACCACCGAGATCGACCCCGCCGCGCTGTCCGAAGCGATCGAGCGGGCGCGTGTCGATGGGTATGCCCAGACCGTCGATCAGGCCGCCGAGGGCGTCACCGGCACGGCGGGCGTCATCCGCGACGCGGCGGGCCGCGTGGTCGGCGCGCTGGTGATCGCCGCGCCCAGCGCCCGCTCGCAAGGCCGGCTGGATGAGCTGGCGGGGCTTGTGCTCGACGAAGCGGCCGCGATCTCGCGCAGCCTAGGTTTCCGCTGACGCGGCGAGGTCGGCCAGCCTTTCTCCGAACCGGCGCTTCGCCCAGAGGTTCAGGAAATTGGTGGAAACCAGCAGGAAGCCCTCGACCACCCGGTCGCGGCCTAGCAGCGGGTCCAGCGGGCCGGTGGCGCGGTCAATGTCGGGCATGCGCGCGGCGATGAGCGAGGGCAGGTCCATCATCAACGCGAGGCCGGTGATCGCCAGCGACAGGTCGAAGTGACGCGCCAGCACATCGGCCGGGATCGACGGCCCGCCGTGCACGGCAAGTTCGGTGCGGTAGCGATCCAGCAGGCCGTCCAGCTCGGCGTCGAGGAAGGCGGTGGTCCCCGCCGACAGCCCGCCCCACAGGCCGGTCGTCACGTTCATGGGGCGCACCATGCCCCAGTCGAGCAGCCCGCAGTGGAGAGCGCCGGCCCCGTCCCGCCAGAACCAGGCGTTGTCGATGTTGGTGTTCCAGTGACACACCGCGACGAGGCGCGGATCGGACTGGAGGAAGCGGCGCACATCCGCCTCGCGCTCGAGGATCGCCAGCGCCTCGCGCTCGAGCCGGGCGGGGAAGGCGGGGTCGGTGACGCTCGCCGGGAACAGCTGCGGGTGCCGTCCGATGAAGGCCGCGAGCGCCGCGACCTTGGCACGCAGGGCGCCTGCGCCGTAGCCGATCGGCAGGTCCGCTTCGGCGGCGACGCGGTCGTAGGGGAACAGGGCCTCCAGCTGCGGGGACAGGTCGCCGCGGTGCTGGGCGGCAGCTAGCCGGGCCTGCGCGGAAACCAGCGCGCGGTAGTGTTCCAGCGGCTCGGGCAGGAGGTGGTCGCGGCATTTCTCGTGGAGCGGTTCGATGCGCCCTTCGCCGAAGGCGATGCGTTCGGTGACGAGCATGCCGGTGCCGCTCGCCATCTCGAAATCGGCGAAGACGGGGCGCGGCACCGCGACCGGGAAGGCGGGCAGGCGCGAGAGCGCGGCGAGGCGGACTTCGCCTTCCAGTTCATGGCGGCGGCGGTCGCGGAAGGGGTCGGCGAAATCGCGCGAGAACTTGGCGAAGAGGTGGCGGGGAAGACCGGCCTCATCTCGGACGTAGGTCACGTTGATCAGCGCCTTCTGGCCGGAATTGCCGCCCGCGAAGACTTCCAGCCGGTCGACCGAGGTCACCGCATTGTCCGGTGCCAGCGAGCCGTAGGCGTGCATCGCGCGCGTCAGGAACGCCGCTGCTGCGTCCCCCAGCGCCTCGGCGGTGGCGGGCATGAGCACGCCGGTTGCGTCGCCCCGCGCGAGGTCTGTCATCTGGCCTCGAACACCAGCAAGGCGTTGCCCGGTATCTTCGACACGAAGCCGTAGCCCGACGAGACGATGACCTGTCCGCCCTCGACGATCGGCGCCGCGCCGCCGCTCATGGCGCCGCCGCGCGTGGGCACGCCGTTGACGGCGGCGAAGTCCTGCACGGTGTCGAACTGCCACAGCACTTCGCCGGTGGCCGCGTCGTGAATGCGCACGAAGCCGTCGTCGCCGCCCGCCAGCACGAAATCGGGCGTCACCGTGATCGCGCCGCTGTTGCCGGGAATGCAGAGCGGACGGCCCTCGCAGACCTTGTCCGGCGGCGCGGCGGTCCACAACTCCTTGCCGGTCGCGACATCGAGTGCGTGGATGCCGGGCGCGGCGGGGAAGGGGCGCTCGACCCCGTCGGGCATGTCGCTGATGGCGACGTAGACGCGGCCGCTGTCCGCCGCGATGCCGAAGTGGATGCCGCCCGCCATGCCGCCGCGTCCGACCTGCCGGTGCCAGGCGAGCTTGCCGGTCGCGGCATCAACGGCCCAGGCAATGCCCGACTTCTGCCCGGCGAGCACGTAATCGCGCCCGTCCTTGCCTTTCGCAAGCACCGGGATGGCGCCGAAATCGTAGTCCGGCCCGGCGTCTTCGGGGCAGTTGTCGGGGTCGGGGGTGACGCAGTCGACGTTCCAGGCGTCCCCCTCGGTTGCCTGGAAGTGCCAGCGGATCGCGCCGGTCCCGAGGTCCAGCGCGACGATCGCGTCGGACAGCTCGGTGGCGGGGCGGGTGTAGTTGTCGCCGGTCGCGACGATCAGGTTGCCGCGCTTCTCGTCCACGGCGATGCCCGCCCAGACGGGTACGCCCGAGGGGCCGAGCGTCTTGCCGTCCTTTGACGGCTTGGGTTCGTCCACAAGCCAGGTGCGCCACTTCTCGCGGCCGGTGCGGGGGTCGAGCGCGAGGATCGAGCCGCGGAAGCTGCAACACACGTAGCCGGGGTTCGCCGCCGACGCTTCCTCGAGCGAGGAGACGGGCACGTAGAGGGTGTCGCCGTGAAGCGCGGGGCTGGCGGTGATGACGGCGGCGGGGTGCTCGTCGGCGCGCAGTTTCCAGACGAGTTTGCCGGTGAAGGCCTCCACCGCATAGGCATTGCCCGACCAGTCGCCGAAGAAGGCGAGTGGTACCGCCTGCGCATCGCCGGCCTGCCACGGGGAAAGGACGATGGCGGTACGCACCTCGGAGGCGGCGGCATAGCTCCAGCGTACGCATCCGGTCTCGCGGTCCAGCGCGTAGACGGTGCCGCCGTGGCTGCCCACGAAGATCGCCCCGCCGCCCAGCGCCGGCTGCGAGCGGGCGCGGTTGGCGAGCGGGAAGCCGAACGCCCACTTGAGCTTGAGCCTGCCGACCTCGGCCTTGGCGAGGCCAGCCTGCGACGAGGTGACGGAATGGGTCGCCGCCTGGTCGAGTCCGGCGCCGGCGAAGGCGGGGACCTGGCTGCGGTCGAACTGCGCGTGCTCGGGCGAGCAGGGCGTCGGCTTGGGCGCGCTGGCCTGCGCGGCCCCGAACGCCTGGCCGGACAGGTGCTGGGCCACGTCGACCTTCTGCTGCCGGCTCAGCGCGGAGCCCTGCGCCTGCATCGGACCGGTGGTGAGCGCGGCGACGATGGCGTCGGGGGTCATGTAGGCGAGGATCACCCGCGCCGGCGCGCGCGCCGCCCCGGTATCGTGGCACGATGCGCATTGCTCGCGGTAGATCTGCGCGCCTTCGGGATATTTCTCCACCGCGCGGGCCACTCCCGGCGTGTTCTCGACAGCGCGCAGGGGAGAGCCGGGAAGGACGAAGGCCGCTGCCAGCGTGAGGAACGCGAGGGCAATCCATGCGCCGGGGCGCGGCGTTCTTGTCCGATGCATGGTGGTTCCCTCTCCCGAACTCTTATCCGGGACAGGGAACAGCAATTGCGCCTTCGGGTAAACTCAGGCGGCGGTGCGCAAGCCTTCGTCGGCCTCACTCAGCGCACCGGCGATGGCGGCGAGGAACTGGTCGGTCGCGCGTTCCCACGAATAGAGGCTGCCCAGCGCCGCCGCGTCGGTGCGCTCGGCCGTCAGCGCGCTCTCGATGGCACGGGCCAGCGAGGTGTCGAGCATGCCGGCGGGGTAGCCGACGCGGTGGTCGACGCCGCGGCCGTCGAGGCCGAGGATGTCGATCGGGCCGGTGACCGGGAAGGCCGCGACGGGCGTACCGCAGGCCAGCGCCTCGATGATGACGAGGCCGAAGGTGTCCGTCAGGCTGGGGAAGACGAAGCAGTCGGCGGCGCGATAGGCGCTCGCCAGTTCCTCGCCCGAGAGCGCGCCGAGGAACAGCACTTGCGGATAGCGGCGGCGCAGCGTTTCCAGCGCCGGACCGTCGCCGACGACGACCTTGCTGCCCGGGGTGTCGAGGGCGAGGAAGGCCTCGAGGTTCTTGTCCGGCGCGACGCGGCCGACGTTGAGCAGGACCGGGCCGGGCAGGGCGGCCATCTGCGCGTGGCGGGGCCCCTCGGGACGGAACAGCGCGTGGTCGATGCCCCGGCTCCAGGCCCGCGTCGGGCCGATGCCCCGGCCTTCCAGCTCGGCGGCAAGCGTGCGGGTGGAGACCATCACGGCACGGCTCTGCGCGTGGAAGCGCTGGAGGATCGGCCAGAAGTACTCGGCCGACAGCCCGGTGCGCACGGCGGCGTATTCGGGGAAGCGGGTGTGGAAGGCCGAGGTGAAAGGCACCCCGCGCGACAGGCACCAGCCGCGCGCGGCCCAGCCGATCGGGCCTTCGGTGGCGATGTGGACGATGTCGGGCGCGGCGTCGTCGAGCATGCGGCGCAGGCCGAAGCGCGGCGCCATCGCCAGCCGGATAGAGGCATAGCCGGGCATCGGCACGGTCAGGAAGCGGTCGGGCGTGATCGTCTCGACCGTGTGGCCGCGCTTGACCAGCTGCTCGACGGTGGAGGTCAGCGAACGGACCACGCCGTTGACCTGCGGCAACCAGGCGTCGGTCGCCAGGGCCAGCTTCACGCTGATGCCTCCGCCGCGACCTCGGGTTTGACGGTGTGGCCGCCGGTCTCGGCGATCCAGTCGATGATCGCGAGGTTGCCGGTCAGGTCTTCGGCCAGCGCCGTGCAGCTTTCGACCCAGTCGCCGTCGTTGTAGTAGGTGATGCCTGAGAACTCGCGGATTTCGGCGCAGTGGATGTGGCCGCAGACGACGCCGTCGAAACCTCGGCTGATCGCCTCGTTGGCCACCGCTTCCTCGTAGCTGCCGATGTACTGGACGGCGTTCTTGACCTTCTTCTTCATGTAGGCCGAGAGCGACCAGTACGGCAGGTGGAACCGGCGGCGCACGGCATTGAAGACGATGTTGGCGCGCAGCAGCAGGCCGTAGGCCTTGTCGCCCAGGAACGCGAGCCAGCGGGCGTAGAGCACCACGCCGTCGAAGGCGTCGCCGTGGGTGACCAGCAGGCGGCGGCCGTCGAGCGTGGTATGGACCGCCTCCAGCGCCAGTTCGACGCCGCCGAAGCTGAGGCCCGCGTAGTCACGCAGCATCTCGTCGTGGTTGCCGGCGATGAAGATCACGCGGGTGCCGCGATGCGCCATCTTGAGGATGCGGCGCACGACTTCGTTGTGGGCGTCGGGCCAGTACCAGCCCTTGCGCAGCCGCCAGCCGTCGACGACGTCGCCGACGAGGTAGAGCGTCTCGCATTCGACGGAGCTGAGGAAGTCCACCAGCATGCCGGCATTGCAGCCGCGCGTGCCGAGGTGGATGTCGGAAATCCAGATCGTGCGGTATTTGCGCTTGGGCCTGAAGCCCTTGGGCTCGGGAATGTCGAGCCAGGCGGGAATACGGCCCCGAAGTTCGGTCTGGCGTTCGAGAAGCGTGTCCACGTGATCGCGCATAGTCGGTCTCCCCGGCTTCCTGCTGGGTTTCCTTTGCCATCAGGGCGTTGCGTGGGCGTGACGTTTGCGGGTCAGTTCGATGACACGGGAAGGCTCGATCGAACGCCAAAGCGCGCCGTCTTCGGTCTTTCACCGCCATGTCACCGATATGTCACTCACTCGTCACACTCGGATGCAAAAGCCCGCGCGTACTTAGGGGCAGACGGCGGGCGATGCGGCGGATCGACATATTGCTGGCGAGCGAACTTCTGGGGGGACTGGCTCCTTTCCGGCACGACCAGTTCGACGTGGCCTTGCACCGCTGGACGGACTTTTCGGAGCTGCCGCTCATCGAGGGCGCGCTCTGGATCTTCATCGACTGGGTGCTGCCCGAGATGTCGGGGCTGGAGCTGTGCCGCCGCCTGCGCGCGGACACGCTGACGGCGCATGCCCACGTCACCATGGTGCTCGAGGAAGACAACCAGGAAGACCGCAAGCGCGCGCTGCGGATGGGCGCGGACGATTATCTCGTCGGCCCGCTGACGCGCAACGCGCTGCTCGACCGCGTGCTGGGCGCCAACCTCGGCGAACAGGACAGCGCGGGCATCCGCATGGTCACGCAGGGCGACCTGATGGTCGATGTCGCCGCGTTCCAGGCGCGCTGGCAGGGCAAGCCGATCGCGCTCATGCCCAACGAGCTGCGGCTGCTGCGCTACTTCATCGAGCATCCGGGCAGGGTGTTCAGCCGGACGCAGCTTATCGCCGCGCTCGGCAAGCAGGAGCCGCCGGTGGACGAGCGCACGGTGGACGTGTGGATCGGCCGCCTGCGCCGCGCGCTCAAGGGCGTCGGCGCGGGCAACCCGCTGCGCACGGTGCGCTCGCTGGGGTATGTGTTCGACACCGCCTGAGGCGATTTTCCTACATCGAAAGAGCCTGCTACTTTCGCGCAGGTTCTTTCAAACGTGGAAAACAGATCACCCGCCGCGCCCGCGAGGAACACGGCGCGCGCATGCATTTCATCAACTAAACCCTCAGCCCAGCCAGCCGGCCGTCTGCGCCAACAGCCACAGGCCGATCGCCAAAAATAAAAGTGCGGCGACGGTGCGCACCACGTTGAGCGGCACCCGCTTGATGAGCGCATTGCCCAGGAACACCGCCGGCACGTTGGCGATCATCATGCCGATGGTCGTGCCCATCATCACGGGCACCACGCTCTGGAAGCGGGCACCGAGCGCGATGGTGGCGATCTGGGTCTTGTCGCCCATCTCGACGATGAAGAACGCGATCGCGGTGGCGAGGAACGGGCCGAACCGGCTGGGCCTGGCTTCCTCGTCCTCGTCGAACTTGTCGGGGATCAGCGTCCAGGCGGCCATCACGATGAAGCTGGCGGCGACGAGGTAGCGGAACCACAGGCCGTCGAGGAACGCTGCCGCCTGCTCGCCCACCAATGCGGCGAGGAAGTGGTTGGCGATGGTCGCGACGAAGATGCCCGCGACGATCGGCCAGGGCTTCTTGAAGCGCGTGGCGAGGACGATGGCGAGCAACTGGGTCTTGTCGCCGATCTCGGCGAGCGCGACCACGGCGGTGGAGGTGAGCAGGGCTTCCAAGGCGTGTACTCCGGGGCCGGGCGAAAAAGCGGACGCAACGACGCATGCGGAACCCGCCCGGCCGAGCGGAACCGCGATGCGTCATTGGTCTCGCCCGAACGGTCCTTGCACCGTCCTCCTGCGCGCCATGGCCTCTCGGCCAAGTATGTTGACGGCAGGTCCCGCTGGAGGCGGGTGGCTACTCCCCAGATGACCCGGGCGCCTTACGCTTCGGCGGACGGCTTGGGAAGGTCAAAAAAAAGCCCGGCCGCATTGCTGCGACCGGGCCGTTCGAGTTTTCGCCGGAAGGGCAGGAACCCTCCGGCTGAGAAATCAGAAGTTGAGCTGGGCCGAGAAAGCGACGACCGTGCCCACGTCGTAGGTGTTGAACTCAAGCACGTTGTCGCCGCTCTGCTGGTACTCGCGGTGACGGGTGCCCAGGATGTTGCGGGCCTCGAACTTCAGCTCGACGTCCTGGCCCATGAAGTCCACGCCCTCGCGCGCCACGAAGTCGAGCTGGACGCCCGGCTTCTCGATGATGTCGGGCTGGGGCGTCGAACCGTTCAGGCCGCGGCTGACGGCGCGGTTGCTGGCGTAGCTGAGGAGAAGCGTCTGCTGCGAAAGGCGCTCGGTGTTCTCAAGGCCGATCTGCAGGTTCGCCAGGTGATCGGACTGGCCGGTCATCGGTGCGCCATCGCGGAAGTAGTCGGTCGCGATGCTGGACGAAGCTGCGTAGACCGCCGTCGTGTCGCCGGCGCCGACCTTCAGCTTGGAGTTGCTGTAGGTGTAGTTGGCGACCAGCACCACGCGGCGCTCGGAGAGCCAGCCACCGATGTCGGACAGGTCGAAGTACTTCGTCGCCTCGAACTCGGCGCCGTAAAGCTGCGCTTCCGGAGCGTTGGCATAGCTGGTGACGAGGTTGTCCGAGAGCAGCGAGATGAAGCTCTCGATCGGCTTGTCGATCTTCTTGTAGAAGGCCGAGATCGAGACGCGCTGCTCGGGCGCGAAGTAGTATTCCAGGCGGGCTTCGGCGTTGTAGAGCTGGCTGTCCGTCAGCAGCGGGTTGCCCAGGTACTGGCGGTTGCTCTCCGGATCGAAAAACGGTTGGTAGATCAGTTCGCGGAACTGCGGGCGGGCGATCGTCTTCGAACCGCTGAGGCGCGCCTGCAGCTCGGGCTGGATCTGCCAGGTCAGCGTCGCCGCCGGCAGCCAGTATTCCTTGTTGAGCGCAGGCGTGGGCGTGTAGTTCGGCGCGGTGTTGAACACCTGCACTGCGGTCACTTCCTGGCGCGCCTTCTCGAAGCGGACGCCCGCATCGAGGCTGATCTCGTCGGTGAACTGCACGTTCGCCTTGGCATAGCCCGCCCAGTTGCGCAGCTTGCCGCGGAACGCCGGGGTCGCTTCGTCGGGCTCGATCAGGTCGATGCCGCCAACGGTGGTGCCGCCGCTGGTGGTGCCGGTGATCAGGCCGGGCGAGAGCAGCAGGTCCGGCCGCAGCACGGAGGCTTCGGTCGGGAAAGTGCTCGAGGCGCGGAACAGGAACTGGCGGCGCGAGCTAAAGCGGTTGGTGTCGCTAAAGGCACCGCCAACCGTCGCGGTGATCGACGGCGTCAGCGTGTAGGCCACGTCGAGGCCGGCCGACCACAGGTCTTCGTTGAGGTCCGAGAAGGTCACGCTGGCTTCACCCGCGTTGCCGTTCAGGCGATTGACGAAGAGATCGCCGTAGGGGTCCGCTTCGGTATTGGTGCGCACATATTCGAAGGCGTACTCGTAGGGGGCCTCGCGCTGCGAGTTGGCATAGCCGCCGCGCAGGTCGACCGACAGGCCCGGCGCCGGCTTGAACTCGCCGGTGAACTGGGTGTCGATCAGCTGGCGTTCGTACCAGCCGTTGTTCTGCTGCATATAGTCGGCAGTGGTCTGGTTGCGCTGCCCGATGCCGAGACGGCCCTGCTTGATGGTGTCGCGGATGTAGAGGTTGGTCCAGCGGATCTTGTTCTCGCCGAACTCAAGGCCCAAACCGACGAGGCCGTTGGCGACGATCCGGTTGTCGGTGGTGACGCGGTTGAAGTCGGTCTGCAGCGTCGAGAGATCGGCGCTGAACGAAGTCTGCTGGATCGCCTGGCGATCGAGCCACTTGTTGCTGTAGCCGGCAGCGGCGATGATGCCGAGGTCCGCGCCGCCCAGATCCCACGAGGTGCCGCCGGTGATCGAAGCGGAGAAGTTGACCGGCAGGTCGCCGACCTTCTGCATCGTCGCGCGGCTGAAGCGGACCAGCTCGGAGCCGATCGCGCGGGTGTCGACGGTGCCCGAGTTCATCGATGCGCCGCTGTCGAAGAACGACTGCAGCGCGGGGGGAACGTCGCGGCTGCCGTTGTCGAAGCCCGTCCAGTCGCTTTTGGCGCCGTAGTAGCTGTAGCCGAATTCGCCGGTGGTTTCGGTATCCACCTGGAAGCCGCCGCCGATGGTGAGGAACGATTCCTTGGGAACGGCCTTGGTCGTCAGGTTGATGACGCCGCCGCCGAATTCACCGGGGAAGTTCGCGGAATAGCTCTTCTGCACCAGCGAGGAGGCGATTACGCCGCTGGGGAAAATGTCGAGGGGGACGACGCGGCGCAGCGGCTCGGGGCTCGGCAGCGGCGAGCC
>NZ_AKKE01000046.1 GCF_000281975.1 Novosphingobium sp. AP12 | reverse complement strand
GGCCGGCGAACCGCCACAATTGACGGCCCGTAGGACACGAACGGACCGATCGCATCGGGCTACACAATGTAACCGGCCAGCGTGCCCTCCCTCCCCTTCTTCGCATCTTCGCCTGGCTGTGCACTTTGAGCGCCGCCGCTTCCGGATGGTCAATAGAAAGACGCTCCCCTTCCGGTCGTTGGACCGCACTCGCTCTCGGGCGCCCACCGCGTTGGCGTCGCCGGAACCGGGGCGCTCGTCGTCCCGGGCCATCACGCCGCGCGCCGAACCATGACCGGGATAGACTTATAGGCCGGCGTTCCACTCGCCTTGTCGTAGTTTTCGAGCGGCACCAGGCAATTCGCCTCGGGATAATACGCTGCGACGGAGCCGCGCGAAATCGTGTGGGCGACGGCTGTCTGGCCCGTCAGCACACGGTCACCGGCGACAATGTCGACGAGATCGCCATGCTCCAAGCCAAGATCGCGCAGATCCTCACCATTGAGGAAGACGACGTCCCGGCGACCGGTGATGCCGCGATAGCGATCGTCCAGGCCATAGATGGTGGTGTTGTACTGGTCGTGGCTTCGGATCGTTGTGAGGAGAAATGGATGCTCCTCGCATCCAACGCCGGGCGGTATATCGGCTACAATGAAGTGGGCCAGGCCGTCGGGCGTATCCCATTGCCGCAGCGCTGCGCCAACCCGGAGCCGGAAGCCGCCCTTCATCCGTACGCGCTCGTTGAAATCAAAGAAGTCGGGGAAGACCTCCTCGATCTTGTCGCGAATGCGATCATAGTTCGCGATGAGAGCGTCCCAGGTCACGACGGTGGCCGGTAGGCTCGCCTTGGCGATACCGGCGATGATCGCCGGTTCCGAGCGCAGCGTGTCGGAAACGGGCTGCAGCATGCCGCGCGAGGCGTGGACCACCGACATTGAGTCCTCAACCGTGATCGCCTGCAACCCAGCAGCCTGGACGTCGATCTCGGTGCGACCGAGACACGGAAGGATCAGGCTTTCCTTCGCAGTGAGGAGGCAAGTCCGGTTTAGCTTCGTTACGATTTGGGCATTGAGGTCGAGCTTCCGGAAGGCCGCGAAAGTAGCCTGAGGATCGCTAATGGCGACCGCAAGATTGCCGCCAAGACCTATGAAGGCCCGCGCCTTTCCATCCCGCATCGCCTGGATTGCCTCGATGGCGTTGTGGCCGTGAGCTCGCGGACTGGTGATTCCAAATGCCCGGTCTAGCCTTTCAAGGAACGGTTCAGCTGGGATTTCTGTGATGCCGACGGTCCGATCGCCTTGGACGTTGGAGTGGCCGCGCACCGGGCAAATGCCTGCTCCCTCGCGCCCGAAATTTCCGCGCAGCAAAAGAAGGTTCGCCAGCTGTTGGACGGTCTCCGTCCCGTGCCGGTGCTGGGTGATCCCCATCCCATAGCAGATGATCGAGCGCTCAGCGCTCCAGTAAACCTGCGCGATGCTCTCGATTGCCGGCTGTGTCAGGCCCGACACTTCGCAGATCGCCGCCCAGTCGGCCTTCTGGATATCGGCGCGAAGCGCCTCGAAGCCGATCGTGTGGACCTCGATGAACCTGCGGTCGATCAGGCCTACCCCGCCCGCCGCGAGGTCTGCGGCATCCGCTTCGAGCAACGCCTTGATGATGCCTTTGACCAGTGCGAGGTCGCCGCCCACCTTGACCATGTGATAGCCTGAAGAGATTGGCGTCGCGCCAAAGGTCGCCATCTCAATCGGCGCTTGGGGATCCTGGAAGCGTTCTAGACCACGTTCGCGCATCGGGTTGATGGCGATGATCGGCACCCCGCGGCGCGACACCTCGCGTAGTGTGCCGAGCATACGCGGATGGTTGGTCCCAGGATTATGCCCGAAGCTGAAGACCGCATCGGCCTCCCCAAAATCCTCAAGGGTGATGGTGCCTTTCCCCACTCCGATCGATTGCGGGAGACCAACGCTGGTCGCCTCGTGACACATGTTGGAGCAATCGGGAAAATTGTTTGTCCCGAACTCCCGCGCGAAGAGCTGGTACAGGAATGCGGCCTCATTGGATGCGCGTCCCGAGGTATAGAATTCCACCTCGTTCGGGTGTGCGACTGCGCGCAGCACCGCGCCAACCCGCTCGAACGCATCGTCCCATTCAACGGGCACGAAGTGGTCGGTCTCCCGATCGTAGCGCAGCGGATGGGTCAACCGCCCAGCCTCCTCCAGCGCGTAGTCGGACCATGTCCAGAGTTCGGACACACTGTGGCGCGCAAAGAAATCCGGGTCGGCTCGCTTTTGGGTCGCCTCCCAGGTCACCGCCTTCGCGCCATTCTCGCAAAACTCGAAGGACGAGGTGTGCTTGGGATCCGGCCACGCACATCCCGGACAGTCGAACCCCTCGGGCTGGTTCATGCTGAAGAGCGCTCGCGTGCCGGTGCTCGCCCCCATCTCCGCTCGGACCGCCTTCGCGACCGCGCGCAACGCCCCCCACCCTCCCGCAGGGCCGGGATAAGGTTTGATGCCTTCCAGAAACCTTTTTGTCATCAACGCCCCGCTATGCATGGTCGGCCATATGCCTTGGCCGCCATCGAAAGCTTAGATCGTAGAAAGTTTTAGCGATCCCTCTAAACGATAGAACTGTCGATCGGGGGTCGTGTAGAAGGTCAGCGAGCGCTGTGCGTCGAAATCGTCGAGATGGGTGACAGTGGCACCGTCGCCTTCCTGCCAGGAGATGACAAAGCAGCCGCCTGGGAGATGACGCCACTCGTACTCGACAGTCCCGGTAGCACCGTCCGTGGCGCCGCCCGTGATCGTGTACGTCATGCTTCGTCCGTCGGCATGGTAGGCGTTGATCGCTTTCAAGCTGCCGTAGTCAACCTCAAAGCTGTGACCGGCATGAGGGAAGATCGTCGTAATTGGATGCACTCCGGCCAATGGAACCTTCGCCCCCCCAGATGCCCGTGGACGGATCTGACGAGGGTCGGAGTTCGCAGAAGAGGTGAAAGTCGTCGACGAGCTTAGGGCCAGATCGGCGAGCGCGCCCGTTAAGCGAGATAAAATCTCGTATAGAGGCTGCGGGTGGTAGATCGCGCAGGCGCAGGACCCAGCTCCATCTGCACGGCCGACACGATGGCATCAAGGAGGACATTATTCTGCTCATGTCCAAACGGATCCTCCAGTTTGTCGATAGGCACGTCGTCCCCGACCAATGCAAAGCTGGTTTGGGCAACAAACCAGGACGCGCCCAACCCGAGGGCGCCGCCAAGCTTAAATGGAAGGGTGAGACAGAACACCGCCGTCGGGCAGCAGCAAACGAGGATGTCCTATCGCGGTTCGTTTCGGAAATCCTGCCAGCGAGCGGGTCTTGACGACCAACGTTCCCCAGACCTTCCGCGCATCCCACTATCGCTCGAAGCGCACGCTATTGCTAAAGCTGGTGAAATCAAAGGCGCGACGCCAAGAAGGGTAAAACGGCCGCGTTCAGGGTAGCCAGCGATAAGACGCCAACACGACCGCCACAGCAAACAGCATCAAGCCGAACTTGCGGTGCGTAACCTTCGGAATGATTGACCCTGCAGCGTAAAGAACAACTGCAAGATGGTCGTTCCTTGATGGCGGATCGCACAAAGTTTTGGTCGGCAGACTGACCAAAGTTATCGAATGGAAGGATCGACCGGGGGCGGTTGAACTGTGCATCGTGGCAGAGACGCTTGTGCGTAAATCGCTGGCGACCTGTCCCCGTAGCCGGCGTAATGTAAAGAGATGATCGGGGCACTGTCTTCGGCCACACGACATATGCGCGCCGCAGGCTGACCGATCGATCCAGTTATGGAGATCACCTTTGCAAATGAAACGCCTCGCCGGCGCCGTTCTTACGCTCCTCGCGCTCGCCCCTGCGCCCTGCACATCAGTTATTGTCTGGGCTGCTGCGCTCGACAGCGATGCTCGGGCTAACCTTGCGCAGTTGCCAAAGGTGACAACACCGCGCGTCTATGTGCTCAACTGCGGCGAGCTCATCTCCAACAACCCGGAGCTTTACAGCCTCAGTCGGGAGGAGGTGGCGGACACGAACATGCCCGTGACGTGCTACCTTGTCGTTCATCCCAAGGGAATCCTGCTCTACGATACGGGGCTTGCCGACCGGCTGGTAGGTCGCCCGGTCTGGGAGAATATCGTCGAGGGCTATGGCGAGATCAAAACGACCACGCTGGTCAGTGAGCTCGCCAATATCGGTGTCACCCCGGCAGACGTCACCTACATTGCCTTGTCCCACATGCATTTCGACCACGCCGGCAACGCCGGTCTCTTCAACCGATCGACATGGCTGACGACACGAGCCGAGCAGGCGGAGATGTTCGCCGCATCACGGCCTGGACATTTTGCTGATTATGCCGATCTCGAGAGCGCACGGAAGGTCGTCTATGACGGCGACCACGACGTCTTCGGCGATGGGACGGTCGTGCTGAAATCGACGCCCGGCCACACCCCGGGACATCAATCGCTGTTTCTTAAGCTCGCGAAGACGGGCAATGTGCTGGTGAGCGGCGATCTCTACCATTACACCGAGGAGCTGACCAAGGGGCGGATGCCACCGGGCGAGATGAAGACGGCAACCCCCGCGTCACGGCAAGCAATGGTGGAATTTGTTTCGCAGACAAAGGCGCAGCTGTGGATCGGCCACAGTACAGGCTTCTACCGCAGTGCGCTGAAGTCTCCCGCCTGGTACGAATAGCGGCAGATCGAGAGCTACTTCTCAGAACAATGGCGGTTCCGAGGCGTCCCGACCGCACAACGGCCCTCGCGCTTTTGCAAGGGGCATCAATGATAGCCGAAAACGGTCGAAACGGGTTGGCGAAATCGCTGCACCGCGGCCGCACCGATGCGGGATCGTGCTTATCGACATCGCGGAGTTGTACACCGAAGAAGGACGGAGCAGCTCGCCGGCGAAGCGATCTCGCGCATACGCAAGATGGTGTGTCTCGTCAGCAAGGCTTATTGGTAGAACGTCTTTCGGGACGGTCTGCCGCGGGCATATGAGGCGAGAGAGCGCTCGGCACCGATTGGCTTGATCTCTTTCTGCTCCACTGGCTCGGCGGTGCCTTTGGCGAGAAGGCAGACACGATGGAGCGCCTTATCGACGCCAGCAAGATCCTGCGCTGAGCGTGAGCAATCTCGACACCGACGACCCGGGGGAACACGTCCACCACGGCAGCAGCCGCTGCCCCACCAATCACGTTCTGTACAATCTGAGCCGCAGTAGACCAGAACGCAACGTGGTTCCGTGGCTTGCAACATTGCCCTCCTCCCGCCCGGTAGCACTAACGAACAACGCCGCTTGCTCTACGATACCAGATGGCCTCCGTGGCGCAGCAGTTCGGCGCGACCCCGACACAACCGCACTCGCCTAGACGACGCGCGACGATGATGTGATCGCCATCCCCAAAAGTCAGCACGGCTTCTAATGTCCACGAAAACCGCCTCGCTGCGGATCTTAAACTGCCTGCCGATCATCTAGCAATGTTCGGTCTGGGCTTCCCTCCCCTGCAAACGCGCGTTCCGCCCGAGATGATCTAGCTGAGCATAACCGCGTTTCGGCGCATATGGTTCAATGTATTGTATTTCTGCGGCAACGCCGTTCTCGCGCACAGCCGCTCGCTTAGGTGGCGCCTACAAGTGACGTCCGGTATCGTCTCTGCAGCGCAAGACTCACATGCGGATTGATCTTGTGCGACAACGTGAGGGGACATAACAGGTAAAAAAACGTAAAACCTGGAACCTCGAAATATGACTCCGGTTGAGACGGAATGAAAATTATCCAATTTCCAGCTGTCATTTTGGTGGCTGACGATGAGCCGCTCATCCGCATGAATACAGCCGACACGTTGGCAGAGCTGGGCTTCTCAACAATCGAAGCCCGCGACGCCGAAGATGCTCTGACCAAATTAAAGGCACATCCCGAAATTGCCGTTTTGTTCACGGATATCAACATGCCCGGCAGCTTTGACGGCTTGGAGCTTGCCCGAAGAGTCCGCGGGCTTCGACCCGATCTTCAAGTGATCGTCACCTCGGGTAAAATGAAGCCATCACAGATTGAGATACCAAACGGCGCCATGTTCATCTCAAAGCCCTATACTTCACGCGCTATTGCTGATCTCATCACATCGGCGAGATCGGAGGGCGTGTGTACGCCCTGTTCGTGATGACCAACCGGGGAGATGCCTCGCAACAGCTCCTTCGTATTGCTCAGGCAAGCAGAACGGGGCAAGTTCCACAGGGTTCGACCTGCCCACTTATTTGCTGCCCGTCTTCCGCGCTACGAGTTCGCCCGGATGGCGAGCTCGCATGAAGGGCACATCATGAAGCTCAATCCGGGCCTTATGGCCTTATCTGTCGGCGCCTTCGGGATCGGGGTTACTGAATTTGCACCGATGGGCCTCTTACCTGTCATCGCCAGTGACCTTGCCGTCTCAATCCCCACCGCCGGCCTGTTGATAAGCGCCTACGCACTCGGCGTCGTGATTGGCGCGCCGCTGATGACGCTGACGACAGGACGTATCTCCCGCCGAACCCTTCTGATTGCTCTCGCCGGAATTTTTACGCTCGGCAATTTGCTCGCAGCTGTATCAGGCAGCTACGGGATGCTTCTCGTCGCGCGTGTCATCACTTCATTCAACCATGGCGCGTTTTTTGGGGTCGGCTCAGTTGTTGCTGCGAGCCTCGTTCCGGCCGGTCGGCGGGCCGGTGCCGTAGCCACTATGTTCATGGGACTCACGATCGCCAACGTCGTCGGCGTACCGCTGGCAACATGGGCGGGCGCGCACCTGGGCTGGCGAGCCTCATTCTGGGGTATATCCGGTCTAGGCGTCTTCACGATGATATTCCTCCGCCTCGCTCTACCGCTATTACCTGCGACAAGCGATGGCGATGCCATCGCGGAGTTGCGGGTCTTGGGACGCGGCCGCGTGCTTGGCGCACTCGCGCTGACTGTCGTCGGATCGAGCGCAATGTTTACGGTCTTCACCTACATCGCACCGATCCTACGCGGAGCGACACACGCCTCGCTCGGCTTCGTGACGGCGATGCTTGTTCTATATGGACTTGGTCTAACCGTCGGAAATTGGCTGGGCGGGCGCTTCGCGGATCGGTCCGTCGACCGAACGCTGACCGTTACGCTCGCGTCGCTCTCGGTCATCCTCTTACTTTTCTCGCTCATGATGGAACAAACCGCTGCGGCACCACCGTTGATTTTCCTGTGGGGCATCGCCAGCTTCGCGCTCGTGCCCCCGTTACAGGTTCGGGTGATGACGGCCGCGGCCGACGCACCCCACCTCGCATCGGCCGTCAATATCGGTGCGTTCAATTTGGGGAACGCAATTGGTGCGGCTCTCGGCGGTGCGGTGATCGCCTTCGGCTTTGGCTTTGCAGCCATTGCCTTGGCTGGTGCGGCGACAGCCTTCGTCGGGTTAATCGCGGTCCTCATTGCCGGTCGGTACCCAAATGACAGCGGCGCGCAACCGCCCCAGACTATTCCGCTCTCACCTGAGTGTTCCAAATGTAGCCGGAAATCGGAAACGCCACGTTCGCTTCATTAAAGCCCGAAGCACCACAGGAGTAAGACGATGGCGGAAGCCACCTGGTACGAGACCATGAGGTCTCCCCCGATCAACTGGCGGATGAGCGCTGCGCTGGAAAATGTCCCGCGCGGAGATGAAGATGTCGCCGAAGTGACGAGCCTAGAAGCCGCCGTCCTTGCCTGGACGCTTTTGGATCCCGATCACCGGGCCACCGCTATCCTGACCGTCGAACATCCAGTGCAGATCGACGGTTCGGCCACACAGTCTTTCGCCGGCGAGGGCATAGCATCACTGGTCGAACGGCTATCTGCTCGCATCGCTGATAGCTGACGGCCATCACGGACTGATCGGGCTGCGCGCGGTTGAAGAGACCACGACGCTGCTCGTAGTCTGCGCAGACGAACTCTTCGGCTATATGCGATAAGGTGCCTGGTTCCGCAGGGCCCGTAAGCTGCAGGACTTCGGGATACGCCATCGAGGTCGTAAGTGTCGCCGCGCTCGGCGCACGGTGCATCGACCTCTGACCGGACGGACCCATGCCATGGGAACGCACCCAAGAGGTTACGAGTTTTCGGATGGAACAGCCGGAGACGATGCGGTGACACTCGCGCCATGACGCCTAATTCACGAAGAACTGACCGCCTCGTGGGGATATACACCGCCGTCGCGATGCTGGCGCTATGCCCGGTGCTGGCCGGCTGCGACGGCAAAACGGATGGTGCGGCGGGAGGCAACACGCAGGCCGCGACGCTCACTGTTGACGGTTCTCCTGAGATCGAGGCCTATCTCCGCCAGTT
>NZ_AKKE01000045.1 GCF_000281975.1 Novosphingobium sp. AP12 | reverse complement strand
GGCGGGCGGCGGCCAGCCGGTGCTCCACTTCGTGCCGATCCCGCATGCGGTGCAGCTAGCGTCGAAGCTGCTGCTGGCCTTCGGCATCCTCGCCGCGATGGCCCACCAGCAGGTCACGCGTGAGACGAAGCCGCTCGACAGCCTGAACCTGCTGCTCTGCGCCTCGCTGGTCGCTGCGCCCAATGCCTGGGGCTATCACTACGCGCTGATCTTCCCGGTGATCCTCGCCGCGCTGGCCCAGACGCTGGCGAGCCCGACGTGGCTGCGCACGCCGCTGGTGGTGGCCTGCTGGCTGGCGCTGGTCGTGCCCGCGTGGACCGACCCGCCGCACCTCATCGGCCAGTACCCGCTGCTCAACGTGCCCTTCCGCGCCCGCTACGCCCTCGTCGCCGCCGTGCTGGCATGGCTGATCGCTTGGGACGCGCGCGGCGCGAGCGCCGCCCTCACCCCGCGATGAAGTCGAGGATTTGCGGCACCAGCTTGGGCCACGAGCGGAACAGCGTGTGCCCCTCGGTCCCCGACATGGTCTGCCCCGAGCGGTAGTTCCACTCGTCGTCGTTCCACGGCGGATCTAGGAACAGCGAGTGCGGCACCAGCCGATGCACCCACTCCGAGGTCGCGCGGGTGTGCGAAAGGTCGCTCTTGCCGCTGCGGAACACCAGCGTGGGCATCGTCAGCCGGGCGAAGTCGCGCGGCGTCATGCCGGGCACCGGGGTGATCGGCGAGGGCACGTAGGCGGCGGCCCACTTCTGCATCACCGCGATGAACTTCTCCGGGTCCTGCGCCTTGATGAACGCGCGCGACTGCTCGCTCTTGGCGAAGTTCTCGGCCCAGCTGGTGGCTTTCAGCACCGCTTCCATGCCGCCCACGCTCGCCAGCGAGCCTGCCTCGCCGCAGTAGTAGGTGGCGAGCTGCATGAGGCCGATCGGGTCGCCCGAAATCCACCACAGCGCGAGGTGCGAGCAGATTTCCGGGTCCCGCGCCGCCGCCAGCATCGAAACGCGGCTGCCGCCCGAGCCGCCCGCGATCACCGTCGGCCCGAGGTCGAGCTTGCGGATCAGGCCGGACAGCGCCTCGGCCTGCATCTCGGATTCGCTCTCGCCCAGCAGGCAGGCGTCGGAGAGGCCGCAGTTCGGCCGGTCGTAGATGAGCACGCGGCGGCCCGCCTTGACGAACTCGTCCGCCATCTCGCGCAGGCCCGGCACGTCCATGGTGAAGCGCCCGCCCGGCGTCAGCGCGATGGCCGGGTCGCTCTCCTTGCCCAGCAGTTCGTAGGCAATGCCGATCCCGCCGACGTCGATCTTGGCCAATGTCTCTCTCCCGTGATTTTGCGGCATCGTCGAGCGCCCGGGCGGCGGGCGCAAGTCCCCGCATTGGAACGATCGCCCGCGCGGTTCGAAGGGGAGCGCCGTGCCATCTCCGTTCGTGCCGAGCGAAGTCGAGACACCACGCACGGTGCATGACCTCGCGACTTCGCTCGACATGAACCTACCCAGGTGCTTCAAACCGGATAGGGCCGCCGCCCGAGGAGCAGACACCCCAGATGCAGCCATCGCATGCGCCCGAATTGCACGCCCTCGCCGAGGCGATCGGCCTCGTGCGCATCTGGTGGAGTTCGGAAGGCGACGAGCAGACCGTCAGCGACGCCTCGCTGGCCGCGATCGCGACCGCTCTCGGCTATCCGGCGATCACTCAGGAAGACATCGCCGCCAGCCTCGATCAGGTCCGCCGCGAGCGCGCAGAGCCGCCGAAAATGCTGGTCGCCGATGTCGGCATGCCGATCCCGCTGCCGCCAAGCCTCGCTCATGCCGAGATTGCCGGGCCGGACGGAACCCCGCGCAGCCTCGACCTGTCCACCTGGACCCTGCCGCCGGTGGACGAGCCGGGCTACCACGCGCTCACGATCAATGGCCATGCCCTCACCCTCGCCGTCGCCCCGCGCGAATGTCCCTCGGTGGAGAGGCTGGGCAAGGGCCGCATCTGGGGGCCGGCCGTCCAGATACCCGCCCTGCGCGGAGCGTCACCGCGCGCCTTCGGGACCTTCTCGGAACTCGCCGAGGCCGTCGATGCCTTCGCCGCGCGCGGGGCGGACGCGCTGGCGATCAACCCGGTCCACGCGCTGTTCGCGGGCTACGGCCATGATTTCAGCCCTTACTCCCCGTCGAGCCGCCTCTATCTCAACGGTGCGATGGGCAGCCCCGAATTGCTCGGCCTGCCGCCGCTGCCCGGGGACGACGCTGGCGCGGATGAGCTGATCGACTGGGAAAGCGCCCTGCCCCGCCGCCTGGCGCAGCTCCGCACGGTGTTCGCCGGCCTCGACGCCGCCACCCGCGAACGCATCGCGCGCGACAACGCGCCCCACGGCGAGGGCCTGAGGCGGCAGGCGCTATACGACGCGCTCGACGTCCATTTCCGCGCAAAGGGCGCGCATGGCTGGCAGGCATGGCCCCCCGCCTACCACGACCCCGACGGCAAGGCGGTCGCCAAGTTCGCGCGCGACACCGCCGAGGAGGTCGCCTTCCACCTCTTCACCCAGTGGCTGGCGCGCGAGAGCCTCGCCGTCGTCCAGGCGCGGGCGCGGGAAGCGGGCATGGCGGTCGGCCTGCTCGCCGACCTCGCGGTGGGCGTGCATACCGGCGGGGCGGATGCCTGGTCGATGGGCGATGCACTGCTGCAGGGACTGACGATCGGCGCGCCGCCCGATCCGCTCGGGCCGCTCGGGCAGAACTGGATGCTCACCGGCTTCAGCCCGCGCGGCCTCGCGCGCAGCGGCTACGGCCCGTGGATCGAGACGATCCGCGCCGCGCTGGCGACTTCGGGCGCGCTGCGGATCGACCATGCCTTTGGCCTCGCGCGGCTATGGGTGGTGCCGGAAGGCCAGCCGTCGAGCGCGGGAGCCTATCTCACCTATCCGTTCGACGACCTCGTCCGCCTTGCCGCGCTGGAGGCGCATCTTGCGAACGCGCTGATCGTCGCCGAAGACCTCGGCACCATGCCCGGCGGCTTCGGCCCGGCCATCACCGCGCGCGGGATGCTCGGCATGCGCGTGCTGTGGTTCGAGCGCGCGCCGGACGACGGCTTCATCGGCGCGGCCGACTACGACGCGCAGGCCGCCGCCATGACCGGGACCCACGACACCGCCACCGTCGCCGGCTGGTGGACCGGCCGCGACCTCGACTGGGCGGAGAAGCTGGGCCGCCTGCCCCCGGGCACCACGCGCGCCGAGGCCGAGGAACGCCGCGATTGGGACCGGGGCCTGCTCTGGGCCACCCTGACCGGCGACACCGCGCCGCGCCCTTTGCCGGACGACCCCGCGCCCGTGGTGGAAGCCGCGCTGCGCCACATCGGCCGCACGCCCTGCGTGCTGGCGATCGCCCCGCTCGAGGACCTGCTGGCGGAGGTAGAACAACCCAACCTGCCGGGCACGATCACCGAGCACCCGAACTGGCGACGCCGGCTGGATGCGCCGCTGTCGGTGCTACTGGACAATGAGGATACCGCGGCACGAGTGCGGGCGCTGGACGAGGAGCGAAGACTTACGTCGCCCCGAACTTGATCCGGTCCCCGGTCAGGCCGGGGACGACGGGTTGCGGTAAGTCCCCGGCACCAGGTAGCTGCGGTCCAGTTCGTCCAGCCGGGTCACGCCCAGCATCGCCATGGCCACGTCGATCTCGTTCGCCAGCAGGTCTATCGCGTGGCGGGCCCCGGCCTGCCCCCCGGCGGCGCAGCCGTAAAGCGTGGCGCGGCCGATCAGCACGGCCTTCGCTCCGATCGCCAGCGCCTTGAGCACGTCGGCGCCGCGCCTCACGCCGCTGTCGAACAGGACGGTGGTGCGGTCCCCCACAGCGTCGACGATGCCGGCCAGCACGTCGATCGCGGGCGGCGAGCTGTCGAAGTTGCGGCCCCCGTGGTTGGACACCGCGATGCCGTCGACCCCGTGATCGAGCGCGATGCGGGCATCGTCGGCGGAGAGCACGCCCTTGATGACCAGCTTGCCCGGCCAGCGGCGGCGCAGTTCATCGACGTCGGCCCAGTTGACCGAGGCCGAGTTGGACACGCGGCTGACGGTGCCGGTGAGCTTGCCGCCGACCTCGGGCGGATAGTTGGCGAACTGCGGCAGACCGCCCTCGAGGTAGTACCGGCAGATGACCGAGGCCAGCCACGAGGGCCGCTTGAGGAAGTCCGACACCAGCGTGGCGTTGGGCCGGATCGGGTTCGACATGCCGGCGCGCTTGTTGAATTCGCGCAGCGGCCACATCGGGGTGTCGACGGTGAGGACGATCACGTCCGCCCCGTTCTCCCGCGCCGCGTCCACCACCTGCCACGAGAGGTCGCGCCGCTCCCACAGGTACATCTGCATCCAGTGGCCCGAAGTGGCGCATTTGGCGATGTCGGCGAAGCTGGTGGTCGAGCTGGTGGTCTGGGTGAAGGGGATGCCCGCCGACGCCGCAGCAGAGGCGATGGCCCGCTCGCCCCGGTGCCAGAGCAGGTCGGACACGCCGGTCGGCGCGATCACCAGCGGCAGCGGCTGGCGGCGGCCGAACAGCTCGATCTCGGCCGAGCGCTGCGACACGTCGCGCAAACTACGCGGCAGTAGCCGCACGTCCTGCAGAGCGGTGACGTTGCGGTTCACCAGCACGTCGTCTTCGGTCCCGCGCTCGATGAACTCCCAGATCGCGCGCGGCAGGCGGCGCCTCGCCCGCTCCCTCACCTGCGCAATGTTGTGCGCCTTCACAGACCCAGGTTCTCGCGCAGCGTCGTGCCTTCGTATTCGGTGCGGTAGACGCCCTTCGCCTGCAGGATCGGCACGACCTGGTCGACGAAGTCGGTGACCGAGCTGGCCATGACGGTGGGGGTCACGTTGTAGCCGTAGCAACCGGTTTCGCACCAGATGCGCTCCATCTCGGCTGCCACCTGCTCGGGGGTGCCGACGATCTGCGGCTTGCCCACGGCAAGACCCCAGCGGACCGCAACTTCGCGCAAGGTGAGCGGCTTGTCGCCCTCGATGTTGGAGAACGCTTTCATCAGCCCCTGCGAAGCCTGCGTCTCGATCTCGGCGAGCGGCTGGTCGAGTTCCATCCCTGCGAAGTCCACGCCCATGGTGCCCGAAAGCCGCGCGAGGCAGGCGTCGATCGGCAGCTTCTCGACGAGATCCGCGAGCTTGCGCTTCGCTTCCTCCTCGGTGCCGCCGACGATCGGCTGGATGCCGAAGCTGACGCCGGGCGTCTTCTTGCCCGCCGCCCTGGCCGCATCCTCGAGGTTGACCGTGAAGCGCTTCATGCCCGGCACGTTGGGCTGGATGGAGAACACCACGTCGGCGTGGCTCACCGCGAACTGCTGGCCGCGCCCGGAACTGCCCGCCTGGAACAGCACCGGATGGCCCTGCGGCGAGGGCAGCACGGGCGACACCGTCTGGCACGAGAAGAATTCGCCCTGATGGTCGATGAACTCGACCTTCGAGGGGTCGGCGTAGATCCCGCTTTCACGGTCGGCGAGGATGGCGCCGGGCTTCACCGAGTTCCAGAGCTTGTAGCAGACCTCCATGTACTCGTCCGCGCGGTCGTAGCGGCGGTCATGCTCCAGCTGGTGCAGGCCGAGCGCGCGATGCTCGCCGCGCAGGTGTCCGGTGACGATGTTCCACCCGACGCGCCCGCCCGAGAGATAGTCGAGCGTGCCGAGCTGGCGCACGATCGTCCAGGGCTGGTACGAACTCGTAGACATCGTCGCCGCAAGGCCAAGGTGCGTGGTCGCCGCCGCCAGCGCCGAGAGCAGCACCACCGGGTCCATGCAGGGCCAGCACACGCCGTATTTCACCGCGTCCTCGTGGCTGTCGCGGTAGCGGTCGAACACGCCGGGCGTGTCGGCGAAGAAGATGCCGTCGAAGCGCCCGCGCTCCAGCGTCTGCGCCAATTCCTGCCACAGCTTGAGGTCGTGCAGAGCGTCGAGGCGGTTGTCGCCGGGCTGCGACCAGCTGAGCACGGTGTGGTTGATCGGCGAATTGATCAGGAAGCTGACCAGATGGATGTGCTTGCTCATAGGGCGTTCCTCTCTCGCCCGGCGTGATGGCGCCTTGATGGGGTCGAGGCAAGAGCAGTTCGATCCGTCATGTATACACACACAGGGCGATAACGCGGAATTGGCGGGAATTTACGCGAATTTCGCGCCGCAACATATCCAATTCATCGCGGGAGCGGCGGGCCTCCTGCCACCCTAAACCGTTTTCCTACAGATGGTCCGCCGCGTTAGATTGGGCGCGTGAGAAGATCCGCCCTCCCACCTGCTTCCCTGCCTTCCGCGGCTCACTGCCATGCGGCGGCCCTTGCGCAAGTTGACACTTGCACGGGACGCAAGGTTACACCAGTCACCCCACAAGGCGACACTTTCAGGGCCAGGAAGGCGCCATTTCCCCCTGGACCGTGTAAACCGTGTAAACCTGTGTCGCCTTGCGCGGCGGGGGCGACCTCAGGTGATGACGTCGGGCGCCGTCCGGCCGGTGTGGGCCACGATCCCGGCGATTGCCTCGGCGGCGGCGATCTGCGGCTCCAGCATCGCGCCGGTGTCGGCGTCGAGATGACCCGAGCGCGGCTCGTAGCGCTCGAGATAGACGCGCAGGGTGGCGCCTTGCGTGCCCGTGCCCGAAAGGCGGAAGACGATGCGGCTGCCGTCCTCGAACAGCACGCGGATGCCCTGGTTGGCGCTGACGGAGCCGTCGACCGGGTCGGTATACGCAAAGCTGTCCGCATGGCTGACGACCTGTGGGCCGAAGCTCTTGCCGGGCAGCGCGGCGAGCTGCGCCTTGAGTCCGTCCATCAGCGCGTTGGCGCCCGCCGTCTCGATGCCCTCGTAGTCGTGCCGCGCGTAGTAGTTGCGCCCGTAACGCGCCCAGTGCTCCTTCGCGAGATCGTCGACGCTGATGCCGCGCACCGCCAGGATGTTGAGCCAAAGCAGCACCGCCCAGAGGCCGTCCTTCTCGCGCACATGGTCCGAGCCGGTGCCCGCGCTTTCCTCGCCGCAGATGGTGACCTTACCGGCATCGAGCAGGTTGCCGAAGAACTTCCAGCCGGTCGGTGTCTCGAAGCACGGCACGCCAAGCGCCTCGGCCACGCGGTCGGCGGCGGCGCTGGTCGGCATCGAGCGGGCGATCCCGGCGAGGCGGCCGCGGTAGGCAGGCGCGATCTCGATGTTGGCGGCCAGCATCGCCAGCGAGTCGGACGGGGTGATGAAGCGCCCACGCCCGATGATGAGGTTGCGGTCGCCGTCTCCGTCCGAGGCCGCGCCGATGTCGGGCGCATCCTCGGACATCATGAGGTCATAGAGTTCCTTGGCGTGGATCAGGTTCGGGTCGGGATGGTGCCCGCCGAAGGCCTCCAGCGGCACGCCGTTGACCACGGTGCCCGGCGCGAAGCCCAGCCGGTTTTCGAGGATTTCGACGGCATAAGGCCCCGTCACCGCGCTCATCGAATCCATGCGCATGGAGAAGCCCGAGGCGACGACCTTGCGGATCGCGTCGAAGTCGAACAGCTCCTCCATGAGGTCGGCGTAGTCGGCGACGGGATCGAGAACTTCCACGATCAGGTCGCCTACCTGCGTCTCGCCCAGCGTGTCGAGATCGATGTCGGGCGTCTCGACGGTCAGCCAGCGGTCGATCGTCTTCGTGCCCGCCAGCACCGCGTCGGTCACGCTCTCGGGCGCCGGGCCGCCATTGGCGATGTTGTACTTGATGCCGAAGTCCTCGTCCGGACCGCCGGGGTTGTGGCTCGCCGAAAGGACGAGGCCGCCGCTCGCCTTGTACTTGCGGATGACATGGCTTGCCGCCGGGGTGGAAAGGATGCCGCCCTGCCCGACCAGCACGCGGCCATAGCCGTTGGCGGCGGCCATGCGGATCGCCTGCTGGATGACCGTGCGGTTGTGATAACGCCCGTCGCCGCCGATCACCAGCACCGCGCCCGCCTGCGGCTTCACGACGTCGAAGACAGACTGGATGAAATTCTCGGCATAGCCCGGCTGCTGGAAGACCTTCACCTTCTTGCGCAGGCCCGAGGTTCCGGGCGCCTGCCCGTCGAAGGGCGTGGTCGGGACTGTGACGATCTGGGTCAAGCAAGCGTCTCCAATGGTAGGGCGGCCTTCGCGCCGAAAAGGAATGTGCGCACCGGGCGACAGTTTCGTGTCAGGCGGTGCATTGTCAAATGGTTGATTGCAATGCAGCAAGAGCAGGGAAGTTGCTGCATGTTCGCACTTCCTTTACTCGCGGGCGGTAAGGAGGCGAAGGTCGCCCCGCCCCTGCCCTTGCGCCGGGGAACACGCGCGGAACGAGATGCTGCAGCATGTACGCCCAGAATGCCCTTGCCGACGAAACTGCCCGCCTTGCAGCGCTTCGTCGTCTGGACATTCTCGACACGCCGCCGGAGGAACCCTTCGAGAACGTCGTGAACCTCGTGCGGGCCGTACTCGGCGTGCCGATATCGGTGGTGACGCTGCTGGATGAGGAGCGGCAGTGGTTCAAGGCCAGGGTAGGCCTCGATGCAACCGAGACGCCGCGCGACGTGTCGTTCTGCACCCACACCATCCGCCAGCGCATGCCGCTTGTCATACCCGATGCAAAAGCGGATTCGCGCTTCGCCGACAATGCGCTGGTCAACGGCGCTCCGCATATCCGCGCCTATGCCGGCGTGCCGTTGGTGACCTCGGACGGCTACAACGTCGGAGCGCTGTGCGCCATCGACACCCGCCCGCGCGACTTCTCCGAGGGCGAGATCGCCATCCTGCGGAACTTCGCCAGCATCGTCGTCAATGAGATGGAACTGCGCCGCATCGCCGAGCGCGACCAGCTCACAGGCGTCCTGACCCGGCGCGGCTTCCTCGACAGGGTGGAAAAGGAAATGGCCCGCGCGCGCCGGCACGGCCACGCTGCTTCGCTGGTGCTGATCGACATCGACCACTTCAAGACGGTGAACGATACCTGGGGCCACCCGGCCGGCGACGCGGTTTTGCGCGAACTGGCGAAAGTGCTCCACGGCTCCGGTCGCCACGCCGACCTGCTGGGCCGGATCGGCGGCGAGGAGTTCGCGATGCTGCTGCCGGAAGCAGACGGCGCCGCCGCCCTCGCAGCTGCTGAACGTCACCGCGCGGCCATCGCTGCGCACCCGATCGCCATCGCGCCCGCCCGCACCATCGCCATCACCGCGAGCTTCGGGATTGCCGCCCTCGACGATACGACAGCCACGGCGGAAGACTGGATCGCGCGCGCGGACGTGCCGCTATACGAGGCGAAGCATGCCGGGCGGAACCGCTGCATCGCCGCCTGAAGCATCTGCACATTGCACATGCCCCTGTCCGGACGGGCGTGGCGAGGTCGGTAGCCCCCGACGCCGCCAGTCTTAAAGCAGCCCCATGGCTCGCATGCTCACCACGCAATTCCCCGCGACGACGCAATGATCGTCCAGACCAATCTCCAAGGCCTCGATCACTTCACGGAGACGTCCGGTGGCGGCGATGTCCGCGGCGCTGGGCTGGGGTATGCCGGACGGATGGTTGTGCGCGATGACGAGGCGCCGCGCATCGAGATCGAAAGCACGGCGCACAGTGCGACGCAGCGGAATGCGGATTTCCGCCCGCGTGCCGCCGACGTAGAGGTCTTCGGCAATGTAGAGTGCATCGCCAGTGAAGAAGAGGACCATCACGCATTCCTCGCGGCGGCTACCCAGCCGGCTGACGAGGTACTGGCGGAAGGCGAGTGTGCCCGTATCGGTGGGCTGACCCAGCAGCACTTCCCGTGTTGCGGCTTCGGACAGGCGCCGGGCGGCGACGATGGCAGACGCCACCGCCGCCCGTCCCTCGCCCAATTCGGACCCCGCTTCGGCAAGGGCGTCCACTAGCGCGTCGGGGGAAGCGGAATATATCGTCCGCAGAGACCCGAAGCGCCCGATCAGACGGTGCGCGATATCCTCGCCGTGGCTGCCGGCGTAGGGCTCGATAAGCGACGCCAGGACGGATAGTTGCCCAGTCTCCTGCGCCGCGACATGTGAAATGCGAGCCCCAGCGTCATCGCCACCAACTGGATGTAGGAGGGCAGCATGACCATCATGTCGTAGGCGAACTCGTTGATCTGCGAGAGGGCCAGGCGATAGACATGACCTGATACCGCGATAATCTGCGCTGCCCCTATCCACAGCGGATAGACGCGGTTGGCGTACAGCGCGACGGCGCTGGTACACGCGAGCATCGCCACATCGATGCCGAGATGTACCAGGTCTGTATGGCCCCATAGGATCGGCACCGGCGAGACGGCATGATAGATCCTGTCGACCCCCACCATCGCGCAGAGCAGCCCGGAGAGGATGCACTCCGGTGCCGCCGCCTTGCGGGCGATGGAGTAGAGGAACAGCAGTACATAGCAGGCCGCCTGGATATGACTTTTCAGATGCCACAGGATCACCGGCCAGGACGGGTCAGGCATGCCGCTGCCCTCCCCGCCGCGATCCGGGCGATCCACAGGTCAGGCTGTGCGGAGCAGCGGTTCCGCATCGGCCGCGCCGGTGGTCGGGCAGCTGCCCTCCTCGTCGCCCAGCGCCTTCACGTCCCGGCCGATGCCGCGCAGTTCCTGATGGATCCGCAGCATGTCGTTCTGGCTTTCGATCAGCGTGCGCTGCGCCTTGGCGAGACGCATCAGCGCGGTCTGGCCGGTGTAGACCTCCAGGCCGTCGACCTGTCGTGCCAGCAGCATCGATTCCATCAGTCGCGCCGATGCGAGCAGGGCGGAATCGAGCGAAAGCTCGGCTTCGGGCAGCTGGCGCGAGATACGTGCGGTAGCAGCAGCAATGGTCATCGACATACAAGTCCCCCTGAAGCGGCACCGGCCCGTTCGGCGCGCCATAAGCAATCGGTTCAGGAGGCTGGGACAAGACCGGTCCGATCATTCAGATCAGTTCGCTCAGCGTACGCACCACTCCAAGTCCCACCATCGCCACCAGCAACATGCCTCCGGCGATGACGATCATGGCGGCCGCGCGGCTGAGCCCGGCGTTTGCCCCATCGAGCACCTCCGGAACGATGATGCCGAACTCCGCGCGCTGCCAGGGTGCCGTGACGAAATAGTTCACAGGGTCTGCCAGGGCGAGAGGTTCGACACGTTCGTCCCGCCGCTCGATTGGCGGTTCGGGGAGGGCTTCCGGAACCTGAGGAATCTTATCTGGTACGGGATTACAGGCTTGTTCGAGTTCCTGCAGGTAAGCACGATAGGCACGCGCCAGCTCCGCCCGCGGCGGCGAGCCGGCCCGGACGCGAACGCCCTCGATGCGCTGGTTGACCGCGCTTTCGGAGATGCCGAGCTCCCAGGCGATCTCCTTGCTGGTGCGATTCTCCGCGACGAAGCGCAGCACCTCGTGCTGTTTCGGCGTCAGCCGCGGAAAGATGTGCATCAGCGCCGGACGACGCCCGTCGATCACATCCGGAATTTGCAGACCCATATTCATTTTTGAGAGACCCCCGCCCCTGCGGACGCTTTAGGCAGACTTATGCGTAACGCGCAACGCCAAGGATGGAGTCCCAGACGATCGCAACCGATACGAGGGGTTTCAACGATAAGTTATGCGCGATGAGAGATCTCGGCATTGCGGCACGGCAAAACCAAAGAGGGAACTGGAATCCAGCACCGCAATTCGATTTGAGGCAAAATTCGACAGCGATCCGCCTCAGGCGCGGTTAGGAGTCAATTTCCGCGGACGCCGTTTCTGGGTGTGAAATTAGAGCCGGATCGGTTCTATTCCTCGCCCATGCGAAGGGCGGCGATGAAGGCTTCCTGCGGGATCTGGACGTTGCCATATTCGCGCATGCGCTTCTTGCCTTCCTTCTGCTTGTCGAGGAGCTTCTTCTTGCGGCTGATGTCGCCGCCGTAGCACTTGGCAGTAACGTCCTTGCGCATCGCGCTGATGGTCTCGCGCGCGATGACCTTGGCACCGATGGCAGCCTGGATCGGCACCTTGAACATGTGGCGGGGGATCAGTTCCTTGAGCCGCTCTACCAGTGCACGCCCGCGCGGCTCCGCCTGGTTGCGGTGGACGATCATCGAGAGCGCGTCGACCGGCTCGTTGTTGACGAGGATGTTCATCATCACGAGGTCGCCCTCGCGCAGGCCCGTCTGCTCGTAGTCGAAGCTGGCGTAGCCGCGGCTGATCGACTTCAGGCGGTCGTAGAAGTCGAACACCACTTCGTTGAGCGGCAGTTCATAGGTCACCTGGGCACGGCCGCCGACATAGGTGAGGTCCTTCTGGATGCCGCGGCGATCCTGGCAGAGCTTGAGGATCGAGCCGAGGTATTCGTCGGGCGTGTAGATCACCGCCTTGATCCACGGCTCCTCCATGAAGTCGATCTTCACGGGATCGGGCATGTCGGCCGGGTTGTGCAGTTCCTTCACGGTGCCGTCGGTCATCGACAGGCGGTAGACCACCGAAGGCGCCGTGGTGATGAGGTCAAGGTCGTATTCACGGCTCAGGCGCTCCTGGATGATTTCCAGGTGCAGCAGGCCGAGGAAGCCGCAACGGAAGCCGAAGCCCAGCGCCGCGCTCGATTCCATCTCGAAACTGAACGAGGCGTCGTTGAGGCGCAGCTTGCCGATCGATTCGCGCAGCTTCTCGAAGTCGTTGGCGTCGACCGGGAACAAGCCGCAGAAGACCACCGGCTGGACTTCCTTGTAGCCCGGCAGCGCCTGCGTGGCGCCGCCCTTCACGGTGGTGATGGTGTCGCCGACCTTGGCCTGCTCGACTTCCTTGATCTGCGCGGTGATGAAGCCGATCTCGCCGGGGCCGAGTTCGGGCAGGTCCACCCGCTTGGGCGTGAAGCAGCCGACGCGGTCGATGAGGTGCTCGGTGGCGCCCTGCATGAACTTGACGCTCAGGCCCTTCTTGATCATGCCGTCGATCACGCGGACGAGGATGACGACGCCGAGGTACGGATCGTACCACGAATCGACCAGCATCGCTTTCAGCGGCTTGTCACGCTCGCCCTTGGGCGGCGGGATCTTGGTGACGATCGCCTCGAGCACTTCGGCGATGCCGATGCCCGACTTGGCGCTGGCGAGCACGGCGCCGCTGGCGTCGATGCCGATGACTTCCTCGATCTCGGCGCGGACCTTCTCGGGTTCGGCGGCGGGAAGGTCGATCTTGTTGATGACGGGCACGATCTCGTGGTCATGCTCGATCGACTGATAGACGTTGGCGAGCGTCTGCGCTTCCACGCCCTGCGCCGCGTCCACCACCAGCAGCGCGCCTTCGCAGGCGGCAAGGCTGCGGCTGACTTCGTAGGCGAAGTCCACGTGGCCCGGCGTGTCCATCAGGTTCAGCTCGTAGGTGAGCCCGTCCTTGGCGGTGTAGCTCAGGCGCACGGTCTGCGCCTTGATGGTGATCCCGCGCTCCTTCTCGATGTCCATGTTGTCGAGGACCTGGGCGCTCATCTCGCGCTCGGTGAGGCCGCCGGTCGTCTGGATCAGACGGTCGGCGAGCGTCGACTTGCCATGGTCGATGTGGGCAATGATGCTGAAGTTACGGATTTGCGCGAGTTCGGTCATGGTGCGCCGTTAGCAGCGCTTTGAAGCGATGTCAGCCGCCGAATCCGACCGCTTCAGCCGACCCTGCGCAGCAGCGCCTGATCCGAGCGATCCCGCCTCTGCCGGGCCGAGGCAAACAGTACCGCGCCGGTGTGGTCGAGTTCGAGCGCCTGGGCGAATTCGACGCCCATGCGGTCCTCCTTGCTCCAACGCGCAGTCGCCATCATCAGGTAGTCCTCGGCGAGGTGGACCCCGAACACCGTGCCCGCCGGCACGTTCCACAAGCCCTCGATCATGGCGCCCGACTGCGAGATATTGCGGATCGTGCCGTAATAGACGTGCGATCCGTGGTCCAGCATGACCTTGCGCAGCATGGTCTGGCGCGGCGCGCGGGCCGACCTGGGCCCCTGTGCCACGGCGACGAGGCTCTCGCTGAGCTTGGCCGAGGCCGCCTCGAAACTGATCGGCCGTTCGTAGATGTAGCCCTGCACATGACTGCAGCCGAGCACGCGCACCAGATCCAGTTCGTCGAGCGTCTCCACGCCCTCCGCCGTCGTCTCCATGCCCAGCGCCTCGGCGAGGCTGACGATCGAGGCGATGATCGCGCCGTTGCGACTGCCCGGGACGGTGGCGCCCCGCACGAAGCTCTGGTCGATCTTGATCTTGTCGAACGGCGCCTTCTTCAGATAGCCGAGCGAGGAATAGCCGGTGCCGAAATCGTCGAGCGCGAGGCGCACGCCGATGCCCTTCAGCGCGGCGAACATCGATTCGGTCGACTTGTCCTCGCCGAGGAACACGCTTTCGGTGATCTCCAGTTCCAGCCGTGTCGGATTGATCCCGGCAGCCGCGATGGCGTTGGTGACGATGGCCGGCAGCGCCGGATTGGCGAACTGCAGCGGCGAGACGTTGACCGCGACGCGCACGTCCTCCGGCCATGCCGCCAGGTCGCGGCAGGCGGTGCGCAGCGCCCACTCGCCGATCTGGGCAACGAGGCCGGTTTCCTCTGCCACCGGCACGAACCGGGCAGGCGACATGTAGCCGTGGACGGGATGCTTCCAGCGCAGCAGCGCCTCGAACCCGGTGATCCGCTCGCTCGTGGTGCGCACCTGCGGCTGGTAGTGCAACTCTAGCGCGCCGCCCGCGATCGCATCGCGCAAGTCCTCTTCCAGCTGCTGGCGCTCGCGCGCGTCGGCGTGCAGGTCCTCGTTGTAGAAGTGATGCCGGCCGCGCCCATTGCCCTTGGCGGCGTAGAGCGCGAGGTCGGCATTGCGGATGAGCGCCTCCGAGGTGTTGCCGTCGTCGGGGCACAGCGCGATGCCGATGGAGGCGCCGATGGTCACGCGCGCACCGTCGATCGAATAGGGCTGCGACAGGTTCTCGATGATCCGGCGGGCGAGGTGCGCAAGGCCTTCGCGCTGCTGGGCGCCGTGGAGCACCACCTGGAACTCGTCGCCGCCCAATCGCCCGACGCGGCCCCGGTCGCCCACGGTGCCGCCAAGGCGTTCGGCGACCTGCTTGAGCAGCGCGTCGCCGGCCGGGTGGCCCATGGTATCGTTGACCTGCTTGAAACGGTCGAGGTCGAGCAGGAAGACCGCGCAGGCCCGCATCTCTATGCGCGGCGTGGTCAGGATCTTCTCCAGCCACTCCGCCATCTGGAAACGGTTGGCGAGCTTGGTCAGCGAATCGAAGCGCGCCAGCTGCGTGACGTGTTGCTGCGAACGGCGCTTTTCGGTGAGGTCGGTGCCCGAGCCCCGGAAGCCCATGAAATTGTTGAACTGGTCGAGCACGGGACGGCCGGAGATCGACCACCAGCGGCCATCGCCGTCTTCGTCGTCGAGTGTTCCCACGGCCTCGGCGGCGGCCCGCACGTTCAGGTCCTGGAACGACGAGCGCGTGTTGAGATGGAATACCAGCGTGCGCTCGCTCTGCTGGCCTGCCGAATTGAGCAGGAACAGGCTTGTGAACGGCCGGCCTTCCAGCTCTGCCGCGCTCTTGCCGAGCAGTGCGGCGATGCGTTCGGAAACATACGTGATCTTGCCCAGGCGGTCGGTTTCCCAGAACCAGCCCTGCCCCGTTTGCTCGTATTCGTGGAGCAGTTGCTCGGCGCGGCGCTGCTCGCGCTCGCGCTCGGAATGGGCGAGCGACTGCGACGCCGCCTGGCGCGACTGGCCGACCGCGATCACGAGCCCGATCGCTCCGCCTACCGCCAGCAGCCCGAACGCCGCCACCGAACCGCCAAGCATGGACGCGCCGCCCCAGAGCCCGATCGTGGCGCCGATGATCGAGGTCAGCCGGTTCTCCAGCAGCACCGTCGCCATCAGCACGACGATGACATAGATGTTGACTGTCACGTCCCAGCCGAGGCCGGCATGCAGATGGGTCCAGCGGGCGGTTCCATAGCCGAACAGGCCCAGCGGCAGCAGCACGGCCAGCGCCATCAGCGGATAACGCTGCCAGCCGTCGTGCAGGATACGGCGCTCCAGCCGGGCGTAGAGCGGTGCAGGCAAGCACAGCGCCATCGCCGCGCCCATGCAGAGCGCAGAGCCCATATCGGGCGCGAATCCGGTGAGTAGCGTCATCAGCAGCGCGCAGGCGAGCAACGTCGGCGCCATCAGCACCCAGCGGCGCGATGTCAAATAATGCAGGACGTCATCGGCGGAGCGACGTGCGTGAACCCGCGAAAATCCGCCGAACGCGGCCGGCTGATCCGCCGGGCGCGCGCCATTTCCCTCCTCGGGGACCAGGGGTTCAACCCTGCTGTCGCCGCCCGGAAGCACCGCCTGTCGTTTCGTGCGCAAAGCCAATTTCGCCATGGCGCCACCATGGCCGCCTGCCCATTTCGAAACGGTTAAATGTGGGCGGTCCCGGCTACCTTTCCGCCGGTCGGGGCGAGTAACCATTTCGCTTGCCCATGCGTTATCCCCGTGCTTGCTTGACGCAAACAGCCGGCATCCAAGCTGGCACAGTGGGAGAAACGTCCGTGCGCCACATCGCCATCGTCGGATCCGGCCCTGCAGGTTACTACACCGCCGAAGCGGCCCAGAAGCAGTGGGGAGACAACGTGCGGGTCGATATATTCGACAGCCAGCCCGTTCCCTTCGGCCTTATACGTACCGGAGTTGCGCCAGACCATCAGGCGATCAAGGGTGTGTCGCGCCGCTACGAGGCGACCGCGCGGCTTGGTAACGTGCGCTTCGTTGGCAACGTCATGCTCGGCCGCGACGTTTCGGTGCCGGAACTGCAAGAGTTGTACGATGCCGTGATCCTCGCCACGGGCGCCCCGCACGATCGCAAGCTGGACCTACGCGGGGACGACCTCGCCAACGTCTTCGGTTCGGCCGCATTCGTGGGCTGGTACAATGGGCACCCGCAGTTCGCCGGGCTCGACCCTAAGCTCAGCCATGACACGGCCGTCGTCATCGGCAACGGCAATGTCGCGCTCGACGTGGCGCGCATCCTCGCCAAGTCCGAGGAGGAATTCGCCGAATCGGACATCGTCGCCCACGCGCTCGCCTCGCTCAGGGGCTCGGCGGTGCGGCGGATCGTCATTCTGGGACGGCGCGGCCCCCATCAGGTAGCGATGACGCCCAAGGAATTGTCCGAACTCGCCAAGCTCACCCGCGCGCACCCCGAGGTAGACCCGGCCGACCTCCCCGACGTGGCCGAGGATGCGGCGCTGGAAACCGGCCTGCGCAAGTCCATGGCCCACCTGCGCGCTTTCGCGGCGGGCCAGGCCCGCCCCGGCACCGATGCCGTCACCGTCGAGTTCGACTTCTTCGGCGCCCCCCGCGCGATCCTCGGCGATACCCGCGTCGAGGCGGTCGAGGTGGAACGCACCCGGCTGGAGAACGGCAAGGCCGCCGGCACCGGCGAAACCTATCGCATCCCCGCCGGGCTCGTCGTCGCCTGCATCGGATACCAGACCTCGCCTATCCCCGACGTGCCGTTCGACGAACAGGGCGGCCGCTTCGCCAATGTCGAGGGCCGGATCGCGCCGGGCCTCTACTGTGTCGGCTGGGCGCGGCGCGGGCCGACTGGCACCATCGGCACCAACCGCCCCGACGGCTTCGCGATCGTCGAGAAGATCGCCGCCGACATGCAAGACGGTTCGGGCAAGCCGGGTCGTCCCGGCTTCGACGCCCTCGCCGAGGAGCGCGGCATCGAGGTCGTCAGGTTCACCGACTGGCAGAAGATCGAGGAAGCCGAAATCGCCAACGCCCGCCAGGGCGCCCCGCGCGAGAAGTTCGTCGCGGTGGAGCAGATGATCGAGGCCTCCCACCGCGTCTGACGCAATTCGAGCCGCCCCGCACTTGGCATCGTCGCAGGAGAAACTATACACTTCGTATACAAATCGTATATGGAGTTCCAAATGGGTATCGTGAACATAGACGACGACCTGCACGATCAGGTTCGCCGCGCGAGCAAAGTCTCTTGCCGCTCGATCAACGCGCAGGCCGCCTACTGGATCAAGGTCGGCATGCTGTGCGAGGCCGATCCTGCGCTGACCTTCGGCGAGATCATGAAGCGCGAACTGGGCGCCGCCGGCGTTTCGGCGCGGCCGCTGGAAGTGAGCGACGCGTGACCAAGCAACCTCACGAACTGGCGCTGATGGCCGAGTCCGGCCGGCTACTGGCCTCGGTGTTCGAGATGCTGGACCGCACCGCACTCACCGGCCTGTCGACGCTCGAGATCGATACGCTGGTCGAGCGGTTCATCGTCGACGACCTTCAGGCCCGGCCCGCCAGCAAGGGCCAGTACGGCTATGGTTTCGTGCTCAATTCCTCGATCAACGAGGAAGTCTGCCACGGCGTGCCCTCGCCGTCGAAGGTGCTGAAAGACGGCGACATCGTCAATCTCGACATCACGCTGGAGAAGAGCGGCTTCATCGCCGATTCCAGCAAAACCTACCTCGTCGGCGACGTGAATCCCGCCGCGCGCAAGCTCGTCCAGACCACTTACGAGGCGCTGTGGATGGGCATCCGCGCGGTCCGCCCAGGAGCGCGACTTGGGGATGTCGGCTATGCGATCGAGCGCCATGCCAAGCGCCACGGCTATTCGGTGGTGCGCGAATACTGCGGCCACGGCATCGGCCGCGAGATGCACGAGGAGCCGCAGGTCCTGCATTTCGGCAAGCCGGGGACCGGCCTCGTCCTGCGCGAGGGCATGGTCTTCACGATCGAGCCGATGCTCAATCGCGGGCGGCGCAATGTGCGCACCGAGGACGATGGCTGGACCGTCGTCACCCGGGACGGCTCGCTTTCGGCGCAGTTCGAGCACACCGTGGCGGTCACCGCGTCCGGCGTCTCCGTGCTCACCCTGCGCGCCGACGAACACGCGATGCTGAACCGGATGAAGATCGCCGCCTGAGCGCCTCTGCCCTCACTGCCCTTTGAACGCCGGCTTCCGCTTTTCGAGGAATGAATTTACGCCCTCGAGGAAGTCCTCGGTGCGCCCGGCATCGCGCTGCCCGCGGCGCTCGGCCTGGAGGGCGGTTTCGAGGCTGGAATCGAGAGCGTCCCACGCCATGCGCTTGATGAGTCCGAGCGATCGTGGGCCACGCGCCAGCGACCTAGCCAGCTTCATCGCCTCGCCGTCGAGGTCGGGTTCGGGCACGACCTTGGTGGCGAGGCCCCAGTCGAGCGCTGTCTTGGCATCGATCTTCTCGCCCAGCAGCATCATCTGCATGGCGCGCACGCGGCCCACGGCCTGCGCCAGCAGGTAGGTGGCGCCGCCGTCGGGCACGAGGCCGACGTGGCAGAAGGCGCAGAAGAAGTACGCCCCCTCAGCCATCAGCACCACGTCGCCCGCCGCCGCCAGTCCCGCGCCGAAGCCCGCGGCAGGCCCGCGGATCGCGGTGATGACAGGCTGCTCCATGCGCTTGATCGCCATGATGACGGGGTTGAACGCACGGTCGAGCTGGCCGCCGATGTCGCGCATCGGGTCGGCGAGCAGATCCTGCGCCGCCGAAAGGTTGGCGCCCGAGCAGAAACCCTTGCCCTCACCCGTGAGCAGCACGGCGCGTGCATCGCGCGCCGCGATGTCGAGCGCGTCTACCAGTTCGTGGCCCATCGCCTCGGTGACGCCGTTCATGGTCTTGGGATCGTTCAGCGCGATGCGCGCGACCCCGTCCTCGAGGCTGTATAGGATATGCTCGTAAGTCATGGGAACTCCTTGGAACCGGCAACGTCGATCAGGCGAGCATGGCGCCAAGGCGTCCCTTCACGATTTCCTCGGCGTCGCCAATGATCCTTTCGATCAGTTCCCTGCAGGTGGGGACGTCGTGGATCAGGCCCTGGACCATGCCGGCCCAGAAGATACCCTTGTCGAGATCGCCGCTCGCCAGCAGTTCACGGCCTACGGCGCCGGCGACGAGGTGGCGGATATCCTCGAACTGTGCGTCCGGGCGGGCCGAAATCTCCACCACTTCGTCGGAGACCGAGTTCTTGCCCACGCGGGCGGTGTTCTTGAACTTGCGGAAGATGAGGTTGGTGCCGCGCTCGTCGTTCTCGACGTACTTGGCCTTCACGTTGTCGTGGATCGGCGCTTCCTGCGTGGCGCAGAAACGCGTGCCCATGTTGATGCCTTCCGCGCCCAGCGCCAGCGCCGCGACGAGGCCGCGCCCGTCGCCGATCCCGCCCGAGGCCAGCATCGGGATCTTGACCTTGTCGGCGGCGGTCGGGATCAGGATCAGGCCGGGAATGTCGTCCTCGCCCGGGTGGCCGGCACATTCGAAACCGTCGATCGAGATGATGTCGCAGCCCGCGCGCTCGGCCGAGAGCGCGTGGCGCACGGCGGTGCACTTGTGCAGGACGGTGATGCCGTGGGGCTTGACCATCTCCCAGATCTCGCGGACCTGCTGGGTGCCGGCGGTCTCGATGATCTTCACGCCGCCCTCGATCGCGGCCTGGGCATAGCCCTTGTAATCGGGCGGGAGGATCGTGGGCAGCACGGTGATGTTCACCGCGAAGGGCTTGTAGGTCATCGAGCGGCAGCGCTCGATCTCGTCGCGCAGCGCCTCGGGGCTGGGCTGGGTCAGCGCGGTCAGCGTGCCGAGGCCGCCCGCCTCCGACACGGCGCTCGCCAGTTCGGCATAGCCAACGCCCTGCATGCCGCCCTGGACGATCGGGTGTTCGATGCCGAGCATCTCGGTGACGCGGGTCTTGAATGGCATGGTCGCTGCAACTCCCTCTCGGGCCACCGATCTGCGCGGAAAGCCCCCGCACCCGGCTATGCCATGGCGCGCGGAGCTTCAAGGTGGGGATGACGCCGCCAAGGCCAAAGCGATTGACCATCGTGGCAGCGAACACGAACCAAGCGCTTGCTACGCAAATGGATCGGCGTATGATCCTCTCAAACAACAAGGGAGAATCGCCATGGCCACTGCCGCACTCGAACGCCCCAAGGACCGTATCGAAGAACTCGGCATCAAGCTCATCAGCGCCGACAACCATATCAACGAACCGCGCAATCTCTTCATCGACCGCTTTCCGGCGCACCTGAAGGACAAGGCCCCGCGCGTGATCGACGGGAAGGACGGTGGCGAAGGCTGGAGCATCGACGGCACCCCGCCCAAGCGGACCTACGGCCTCGAATGCATGGCAGGCTTCGACAAGAGCGAATACCGCATGTCGGGCCTGCGCCACGCGGACCTGCGCCCTGGCAACTACGACGGCGCCGCGCACCTCGCCGACATGGCGATCGACGGCGTGTTCGCCTCGGTGACGTACCCCGGCTTCAGCCCCTCGTTCTACACTCACCCAGACCCGGAAGTCGCCGCCGCCGGGTTCGTCGCCTACAACGACTGGATTCTCGATGATTTCCAGTCCGCCGATCCCAAGCGGCTGTGCGGCCTGACCATCAACCCCACCGAACTGGGCATCGAACACGCCGTCGCCGAGATGCGCCGCGTCGCGAAAAAGGGGGCGCGGGCGATGTACATTCCGGGCAACCCGACGATCCCCTACAACCACCCTACGCATTACCATCCGGTGTGGCAGGCGGCGGACGAGCTGGGCCTGACCTTGTGCATGCACCGCAACCACGGCGGCCCGCCCGACGCCACCGACTGGGACCGCCTTCAGGAGGACAAGGTTTCGATCGGCGGCATCGTGACGCGCTACTTCTCGTGCCTCAAGCCGTTCTCCTACCTGATCTTCGCGGGCATCTTCGACCAGTACCCGAACCTGAAGATGGTCGGCGCCGAGGTCGACTGCGGCTGGGCGCCGTTCTGGGTGCAGACCATGGAGCATCACTGGGACATCCAGAAATCTTGGTTCCCGGTGAAGCTCAAGCACAGCCCGACCGAATTCATCGGCCGAAACGTCTTCACCACCAACGTCGACGACTACTGCGGCTACCAGATGATCGAGACCGGCCGCTGGCCCTGGATGGCGAGCATGACGATGTTCTCGTCGGACTACCCTCATTCGGCGACGATCTGGCCCCACTCGCGCGACGTGGCGCTGAAGATGACCGACGCGCTGACGGTGGAGGATACGCGCAAGACGCTGTCGGAAAACGCAGCGCGGGTATTCGGCTTCGATATCGGCTGATCCGGACCGGGAGGATCAGATCCGCCCGTTCGCCTCGATGCCCTCGATCACGAAGGCGGTGATGGCCTCGCGGATTTCATCCTCCCCGGCGAGGCCGCGCGGGAACAGCCAGTCACGGAACATGAGGTTGGCCAGCACCGCCGCGAAGGAGACGCGCACCATCAGTTCGGGCGAGACACGCGGGGTCTCACCGACGCGCGCGGTCATCATCGCCTTGCCCTTGTCGAAGTAAGCCTGCAGCCCGTCGAGCGCGTCGATGCCCCCGGTGGCGCCGGGCGAATAGGCGTTGGCGACCACCAGCGACAGGAACATGCGCGAGTGACGCGACATGAACTCCTGCAACTCGCCGATGTAGGCGCGCGCAAGGTCGTGGCCGTCGCGGCCTGCTTCAGGATCGGCCACCGTGCGCGCCTGGAAATCGGCGAAGTGGCGGTTGAGCGGCGTGAAGATCGCCGCACGAAACAGGTCCTGCTTGGAGGCGTGGAAGCGGAATATCTGCGCCTCGGTGACCTCCGCGCGCCGGGCGATGGCGGCCGTGGTCGCGCCCGAATACCCGGAAAGCTCGAACTCCTCGGCTGCCGCCTCAAGGATTCGGTCGGCCACTTCCTCCGACGAGCGCCGCCGCCTGCGCGGCGTCTTCGCGTCGGTCCCTTCGCTTGCCAAATCCGTGTCCTTCCCGTGCGAGGGGCCGTCTTGAATCAAGGCTCTATCGGCTCATCAGCGTCATGGGAAGTCGCACCGCGACAGGCGGCTCCCTTGCCTCTGCAGGCGTATTTACCGTGACCGCGATGAGCGCGAGGCCATGCGCCATTGCCTCCCCTGCCGGGCACTGTACATTCGTTCAACAGGAACAAGATTAATCGAGAGGTATGGGAGTGCTCAAATCAGCAGACGGCGGCCTTAGGTCTGTGCCGTTCCCGATCGACGATCCCGAACGCATTCCGGTCAAGCGCTACTTCGACGCGGACTTCTACCAGGCAGAGCTCGACCATCTTTGGCCGAACGTCTGGCAGATGGCCTGCCGCGAGGAACAGATTCCCGAAGTGGGCGACTGGATCGAGTACGAGAACGTCGGCAAGTCGGTGATCGTGGTGCGCACCGCGACCGGCGTGAAGGCCTTCCACAACGCCTGCCGCCACCGCGGCGTGCCCTTCGCCGGCGGCTCGCCGCTGGGGTCCTCGCATGCCACCGCCCACGGCAACTGCTCGAAGAGCGGGTTCGTCTGCCCGTTCCACGGCTGGCGCTGGAACATGGACGGCGAAAGCACCAAGATCTATGGCAAGCACCTGTTCTCCGAGCGCCAGCTCGAGGACGCCGAACTCAACCTCATCCCCTGCAAGGCCGAGACCTTCATCGGCTGCGTGTGGATCAACCACGACAACGACGCCCTGCCCGTCCGCGCGTCGATCGGTCCGCTGGCCGAGCGGCTCGAGGCGCACAACATCGACAAGCTGCACGCCGAATGGTGCTACGGCGCGGTGCTTCCGGCCAACTGGAAGATCGCGATGGAGGCCTTCATGGAAGGCTACCATGTCCAGCAGACGCATCCGCAGCTCCAGCACGCCGCGCCGATGATGTACGACAGCATGTACGCGGTGCCGCGCGGTCCCTTCCCGCAGATGGCGATGGAAGACCTTTCGCACGTCGAGAACCAGGAGCTTCAGGTGAAGTCGATGGCCCTGCTCGGCGAAGGCATGGCCGGCATGATCCACGAGAAGGAAGTCGAGATTGCGCGCAGCATGATCGGCATCGAGGAAGGCCTGCCCGAAGACAAGAACCAGGCCATGTTCATGTGGCTCGGCATGGTCATGCACCAGATCTCCGAGCGTCTGAAGGCCAATGGAGAACCGATCCCCGACCTCTGCGCAGTGGCACAGACTCACCCGATCAACGCGGTCGAGTTCCTGTTCCCGCACTACTTCCTGCTGCCCTACTTCAGCTCGATGTCGGCCTACCGCATCCGCCCGCTGGGCCCGGAAAGCTGCTTCTTCGAAATCTGGTCGCTGACCTTCTTCCCCGAAGGCAAGGAACCCGAGCCGATCATGGAAGCCACCGTGCTTCCTTACGACAGCCCGGAATTCCCGCCGATCCCTCGTCAGGACTACTCGAACATCCCGATCCAGCAGAAGGGCCTCCACGCCTCGGGTTTCGAGTACATGCGCCTGTCCTCGCAGGTGGAAGGCATGATCAGCAACTACCAGCGCATCATCGACGGCTACCTTGCGGGCGCGCCCGCCGAAAAGCTGGCGGCGGCGACCAACAAGCTGGGCGGCAACTTCGACGGCAAGATCGAGGAACTCAGCCTCTGATCACCGCACGGCATTGAAGACACCGGGCCTCGCGGGTGAAAGCTCGCGGGGCCTGTTCCGTTCGCGGTCGCATGTCTTCAATCGTTACGGTTGAACCGAAGGCCCCAGCACGATCGCAAATGCCGTCAGCACCGCGCCGCCGCACGCGATGACCGCCCAGTTGCGGCTTATGAGGAAATCTCGCGGTGCGTCCGCACCCCCTGCAGCGAAGCCGACGGAAATGAACCCGGCCAGTCCGCCGAAAGACGATGCGGCCGCCGACATGATCGTCACGAAAATGCCCACGGGGTTGAGCAGCCCGACCAACACGGCACACAGGCCCGCCGCCAGATAAAAGGAGTGGGCGATGCGCCGCCTGGCCAGCCGTGTGCGGATGCCGGTTCCCAGCATTGCGTTCAGCCCCGTGATCGCGGCGCGAACCAGCAGCACGTAGGCAATGATGCCGATCGCCGTCTCGCCCAGCCGCCAGACTACCGGCCACGGGAATCCGACCAGCCCGGCCAGCCGCCTCCCAAGATCGCCGACTCCCGTGACGCCCGAAAAGCAGAAATACCCGGCCGCGACGAAACCCTCGGAAACCCAGACAAGCCACAGCGCCAACCGCGCGACGTTTCCCTGCGCCCGTCGCCAGCATGCATAGGCAGCGAGCGACAGCGCCGCGTTCACCGCTACCCCCGCGCTTGCCACCACCGCGTTCTGCAGGTCCGGCAGTCCGGCACACTCGGCGTAGAAGGCACCGATCGTGGTGACCCGTCCGCCTTGCATCGCACACGCAGCGGCGTGTCCGCCGATCTCGTGCCACATGGTGAGCAGGGGCATCAGCAGTGCGCCCCATCCGGCAATGGTCAGCCAGTCCACCCTTTGTTGCAGCACCACCGCGCGTCCCCCGTGATCCTCTCCCGCCAGCCTACGCGAAGTTCCGCTTCAAGCAACTTTGCCGACGGCGAGCCCCGCCGCCGTCAGCGCGGCCGGTTGCCGCGTCCCGGCGTTCGCAGCCGGCTGAGCCATGGCCTTGCCGATCAGCAGCAGCGCCGGGCCGTCGCCCAGCGCCGTGCGAGCTGCGAGGGGGAGCAGGCCGAGGCTGGTATGGAAATGTCGCTCGCCCGGCAGGCTGGCGCTTTCGACCAGCGCGGCCGGGGTCGAGGCAGGCAGGCCCGCGGCGATCAGCTCAGCCGAAACCTCCGGTGCCGCCGCCTTGCCCATGTAGATCGCCAGCGTGGCGTCGGGATCCGCGAGCCGCGCCCAGTCGAGGTCGAGCGCCTCACCGGCGCGGGCGTGGGCCGTCACGAACGTCAGCTTCCGCGCCAGCCCTCGCAAGGTGAGCGAGGCGCCGATGCTCGCCGCCGCCGCGCTCGCCGCCGTCACGCCGGGGCAGATGCGGATCACGACACCGGCCTCGCGGCAGGCATCCAGTTCCTCGGTTGCGCGGCCGAAAATCGCCGGGTCCCCGCCCTTGAGACGCACGACTTTCTCGCCCGCCAGCGCAGCCTCGACGATGAGGCGGTCAATCGTCCTCTGGTCCTTTGAATGCCGCCCGGAGCGCTTGCCGACATGGACAAGCCGGGCCGAGCGGGCCGCCATTTCGAGGATGCCCGGCCCGACCAGCGCGTCATGGAACACCACGCTCGCCTCGCCGATCAGCCGCTCGGCCTTGCGCGTGAGCAATTCGGCGTCACCAGGCCCTGCGCCGACGAGCCAGACCATGCCTTCGGGAAAGTCGGTCATTCCGCTGCCTCCAATGCGATCGGGGTCCAGGCTTCGACGAGCCGGGCTATCGCCGGCCGGCAGGAGCCGCAATTGGTGCCGGCGCGGGTGCAGGCGCCGACCTCGGCGACGCTGCTCGCCCCGCCCTGCACGGCCGCCGCGATGTCCTTCTCGCCGATGCCGTGGCAGACGCAGACGATCGGACCGCGATCGGGCAGCGGCGTGCTGGGCCGCCCGGCGAGCAGTTCGGCTGTGCTGGCGGCATCGAGGCCAAGCTGTCCGGCGACCCATTCACGCGGCGGCAGTTGTCCCGAGCGGGTGAGGTAGGCGGCGGCAAGCAGCGTGCCCCCGGTGTCCCGAACGGCAATGCGCCGCATGCCCCGGGCCATGTCGACCACCTCGATCCGCTCGCCCTCCGGCAGCAGCGCTCCGATGTCGATCGTGCCCTCGCCCGCGAGTTCGTAGAGCCAGCCCGCCTTCACGCGGGCGCGGGTCCAGTAGAGCAAGCCCTCCGGCGCGGCGACGTCATGGCGCACCAGGAAGCCGCGCCAGTCGGGCGTCACGGCGACCACGCGCGCGGCGGCGTTCTTGAAGCCGGGCTGGCCGGACACCGGGTCCACCGCCTGCGAGGGCAGCCGGTTCGCGCGTCCTTCCCCTGCCATGGCATCGGTCCAGTGCATCGGCACGCAGACCTCGCCGCGCCGCTGGCCCTCCGTCACGGCGACGCGGTAGAGGCTGGCACCTTGCTTTGTCTCGACCCGGCTGAAGCCCCCGTCCGTCAGTCCCAGTTCGGCGGCGTCGAGCGGATGGACCTCCAGCAGCGGCTCGGGCCGGTGCTGCGAGAGCGTGGGCGAGAGACCGGTGCGGGTCATCGTGTGCCACTGGTCGCGGTAGCGCGCGGTGTTGAGCCGCAGCGGGAACTCCGTGTCGATGGCAGGCGCGGGCGGTGTCACGGGCACCAGCCGTGCCTTGCCCGAGGGCGTGGGGAAACGGGCACCAAGCGGCTGCGCCCCGCCCCACTGGAACGGCTCCAGCCCCTCGTATTCGTCGTCGGTCAGCCCGGCGTGGGCGGTAAGGTCGAGCGCCTTTCCGCGCCGTGCCGCAAGGCCCGTCATGGCGGCGAACTCGCGGAAGATCGCGGACGGACCGTCCCACGCGAAATGCTCCGTCCAGCCCATCCGCGCGGCGACCTGCGCGATGATGCGCCAGTCCGCGCGTGCCTCGCCGGGAGCGGCGAACAGCGCGCGCTGGCGGCTGACGCGGCGTTCGGAATTGGTGACGGTGCCGTCCTTCTCGCCCCAACCGTGGGCGGGCAGACGGATGTGGGCGAGGCGGCCGGTGTCTGTGTCGGCGATGATGTCTGACACCACCACGGTCGGGCAGCGCGCCAGGGCCTTGCGCACGAAACCGCTGTCGGGCATCGAAACTGCGGGGTTGGTCGCCATGACCCAGAGGAACCGGATGCGCCCGTCGTGGACGGCCCGAAACAGGTCGACCGCCTTGAGGCCGGGGCCCGCGCAGAGGTTCGGGGCGTCCCAGAACGCTTCGACCTCGGCGCGCTCGTCCTCGCCGAAACCGAGGTGGCAGGCGAGCGTGTTCGATAGCCCGCCCACCTCGCGCCCGCCCATGGCGTTGGGCTGGCCGGTGATGCTGAACGGCCCTGCCCCGGCGCGGTTGATCCGGCCGGTCGCGAGGTGGAGGTTGATGATCGCGTTGCCCTTGTCCGTCCCGCAGACCGACTGGTTGGCGCCCTGGCTGAACAGCGTGACCATGCGCGGATGCGCGGCGACGAGATCGCACAGCGCAGTGAACGTCTCGGCGGGGACGCCGGGCGCGGCATCGAGTGCCTCCCAGAACCCGGCGTCCACCTCTCCGTGGGCGGCGAGGTATTCCTCGTCCACCAGGCCCCGCCTGCGCGTCTCGGCAAGCAGGGCATTGAACAGCGCGACGTCGCCGTCCGGCGCGATGGGCACGTGGAGGTCGGCCTGCTCGGCGGTTTCGGTGCGGCGTGGGTCGATGACGACGAGTCTGGTGCCGCGCGCAGCGCGGGCCTGCTCCAGCCGCTGCCAGACGACCGGGTGGCACCAGGCGGTGTTCGAGCCGACCAGCAGCACGAGGTCCGCCTCGTCGAGATCGGCGTAGGAGCACGGCACCACGTCCTCGCCGAAAGCGCGGTTGTGGGCGGCGACAGCGCTCGCCATGCAGAGGCGTGAATTGGTGTCGATGTTGGCGCTGCCGACGAAGCCCTTCATGAGCTTGTTGGCGGCGTAGTAGTCCTCGGTCAGCAGCTGGCCGGAGACGTAGAAGGCGACGCTGTCTGGACCATGCTCGGCGATGCAGTCGCGCATTTTCCCGGCGACGAGGTCCAGCGCCTCGTCCCAGCCGGCTTCGCGGTCGCCGATCATCGGCGCGAGCAGGCGGCCGTCGAGGCTGACCGTCTCGCCCAGGTGCGTGCCCTTGGAGCAGAGGCGGCCGTGGTTCGCCGGGTGGGCGGCGTCGCCCCTGATCTCGACCGCGCGCGGGCCGGTGACAGTGGCGGAGACGCCGCAGCCGACACCGCAGTAGGCGCAGGTGGTGCGGATCGGCGCCCCCGTCTTCATCACGCCGCCTCGGCCCGCGTGACCACCGCCGAGCGCAGCAGGTAGAGCCGTCCGGCGTCGACCCTGAGCGGGATCGTCGGCACGCAGCCCTCGTCATCGCCAAGCGCCTTGCCGGTGCGCAGCGAGATGTTCCAGTTGTGGAGCGGGCAGGCCACCACCTCGCCGTGGACGATGCCCTGGCTGAGCGGGCCCTGCTTGTGCGGGCACTGGTTGCGCAGCGCGAAGAACTCGCCGCGCATGGTGTGGAACACCGCGATCTCGTCGCTGCCCACGACCGGGAGCGTGCGCGCGGTGCCCGGTTCGATCTGGGTGACCGGGCCGATATCGAGCCAGTTGCCGATCATCATGCGTTCTCCAGCTGGGGCTTCGGGGCTGTCGGAAAAGGTCGCACCTCGGCAAGGTGCTGGTGCAGCTTGGCGTCCTCGCCCGCGGCGCGCTTCGCCCAGGGGTCGTCCTGCATGAACTGCTGCGAGTAGCGGAAGCGCGCGGCGTAGCGTTCCACCGCGCCCTCCTCGGCCAGCCGGTTCTTGACGTATTGCAGGCCGACGCGCTCGATCCACGGCGCCGTGCGCTCGAGATAGTGCGCCTCCTCGCGGTAGAGCTGCGTGAAGGCGGCGCACATGTCCATCGCCTCCTCCTCGGTCGCGACCTTGCAGAGGAAGTCGGTGGCGCGCACCTTGATGCCGCCATTGCCGCCCACGTGGAGTTCGTAGCCCGAGTCCACGCAGATGACGCCGAAGTCCTTGATCGTCGCTTCCGCGCAGTTACGGGGGCAGCCCGAGACGGCGATCTTGAACTTGTGCGGCATCCACGAGCCCCATGTCATGTGCTCGATCTTGACACCGAGGCCGGTCGAATCCTGCGTGCCGAAGCGGCACCATTCGCTGCCAACGCAGGTCTTCACGGTGCGCAGCGACTTGCCGTAGGCGTGGCCCGAGACCATCCCCGCGGCGTTGAGATCGGCCCAGACGGCGGGCAGGTCCTCCTTCCTGATGCCGAAGATGTCGAGCCGCTGGCCGCCGGTGACCTTGACCATGGGCGCATCGTACTTCTCCACCACGTCCGCGATTGCCCGCAGTTCGCGGGGGTTGGTGAGCCCGCCCCACATGCGCGGGACGACGGAATAGGTGCCGTCCTTCTGGATGTTGGCGTGCATGCGCTCGTTGACGAAGCGGCTCTTCTGGTCGTCCACGTACTCGCCCGGCCACGCGCAAAGCAGGTAATAGTTGAGCGCGGGGCGGCACGAGGAGCAGCCGTCGGGCGTGGTCCAGTGCAGTTCCTGCATGACCTGAGGGATGAGGCGCAGGTCCTTCTCGACGATCAGGCGGCGCACGTCGTCGTGGGTGAAGCTGGTGCACTTGCACAGCGTCCTGGGCCCCGACTGGACCTCGCCGCCCAGCGTCACCGCCAGCAGGCTCTCGACCAGACCAGTGCAGGAGCCGCACGAGGCCGAAGCCTTGCAACTGCTGCGCACCGCGTCCAGCGAGCAGGCGCCCGCCTGGATGGTCCTGACCACCGTGCCCTTGGAAACGCCGTTGCAACCACAGATCTCGACATCGTCCGAGAGGGCGGCAACGGCGGCGTTAGGGTCCGCGAGCGCACCCCCGGACGCGAAAGCCTGTCCGAAGATCAGCGCCTCGCGGATGGGCGAGATGTCCGCGCCCTTCTTCATGAGGTCGAAGTACCATGAGCCGTCGGCGGTATCGCCGTAGAGCACCGCGCCGATCACCCGGTCGTCCCTGACGATCACTCGCTTGTAGGCCCCGCGCGCGGCATCGCGCATGACAATGTCCTCGCAGCCTTCCCCGCCCAAGAAGTCCCCGGCGGAGAACAGGTCGATGCCCGAGACCTTGAGCTTGGTGGAGGTGACCGAGCCTTCGTAGCCCGTCGGCGCGCCGGTCGCATGGTCGGCGAGCGCGCGGCACATATCCCACAGCGGGGCGACGAGGCCGTAGCACGTGCCGCGATGCTGCACGCATTCGCCCACCGCCAGCACCGCCGGGTCGGAGGTGACCATGTGGTCGTCGACCATGATGCCGCGCTCCACGTCCAGCCCGGCCTCGCGGGCGAGCGCGGTGGCGGGGCGGATGCCGACCGCCATGATGACGATGTCGCAGGGGATTTCGGTCCCGTCCTCGAGCCGGACGCCGACGACCTTGCCGCCCTCGCCCAGGATTTCCCTGGTGTTGGCGCCGGTCAGGATCGTCTGGCCGCGCCGTTCCAGTTCCGAGCGCAGCAGATAGCCCGCCGCCTCGTCGAGCTGGCGTTCCATCAGCGTGGGCATCAGGTGGATGACGGTCACCTTCATGCCGCGCAGGTTCAGCCCGTGCGCCGCCTCCAGCCCGAGCAGCCCGCCGCCGATCACCACGGCCGCGCCGCCGCGATCCGCCGCGCTCAGCATCCGGTCGACGTCGTCGAGGTCGCGGAACGTCACCACGCCGTCGAGGTCTTTGCCCGGCACCGGGATGATGAAGGGATCGGAGCCAGTCGCGATCAGCAGCCGGTCGTAGGGCTCGACCCGGCCCGAGGCGGCGATGACGCTCTGCGCCGCGCGGTCGATCGCCACGACCTTGTCGCCCGAGACCAGCGTGATCGCGTTGTCCTCGTACCACTGCGCGGTATTGATGACGATCTCTTCGAACGTCTTCTCGCCCGCCAGCACCGGCGAGAGCATGATGCGGTTGTAGTTCACGCGCGGCTCGGCGCCGAAGATCGTGACGTCGAAGCGGAGCGGGTCGCGGGCGAGGATTTCCTCCACCGCGCGGCAGCCCGCCATGCCGTTGCCGATCACCACCAGCCGTTCCCTGCCGCTGCCGGGGAAGCTGTCCCTCTCGAAGTTCACGGGTGCATTCACGTCACGTCTCCATCCGCAACGCGCACGCAAAAAAACCGCCTCGTGCCTGTCCCGGAAGGAAGAGGTACGGGCGGCTTCATTGCCACGCGTTCTGTCATGTGATGCGAGGCGCTGGTTCGTCCGGCGGTGGACGAGCGCTCTATCGCTGATCGATGTGTACCTGATTCGGTATGGTTGCGGCAAGCGAGTTTTTGCGGTGCAACAAGTAAAGGTGTCCGATCCGGTCAGTATGCGATTTCGAGGCTGAGCCAGAACTTCTCCACGTCCCCCGTGGCGGGCAAGGAAACCGCATCATAGCGCGCGTACTTGGCGAGCACGGCGAACTGGCTGAGCCTGAAGGTGACCTGCGCGTCCCATTCGCTGCCGTATTCGATGTTGCCCACGTCACTGTCGAACTGGTGCCAGGTGACGTTGGCGGCGACGCTCTTGAGTGCGCCGAAGTCGCCCAGCTTGTATGTCGCGCTGGCGTAGGCGTCCTGCAGGCCCTGCGCGGGCGTGGTCAGGAAAACGTCGGCGGTGCCGTTGAACTTGTGCAGCGTGGCCAGCGGGGTCTGGAGCGCGAAGCCGTTGTCGGCGCCCAGCTTCTCGTATCCCCCGGCGAGGCGCAGGCCCCCGACCGTCAGGCCAGCTTCGCCCGCGATGTAGTCTGCGGCGTAGTCTTTCGCCGTGGTCTTCCAGTCGGACTGGCGGGCGTAGGAGGCGGTCAGGTCCAGCTTTGCGGACTTGCCCAGCGGAAAAGCGCCGGTAGCGCGCGCGCCATAAGTCTTGCTGGAACTGGCGACCTGCAGCGGGTCATCGTAGTCGAGGAGATAGGCGAAGCCCTTCAGGGCCAGCGGCCCGGCCTTCAATTCCGCGCCGCCGAAGAAGAAGTTGCCGTCGTAAGACTGGCGAGGCCCGGATTCCGATCCAAAGATCGTCCGCTGGTCCCAGCTCCACGTCGCGTCGAGCGCCACGGGGCCGATCCTGGCCTCGCCGCGCACCGCGTCGAAGGTCTGCTCGTCCTGCCGCCAGCCGACCGAGCCGACCCAGCGCTGGTCGTCGAGGTTGATGCGCTGGCGGCCCACGGTGACGCCCGTGCCCTTGACCTTGTAGGCGATCTGCAACCGGTTGAGGCCGACCGTCTCGGGATCGGGGACCACGGAGCGGGCCGGCCGGTACTGGCCGCTCGTGCCGTTGGCAAAGGGGAAGGCGTTGTACCCGTCCGCCAGTGCGAGCACGCCCTCGCCCTCGGCCAGCAGCAAGAGATTGTTCAGCTTGACCTCGGCCCCGGCGCGGACGCGCAGGGTGACGGCATCGGCATCGCGGTCGGCGCCCGGTTGGTCGACCGATTCCCAGCGCAGACGGGCATCGACGATCGGGTCGATGGTCAGGTCGTCGCTGACCCGCACCGGCGCACCGGGCGCGGCAAGGACGGGGGTGGCGGTGATTGCTGCGGACAATGCTGCAAGCGAAATCGCGGTCTTCATGGGTGTGCCCTCCGAAACTGGATCGAAGACAGACGCCATTGCCCGCCGTGTTCACGTCGCGCGTCGATCGACGGACGCCCTTGCCCGCCGCCGCCCCTCACGAGCGCGCGCATTGCCAGCCCTTCAACGCATTCGTAACTCAGGCCGCCTTCGCCGCCGGCCCGTGGTCGTACTCGGCGAGGAAGTGCAGCACCTCCTGCCGGTACTGGTAGAACTTCGGATCATCGAGCAGCGCCTTGCGATCGCGCGGGCGCGGCAGATCCACCTTGAGCACCTTGCCGATCGTGGCGTTGGGCCCGTTTGTCATCATCACCACGCGGTCGGCGAGCAGGATCGCCTCGTCCACGTCGTGCGTGACCATGATCGCGGTGACCTTGGTGCGGTTCCAGGTTTCGACCAGCACGTCCTGCAGGTCCCAGCGCGTCAGGCTGTCGAGCATGCCGAAAGGCTCGTCGAGCAGCAGCAGGCGGGGCGAAAGCGCGAAGGCCCGGGCGATGCCGACGCGCTGGCGCATGCCGTTCGACATCTCCGCCGCCATCTTGTCCATCGCGCCGCCGAGGCCGACGCGGCCGAGGTAATAGTCGACGATATCGCGCCGCTCGGCCTTGCTGGCGTGGGGGTAGACCCGCTCGACGCCCAGCGCCACGTTCTGCCGCGCGGTGAGCCAGGGCATCAGGCTCGGCGCCTGGAACACCACTGCCTTGTCCGGCCCGGCGGCGTCGATCTCGCGGTTGTCTAGGACGATGCCGCCCGCGCTGATCGCGTTGAGCCCCGCCGCCATCGTCAGCACGGTCGACTTGCCGCAGCCCGAGTGGCCGATAAGCGAGACGAATTCGCCCTTGCCCATCAACAGGTTGAAGTCCTCGACCACGGTGAGAGGCCCCTTCGGCGACGGATAGACCTTGTGCAGCCGGAAGAACTCGAGATATCGCCGCTCGACCGCCGAGCTGCCCGCCGCGACATAGGCTGCCGGCAGTTCGATCTCCTGCCGCCCGGCAAACAGGTCGATCGGCGCGACGACCGGAAGCGCCACCGCGGCCTCACCGGCGCCCGCCCCCCGCTCGTTCAGCGCGCCGAGATATTCGACGATATCCTTGCGCAGCGCCTGGAAGTGCGCGTCGTCGTTCACCGCCTCGCGGTCGCGCGGGCGCGGTACGTCGACGGTGAACAGCCGCCCGATCGTCGCGGCGGGCGCTGGGGTCAGCACCGCCACGCGGTCGGCCAGCAGCAGCGCCTCGTCGACGTCGTTGGTGACGAGGATGATGGTGCGCCGCTCCTCCTTGCGGATGCGCTCGATCTCGTCCTGCAACTTCGCGCGGGTCAGCGCGTCGAGCGCGGAGAGCGGTTCGTCCAGCAGCAGGATTTCCGGCTCCATGGCGAGCGCGCGCGCCACCGCCACGCGCTGCCGCATCCCGCCCGAAAGCTGCGAAGGCTTGCGGTCCATCGCATGGCCGAGGCCAACGAGTTCCACCTTCTGCCGCACCAGCGCAGCGCGCTCCGCCTTCGAACGCTCGGCATGCACCGCGTCCACCGCCAGCGCGACGTTCTTCTCCACGCTCAGCCACGGGAAGAGCGAGTACGACTGGAACACCAGCCCCCGGTCCTTGCCCGGTCCCTTCACCTGCTCGCCGCGCAGCATTATCGCGCCCGCATCGGGCTCGATCAGCCCGGCAATGGCCGAGATCAGCGTGGTCTTGCCCGCGCCCGAGAAGCCGAGGATGGCGATGAACTCGCCGTCCTCCACGTCGAGATCGACGCCGCCCAGCACGCGGCTGACTTCGCCCGACTTGCCGATGTAGTCCTTTGTGACGCCCTGCAGCGAGAGGATCGTGGCCATTGTCGCGTGCTCCTTCGATCAGACGGTGCGGTTGCGGCTGACGAGCGCCTGGAGGCTCATCATCACGCGGTCGAGCAGGAAGCCGATCAGGCCGATGACGACGACCGCGAACATGATCCGCGCCAGCGACTGGCTCGATCCGTTCTGGAACTCGTCCCACACGAACTTGCCGAGGCCCGGGTTCTGCGCGAGCATTTCGGCGGCGATCAGCACCATCCAGCCCACCCCCAGCGACAGGCGCATCCCGGTGAAGATGAAGGGCAGCGCGCTCGGCAGCACGAGGCGCGTCAGCTTCTGGAACGCGCCCAGCCGGAGCACACGGCCCACGTTCAACAGGTCCTTGTCGATCGAGGCCGCGCCGATCGCCGTGTTGATGAGCGTCGGCCAGAGCGAGCACAGCATCACCACGATCGCCGAGATCACGAAGCTCTTGGCCAGCACCGGATCGGCGCTGGTCACGGTCGCGGACACCACCATGGTCACGATCGGCAACCAGGCGAGCGGGCTGACCGGCTTCATGATCTGCACCAGCGGATTGATCGCGGCGTTGAACAGGGGCGAGAGGCCGGCGGCCAGACCGATCGGCACCGCGCAGATCGTCGCCAGCACGAAGCCCAGCGCCACCGTCTCCAGCGAAGTGAAGACCTGGTCGACGAAGGTGGGCGAGCCCGAATAGTCGAACGCGGCGGCCTGCGTGCCGGCGGCGATGCGCGCGTCCTGGTCGGCGTAGAACTGCACTTTCGCCTCGTTCGAAGCCTGCCATTCCTCGAACAGAGCCCCGCCCTGCGCGGCGACTTCCACCGGCCCCGGCAGCGCGCCGAGCGAGGTCTGGACCATCGGCGCCAGCGCCGCCCAGAGGCCGAGGAACGCGGCGATGCCCAGCAGCGGCGCCAGCAGCGCCCTGGCGTGGCGGGCGAGCGCGAGTTGCAGCGTGCCCGGCACGGCAACGGCGGGAGCCTTGCGCAAAGCGGTCATTGTCGTCTCCGGGGCGGCCTGTCCGACCGGCTCGATATCAGCGAAAGCGGTTGCCATCGAAATTCTCCTCGGGAGGTCGGATCAGTAGCCGGTCACGCCCGAAGCGGTGACCTTCTGGCCCTGCTTCAGGCCGATCCTGAGCGACTGGATATAGGCGTTGGGCTTGTGCCCATCGTAGGGCACATGATCGATGAACCCGGTATCGAGCGGCTTGAAACCGTCGGTCTGCGGGATCGCTGCGGCCGGGATGACCTTGCGGTCGGCCAGTGCCTTCGCCGCAGCGAGGTAGAGGTCGGGGCGATAGACCGCCCTGGCCTGCGCGGCGTACCAGGCGTCGTCGTGATCCACCGAAAGCTGACCCCAGCGGCGCATCTGCGTCATCGTCCAGATCGCATCGGAGTAGAACGGGTAGCCGGCGAACCTGTCGAAGAATACGTTGAAACCGGCCGCATCGCGCGTGTCGCCGGGGCCGAATGTGAACTTGCCCGTCATCGACGCGGCGATCACGTCGGCATCGGCACCGACGTAGTTCGACCGGCTCAGGATCTGCACCGCTTCGGCGCGGTTTCTGCCGCCGTCCGCATCGAGCCATTGCTGCGCCTTGATGATCGCGCGCAGCAGCGCGGCGGTGGTGCCGGGGTACTTGTCGGCGAAATCCTTGCGCAGGCCGAGGACCTTCTCCGGATTGTCGTGCCAGATCTGGTCGTCGGTGATGACCGGGACGCCGATCTTCTTCTTCACCGCCGCCTGGCTCCACGGCTCGCCGACACTGTAGCCCTCGATCGTGCCGGCCTCGAGCGTCGCGGGCATCTGCGGCGGCGGCGTCACCGAAAGCTGGACGTCCGCGCTGGTAGTGCCGCCGACGTCGCCGGGCAGGTAGTAGCCCGGGTTGAGGCCGCCCGCCGCGAGCCAGTAGCGCAGCTCGTAGTTGTGCGTGGAAACCGGGAAGACCATGCCCATCTTGAAGGGCTTGCCCTCCTGCCGGAATTTCTGGACGACCGGCTGCAGCACCGATGCCGAAATCGGATGGACCGGCTCGCCGTCGGCGCCCTTGGGCAAAGTGGGTTCGATCAGGCTCCAGACGCGGTTCGACAGCGTGATCGCGTTGCCGTTGAGGTCGAGGCTGATCGGCGCGATCATCTCCGCCTTGGTGCCCAGCCCCAGTGTCGCCGCGATCGGCTGCCCTGCCAGCATGTGCGCGCCGTCGAGCTGTGCGCCGATCACGCCGTCGAGCAGGACCTTCCAGTTGGCCTGCGGCTCCAGCATGACGTTGAGGCCCTCCTCGGCGAAGAAGCCCTTTTCCTTGGCGATGGCGAGGGGCGCCATGTCGGTCAGCTTGATGAAGCCCAGCTTGAGCGAAGGCTTTTCCACCCCGCCGGCGACGACCTTGGCAGCCTCCGTCGGTGCGTCGCTCTTGCCGCAGCCTGCCAGCGCGGCGCCTGCCATGAGTGCGACCGCCGCCGCCTGCCGCGTGAAACCGTTCCCCCGAACCTTGCGCATCGAAACCAACCCCGCCTGACGGCAAAACGCGAAAAAGCCGCCTCGACGTAAAGTCCGGTTGGACTACATCGGGCGGCCACGTTGCCACTGTTCTTGAAAGCCACGGAACGGTGCTTGAGGGTTCCCTTCCTTGGGAGCCGACCGTTCTGCTTGCCCGACATGTAAGCGATTCGCCGACTTGGCGTAAAGCGCTTTTTTGCAGCGCAGCACGTTTCGCGCCTTTCCGATGCTTACCCGGAAGCCCGCAAGTGCGGAGAAGAAACGGAAAAATTCGGCCGTTCTAAATTCGTCGCCTTCGCTTCGGCTACTCCTCAGGCGATGCCGGTCGGCGGACGGGCGACGAGGTCGCCAACCGATTTTCCTACACCGCCAGGCGATGCTACCTTCGCGCAGGGTTCTTTCACATCGTCGGAATCGCCTCTGCCCCGGCCTACAAGGAAGATCGCACGCGCATGTATTTCATCAACAAACCCCCAGCCCGAAGCGGCGGCGAAATGGCCTGCGATTAAATTCCAGTCACCCGCGGCGTCTTACGGCAGCCCTGCAAGATAGCCCTCGATGTGATGCGGATCGAACACCTTGCCGTCGAAGAAACTGTTCGCTTCCAGCATCATGGCACCCTGCTGCGTCCCCACCACGGTCCGCGCGGCAAGGCTGCCCTCAACCTTGGAGCTGGCGCCGGGCAGCGGCTCCCCGGTTCCCAGCAGCGCGGCGCGGTAGACGTCGGGCCGGAACACCCGCGCCGCCTTCGCCGCATCGCCGGCGTCGAATTGCAGCGAATCCCAGCGCACCATCTGCGTGTAGAGCCACTCCGCCTGGCTGACCCACGGGAAGTTCGCCGCCTCTCGATACTGGAACATGAAGTCCGGATAATGGATCAGCGCCCCGCCGCGCGCGATCAGCAACTGGTCAGAAATCGCCCGCCGGATCAGTTCAGCGGACCCGTCGAGATACTCCGGCCGTGCGAGGATCGCCGCGTTCTGCTCCCAGTTCGCAGGATCCACGAAATGCGCTCCCGCCCGGCAGAGCGCGCGGATCAACGCCTCAACCGCATCGCGCTTCTCGTCGAGCACGGGCTCGCGCATCGCCAGCACCTTCTCGACGCCGCGCCGCCATATCTGCGCAGTGGAAAGCACGATCTCACCCGCCCCCTGCTCCACCGCGACGCTGTTCCACGGCTCGCCCACGCAGATGCCATCGACATCGCCCTGCGCCAGCGCATCGGCGCAGAACGGCGGCGCCACCGTCGTGATCTCGACGTCGCGATCCGGCTGGATGCCGCACGCAGCGAGCCAGTAGCGCAGCATGTAGTTGTGGCTGGAATAGCGATGGACGACGCCGAACCGCAGTGGGTTTCCCGCCGCGAGCCGTTCCTGCACGATCTTGCGAAGCCCAGCCCCTACCTGCGCTGGCTCACCGATGCGCCCTTCCGGCCTTACTCGCTGCGCCAGTTGAGGCCGCAGGGTGACCGCGTTGCCGTTGAGCCCCAGTACGAACGGGACCGCCAGCGGCTGCGCCGGCCTCCCCCGCCCCAGAGTGGTCGCAATCGCCAGCGGCACCACGAGATGCGCGGCATCGCTGTGACCGTAGAGCAATCGGTCGAGCACCGTCGCCCAACTCATGTCCTTGACGAGCCGCAGGGAAACACCTGCCTCTTCGGCAAATCCATGCTCGTGCGCCAGGATGGGCAGGCAGGCATCTACCAGCGGCAGGAAGCCAATCGTCAGTTCGCTCGTCACGCGAGTACTCTCCCGGGATGGGCGGTGCACATCATGCGCCTCCCATAAGCTTGTGCGCAGTCACGATCGCCTCGGCAATGTCGACGATACGCTTGCCTTGGTTCATCGCCGCCTTGCGCATTTCCGCATAGGCCTTGGGCTCGGGCAATCCGCGAGTGTCCATCAGAATGCGCTTCGCCTTGTCGACGGCGTCGCGCTCGGCGAGTTGCCCCTTGGCTTCAGCCAGATCCCGCTGCAGCCTGGAGAATGCATTGAAGCGCGTAACCGCGAGATCGAGAATCGGGCGGATCCTGTTCGGTGCAAGGCCATCCACGACGTAACTGGAGACGCCGGCATCGACGGAGGCGATGATCGACTCGTCGTCCGACTCGTCGACGAACATGGCGATCGGTCGCTGCAAAGCTCGGCTGACCGCGAAGTATTCTTCCAGCACGTCCCGAGACGGATTGCCCAGATCCATCAACACGATGTCAGGATCGAAACCCGCGACGCGGGCCAACAGCCCACGCCGATCGGTCACCACAAAAAGCTCGCAGTCTTCCAGAGTCGCAAGACCCTCCTGGATGATCGAGGCGCGTGCAGCGCTTTCGTCGATAATGGCAATGCGCATTGAAACGGCCTTGTGCAGCGCAGCAGCCCGACTTGGCAAGTCCGTCCACGCCTCGACTGCCGCGTCGTCGTAACGCGGTGTGACGGGTTGACCTACGCAGCCAGGAACCGAGGCCAGGACGGCGAGGCGGCCCACGATAAACAGTCAGCCCGTCAGAACGCCTGCAGCGCCAGCTGCATTTCAGATCGCAACGGCATCTCCTCAGGCATCTCGGACACATCGCTGGCCGGAAGATCGTCAAAGTCGAAGCAAAATGAGCGAGGCCCCGCCGGCAACGGGCTTCTGGACAGAGCCTCTCCGATGAAGCCCAACGACCATGCCGCATGCATCGTCACGGCGGCGATGCCGGCTCCCGCGCCGCACATCGATCTTGCGCGACAACCCAATAGCAGCCCGATGCCCAACGCGCCGACCATCCAGCAAAGGACCGGCGATACGAGCAGGAGCGCCTCGGGATGCAGCGGTGCCAGCGAAATGCCTGCCAAGCCTGCAAGCATAGCGGGAATGATCCCCAACGGGAGTAGCTGACGTACCTTGATGGGTGCCGGATGACGCTTGAGGTTGCGCGCACGGCCTTTCCCATAGTTATGGTACTGGCGAAATAGCGAACCTATCGATTTGCGAGGGAAATAAAATATCGCAGCTCGTGGCTCCAGCCATATCCGCCCACCTGCTGCAATCAGCCTGCGGTCAAGTTCAGCGTCCTCGTTGGCGGCAAAATGCTCGTCATACCCGCCGACGGCCATGAATAGACGCAGGTCGAAAAGGGCGTGGTGTCCATGGTCCACCCACTGTGCAGAGCCCATGTGCCGGTGCGGCGCACCGCCCGTGCCCAGGACCGAATTCTGCGCCGCCGCCGCAGCCTTCTGGAAGCAGGTGTGCCCGCTCGTGACCATGGGTACCACTACGGAAGTCGCGCTTGTCTCCCTCGCAGCTTGGCACAGACGATCGACGAAATGATCGGGATATTCCGCATGCGCGTCGATGCGTAGCAGCCACTTGTGGCCTATGCCGAAACGACGTGCAGCGAGGTTCAATGCTGCGCTCTGAATACGGCGGGGGTTGTCGAGCAGAACCAGGTTTGCGTGATTCCTGCTCAGGTCGGTGACGATCGCGCGGCTGCCGTCCTTGCTGCCGCCATCCGCCACGACCACGAGCGCGCCCCCCGCATTGCGCAGTAACCCTACCAATAGGGCCGGTAGATGTGCTTCTTCGTCGAGACACGGTACGACTATCAGCACATCGCTGAAGCTCGGTCCGCCACCGCCGGGCAAAGGCGGCCACCCGGTTATAAGAGCCATCGTAACCCAGCTTCACCAGATCAACGTACAACTGCTTAAAGATCCGCTTCTGTTTGTGTGATTTCTTGGATTCCACCCGCAGCCAAGCCGTCAGCTTCTCGGCAAATGGGGCGAGTTTGCTCGGCCGGACCGGAACCTTGAAGCTGGGCTTAAGCGCATCAGAACGCAGATATTTACGGATGGTGTTACGAGATAGGCCAGTCCGGCGCTTGAACTCCCGAATGGAAATCTCCTGCCGGAAATGCCACCGGCGGATCACACTGAGTAAGTCCATGTCGATCACTCCACGACCCTCCGTCTGGCAGCCGGAGGCGAGTAAAACATGGGTCAATTCTCAATGGAAATTTATACGCCCCCCGGGTCACTTCTTAGTGCAATCAACAGACAGGGCGATCCACGCACGATCTTCTGTACGGTGATCGCGGTCCAACGGAAGCAGACGAAACGAGTACGCCTCCAGTTCGACGCTTCGGCGGCCACCATCGATATGGGCTTTTGTGGGGCCCTCAGGAATTGACCTGGTTCGTCGATCGCCAACCTGTCGCAACCGCGCCGACGGTTGCTGCGCGGAATGAGCGGGATGCCTATCTGATCGCCAACCTTGCGGTGGCCGGCGCCTGGGGCCGATACGCCGACCAGACAACCAAATTTCCGGGCAAGTACGAGATTCGCCGGATTACTGCCTGGCGCTATCCTTCCTTCTGATCCGACAGCAACGCGAGTGACATTCCGGCCCACCGAAGACCTACTCCAATCCGAAACCGGCGGGGCGCTATCACTGTCAAACCAATCCCCCCTATCCTTCTAGCGACTTGAGTCGCGTTGAATGCGCTGCAACATGTCCCTGCGCCGCCAGCGTCGAAGGGTTAGGATGTGGAAGCAATGGATCACGAGCACACCGCCGATCTCCCCTATCTGCGGAAGGTGGTTGGCGCTTCGATGGCCGGGACCATCGTCGAGTGGTACGAGTTCTTCCTTTACGGGACCGCGGCTACACTGATCTTCGGTAAACTGTTCTTTCCGGCGACTGGCAACGAGCTCGACGGCGTCATCGCCGCTTTTGCGACTTATGCTGTGGGCTTCATCGCCCGGCCGCTTGGGGGCATTGTTTTCGGGCATATCGGAGACAAGATCGGGCGAAAGTCGCTGCTCCAGTTCAGCCTCATGCTTATCGGGTGTTCCACGTTCCTGATGGGGTGTCTGCCGACCTTCTCCGGTATCGGCTACTGGGCGCCGGTCCTGCTGGTGACGCTCCGCTTCGTTCAGGGCTTCGCACTGGGAGGCGAATGGGGCGGCGCGGTCCTGCTTGTGGCAGAGCATAGCCCGAACCGCAGCCGAGCATTCTGGGGCAGTTTTCCGCAGGCCGGAGTACCGCTGGGCAACCTGCTGGCTACGATCGTACTGCTGGTGCTGTCCGCGACCCTTTCCGACGCGGAGTTCCTGGCGTGGGGCTGGCGTATCGGCTTCTGGCTTTCGGCCGTGATCGTCGGCATCGGATACTACATCCGGACCCAGGTAACGGACTCGCCGATCTTTGAAGCAGCCAAGGCAGAGGCGGAGGAGCGCGCGCACGCCGGCTACGGCCTTGTCGAAGTGTTCCGCCGCTATCCCCGCGGCGTTTTCACCGCGATGGGACTGCGCGTGGGAGAGAACATCCTCTACTACATGGTCGTGACCTTCTCGATAACCTACCTCGCGCATATCGGCGTTCGGACCACGAGTATCCTGACCCTTCTTTTCTGCGCGCACATCCTGCACGCCGTGGTTATTCCGTTGTTCGGCGCGTTGGCCGACAGGATTGGGCGCCGCCCAATCTACATCACAGGCGCTGCGCTCACCATGGTGTGGCCATTCGTGGCCTTTCCCATGTTCGGGACCGGCAGCCTGCTCGTCATCCTCTGCTCGATCTTCCTGGGCATGATCGTGCACGCCCTGATGTATGCGGCCCAGCCAGCGATCATGGCCGAGATGTTTCCGACGCGCATGCGTTATTCCGGCGTCTCGCTTGGCTACCAGGTCACGGCAATCTTTGCCGGATCCTGGGCCCCCCTCATCGGAACGGCGCTGCTTCGCGAATACGACGACTGGCTGCCCATCGCGTGCTATATCCTCGTGGCCGGCGCGGTGAGCTTGTTCTCAGCCGTCATGATGTCGGAGAGCAAGTATGTGTCTCTGCTGGCGATCGACCGCGAAGACGAGCGGCGATTGGCAGAAACTTCGCGCTGAATCATGCTATGCGGCGAGAAAGCGCATGAGCGTCCGCGTCGCGTGGTTGCCTTTCGAAATAGCCAACTCACAAGCAGGTCACCAGCGTCCATCAACACGAGAGATCAGCGGAGCGGGAATGGCGTGCGTTCGCAAGGCGATGCAGTCCGGCCGAAGTGGCAGCCATGAAGTCCATACCGTGAGCACGCCTCCATGGCGGTCATACCTCAAAAGCGACCAGCCCGTCGGCTGCCAAGGGGCGAGTGTCGGCGTGGCGATTCGCTGAAGCGGGCGCCAGCGAATCGCGATCCCCCCTTTTTCGGCAAGATGGCCGCCAGCACCAGGATTGCTGCTGGCGGGAGCGAAAGCCGCCTGCCGCCCGGCAGCGGCCACCGCGCGCCCGCGACCAGCGCGACGAGCGCAAGCCCTCCGGCTGCGGCGGCACATCGCGCCAAGGCCCGCGACACGGGGAGGCGCGGATAAAGCCAACCAATCCCCATTCACGCAGCAAATTTGCGCAGAATTCGCTGCGTGAGGAACTGCAACTCCGGCGGCAGGGCACCATGCAACGCTATTCCAAGCGCGACTGTTAAGGCCAGCAGTGCAATGCCCAGAGCCACCCGCTTGCCCACGTCCGATATCGCCAACGCCGACGCAAAAAGCAGGTAGAACGCTATCTCCAGATTCAGCGACCACCCTAAGAACAGGACTGGCCGCACGGTGCCATCGGCTGGCAGGTGCGGCACGAAGGCGAGCGAACGCTGCAGCGCGTCAAAATCCGCGCGCGTGCCGCCAAGCAGCACGGGATCGGCCAGCGCCAGAGTGAAGACCGCCAGGATCAGCAGCCAGTAGAGCGGCGCGATGCGAGATCACTCTGCTGGCTAAAAAACGCCCCGAGGAAACCGACCCTCGCGACGTGGGTGTGCATCATGATGAAGCCGTTGATCACGAAAAAGAGGTCGACACCCACTGCGAACAGATCGAAAAAAGCGCCTCCCTGGCCGAGCGCCGCGCCCAGCACCTCGAGGTGGACGATTGCGACCAGCAGCGCAGCCATGACGCGCAGGGCCTAAATATTGACAAGCATCGCGTGAAACCCCTCGAAGCCGCGACACCTGATACCAACGGCCCTAGACATTG
>NZ_AKKE01000044.1 GCF_000281975.1 Novosphingobium sp. AP12 | reverse complement strand
CCAACAGCGGCACGATCCGCTCCGCCTCCACGGCAGCGACGATCGCCAATCTGTCCACGCCGTTCAATCCGCTGACCAACAGTGGCACCATCGCCAACACCGGAACCGGGGCCGCCATTCAGAGCGAGCGTGGACTGGAGATCGTTAATCAAGCTGGCGGGACCATCTCCACCGCAGGCAGTACGGCGATTTCCACCACATACCTGAAACTGACCAACAGCGGCACGATCATAGGCGATATCGTGATCCAGCCTACCTACGCTTACTATGGTTCCAACGTGATCGACTCTACGCAGGGCACGATCGAGGGCAACGCCCTGCTCGGCAACGGCAACGACCTCGTCTACGGTCGCTACGATGGCTCGGAGACGCTGGTGACCGGAATCACCGGCACGATCGACGCCGGCCTTGGCACCAACTCCCTCGTCCTGGCGACCGACGCGGACCTGACCGTCTCCACTGCGATCACGCTGCCAACTGGGTTCCAGCGCCTGCGGCTCACTCCCGCAAAGGGCGTCACGCTTACGCTGGCCGATGGCTTCGTCGCTCCCGGCACGATCGAGATCGATGGTAACGGTACGATCGTGAACGAAGCGGCGATCACGACGCAGGGTCAGGTCTTCGTCGTGCCTTATCCCCCATCCGGCACCCCCAGCCTCACCAATATTGGCTCCATCGATGCGGACATGGGGGCGGACAGCTACCTTTATGCTATCGACATGCGCTTCCAAGGCACGCTGACCAACAGCGGCACGATCACGTCCAGCGGCTCCGGCGTCAACATGGACGGCGGCGTCGTCAATTCCGGCACGATCACCGCCGCCGGCACCGGGCTTTATATGTTCGGCGAAGGGCTGACCAACAGCGGCACGATCCGCTCGACCGGCGGCATCGGCGTCGAGCTGAACGGCGACACATACTACACCGCCACCAACAGCGGCACGATCGAAGGCGCGACTTACGGCGCCGTGATCGGCTATGTCCTGAATAACAGCGGCATCATCTCCACCAGCGCCACCGGCACCGCCGTGGGCCTCAGCAACTACGGCGTGCTGAACAATCTGGCGGGCGGGGTGATCGAAGGCGGCGCCTGGGCGATCACCGGCAAGGATCCTTACGGATCGACCAGCACGTACAATGCCAGAGTCTTCAATGCCGGCACGATCAACGGGGACGTGACCTTCGTTTCTCCCCGCGATGACGGGTACTACAGCAATACCAACTTCTACGTCGCGCTCACCAGCGGCGTCCTCAATGGCAACCTGACGCTGGGCAAAGGCGATACGCTGGTAACCGACCTGGTCAACACCGGCTCCGGCCAGTTCGCCGGCATCAACGGCACGGTGACCACCACGGGCGGCCTGCTGCGCTACCGCGTCTCGGGCGAGGCAAGCGCGGTAATCGGCGCCGTCGGCCCCTTCGCCACGACCGGCTACGAACTGGTCGGCGGCGCGAAACTGATGCTGACCGCAGACGCGCCGCAAACCCTGCCGCTGGTCCTTGCCGGTACCGGTACAGTGGATTTGACCGCCGATATCCAGGCCACCAATCAGACCGCTTTGAGCGTGGTTTGGGCGGCGAGGCCCGATAACTCGACGCTCGTTAATCCGGACTTACTGACGATCGTCAACCGCGGCACGATTTCGGGGACTATCAATAATTACTGGGGCGGCGGCTTCGGGGTCGCAAGCCTCACTACGAACGACACTCTGTACAACGACGGCACGATCAACGCCGCCTCCAGCGCGACCAACGGCGGAACTTCGTACAATGCCGCCGTCACGTACGGTAATACGCTGGTCAACAACGGACGCATCACGCTGGATGGCAGCTACGGTGCCTACAACGTCAATACCGTGGTGAACACGGGCACGATCGAGCAGACTGGCCTAGGGGCTTCCTATGGCATTTATAACGCCTACAGCGTCACTAATAGCGGCACAATCCAGACTGCGAGCAGCGCGATCTCGGGAAATTCGGGGACCACGGTCGTTAATTCCGGCACGATCGCCAGCACCGCAAACACCGCGATCACGTCAGCCTCGCAAGTCACCAATCTGGCCGGCGGCACGATCTCGGGCGGCGCCGGGACAGCGATCTCCATGAGCGGCGGATCGGTGAGCAATGCGGGCCTCATCCTTGGCAATGTCGATCTCGGGTACTGGGGGGGCTACGGCAGCGCCTATTACGCCAACGGCGGGACGCTGATCGGCGACCTGACGCTGGGCAGCGGCAACGACCTGTTCCTTCAGAACGGAACGGACGCCGGCGTAAGCGGCACTATCGACGCGGGCCTCGGGCGTGACACATACGGCATCGCACTGACCAGCAGCGGCTCGGTGGCCGTTGGGGCCGCGCCTGGAACCGGCTTCGAAGACGCGATGGTCGCGGCGCTGGGCGTCGATACGATGGCCACCGTCACCAGCCTCGATGCCGCGTTCACCGATCTCCACGCCGCGGGCGATGGCACCGTCGTCAACGCGTTGGACCTCTCCGGCGCGCTGATCATGGGCGGCGATGCCTATACCGGACAGGCTTATATCCTGCGCCAGACGCTTGGGACGCTCGTCAACCATGGGTCCGTGGCGGGCGGCGTGAGCGGTTCCGTGGCCCATCTGGTCAACACCGGCACGATCGGCTCGGCAGAGCTCGCCGATACCCCCGTGATGGTCTGGAACTGGGGCGATATTGCCTTTGAAAACAGCGGCACCGTAATCGCCAGCCAACTCGAAGAGTACTTCTCATCGCTGACCGGATACGCCATCGACGTCGCCAATAGCGGCACGATCGCAGGCGGCTTCCAGGCCTATGCCGTTGCCTCGCAGGAAGGCACGCCGGGTACCATCAGCGTGACCAACAGCGGCACGATCGCAAATGAAGGCGCCGGCGCGGCGCTGCAAATGCTGGGAGGATCAATCGATGCCAGCGCGCCCGCCGCTCTGGCGCTCACCAACAGCAGCATCATCAGCGCGAACGGAGAGAGCGCGATCGCAGTCGGCCTCGGCCTTGCCGTTCCCGACTACAGCCCCATCCCTGCTCCGCCGCTGGGTACGGTAACCGCCATGATCGTCAACGCGGCAGGCGGGACAATCACGGCTTCGGGCAAGGACGCCGTTGCGATCCATTCGCTGGGCACCACGTTCAACCTCGAAAACCACGGCCGGATCGAGGCCAGCGGCGAGGGCGCTCTGGCCATTCTGGCTACCGATGCCTTCCCCGCCGTGCTCCGCAACATGGGCACGATCGTGGGCGGCGTGATGCTGGGTGGTGGGAACGATCTGGTGGACAACAACGGCACGATGGGTTCCATCGATCTTGGCGCTGGGGACGACATTCTGCGCCTTTCGGGCGGCACTTTCGCAGGCACCGTCTACGGCGGCGAGGGCAGCGACAGCATCGAGATCGCCGGTGGCCAGGCGGCATTCTCGGCGGTTTCCGACGTCGAGGCGCTGCGCATGAGCGGCGGCCTCGCCACCGTCAGCGGCAGCGCCGCCTTCGGCAGCATGAGGCTTACCGGCGGCCGCATGATCGGGCTGGCGGGCTCGACGATCTCGGCCCCGACGATCACCGTGGGGCAGGGGGCAACCTTCGGTTCCGCAGGCACCGTCAACGGCGATCTCGCCGTCGCCGGCACGCTCAGCTCCGGCGCCTCGCCCGGCACGATGACGGTCAACGGCAATGTCACACTGGCCGGCACTTCGGTCTCGATCTTCGAGATCACGCCCGCGGTTTCGGACAAGCTGATCGTCAACGGTAATCTCACGATCGCCTCGGGCGCCACGCTGCAGATCGGCGCCAGCGGCATCGTGAACCCCGGGCAGTCGCTCGACCTCATCGATGCGGACAGCATCACCGGCAGCTTTACCAACATCGTCCGCTCGGGATCGCTTTTCGGCGTTCTCGTCCAGGACGGGAACTCGGTTTCGCTGCTCGGCGCGTTCATGAACGATCCGGCCTTCACGCCGCAGGTCCGAGGCGCGATCGACTATGTGAACGGCCTGATGACCAGCGGTACGGCTTCTGCAGCGTTCATGGCGGCGGTTCCGGAACTAGCGGCCAATTCCAGCACCGCCAACCAGACCGTCTTCGCGCAGCTGACGCCGGAAGCTTATGCCTCTGCCGACCAGATCGCCGTGGAACATGGGCTGGAACTGGCAGATGTCGGCCGCAGCGATGCCTTTGCCCCGCGCCGCGCCGCGCCTGGAGCCTTCACCTTTGCAAGCACGCTCGGCAATACGCGTACGCTTGAAGGCGGCCCGCAGGGCGCAGCACGCGCGCGGATCAACAGCTATGGCTTCCTCGGCGGGATTGGCTGGGGCAGCAGCGACTGGTCGATCGGCGGCTTCGTCGGCTATCTCAACAGCCGGCAGACGCTGTCCGCGCTGGGCGCCCGCACCGAAGTCGACGGCGTGGTCGCAGGCGCCCATGGCCGCTGGAGCAACGGCAAGCTTGGCATCAAGGCGACGGTCGCCTACGATGGCGGCAATGCCGATACCCGGCGTAGCCTGCTCGGCGCTCCGGCCAAGGGTTCGTATGAACTGACGGGCTGGACCGGCGACCTCAGCCTTACGTACGCGATGCCGCTCAGCCGTAGCTGGACGGTGCAACCGACTGTCGGTCTGATCGCAATCCGCACCACCCGCGATCAGGTGGCGGAAGGCGGCGACAGCCCCTATGTCCTCGAAGTGGCACGTGAACGCGACCACGCGGTCTTCGTCGACGGTGGCCTTACGTTCAAGGGCGGCATGCAGGACGGTGCAGCGATGCGCCCCTTCCTCACGGTCGGAATGCGCTATCAGGTGGAGGGCCGCGCTCCCTTCGCGCTTGCGGCTCTCGGCGGTGGGGACCTCGGCCTTGCGGCGACCGGCGCCTCGCGCGCTCCCGTCCTCGCCACTGCGACGATGGGGACGGATGTTGTCGTGTCCTCAAGCTTGACGCTGTTCGGCTCATTGAGCGGTGAAGCCGGTGATGCCGATAAACGCGCCAGCGCGCGCGTGGGCCTGCGTATGGCGTTCTGAAAATCACACCCGGGTCTGATTTTCGTCAGACCCGGGTGTGTGAAATCGTGCCGCATGGCGCGCAAAGCACGCCATTGCGGGCGATGCCAACGAAGAACAGAGGCGCCGGATGAAAGTCAGGAGCGTCAATGCCTTGTGGAACATTAGGCATTTCATCTACGGCGGTGGCACAGCAGCACGAAGCACCGGAACAGTGGCTTAAACGCAGCCGAGTTCGCCTGACGAAAATCTGCGATTGTTCGAAGATCAGGACGCACTCCGCCCAGCAGCCAGATCACCTCCAGATTGCCCCCCGTTCAGTCGTGAGGCAACGGCTCGACCGCATTCGATTGAGATAGCCGTAGAAATGCGGCTTAGCAGATCAGCCGGATCGTATCGCCTTCACCATGGGTGCGGATCGCCCGGTCGACGTTATCGAAGCACTCGATCTGCATACTTCCCTCTAGGGCCTCCACTTCGATCGGCGATGAAGGCTTTGCCGTCGATGCGAGCCTGATCGCAGTCGATGCTAATCGCCAGCGCGGAGTTCGTGGCGGCGAGCCCTTGCCGCCCGAGACGACCAACCATGCTGTGAACGAATATCTGGCCATGCTCGACGACGCCGCGTTTGGTGCCGCGACGCCTGTCGTTCCGAAGTTCTTGTCGCCTGCTGACTCTGCCGCGCGCTGGACCAGCGCCGAGGGCGGTCAGGCGTTCTTCGCCTACTGCACCAATTATCTGATCGACCCGAGGAACGCCGTCATCATGGATGTGGAAGCGAGCACGGCGATGCGTCAGGCTGATTTGACTGCGGCACGGCGGATGATCGATCGCGTCCAGGACCGGTTCGGAGTCTGGCCTGCGCGACTGGCGGCGGACACCGCCTATGGCTCTGCAGAAACTCCACCACCGCCGCCTCTGCGCGCCGGAAAACACCGTCACCTGACCCACTCCACATTCCATAGGAATGCGGCAAATCTCAGTGCTTGCCACATGGCTAACCTCTCAGGCCAAGCCGATCAGCGACAGAGGGCTTTCACCGGATGCGTACTATTGGCCGCTCAGTCCGGCCTCTCTTTTTGCCCGATCGCTGCGAATTTTTGTAAGCATGCTGAGGAAGTTCGGCTTCTGTAACTTATCTGCTTGTTTTAGAAGTTCGGCTGCTTGCTCCGGGGGAACTAAAGCTTTGACAGAATCTACAAACCTTGTGTTCAGCGGTCCGCAGCCCTTTGTTGCCTCAGCGTATATCTCTTCGTCCGATGCGGCGGTCTTGGTGAGGCGCACGGCATAAGTGGCCATGCATCTATCAATTGCTTGGCCAATAAGCATGGCGTCAGGCTGGCTTTGCTGAGCCAACGCGGGCTGGGCACCAAGGGCAATCACCAGCACGACGGCCTTCGATTTCAAACTCATGAACGATCGCCCCTGATATCTACAGCGCTGATATGACAAGGACATCTTACAAATGTCTTTAGATGATCCTTGTCCGCTATCGCGCGTGTCCGGAAAGGCCGATCTCAGGTAAATTCTCTGCAACGCGGCCTTTCCGCTTCTGGGGGTCGGCGCGGCGGCTCCGAACGGCGGAAAGGGTTGGAAAGCGGACGTTGTAGTCA
>NZ_AKKE01000043.1 GCF_000281975.1 Novosphingobium sp. AP12 | reverse complement strand
GGCGGGGAAGTAGCCGTTCGCCGCCAGTTGCCACTTTTCGTAGGTGAAGTCGCTGCCTAGGCCCTTGGTATTGAAGATGCCGACGAGCGTGACGTTGACGCCGGTGCGGGGATCGAACTGGTTGTCGCGGCTGTCGTAGGTGATGGACGGTCCGATCCCGGAAATCTTGCTCTTCAACTCTAGCTTGGGGATGTTGAGGTCGGGAAACAGCGGACTTGGGTTCTTGATCGAGGAATTGAGGTCCAGCAACTGGTACCGCCCGCCCACGTAGAGGTTCTCGGCGAGGCGGTATTGTCCCTGCGCCATCGCCATGATGCCCTTGTCGACCATCTTGACCGAGACGTTGCGATCGCCGGCCGATGGGCCGATGCCGTAGAAGTTGAGGTTGACGTTGGCATAGCCGCCCAGCAGCATCACGTGGAACTTGTCGTCGTCGAGCGCCATGCTGTGGAAAGCGGCGCCGCCATAGCTCTTGTTACTGGTGTAGAATCCACCGACGCCGCTCACCCAGGGCTGCTTCGAGCCGTTGGGGTTGTAGAACAGGACGCCCGCCAAGGTCAGACCGGCCCCCAGCGTGGGGTTCGACATGGGGATGGGCACGACGAGCAGGTCCGGCTTCATTTTCTTGCGCTTCTCGGGATCGTCGTCGCCGGGCTCGGCTGCGGCGTCCGCAGTGGCTTCCGTGACGGCGACGGTGTCGCTGGCCACTTGCGCGAGGTGGTTCGCCTGCGCGGCTGCCGCCGTGGGCAGCGCCATCGCGAAGGCGGGAAGCAGCACGCCAAGACGGGCTGGAATGATGCGCACCACCTTGGACATCCGTATTCTCCTCGAAGGTGCGCTCGCCCGGGCGCGGTTAGGCGGACGCTGCTATTCGGCTGCGTGCGGCGGCAGGTTCATCTTCAGCGGCAGCGAAACACTGACCATCGCGGACGTCCCCTCCAGCCTGCGCGTGGCATTGAATTCCTTCAGTACGCGAACCCGGAACGACGCAGGACTGCGGCCCAGTATGGTGTTGTAGGCCGCCGTCACGCCCAGCGCGCCCACCTCGCCCTCGTTGGGTCCGAGCACCGCTCCGGGCCCGCTGTCGCCGCTGATCTGGTTGTAGTAATATCCCAGCACGCCGGCCGAGAACTTGGGGGAGAAGGTCTTCTCGACCGCCGCCTCGAGATGGAAGTCGTTGCCGCTGTCATAGTCGGTGTAGTCGTTCTTGCCGTTGAAGGTGACGCCGGCCTTGGCGCTGAGGTCCCAGCCGGATTTCGGATCGTGCAGGCTCGCCGCCAGCGAGGCATCGGCTGCCCAGCGATGGAACGAGATGTTGGCCAGCTGGTCCTCGCGGTAGTGGCCGACGGGGATGTTAACGAAGCCGCTGGCGGCGATGTGGAGCGTGTCCCAGGTCCAGCCCAGCGATGCGTTGACCAACGGATCGCCCAGCGTCAGCGTGCTGTCGCGCCGCGAGGCCGAGAACTCTCCGGCAGGGCCGGTAACCACGTCGAAGACCTTGACCATCGGCGCGGCGAGCGGAACGGTCCCGCCGAGCGCGAGGGTTCCGCCGAGGAAGTTGGTCGAAGGCACCCACAGCGCCGTCGTGAACTGCGCGACGATCGTGGCGTCGAGCCCGAGGACGACGTTGCCGCCCACCACCAGGCTTCGATCGGCCGAGATGTCACCGGCGTAGTAGTAAAACGTATCGTCGACATAGAGGCCCTCCACCGGAGGCAGGACGGCCGCGGCCGGTCCGCCCGATCCCAGCAGGTAGATGGTGCTGCCGCCTTCGCTGGCGCTTGCCGGAGAGGCTAGGAGGGCGAGGCCGCCTGCTGCGCCGGCGACTATGAAGTTCCATGCGCTACGCGTCGATTTGCGGTGGTTCATGGGTTGCTCCGCTAAGTGTTGCGCGGAGCAGACTGCGGCAGGCGGAGCCGTTGCTGAATCGGGGTTTACCCCCGGTTCCGGGGGCTCTGTCCGCAGGGTGGGCGGACCTACGGGTTATTCCTGAAAAAGCCGGGGGTGCTCCTGATGTTCATGCCGCGCGCCGGCGCGTAGCCCAGCCGAGCTGAACCCTGGGACAGGAGACCGAAACATGCGCACCAGAATGCCCGCCGTCCTTTCGAGGGCCATCGTCCTCCCGCTGCTCCTGATGGCGGCCACTCCTGCGTTTTCGGCCAAGACGCCGGACACCTGGGACGGGCTGCTGCACGTGCCGTCGAAGAAGATGGGAGCGGTCTACCTGCAGCCGAACGCTGACTTCCGGGCCTATACGAAGGTCATGCTCGACCCGGTGCAGATCGCCTTCCGCAAGAACTGGGAACGTGATCACGACTCGCTTTCGGCGACGGGCAGGATCTCGAACGAGCAGGCCCAGCGGATTCTCGACGAGGCGAAGACCGGCTTCCAGAAGCTGTTCGTGGAAGCCTACCAGAAAGCGGGCTACCAGGTCGTCGAGCAGAACGGGCCGGGCGTGCTGCGGCTGGCCACGGCGGTGGTCGACCTCGACGTTACGTCTCCGGACACGATGTCCGCAGGCAGGACCTGGACCTTCTCCAAGGACGCCGGCAGCGCGACGCTGGTGCTGGAGGCGAGGGACTCGCAGACCGGCGCGATCTTGGGCCGCGCGGTCGACCGGCGCGCGCTCGACGACGTCCAGCCCTACATCCGCAACAGCGTCACCAATGGCGCCGAGTTCGAGCAGCTCTTCTCCAGCTGGGCCAAGAAAAGCGCCACCGGGCTCGACGAACTCAAGGCGCTCTCTCCGATCAACGTCGACGGAATGCGCGCCAAATAACCTGCCGGGCGCGGCGAAGTCCATCGACCCGCCCCGGAATATCGAGGGAATTGAACGTACTCGCGCGCAATCCCCCTCGGTACAATACCCGATACCATTCCGGCGTCGTCGGGGCCATTTAGCGGGAATTGACGATTGCTGACTGGAGTGCCGGAAATGCCGGTCCGCCAGCGCCTTCACCCCCCGTCGACAGCGGTCCTGACATCGCCCGCTGCCGGCAAACTGACGCAATCCGGCCTTGATACGGGCTGAGCATCCTGGATCGGCCGGATTGCGTCCCTCCCTCCACCTTGATTGTTCGGCCGGGCGCATGTCGCATGTGCCATTTCCCGGCGGGCCTGACGCTGGGGGTTTCAGCCGAGATGCTCGGGGGAAACCCCAATGGCCCCGATCGGTCCCGTCTTCGACAATCCCTGTGTTTTTGAGCAGAAGGACTTCTTGCCATGCCGAAGGGTAAGCCGAAGATGCTGGTGACCTGGAGCGACGGGATATGCGACGCCGCGGCCGGTTCGAGCTGACCCATGCATCCACGCTATCCCATCGTGCTGGCGGCGCTCGGAGCCGTCGCGGTTCTTGCCACCGCTGCGGCTCAGGGCGCCGCCGACCAGACACCCCCGGTGCCGGCAGCGGCGGGTCAGGTCCCCGCCGGCTTCCCCAAGCTCCCGGCGGGAATGCCCAAAGGCTACCTCGAACTGGCCGAGCTGCCTGACAGCCTCGCTCTGCTTCCCCCGCCGCCCGGACCGAAGACCGAGGCTTTCGCCCGCGACGAGGAAGTGAGCAAGGCGATGGCGCGCGCGCCGACGACGCCGCGCTACCTCCATGCGGCCAGCGATGCCGACCTCAACCCGGCGCATGCGTTTCAGGCTTTCGCCTGCGCATCCGGGGTGTCACCGGACCCGAAGAAGACGCCGGTGCTCTACCGGCTGCTCGGCAAGACGATGATCGACATCGGCCTGTCGACCTACAAGGCGAAGACCCACTACCAGCGAGTCCGGCCTTTCGTCGCTCACGCCAATACCTCGTGCTACCCGCCGGACGAGCCCGCGCTGCGCAGCGACGGTTCCTACCCGTCCGGCCACAGCGCCATTGGCTGGGGCTGGGCGCTGGTGCTGGCCGAAGTGATGCCGACCCGCGCCGATGCGATCCTCCAGCGGGGACGCGACTTCGGCGACAGCCGGCTCGTGTGCAACGTCCACTGGGCGAGCGACGTGGATGCGGGGCGCCTGATGGCCTCGGCAACGGTCGCCCGTCTCCATGCTGCGCAGCAATTCCGCGCCGACATCGAGGCGGCCCGGGCCGAAATCGCCGGGCAGCAGCTTGCGCCGCCGGCCGAGGCATGCAGTGTGGAGAAGGCCGCAGCCGCCAATCCCTGAGGCCGGAGCGAAAGGTTCAGCCCTTGGTCTCGCGGGCGTGGCGCATCCACGCGGCGATCAGCGGCACCACGCTCCAAGCGACCATGGCGAACGCCAGCAAGGCGAAGACCGCCGGCTCCGAGCCTCCCCAGCCCAGCAGCGCGGCGATGCCGAGGCCGAGCACGGTCCAGCCGATCCAGCTCAGGGCGACGCGCGGCATCTCGTCGGCGGTGACCGTCTGGTCGGGCGATGCGAGGTAGAGCGAGATCGCCGCCGTCACGACGATGCAGATCGCTATCCAGGCGAGCATCATGGCCGTTCGTCCTCGAGTGCGAGGGAGACGGCCCGAGGCGGGTTGCGGTGGTCGAGCATGGCGGTGATTTCCCGGTCGGCCTTCCAGGCGCGCGCGATGTGCAGCACCATGCCGGCGTCTCCCCAGCGCTCACCCCGTCGTTCGGCAAGGGCAAGGATGGCGCGCAGCCGCGGACGGTCCCCGGCGACGGAGGCCACCAGCGCCGGCCAGGCGGGGCTGGCCGCCGCGGCGTCCCTGCCGAACGCCTGGCGCATGATCTCCTCGCGCGTGGCAGAGGCACCGCGGCGCATGGCGGCATCGAGCCGGTGCGCGCGGGCTATAAGCTCCGCGTCCTGCCTCAGAGCGGCGAACCTGCGGAAATGATGCGCGTATCCGACATGGTCGCCATCGGCGAGGGCGATGATGGCAAGGCAGTCGTGAACCACGGCGAAGTCGGGATGTTCGCGCGCGATGGTTTTCAGGGCGGCGAGGGCTACGGCGTCGTGCCCGGCGGCCCATTGGGCCCAGGCCAGGTCGGTGCGGATCGCCACCGAGCCCGGCAACATCAGCCGGGCCTGGTCCAGTTCCCGCAGTGCCGCGGCGTGGTCACCGTGATCCGAGAGGACGTTGCCGTACCAGAAATGCGCCAGGGCATCGGCCGGGTCCAGCGCGAGCGAACGGCGAAACCGGGCATCGGCCCGCGCGAAGTCGCGGTCGGCCCAGTAGGCGATGAAGCCCAGCATGCGGTGGCCCTCGGCAAGCGCGGGGTCGAGGCGCGTGGCCGCGCTGGCCTCGGCGCGGGCCTGAGGGAATGCGTCCGCATCGCGGCGCTTCCCAAACTCGCGGGAGAGCAGCAATGCTTCGGAAAGACTGGCGTGGCCGAGCGCGTAGTCGGGCGCGTCCCGCACGACTTGCTCCAACAACGCGATGGCGCGCTCGAGACCGACGGCCCGCCGCTCGGCGATGAGGTCGCGCGCCGCCAGAAAGCGGTTGGCGACGGCAGGGTCGGCGGGGAGGGAGGGCGCCGCGATTGCGCGCGCCGGTAAGCTGTCGCGCAAAGCCGTCAGCGCGGGAACGGCAATCACCAACCCGGCGAGAGCGACGAGTGCGACCCATCGCGGATGCACCGGCGGGTTTACCGGGAGCGGGACCGCGGCTTCGGCGGCCACCCGTACAGGGGGCACCGGGGTTTCCACCGGCACGTCGGCGGCAGGCTGCGGCACGCCGGCCCAGCGGTCCAGCTCGTGGCGCAACGCGAACACGGTCGCGGTCTTGCCGCCGGGCAGGCGATGGACCGGCAACTCGCGCTCCCTGGCCCAGCGGATCACGGTCGTGCGGTCACGGTTGAGGTAGGAGGCGATCGCCTTCCAGCCGTCGAGGCGGTCTGCGGGCAGCGCCGAAGAAGCGGCCGATCCGGGACGAACGAAGCTCCCCACGTGCAGAATCGATGCCCCCGACTGCCACTCCTGCACAGAAGTTTAGTCGAGAATGCCATCACGTGCGTCCATCATGTGTTTACCCCTGATTTTTCGGACCTGATTTTTCATTCTGGAGCCAATCGCCCGAACCTGTGCGTGAGGTTGGAGAGCCCCGCGAAGCTGCGGGTCGCGGTCTTGTCGTAGATGCGATGAAGGTGCGTGCGCGCCGTCGCCCGCGCCATGCCGAGCCGGTCGCCGATGCCTGCAAGGTCGCCATGTTCGATGGCGTCGCGCAGCACTTTCAACTCGGTCGGCGTCAGGCGGTAAAGCTCCGCGATCGCATCGAACGCGATGGAGCGCGGCTGGTCGAGCAGCGTGACGTAGACGGCGTGCGTGGGGGCAGGGCCCGAGGCGATGTCGCCGAAACGGTTGGGCTCGAGCGACCTTACTTCGCACAGCAGGCGCAGCGACAGGCCGTCGGTATCGACGGTTTCGACCGCAACCGCGTCGCCCCGGTCGATCGCGCGCTGGACCATCGCGCCGATCACGCCGTCACCCAGCCGGTCGCCGGTGTGCAGGCGCAGCCTTGCGGCCAGCGGCGGATCGATCTCCGCCACGGTGCGGTCGGCGGTGAGCAGCATGGACTGGCGCGCGGCTCCGGTGGAGACATGGATGACCGCGGCATGATCGGCGGCCCGCACGAGGTGGCTCTGGATGTAGACCGCCCGGCGAAGGTGCGGGACCAGCAGGGCGAGCCGCTCGCACTCCCCCGGCCCGAACGGCTCGGCGGGCGCCATGCGGACGAGCGCTAGATGCGCCATGATTCCCGGGCGCTTGATGAGATTGACCGCGAGGTTGTCGATCACCCCCTGCGGCGCGAGGTATTCTCGGTAGAACCGGCTCTCGCGCACTTCCTTCGTCTGCATCAGCGAGTGCGCCGGCGCGCAGACGCCTTCGGGCACCGACTGGAGCAGGGGGCGCATCACGTCGAGTTCGGCGTAAGTCTCGACATATTGGCGCAGCCAGTGCGGGTCGTTTCCGAACTCCGCCTGGAAGCCGACGCCGCGTCCCACGTCGCTCCACCCGATGAACCCTGCCTTTGCGCCGAAAACGCGGACCAGACGCTCTACCAGTGCAGGAAAGCGGTCCCGGTCGAAGGCAGCGTCATAGATGTCGTCCAGTGCAACCATGCTCGACCGGGTCCCCGTTTCGCAGCTGCAACCACAGCCGCATCGGAGGGTGTTTGTCGAGCGTTGCAAGGTACTCCGAGAGCCGATGCTACTATTTGCAACAGCTTGCCACATCTTGCGAGGTTTAGGGAAAGAAGCCCTTGCTCCTCAGAAAGAGGTAGGTCGCAAGGGCCGTACCCGCGGCGACCGCCGCCGCCGCCAGGGTGCCCTGCGCGCCGGTGAAGGGGAGGCCGCCGGTGTTCATTCCGAACAATCCGGTCACCAGCGTGGCCGGCAGCATGAGGGCAGTCATCAGCGACAGGACGTAGAGGTTCTGGTTGGTCCGTTGGTTCGACTGCAGGTCCAGCTCGTCGCGCAGCAGGCGAAGCTGTCCCTGCACGGCCAGCGCATCGGCATCGAGGCCCTGGAGCCGCTGCGACAGCTTCTCGACGGTGGACTGGAGCGTTCCGGGAAGCTCGTCGTCCTGCTCGAGGCGGCGGAACACCCGCTGCGCGCCGTCGAGCATGCGGTGGATCTGCGCGAGCCGGCGGCGGATGCCGAGGAGCGCGCGGCTGGTCGGCGGATCGTGTCCGTCGAGGAACGCGTCCTCGGCCGCCTGCACGTCGTGCGAGAGGCCCCGCACGACGGTATCGATGTTCTGGCTCAGCGCGCCGATGAGCAGGTCCAGCGCTCCGGCGGGGCCGTCGATCCGCGCGCCGTCGCGGATGCGGCTGATCACGAGGTCGGCGGAGCCGAGCGGATGGCGCCGTGCGGTGACGATCAGGTCGGGCAGCACCGCGACGCGCAGCGCGCCTACCCGGGCCGTGTCGCGCACATCGAAATCGCGTTCGAAGTCGTGGAGGATGCAGCACGCCGCGCCGCCGTCGACGAGCGCCCGCTGGTGGGTGTCGGTCGCCAGCAGCAGCTCGCGTGCACCCGGCGGGAGCATCGCGGCCTGCTCGATCCACATCCGCGAGCCATGGTCGGCGAGGTTGAAGTGGAGCCAGCGGAAGGCGCTGTCGCAGGAGACGACCACTTGCGAGCCGTCGGGCGCGAAGTCCAGGCCCCAGACGAGGCCCGGACCCGCGCCAGGCTGCGTGGATATGAGCGGTTCGCCCGTGTCCCGCTCCCGGGTCAGAAGATCAGCGAGAACAGGGCGTAGAGCCCGCCCGCGAGCAGGATCGACACCGGCAGCGTCAGCACCCAGGCCATCAGCATGTTGCGGACGGTGCTCATCTGCAGGCCCGAGCCGTTGGCGGCCATCGTGCCCGCCACGCCCGAGGACAGGACATGGGTGGTCGAAACCGGCAGGCCGAGGTGGTCGGCCGCGAAGATCGTGCCCATCGCCCAGTTCCGCCGAGGCGCCCTGCACGTAAGTGAGGTGCGTCTTGCCAATCTTCTCCCCCACGGTCACGACGATGCGCTTCCAGCCGACCATGGTGCCGAGCCCGAGCGCGAAGGCGACGGCGACCTTCACCCAGGTCGGAATGAAGCGGGTGCCGCCGTCGAGCGACTTCTTGAACCCGTTGATGGCCTCGGCCTGCCCCTCGTTCAGGGCGGCTCCCTTGTCCTTGGCGAGGCGCTTGATGCCTTCGGAGGCGAGGTACATGTCGTTACGCACGTTCTCGGTGGCGGCGGCGGGGACCTTGGCGAGCGAGCCGTACTCGTCCACCTGCCGGTCGATGTCCTTGACGAGCACGGCGAGCGCGGGGGTGGTGCCGGGCTGGAAGGTCTTGTCGGCGATGTAGCGGGTCACCGCGATGCGCGCGGCGGCGGGCTGGAGGTCGACGGTCGGAGCACCGCCGAGCGCCGCATAGGCGGCATCGGCGCCGGTATGGAACTCCTGCGTGTAGCTGGCGGGCACCGCGCGGTTGAGCGCATAGGCGGTCGGTACGGTCCCGATCAGGATGAGCATGATGAGGCCCATGCCCTTCTGCCCGTCGTTCGAACCATGCGCGAAGCTCACGCCGGTGCAGGTGAAGATCAGCAGTGCGCGGATCCACAGCGGCGGAGGCGTGTCGCCCTTGGGCTCTTGGTAGAGTTCCTTGTTCTTGACCAGCACCTTGAGCGCGAGGAACAGCAGCGCGGCCAGCCCGAAGCCGACCAGCGGGGAGATCAGCAGGGCCTGGCCGATCTCGGTCGCCTTGGTCCAGTCGACGCCGGCGGTGCCGCTCTTGCCGTGCATGATCGCATTGGCGACGCCGACGCCGATGATCGAGCCGATCAGCGTGTGCGAGGACGAGGAGGGGATGCCCAGCCACCAGGTCGCCAGGTTCCACAGGATCGCGGCGATCAACAGCGCGAAGACCATCGCGAAGCCGGCTCCGGAGCCGACCTGGAGGATCAGTTCCACCGGCAGCAGCGAGACGATCCCGAAAGCCACCGCGCCGGTCGAGAGCAGCACGCCGAGGAAGTTGAAGAAGCCGGACCACACCACTGCGACGTTGGCAGGCATGGCGTTGGTGTAGATCACCGTGGCGACCGCATTGGCGGTGTCGTGGAATCCGTTCACGAACTCGAAGCCAAGCGCGATCAGCAGGGCGAGGAACAGCAGCGCGAAGGGCAGGAATGCCAGGGCGGACACGCCGGCGGCATTCGCGTCCGAGAATACACTGTAGGCGACGTAGCCGAGCGCGGCGACAATGGCGGCGCCAAAGCCCAGTTGGCCGGCAAGGCCCAGCCCACCTTCAAGGTTGGGTCGCGCGTAGTGTTCGGCCGTTGCTGTGGCATTCATCGGGGCGTTTCCTCGGAAGGCAAGATGCCCGAGGCTAGGATGCTCGCGTGACAGCGGTGTGGCACACGGCCATGCGCTGGCTATTTGCCCGGAAGGTAGATTTACGAGGTGTTTTGGTCGAAACCGAAAGAGGCACGAAGCCCGAACCTGGCCTTCACGGCCATGCCCTTGGGGACGGCCACCGGATTACGGCTGGCCTGCCCGCTGGCGGAGACGGAGAGATTCGAACTCTCGGTGCCCCCTTAAGAGCACGACGGTTTAGCAAACCGCTGGTTTAAGCCACTCACCCACGTCTCCGGATGCGGCACAGGCGGGCCCTATAACCAGAGGCACCGGCGGCGGCAAGGGCGATCCGTGCATAAATGACGATTTCCGTAAAAGCCGGGAAATCCGGGGTTTCCGGATTCGGCCTGCCGCAAAACCGACTCGTGTCGTCGCCCGTTCATTGCGAGGTCAGGCGCCATGGATTCTTGTGTGATGGCACCAGTTTGGCCGCGCACGGGGCGCGGGGTGGGGCGCCGGTGACAGACCGGCATGCAGTTTACGCCACGAAAGGTCATCTCATGCCTAACCGCAAGCACATCATCGAAGCGGGCGCGAAGGCCGGGCGCCGTCGTTCGCCCATGGCCTGGAGGTTGGCCGCCGCGCTGCTCGCCATCGTCACGCCGCTCGCCCCGGCGTTCGCGCAGGTCACCACCGTCGATCCTGACGCCGCCGCGATCGACGGCGACTTGAGCCAGGGCACGACTTATTCGCCGGTGCCGCCGGTCGCGGAGCCCGGGAACGGCATGCCGGTGGATTCGCCCTCCGTTGATTCGAGCGGGCAGTATGTCCGCCCCGCACCCGCACCTTCGGCGACGACTACTACCACTACCACTACCACGACCTCGCCCGCCGTCACCAACGGCGACACCAGCTCGACCTACCGCGAGGACGACCTGATCGGCGCGGCCGAGGGCGTGTTCGGCAAGGGCGCCAAGGGCCTGGCGGATGTCATCAAGGACCTGCTCGCCAAGCAGGGCGAGCCCAATGCCTACATCGTCGGGCGCGAGGCGGGCGGCGCCATCGCGGTCGGCCTTCGCTACGGATCGGGCACGATGCACCACAAGGTCGAAGGCGAGCGCCCCGTCTACTGGACCGGGCCGTCGATCGGCTTCGATGCCGGCGCCAACGCGGGCAGCGCCTTCGTGCTGGTCTACAATCTATACGATACCCAGGAACTCTACCACCGCTTCGGCGCGGGCGAGGGTCAGGCCTATCTCGTCGGCGGTTTCACCGTCAGCTACCTGCGCCGCGGCAACACCGTGCTGATCCCGGTTCGGGCCGGTGCCGGCCTGCGCCTCGGCGCCAACATCGGCTACATGAAGTTTTCCGAAAAGCAGCGCTGGCTGCCGTTCTGACGCATTCCCGCGCCCGGCCGAACGTGGCCGGGCGCAACTTCCTTGCCGCGCCGTGCATATCCGCACACTAGGCTGTTGCGCTGTGGGGCGGGCGGGGTTAATGGCCGCCCGCCATGCTCAATGACCTCAAGCAACAGCCCGCCGACGCGCTTCTCGCGCTGATCAAGCTCCACAACACCGATCCCCGGGCCGACAAGATCGACCTTGGCGTCGGCGTCTACAAGACCGGCGAGGGCGAAACGCCCGTGTTCGCCGCGATCAAGGCCGCCGAGGCCAAGCTGGTCGCCGAGCAGGATTCGAAAGCCTACCTCGGTCCCGAAGGCGACATGGGCTTCGTCGAGAAGCTGATGCCCTACATCTTCGGCAAGGACAGCCCCGACATGGGCGGCCGGATCGAAGGCATGCAGACCCCCGGCGGCACCGGTTCGCTGCGCCTCGCGCTCGCGATGGTGAAGCGCGCGGGCTATACCCGCGTGATCGTCGGCAAGCCCAGCTGGCCCAACCACAACCAGATCTGCGCCGACCTCGGCCTCGACGTCCTCGAATTCAACCATGCGGCGGCCGACGGCGGCACCGACATGGAAGCGCTGCGCGGCGCGCTTGCCTCGGCCCAGACCGGCGACGCCATCCTGCTGCACGGCTGCTGCCACAACCCGACCGGCATCGACTACACCGACGCCGAGTGGGACGAGATCGCGCTCCTGATCGCCGACAGCAAGGTGCTGCCGATCCTCGACCTCGCCTACCAGGGCCTCGGCCTCGGCATGGAAGAGGACGCCTACGGCCTTCGCCGCGTGCTCGTGGCCGTGCCCGAGGCGCTGATCTGCTATTCGTGCGACAAGAACTTCGGTCTCTACCGCGACCGCGTCGGCGCGCTCTATGCGATGGTTTCCGATCCGGCCGACCTGGCCCGCGTGATGTCGAATGGCCATTCGCTGGCCCGCGCCAACTGGTCGCAGCCGCCAGACCACGGTGCCGCCGCCGTCCGCCTCATCCTCGAGGACGAGGCGCTGACCGCGCAGTGGCTCGATGAACTCGACCAGATGCGCGACCGCATGCGCCAGGTCCGCGCGAAGCTCGCCGCGGCGGGCAAGACCGGCGGCGTCGACCTGACCCCCGTGGGCGGCCAGAACGGTCTGTTCTCGATCATCCCCTTCACCCCCGAGCAGGTGCAGGAAATGCGTTCGAAGCACGGCATCTACTTTGCCGCTTCGGGCCGCATCAACGTGGCGGGTCTGACGATGGGCAACATCGATCAGTTCATCGCCGCCGTCGCGGACGTGACGGCCTGACATGGACCGCCAGCCGGTTCTCGAAGGGAGCCGGCTGACGCTCCGGCCCTTGGTGCCCGATGATTGGGAGGCGCTGTTCGCGGTCGCCTCCGATCGCGAGATATGGGCCGTGCATCCCTCGCACGACCGCTGGCAGGAGCCGGTGTTCCGCCAGTTCTTCGACGAGGCGCTTGTCGGCGGCGGCGCCTTCGCGATCATCGACAAGGCCAGCGGGAAGATCGTCGGATCGACCCGCTACGGCGCGCCGGAGGCCGAAGGGCCGGGCGAGATCGAGATCGGCTGGTCGTTCCTTGCCCGCGAGTACTGGGGCGGCGGCTACAATGCCGAATTCAAGCGCCTCCTGCTTGCGCACGCCCTCCAGCATTTCGATCGCGCGATCTTCCAGGTCGGTGCCGACAACGTCATCTCGCGCAGGGCGATGGCCAATATCGGCGGCGTCCTGACCGACCGCACCCGCCGTTATGAACGGGGCGGCGTGATGGTCGACCACGTGATCTTCGAGATCACCCGCGAAAGCTTCGCGCAAGGGCCGCTGGGCTGATTCGAGCGGTCGTTGTCAATTCCGAAGAACCGGAATGACTTGCACACGTTTACCGCGTTAAAGTGGCCCCGGGGAATTTTCCTTCATCGGGGTACATGAATGCGGCTGACGGGCTTGGTCATGCTTGGCGCACTGGCGCTGGGCGGGTGTTATACTTCCGGGAAGAACAGCCTTTATTCGGACAAGTTCGTCCAGCCGATCGCAGACGGCGTCTACGTTTCCGGCGACAACACGCGGCTGCTCAAGCGCATGCCGGACGGGCGTTACGCGATGCTGCTCAATGCGAACAAGAAGGCCAACGAAGTCCGCCTCGCCGTGCTGCCGGGGCAGGCGAAGACGTTCGTCGGGCAGGTGAGCACCGATGACGGGAACATCTACGTCGCGATACGGCCCGAAAAGAAGGGGTTCGCGGTGCTGAGCCCGAGTTGCACCGACGTTCCCGACCAGACCGCGGCCAAGGGTTACGGCTCCTACGAGGAAACCCTGAGCGTTTGCCAGTTCACGAGCGCCAAGGCGCTGGAAAGTGCGCTGACTAACGTGATCGCCGCGGCGCCCGCGTCGCGCTGGGACCACTACGTAAAGCGCTGAGGCTCAGCCGCGCAGCGACTGCATCCGCTGGAGATACCGCGCCAGCACGTCGATCTCGAGGTTGACCGCGCCGCCTTCGCGCAAGGCGCCGATGGTGGTGACTTCGGCGGTGTGCGGGATGATGTTGAGCGTGAAGCGGCAGGTGCCGTCGGCCTCGTCGCTGACCTCGTTCACCGTCAGCGAGACGCCGTCGACGGTGATCGAGCCCTTTGGCGCAAGGTAGGGCGCGAGTTCCTTCGGCGCGGCGATCACGAAGCGGTGCGAATCGCCCACGGGCGTGATGCTGGCGACCGTGCCGACGCCGTCGACGTGGCCGGTGACGATGTGGCCGCCCAGTTCGTCGCCCAGCTTCAGCGCCGGTTCGAGGTTGAGGTGGCTGCCCTGTCCCCACCGGCCCGGCACCGTGCGCGCGACCGATTCGGCGGAGATATCGACCGCGAACCAGGCATCACCAGCGACGCCGCCCTTGTCGACCACCGTCAGGCACACGCCAGAGCAGGCGATGGACGCGCCCATGGCAATGCCCGCCGGATCGAACGGACAGGCGATGACGGCGCGCAGGTCGCCGCCCTGGCGGGCTTCGCGGATGGTGCCGACGGCGGTGACGATTCCGGTGAACATGGATCAGCTCTCTGTGGGGTCGCGGGCGTCGTAGACTTCGAGCGTGTCGCTGCCAAGCTGCCGCCGCTCGGTCATGCGCCAGCGGCCATGGGCCTGCGCCAGTCCCGAAAGCCCGAAGTCACACAGCGCCGGACGCCCGCCGACGAGGATCGGCGCGCGGTAGATCAGCAGGCGGTCGACGAGACCGGCTGCGAGGAATGCGGTGGCAGCGCCCGCGCCGCCCTCGACGAAGAGGTGCATCACGCCGTGCATTTCCGTGATGGCCTCGGGCGAGGGCAGGGCGTGCCAGCCTTCCGGTACCGGCCCGCGCGTCAGCACCCAGCGCTCGGGGCTGCGGTCCTCGAGACCCGGCAGGCGCACGTCGAGACGCGGAGCGTCGGCGCGCAGGGTGCCGCCGCCCACGAGGATCGCATCGGCGCGGGCGCGCATGGCGTGGGTGTGGGCGCGGGCATCGGCTCCGGTGATCCACTGGCTCTCGCCGCTGGCTAGCGCGATGCAGCCGTCGAGCGAGAGGGCGAGCTTGAGCGTCACTTCGGGCCGGCCGAGCCGCTTGCTCGTGAGGTAGCCGGACAGGCTGCGCGCGCAGGCGGCCGAGGGCAGGAACTCGGCGGCGATGCCGGCCTCGCGGACGCGGGCGATGCCGGCTCCGGACGTGCGCGGATCGGGGTCCATGCAGCCGACGACCACGCGCTCCAGCCCGGACACGCTGGCGAGATCGGCGCAGGCGGGGCCGCGCTCGGACTTGTGGGCACACGGTTCCAGCGTGACGTAGAGTGTGGCGCCTTGTGCCGCTTCGCCTGCCATGGCGAGAGCCACGGCCTCGGCATGGGGGCGGCCGCCGGACTGGGTCCAGCCACGCGCGATCACGCGGCCGCGCTTCACGACGATCGCGCCGACGCCCGGGTTGGGGCGGCTCAGGGGACGCGCGCGCGCGGCAAGGGCGGCTGCCGCCGCGAGCCAGCGCGCGTCTTCACTCACTGGACGGCGGGATCCGGTGCCAGCTTGGGATTGGCGATGCCGCCGCGGCGAAGCGTCTCTTCGATCTTCGCACGCTCGGCCTTTTCACGGGCGGCGTCCTCGGCGTCGGCCTCGCGCGCGATCTTGTCGACGTCCATGCCCGAGACGCGGCCTATGGTCTTGTACAGCTCGCGCACGTCCTTGTCGCGGCGCGCCTGTTCGCGCAACCAGGCTTCCTTGTTCGTCTGGTTGGCGACGTTCTCGGCCAGGATCTCGGCGTCGGTGCGGTGCGCCTTGAGCACCGAGATGTAGGTGACCTTGGGCGGCAGGTGCGGGGCCTTACCCTCCTGCGTGCTCATCAGGTAGAACACGCCGAAGGTGCAGGCGGCGGACAGCGCGGCGATACGCCAGCGGTTGTTGCCGGCTTCCTTCCACACCATCCGGAATTCCGCGACCATGCCGGTCGGGCTGACGTCTTTCCAGTATCCGGAGCGTTTGAATGGGGACATGGGCTCTATCTAAGACCTAAACGCGCTGAACGCTAGCCGAACGGCACATAGATCGTGCGGCCATGGGCCTTGAGCCAGCGGTTCGCCTCGTGGACCGAGCCTTCGAAGATGGTCTTCAGGCAGTGGTGGAAGGCGGGCGAGTGGTCGAAATGGACGAGGTGCGCGACTTCGTGCGCCACCACCGAGCGGCGCACCATGTCGGGTGCCATCACCAGCCGCCAGTTGATGCGGATCGAGCCGTCATGCGCGCAGGAACCCCAGCGCCGCTGCGCGCTCGACAGGCCAAGCGCCGGGCAGGGCTGCGCGGCGCGCTCGCAGTATTCGGCAAGGTCGGCGGCGATCAGTTCGCGCGCCTCGGCATGGAGCCAGCGGACGAGGCGCGGGCTGAGCGAATCGGCAGGGCCACCCAGACGCAGTACGCCGGGCTCGGGAGCGGGGCGGCGCGGGGCGAGGGGATCGTGGACGATCGCCAGCGGCTCGCCCCGGAAGTGCAGGGTGGCGCCGTCGCCAACGGGCCCCCCGGCCGGGAGCGCGTCGACCTGCCGGGCCAGCCAGTCGCGGCGGCTCTGCGCGAAGGCGAGCGCTTCGGCGGTGCGGGTCCAGCGCGGGATCGAGATGCGCACTTCGCTGCCGTCGGGCGCGAGGCGCATGGTCATCCGGCGCGCGCGTTCGAGGCGGCGGATGACCACCGGAATCTGGCGGCCCGCGACTTCGACGATCGGCTCATCGACGGGATCGCGCCGCAGCCAGTCGAGCATGGCCATCAGTCTTTCCGGTCCGGCGGTAGGACGGCCCAGGGATTCTCCCCGGTATCTTCGTCATCGTCGTCGTCGAAGTCTCCATCGTCGCCGTAGGGCCAGACGATGTGGTTCTCCAGCGGGCCCGCCACGGTTTCCGAGATGACCTTGCCCGCCACCGACATGCCTGCGCGGTGGACCGCGTCGCGGTCGCCGCAGACGAGGTAGTGCCAGTCGGGCAGCGGATCGCCCTCGGCGCGCAGGCGATAGGCGCAGCTCGGCGGAAGCCAGGAGAGACGGCCCGCCGTCTCGGGCGTGAGCTTCATGCAGTCGGGCACGAACTTTCGGCGGCCCGCATAGTTGCTGCACTGCGCGGTCTTGAGGTCGAGCAGCTTGCAGGCGACGTTGGTGTGGTAGATCTCGCCGGTGTCCTCGTCCTCCACCTTGTGGAGGCAGCACTGGCCGCAGCCGTCGCACAGCGCTTCCCACTCGTCGCGGCTCAGCTGGTCGAGGGGGCGTTCCCAGAAGGGTTTCGGTTTGACCGCGCTCACTTCACCCACTTGGAGAGTTCGGCGGCCACCGCGTCGCCGCCCTTGTCGGCCGGCAGCATGGCCACGGGCTTGCCGTCGGGGTCGAACAGGTAGGTGATGCGCAGGTGGTCCATGAGGTATCCGCCGGGGGTTTCGTCGCCCTTCTTATAGTAGATCGCGAAGGCCTTTGCAGCCTGGTCGATCTGCTTGGGCGTGCCGGTGAGGCCCAGCAGGTTCGGGCCGAAGGCGGACGTCCACTCGCCGACGATCTCGGGCGTGTCGCGCTGGGGGTCGACCGTGATGAAGATCGGCTGGACCTTGTCGGCGAGCGCCGGGTGCTCCTTGTCGAACTTCGCGAGGCCGCGCATGGTTTGCTGCATGTCGACGGGGCAGACGTCCGGGCAGAAAGTATAGCCGAAGTAGACGATCCGCCAGCGGCCCTTGAACTGGTCCCACGTGACAGGCTTGCGGTCCTTGTCGATCAGCGTGAACGGCCCGCCGATGCTTGCTCCGGCAAGCGGCGGGGCCTCGGCCGACTGCCGCTGGCAGGCGGCGAGCGGC
>NZ_AKKE01000042.1 GCF_000281975.1 Novosphingobium sp. AP12 | reverse complement strand
GCGGCGGGGCCAGCCACGCCAGCGCTCCGGCGGCGAGGCCGGCGGCCATCATCACCGCGCCCGCGCCCTTGACCAGTCGCACCGTGCCGAACCGGCGGGCGAGCGGCGCTCCGGTCTGTGCGGCGCCGATCATCAGCGCCGCGCCGATGCCGAAGATCACGCTGTAGCCCACGCCGCCCAATCCGTAGATGTCGAGCAGGATGAACGAGGAGGACGCCACGTAGACCAGCAGCATCGCCAGCGCCGCCGATCCCACCAGCGCGGGGATGAGGAAATCGCGCGTGCGCAGGATGACGCCGTAGGTCCCGACGGTGTCGCGCCAGGGCCCGGCGCGGCGGCGCTCCGGCGGCAGGGTCTCGGGCAGGCCGAACGCCACCAGCGCGACCGCGAGCAGGCCGGGCAGCGCCAGCAGCACGAAGATCCAGCGCCACGACGCCATCCCGATCACCGCCGAGCCCACGGCGGGCGCCAGCAGCGGCGAGACGCTGTGCATCAGCATGATGAGCGTCATCAGCTGCAGCGCCTCGTGCCCGCGCATGGTGTCGCGCACGACCGCCTGCGCCAGCACGCCGATCCCCGAGGCGGCGCCCTGCAGGACGCGCAGGAAGAGGAGCATGGCGAAGCTCGTCGCGTAGGAACACAGGATCGAGGTGACTACATAGCCCGCCATGCCGAGCAGGATCGGCAGCTTGCGCCCGAAGCGGTCGGACAGCGGTCCGTAGACCAGCGGCGAAAAGGCCGTGGCGAAGGCGAAGGCCGCGAAGGTCTGCTGAACCTGCCCGATATCGGCGGAAAGGTCCCGCCCGATGGCGTCGAAGGCGGGCAGGTACATGTCCACCGCCAGCGGCGAGGCTGCGCTCAGGATTCCCAGGATCAGGGTGAGGCGCAGCGTACTCGGCCGGTGCAGCGCCGTCGCGGATTGCGTCATTCCGCGTCCCAGCTGAAGACCGGGTTGATCCAGTCGCCGGTACGGCCCTCGGGGCCGCCGAGCGCGTGCAGGCGGGCCATTTCCTCGTCCGTCAGTTCAAAGTCGAAGATGTCGAGGTTCTCGGCCATGCGGCTCGGCTTGCTGGTCTGGGGGATGATGATCGTGCCCGGCTGCTGGAGCAGCCAGCGCAGCGTCACCTGCCCCGCCGTGCGCCCGTGCGCCTGCGCGATGGCGAGGATTTCAGGGTCATCGGCAATGCGGCCCCGCGCGAGCGGCGACCATGCGGTGATGGTCGAGCCCAGCCGCTCCATCTCGGCGATCTGCGCGCGCTGGGTGAGGAAGGGGTGGTACTCGATCTGGTTGGTGACGATCGGCGCGGCCGACAGTTCCGCCGCGCGGCGCAGTTCCACGACCGGGAAGTTGGAGACGCCGATCGAGCGCGTCAGGCCGCGCGCGTGTACGTCGTTCAACGCGGCGATCGTCTCTTCCAGCGGCGGCTCGGGCATCGGCCAGTGGAGCAGCAGGAGGTCGACATGATCCAGGCGGAGCCGCTCCAGGCTCTCGTCCACGGACTTCTGGAGGTCGCCCTCACGGAAGCGCTTGGTCCACACCTTGGTGGTGATGAACAGTTCGTCGCGCGGGATGCCGGAGGCCGCGATGGCGGCGCCGACTTCGCTTTCGTTCTCGTAGATCTGCGCGGTGTCGATGTGGCGATAGCCGGCTTCTAGCGCACCCTCCACCATCGTGCGAGCCTCATTGCCGGTTACCTGCCAGGTGCCGAAACCAAGGCGGGGAATGGCGACCCCGCCCACTTCGATGTATTCCATGATGGGTCCTGTGAATGGTCAGCCGGGTTGCCCGGACATGACGGTGGGTTCGAAAGCCGGGGCGGTCTTTACCACCGGACGGCGACAGATCGGCGGCAGGCAGCTGATGAGTACCACGCCCGCGATAAGCGCGACCTGCATGCCCGTGAAGCCGGAAACGTAGGAGCCGGTGACGTCGAACGACCAGTCGAGGAGAAACGGGAGCATGCCGCCGACCAGCAGGATACCCGAATAGGTCGCTCCCGCAATCTTGCCGTAGTGGGCGACGCCGTAATAGCTCGAGAGCAGCAGCGGCAGGATCGCGAACTCGGTCCCCACCCCGACCCCGAGCAGCGCGCCGCCCAGCAGCACGACCGGCAGCGCCGTCCCGTGCATGATGAGCTGGATGCCGATCACCGACATCCCGTAGAGCGGCGCGGCCAGCCAGGGCGAGCGCACCCGGTCCATCAGCGTGCCCACGCCCATCTGCGCCAGCATGCCGGTCAGCGAGATGCAGGTCACCACCGGCACCGCCTGGGCCAACGAGAACCCGCGGTCGGTGAGCGCCGGCACGGTATGGGAAAGCACCGACATCATGCACCCCGATCCCAGCGCCATGGCGAGCGCCAGCATCCAGTAGCTGCGGGTACGCAGCGCGTCCCTCATGGTGACGTCGGCCTCCCCAGCGGCGACCTGGCGCTGCACCGCCCTGCCCTTCGGCGGGTCCCTCAGGAACAGGAACATCGGCGGGAAACCGATCACCGCGACGAGGATCGAGGTGCCGAGGTAGGCGCCCCGCCAGCCGAATTTGGTGAAAAGGACGGCGGCCACGATCGGGAAGACGATGGTGCTCAGCCCGTTGCCCAGCCCGGCGACGAGCCCCATCGCGGTCCCTCTTTTGGCATCGAACCACCCGGCGATGATCTTGCCGAACAGCAGTGGCCCGGTGACGTGGCCGAGGATGCTGATGGCGATGAAGTTCAGGTAGAACACCCATAGATTGGGCGGCACCATGCTCGCGGCAGCCAGCGAGAGTGCGAAGCCGAGGTTGCCCATCAGCAGGATGCGCCGCGCGCCGATGCGGTCTCCCAGCCACCCGACGAGGATGGGGAGGAAGATGTTCACCGGCGCGACCAGTGCCCCGACCCCGGTTATCGATGCGCGCGACCAGCCGAAGTCCTTCGACAGCGGCACCAGCACGATGCTGAGCAAGGTCCCGGCGACGAGTCCGTTGACGCAGTTGCCGGCGACGCTCGCCCCGAGCACGCCCAGTCTGGTGCGGTCGATACTGGTATGACCCAATCGGTTCGCGCGCATGTGCGTCCCCTTCAAATTGCCTCGATGCGATATGCCTTCTTGCTCGATCCGTATTCGCGCCCGCCGTCAGACCGGACGGTCGCCCTCGACCCACAGCCGGTACATGGTGCGGAAGTACTTGCTGTCGTCGAACAGCGTGCCGGTGTGGAGCGAGCAGCGGTTGTCCCACAGCAGCACGTCGCCGACCTGCCACTTGTGGCGATAGACGAAGCGGCCCTGCGTCATGTGCTCGACCACCTCGTTCAGGATCGCGAAGCCGTCCTGCCCCTCGGGGGCGCCGAGCACGTCCTTGGTGGTGCCGGTGGTAGGCCAGAGCGCCTTGCGGCCGTTGACCGGATGCGTGCGCACCAGCGGATGCACCACGTCGGGGAAGCGCGCGCGGTCCTCGTCGGTCGCCTTGCGGCGGTTGTGCTCGCGCGTCTCGATGAAATGGACGTGGCTGTTGAGCACACCGATCCGGCCCAGCTCCGCCTTCCGCTCTTCCGGCAGCTCATCGTATGAGGCGCAGCCGTCCGCCAGCAGGGTGTCGGAGCCTTCATCCGGCACTTCCAGCGCGTAGAGCAGTGTGCAGAGCGCGGGCCGTTCCTTGAACGAGAGGTCGGTATGCCAGCCCACGCCGTCGTTGTGGGCGCCCAGCGGCTTGCCGTCGACCACGCGGTTGGAGAGGATCGAGATGACCTCGTTGCCCTCCAGCTTGTGCGGCCCTTCGTTGCGCTGCGGCTCACCGAAGCGGGCGACGAAGCGCACGAGATCGTCCGGCGTCAGGTTCTGGCCCCGCACGACGAGCGCGCCGTTTCGGCCGAACAGGTCGACCACCCAACCGAGCGTATCGTCGTCGGCACTCGCGAGGTCCACATTCTCGACCTCCGCGCCGAACGGGGCCAGCTTGCGCCAGCCCGGCGCGGCGGAAATGCTTTGCGAAAGCTCCATGGTTTGCCCTTTCAAACTGCGTCTCTGGAAAGCAGGCTAACCGGGGAGGCCAGGTTCGCGTTGTGCGAACGCGCGCGCAAATTTGTCGCTAGGCCGATCCCATGGCCATGCCGTGCAGGCGTCCGCGCGGGGCCACCCGCCCTTCCAGCGCATCGCGGCGGAAGGCCGTGGGCGTACAGCCGTAGGCGTCGCGGAAGGCCCGGCTGAACGCGGCGCCGTCGTAGAACCCCCAGTGCAGGCAGATCGCGGCGATCGAGAGGTTCGCATTGACCGGGTTCGCAAGGTCGGTCCGGCACTTGTCGAGCCGACGCTCGCGCACGAATGTCCGGAACGAGCGGCCGCTCTCCTCGAACAGCTTCTGCACGTAGCGCGGGGTCAGCGCGTGCTCCTCCGCCACGCTCGCGAGCGAGAGCCTGTCGTCGTGCAGGTGCGCGTCGATGGTCTGCCAGATGCGCCGCAGCACATTGGCGCGGACGGAGGCGAGCCCGCCCAGCGGGTTCGCGCCGGTGCCCTCGAAAACGCTGTTCACCAGCAGGCGGATGATCGCGGACTCGATCGCGGACATGCCCGCCTCGTCCAGCCGGTCGAGCGAGCGGGCGACTTCGAACAGCATCGCCGCCAGCACCCGCGTGGTCGCCGTGTCCCCGCGCAGGTGGACGAGGCTGGTCGGCAGGTCGACCAGCGCGGCCCGCTCCAGCACGGCGGCGGACATGTTGACGTTGAGGAACTTGAAGGGCGTGTGCATCTCGATCGCACCGACCGCACCGCGCTTGCCGTATAGGATGTCGCCGCGCGAAAGCTCGACCGGGCGCCCTTCGATCTCCACCGAGGCATGGCCCTCGGGCACGATCGAGAGGAAGAAGATGTCTTCCCCCGCGCGCTCGGTGGCAGACGCCAGGCGATGGGGCTGCGCCTCCATCATCGAGAAGCCGATGCCGCGCGCCGAATAGATGTGGTCGATCCGCCCGCAGAGGCGCCCCGGCGTCTCCGCGAACTGGGGATGCAGCGCGAACTTGTCGAGGATGTCGCACCATGCGCTCATGCGCGTGCTGGGCGTGAACTGCTCGATGTCGAAGGCAATATGCGGCATGTACGCTCCTCGCTTACGCTGGCGCCTGCCTCTCCCCTGCAACGATTTCGTTTTGCCGATCCGCCGTTCGATCGGCGAAAGTAGAGTGTAAGAGTCGCCGCGCCCATGGCAAGCGGTTCGGCGAGGATGCAGGGAAAACGGCGCGCAAGATCAAGTTTCGCGCCGCTTCCCCGCTCGGATCAGGCCAATTCGGCGAGGAACGCCTCGTGCGTCATGGGCCGGGAGAACATTGCGAAGTCCTTTTCTGTGGCGACGCGCTGCTCCTCCTCGGAGAGCGTCGCGCAGCAGTCGGTCAGCGTGACCACGCGGAACGCGCGTTCGTAGGCCGAGCGCATCGTCGATTCGACGCAGCAGTTGGTGAGGAAACCGGCAATCGCCACGTCGGTGATGCCGCGCTGGCGAAGGATGAAGTCGAGGTTGGTGCTGGCGAAGCAGTCGAGCCCGCGCTTGCCCTCGACGACGATGTCGCCCGTTTGGGGCGTCAGGTCCTCGATGATCTCGGCGCCCCAGGTCCCGGCCTGAAACGCGCCGGAAGCCTTCACCCCGGCAAGGATGCCGTAAGTCTGCTCCGCGATCTCGGGGTAGCCTGCCGAGAAGGCGATCGGCACCAGCATCACCGTGACGCCCTTCGCCCGCGCCGCCTCGACCAGCGCCAGGCTGTTGGCGAGCATGTTGGTCGATTCCATCACGCCCTTCACCGCCTCGTGCTGCGCGCCGCCGGGGCTGACGAAGTCGTTCTGGTATTCGATCAGGACAAGCGCGGTTGTCTTGGGGTCCATGTTCGTTTCCTTGGCTGGGGAGGCAATGGGTACGGCCTGAACTTAAGGCGCGGAGCCCCCGGCGCAACCGTCCCGCCCGGCAAAATGGCGCGAGCCGGCGACGACGAGTCACCGCGGCGGCGATGGCGGGCGCGTTGACCGTCCACGAGGCCGGCGCTACCACCTTGACGAACAACAAGGTCGGCGAGAGCAAAGCCTCATGCGGCCGGGGAGAGAAACGCATGTCCGACCGCAAGCCCGTCGTCGCCATCGTCACCGGGGCCAGTCGCGGCGCGGGGCGCGGCATCGCCATCGCGCTCGGCAGCCACGGCTGCACCGTCTACGTCACCGGCCGCTCGCAGCAGGCGGGCGACCATGCCCTTCCCGGCACGATCTACGAGACGGCGCAGGCGGTCACCGCCGCCGGGGGTCACGGCATCGCGGTGCGCTGCGACCATGCGGACGATGCGCAGGTCGAGGCGCTGTTCGCCAAGGTCGCCGCCGAGCAGGACGGCATCGACATCCTCGTGAACAATGCCGCCGCCGTCTACGACGAGCTGACCATCCCCGGCAATTTCTGGGAGAAGCCGCTCAAGCTGGGCGACATGATCGATGTCGGCATCCGCAGCGGCTACGTCGCCAGCTGGCTCGCCGCGCCGGGCATGGTCGCCAGGAACACCGGGCTGATCGTCTTCACCTCGGCCTCGGGCGCGGCGCACTATTCGATGGGCCCGGCCTATGGCGCGCACAAGGCGGGCATCGACAAGATGGCCTTCGACATGGCGGTGGACTTCCGCGCGGCGGACAGCGCGGTGGCCTCGGTGTCGATCTGGATGGGCGCGCTGGCGACGGACCGCCTGCTGGCGATGATCGCAGCCGAGCCCGGCAAATACGCCTACCTCAAGGACCAGATCGAGACGCCCGAGTTCACCGGCCACGTCATCTGGGCCTTGTACAGCGACCCGAAGCTCGCCGACCTCAGCGGCCAGACGCTGATCGGCGCCGAGCTGGCGGTGAAGTACGGGGTGACCGATGAAGGCGGCCGCCAGCCTCCCTCCTACCGCGACACGCACAAGGTGGTGCCGCACGTGCCCCACCCACTCATCATCCGCTAGACGCCGCCAACGGCCGTCGTCCCGGCGAAAGCCTGCAAGCGGCCCCCGCCTTCGCAGGGGCGACGATCTTATGCGTCCCTCACTTCGCCAGCGTCGCCGCCCACTGCCGTACATCGCCCGCGAACCGCGCCATCTCGGCATCGTCCTCGAAGATCGAGTGTCCAGCGGCGTAGCTTTTCGAAGTGCGCCGGTCCGGGCCGATCCCCGCGTGGTCGAGCGCGAACTGGCCGGCAGCGATCGGGGTCGTGATGTCGTAGTAGCCGCCCACGGTGAGCAGCTTCATCCCCGGCTTGTCGGCCATCGCCTTGGTCAGGAACGGGGTGAAGCGCACGGTCCGGTAGACTTCGCCGCGCCCCCATTCCCACTTGAAGTTGATGCCCAGGTTCAGGCTGCGGTACGGGCTCGGCAGCGGATATCCGAGGTCCTTGCCGATATAGTCCTCGATCAGGTGCCCGGTTTCGGCGCCCAGCGTCATCGACGGATCGTCGAACGGCGGGTGCATGTTCGATTCCGAAATGGCACGGGTGGCGCGCCCGTCGAGCTGTCCGGTGCGCAGTCCCTTGGCCGACAGCAGCCCAAGCATGAACGCCTGGCGGTCGAGCTGCAGGCCGTCCTTCTCCAGCTGTGCGGCGGGCAGCCCCACCAGCTCGGACAGCCGGGCGGCGATCCTGGCGCGGTCCACGGCGGGGAGTGAGGCTCCGGCGATGAGGGCCTGCGCATAGTCGATCTCGGCGAAGGCCCGCGCTTCGGCGAAGCGCTGCGCCACGGTCTGCCCCTTGCGGTCGGCCGCCTCGTGATACCATGCGACGGCGGCGAGCGTGGGCAACAGCGCAACGTCGGAGATCACCGGCCCGTCGCTGTCGCCGATCGAGAGCGAGAACAGCGCGACGCCGTCCGGCAGCGGCAGCTTGGCGCTATCCTCCGCGCCCAGCATCGCCAGCGCGCGCGCGGTGCCGTAGCTTTCGCCGACGAGCGCGAAGGGCGCGTCCGTGCGGTGATTGGCCTGACGCCAGCGCTGCACCACGTCCGCCACGGCAGCGGCGTCGCCAGTGACCGAAAACAGGCTCGAGGCGTCGGCGCCCTTGACCGGCATCGAGGCGCCCGTGCCCGGCGGGTCGATGAACACGAGGTCGGCGACGTCGAGCAGGCTGTTGGGGTTGTTCTCGAGATGCGCCGCCTCGCCCTTGCCAACGATGCGGCGCGGGCCGAATGCGTTCATGTGCAGCGGCGATGACGAGGCGCCGGGACCGCCGTTGAAGATGAACAGCACCGGGCGCTTCGTGTCGCCCTTGGTGCGCCCCAGGTACGCGTAGGTGACGACAACGGCCGCTTTAGCGCCCTTGGCGTTCGTCACCGGAGTTTCGGTCACGATCGCATCGTAAGCGACTGTTTTTCCGCCGAATGTTCCTTTGTGACGGGTGACCACCACCTTGTCGGTGGCCGCCTCGCGCTCGACCATCGGCTCCATCGCGTTGAGGAACACCGGCGGCATCGGCAGGCTCTCATCCTGCGCGAATGCGGGCATTGCAGGCAGCAGCGCCGCAAGCGCAAGCAGGCCGGAACGCACGGAAAACAGGGTCTTGGGCATCGCGGGAGTTCCGATCAGGCGGTGGGAAGGGCGTCGATGAGGCGCTCGATATCGTCCATCGAGTTGAACCACGACGGGCAGATACGGAAGCGGTTGCGGCTCAGCGTAACCGCCACTCCCGCGCGGGAAAGCGGCTCCGAAAGCCGCTTGTGAGCATCGAGAAAAGCACAGGTAAACAATGGGCTACGGCAGTCTTGAGGGGTGACGACCTCGTAGCCCTTTGCCGGCAGCGCCTCGTGCAACCGGCGCAGCATCGGCTGGCGATGGGCCATGATGTTCTCGACGCCAAGTTCGAGCAGCCGGGCCAGCGACCAGTCTAGCTGGGCCATGACCGCATGAGAATGGGTGCCGCCCGCGAACATCCCTTCCGCATCGGCACGCGGGGTCATGTCCGCGATGGTGTCGCCCGGCGGGTCGAACGGGTAGACGTGCGGGGTGAAGCCATCGAGCTGGTAGTACCCGAAACGCTTGCGTTTCAGCCGCGCGAGCCGGTCGGGGCGGACGTAGAGGAACCCCAGTCCGAAGTCGCCCATCAGCCACTTGTAGCTGGCGCTCGCGGCAAAATCGACGCCGCTCGCCTTGACGTCGATCGGCACGGTCCCGGCTGCGTGGATGATGTCGGCATAGACAAGCGCGCCGTGGGCATGGGCGATCTCGCAGACGCGCTTCAGGTCGTGCTCGAACCCGTTGTAGGTCGACACCAGAGACAGGCTTACGAGGCGGGTGTCGGGGCCGATCGCCTTTTCGTAGGCAGCCGGGTCGATTCGGCCGTCCCTGGGCCGCAGCCAGCGTACGTCGACGCCCTGCTTCGCGAGTTGGTCGTAGAGCCAGAACGAGCCGAAGAAGTGGAGCGTGTCGGTAACTACGCTGCCGCCCGCCGCCGGAAGGTCCAGCGCATCGACGATCGACTGCTCGCCCGCGGTCGTGCTCTGGACGAAGGCCAGGTCTTCCGGCGCGGCGTTGATGAGGCGGGCGAACGCGGACTTGATCCGCACTTCCACGTCGTGGCTCGACCACTCGCGCATTTCCGCCCGCGACTGGAGATAGGCGTCGACCGACGCCTTGGCGGGCAGCGGCACGGGATGCATCGTCCCGGAATCGAGGTAGACCCGCGCCATCGGCGCGAAGTCGCCCGGCCTCGCCAGCGATTTACCCGACGGCGCGGTCGTCGCCAGCGCCTCGCCCGCCATGACCGGGGCGAGCGGCAGGAACGTCGATCCCTGCAGGATGGTCCGGCGCGCAAGGGGGATCGAAAGAGGCGAATCAGGTCGCTGCATCATTTACGCATCCTAGGGAAAGACCCACGCATAAGAATTGCGCATTTCCGATCCACCCGCGCAGGAAGCGATCCCGGGTGGGCTGTCCAGCGAATGCATGCCATCGCTTCGCGCATAAACTTGCCCGACCATCTGGGCTAGGCTTGCGGCGTACCGAACCGAAAGGCCATCCATGCCGTCCACGACCGCCCGCCTACTTGGCATATCGCTCTCACTCCTTGCGCTGGTCGCCTGCCAGCATATTGGCGCGAAGGACAGGGCGGAGGCGAGCGTCTGCGGCAAGGATGTCGCCGGTGCGGCGGCGAAGCTCGGCAAGCTGCCTTACACGACCTGCGCCGGCACGCTGGAGATTGCGGACGACCAGGGCGCCAAGGCGGCGGACCTGTTCTACACTGCATACATTGCCAAGCGCCCTACCAGAAAGCCCCGCCCGATCGCATTCGTGTGGAACGGCGGGCCGGGCGCGGACTCGCGCCTGCTCCAGTTTCATGCCCTCGGCCCGAAAACGCTTCACGGCGACGCCCTGGCCGACAACGCCGCGAGTCCCCTTTCCGCCGCCGATCTCGTGTTCCTCGACCCCGCCGGCACCGGGTTCAGCCGCGCGGCATCGGAAGCGGCGGCAAAGCGCCTCTACTCGACCACCGGCGACCTTGCCGCCACCGTCCGGTTTATCCGCGCGTTCCTCAAGGCCCACGGCCGCGAGCATTCGCCCGTCTACCTCGTGGGCGAAAGCTTCGGCACATGGCGCGCAGCGGGCGTAGCCGAGGCTCTGGTCGATGCCGGGCAGCCGGTCGCGGGCATGGCGCTCGTCTCGGGCGGCATTCCGATGGGGGAGGAGCGCGACCGCGCGCTCGCTCGCGCGCTGACGCTGCCCAACCGCACCGCGACGGCGCTCGCGCTGGGCAAGCTCGACCCCGCGCTCGCCGCCGACCCGGCGAAGGCATTGGTGGAGGCGGAAAGCTGGGCTCGTGCGGTCTGGTATCCCGCCCTCGCCCATCCCGAGGCGCTGGACGACAAGGCGCGCGCCGAAGTCGTCGCCGGCCTCCAGCGGTACATGGGCCTCGCCCCCTCGGCGATCGACGCCGCGAAGCTCTGGGTCTCGCCCCGCGATTTCCGCACGAAGCTGCTGAAGGCCGAAGGCAAGACCCTCGGCATTTTCGACATGCGCCAGACCACTCCAGCGAAGGACGAGAAGGCAGGCAACGCGGCGATCCTCGATTTCTATCGCAGGACCCTGGGCTATGGCGCCGGGCAATATGCCGGGATCGACGGCCCCGAACTGCCGGTGGGGAACGACTGGCAATACGATCAGTCACCCATCACGCCGGACTCGCTCGCTCGCGCGATAGCTGGAGAAGGCCCGCCGAGTGCATCGCAACCTTGGGTTCTGCGCGCGCTGGAGAAGGCGCCGGCCTTGCGTGTCTTCGTCGCAACCGGGCTCTACGATTCGCTCAACAGCTGCGCCGCTAACCGCGAGGCGGCGCGCGATTTTCCCGGCGCGCTGGCGGAACGTATAGAGGCCCGCTGCTACCAAGGCGGCCACATGATGTACGAGGACCCGGCTGAATCCCAACAATTTGCGAACCACCTGTCAGCCTTCTTTCGCAATTCGTCCCGGCCAACAAAGTGAGCGTAGATAATTCACGGACCACCATCGCTCGGTAAATTCAATGCAAAGGCCGCTGGCGCTGGAGGTCACTTCGCAAAGCCCTCGCGTCCTCCGTGCGCTATCATGGCTGCAGGGAATGAAAATGAGGGGTAGTTCGATGATCCAGTCTCGCATGCAGAGGGCCGGCCTTGCCGCGCTCATGATGTCCACCGCCGCGGCCGCGCTGCTTTCCGGCACGTCCGCCCATGCGCAGGATGCTTCGGGAGTCGTCGACACGACCGGCCTTCCCACCACCATCGAAGAGGGTGTCGCACAGGACATCGTCGTGACCGGCTCGCGCATCCGCCGCGACGCCTCCGACGAGAACGTGCCGCTGAGCGTCGTCGACAGCCAGACCTTCGCCGATCGCGGCTACATCAGCGCCTCGGACGCGCTCAACCAGCTCACTTCGAACAGCCCGATGCTGAACCAGGCCGACGGCAGCGGCGAGGGCAGCGGCTCGGGGCAGCAATTCCCCAACCTCTTCGGTCTCGGCGCCGGACGCACGCTGACGCTGCTCAACGGCCGTCGCATGGTCACCACTTCGTCGGGCCTCGGAGACGCGCAGGTCGACGCCAACATCATCCCGCTCGGCCTGCTCGACCGTGTCGAGGTCGTCCAGGGCGGCGGCGCGGCGGTCTACGGTTCGGACGCCATCGCCGGCGTGGTCAACTACGTACTGAAGGACAGCTTCGAGGGCCTCGAACTCGACGGCCAGAACGGCATCTCCTCGCGCGGGGACTACCACACCTACAGCCTGCGCGGCACGGCAGGCATGAACTTCGCGGAAGGGCGCGGCAACGTCGCGGTCGACGTAAACTACGCCAGCACCCCGACGCTGATGTTCGCGGACCGCCCGCTCTCGGCGCTCGGCCGCCTGACTGTCAGCAACCCGGCCGACACCGGCCCCAGCGACGGTATCCCGTCTGTCACCGAACTGCTCGACGCGCACTTCTGGGAATTCAACCCCAACGGCGTGCTGTTCAACACGCCCGCCCCCTTCACGCGTTTCCTGACGCAGTCGAACGGCACGGCGCTGCAGTTCGATTCCAGCGGCAACGTGGTGCCTTACGATCCCGGCACCAGCGTCGGCATCCCCTTCTCGAGCGGCGGCCAGGGCTTCCCGTACCGTGACCTCGCAGGCCTACGTACCGGCGTCGAGCGCTTCACCGGCAACCTGATCGCCCACTACGACCTGACAGATGCGATCACCTTGCGCACCGAACTGCTCTACGCGCACACCGAGGGGACCGAGATCCCGCAAGGCCAGAGCCGCACGATCCTGAACTACGGCACCTACGCCGGCCCCGTCACTTTCACGATCAACAACCCGTACCTGACGGACCAGGCCAAGACCGTGCTCTCCGCCGCCCGGCCCGGCTTCTCGGCCGGCGCGCCGATCTTCCTGTCGAAGTATTTCTACGACCTGACGCCGGACAACCAGCAGACCTACGAGACCGACACCTATCGCGGCCTGCTCGCGGTCGAGGGTGATTTCTCGGCCGGCAGCCACGACTTCTACTGGTCGGTCTCGGGCAGCTACGCCCGCGTCGAGGGTTCGCAGCGCCGCTGGGAAGTGGACAATGCCAAGTACGCGAATGCGATCAACGCGGTACGCTCGGGCGGCCAGATCGTCTGCGGCATCAATGCCGACGCCGACCTGACCAACAACGACGCCAATTGTGCACCGATCAACCCGTTCGGCAACGGCAACGTCTCGCAGGCCGCGAAGGACTACGTGAGCGTCCGCGCCGGGCTCGACTACACCAACGAGCAGGCGGACTTCCTGGCCACCATCGGCGGCGACGTTATCCAGCTGCCGGGCGGCACCGCCAAGTTCAGCCTCGCCTACGAGCACCGCGACGAGCAAGTGTCCTATACCCCGCTCGCCGCCAACCAGCAGGGTGTGTTCGGCGGCGGCACCATGGAAGTCGCGCAGTCGGCCGGCTACAACACTGACGAGCTTTCGGGCGAGCTGCTGGTCCCGCTGGTCGACGGCGCGATGAACGTGCCGCTGGTGCGGATGCTGGAAGCGAGCGCGGCAGGCCGCCTCGTCGACAACTCGATCGCCGGCAAGGAACAGGTGTGGGACCTCGGCCTGCGCTGGCAGCCGGTGGACGGGCTGACCCTGCGCGTCAGCCGCAGCCGCAACTTCCGCGCGCCGACACTGGCGATGAAGTTCTCGCCGACCACCACCTCGCTGGGTTCGGTAGGCTACGATCCCTGCGACGCCGACCGCATCAACAGCGGTTCCAACCCCTCGGTGCGCTACACCAACTGCCTCGCCGCGTTCACCGCCAACCCGGGCTACGGCGTCGGGGCTGACGGCACCAATGCTGGCGCCAGTGCCGCCACCCGCCTCGCCGGCTTCCAGGACCCGGCCGAGAACTTCGAGCGCGCCACCATCACGACCGGCGGTAACCCGGCGCTCCGCAACGAGATCTCGGACACGCTTACTTACGGCATCGTCCTCCAGCCCTCGTTCGTGCCGGGCCTGACGATCAGCGCCGACCGCATCGAGATCGACCTCAAGGACGGTCTGTCGGCCTTCACCACCGAGGACTTCACCGCCGCCTGCTACGACAACACCAACCCCGATCCTGCGGTATGCAACGCCTTCAGCCGCATCGCGGCGTCGGACGGCATCAGCCCCGGCGGCACCATCCTCGCCGGCACGACGACGACGTTCAACGCCGGCGTCGTCAAGTACCGCGGCGAGGTTTACGCGGTCGATTACACGTTCGAGGCCGGCAACATCGGTGCCTTCCACGTGGGCGTGAACGCCACGCACAACACCTTGCTGACCAGCTCGGTCACCGGCGAGAACTACATCCGCACTGACGACACCTACGAAAAGCCGACCTGGGAAGGCCGATTCAATCTCGACTGGACCAAGGGCCCGGTCCGCGTGAGCTACCAGGCCTATTACCTCGACGAGACCAAGGCGGCCTACGACGCCACGATCGAGACCAACCCGAACCCGCTGCTCGACAGCAACCTGACGCACTCGATCTCGATGCAGCTCGAGGCCGGCCGCATCACCTTCCGCGCCGGCATCGACAACTTCACCGACGAAGAGCCGTCTTATCCGCAGATCGCCTATGGCGACATCCTCGGCCGCCGCTTCTGGGTCGGCGCCAAGCTGAAGATGTGACGGGTTCCGGCGGCGCGGGAAGAGTTCGCTCTTTCCGCGCCGCCTCCGCCACAACTCCAGCTCCATCCGGCAGAAATCGAGACAATGGCTTCCAGCCCCTCCGACCAGACTTCGCAGTCCTATGCCCAATGGGTCAGGCGCTCGATCATCCGGAACAGCAATTCCCGCAGCCTTCTCGTCAGCCTGTTCGAAAGCTCGGTGCCCGAACCGACCGAACTGCTGCGGGAGGTTCTGCTCGAGGGTTTCGAGAACGGCGTGACGCCGCGCTATGCAAGCACGTTCGTGAAGGGCAACCCCTACCTCGTCGCCGCCGTCGCCCGTGACTATGGCGTGTGCGAGGAACAGGTCCTGACCACCACCGGTGCGACGGGCGCGCTGTCGCTGATCTACCGCGCGCTGCTTTCCACCGGCGACCGTGTGCTCATCGAGAACCCCAGCTTCGAGCTGTTCGCCAGCCTCGCGCAGGCAGGCGGCGTCGCGGTCGACAGGTTCGAGCGGCGCGGCCCCCGCTTCGCCGTTGATCCCGCCGAGGTCGAGGCCCGCATCCGCCCCGAAACGCGGATGATCGTGATGTCCAACCTGCACAATCCCTCAGGGATGGCGGTGCCGGACGAGACCATGCGCGCTCTCGCCGCCCTCGCCGACAGGCACGACCTGATCCTCGTGGTCGACGAGGTCTACGCGCCATACGCGGGCAACGCCCTGCGCCCCGCCGCCTCGCTCGGCGCCTCACCACGCGTCGTTTCGGTCAACAGCCTGACCAAGATCTACGGCCTCAGCACTCTGCGCTGTGGTTGGATGGTCGGCGACGAGAGCGTCGTCGCCCCGGTGCGCGAACTGGCGCGCGAGGTGGAGTTCGCGATCTCCAACCTTGCCCACGCCCTCGCAGCGCTGGTCGCCGAGAACCCCGCGCGGTTCCGGGAGAACACCTTCTCGGTGCTCGCCAAGGCCCGCCCGATCATCGAATCCTACCACGCCCACTGGATCACCGAAGGGCTGGTAGAGGGCGACCTGCCGGACAGCGGCTGCATCGCCTTCCCGCGCCTGCTCGGCATCCGTGATACCGAGCACTTCTCCGGCTGGCTTTCCGACCGCTGCGGGGTACTGGTGGCACCGGGCGAGTACTTCGGCGCCCCCGGACATGTCCGCCTGGGCTTCGCGATGGAGCCGTCGCGCCTCGACTACGGGCTCCAGGCGCTGACCGACGGGCTCGTGACGTACCGGGACACCTATCGAGGCAAGCAGGGATTGCTGGAAACACGATGAGATTGACGCCGCTGCCGCCCTTGGGTCGCAACAAGAAGACGTCGCCGCGCCGCATGGCGCTGGCGGCTATCGCGCTGGCCGCGTCATCAACCGGGCCCGCTCACGCAGAAGCGGCAAAGCCGTCCGCGGCGCGGGTCCTCGTCGATGTGCAGGTATCGAAACCCGATCCTGCCCATCCTGTCCGCGCCGAACTGGGGCTCGTCCCTGTCTCAGCCGGCGCGGACAGCCCCCCGGCGACGGCGGGCTACCTTTCGTACACGCGCAAGGACGCGAAGCCCGGACGCCCGGTGATCTTCGCCTTCAACGGCGGCCCCGGCGCATCGTCGGCGTATCTCCACATGGGGCTGCTCGGGCCGGTGCTCGCACATGTCCCGCAGGACCCGGCGGATACGAGCGGCGCCAGCGCTAGCCTGCCCGGCCCGTCGAAGCTCTATGCCGTAGCCGACGTGGTGTTCATCGACCCGCCCGGCACCGGCTTCTCGGAGCGTCCCACCGGCCCCGCAGCCGCGCCCTACAGCACCGTCGAGGGGGACGCGAACGCCGCCGCCGATCTCGTGCGGCAGTGGCTGACCGCACACAAGCGGCTGGACGCGCCGGTCTATGTCCTCGGCGAAAGCTACGGCACCATCCGCGCCGTCGCCATGCTGGGCGCGCTCGACAAGCAGGGCCTGGCCAGGAACCTGCGCGGCGTCGTGCTGCTGGGCCAGGCGCTCAACATGATCGAGACCTCGCAGCGGCCCGATAACGTCGTGACCTATGCCGTCTCTCTGCCGACGCTCGCCGCCATCACCTGCTATCACGGCCTGGCGAAGTCCCCCTGCACCGCAGAGACCATCACCGCCGAGGCCGCCCGTTTCGCCCGCGAGGACTACCTCCCCGCCCTCTACCGCGGCCGCGACCTGCCGCAGGCCGAGCGGACCCGCATCGCCGCCCGCCTCGCCGCGCTCACCGGCATCCCGGCCGAGTTCTACCTCGCCAACGACCTGCGTATCTCCAAGGAGCGCTTCCGCGTCGAACTGCTACGCGCGCAGGGCAAGGTCATGGGCCGCTATGACGCGCGCTACCTCGCCGACCGGCCCGCCAGCGTCATCACCATGATGCCGGGCGATCCCTCGTCCTCGATCTCGGACGTCTTCGGCAAGGCGATGACCGCCTACCTCGCCGGCACGCTCAAGGCCCCCGGCGCGGAGGCCTACAAGGTCATCGCTCGCTTCGAAGGTGGCTGGAGCTACGGCAGCGAGGACTCCCCCTTCGCCGACTGGCCCTTCATGGCCACCGTCGAGAGCCACGCCGCCAGCAACCAGTGCCTGCGCCTGTTCGTAGGCACCGGCATCTACGACACCACGACCACGATCGGCGCGGCGGATTACCTCTTCGCGCAATCGAGCCTGCCCAGGGCGCGCTACCGCAACGAGCGCTACGTCGGCGGCCACGTCTTCTATTCCGACGACGAGAGCCGCGCGCGGTTCCAGTCCGATCTCGTCGATTTCATCGGCGCCGATACCTGCAAGGACACATCCCAGTGAGTGACGCCGACGCTTCCCTGCGCAAGGGCATCAGCCTCTGGGGCGTGGTTTCGCTGGGGCTTGGCACCGCCGTGGGCGTCTCGATCTTCTCTGCCGTCTCGCCTGCGACCGCGCTCGCGGGGCCGGGGATGCTGCTGGCGGTCGTGATCGCGGCCTTGCCGATGTACCTGATCGCGGTGAGCTACGCCTACCTCGGCTCGGCCGACCCGGTTTCGGGCGCGAGCTTCGTGTGGCCTTCGCGCTACCTGCATCCGACATTGGGCTTCTTCATCGCCTGGATGCGCATCATCGCCAACATGGGCGCGATGGTCGTGCTGGCGCTGGTGCTGGTGCGCTACGTCTCGATGCTGGTGCCGCTGCCGGTCAAGCCGACGATGTTCGCAGTGCTGGTGCTGGCCCTGGTCGCCAACCTCTTCGGCGTCGGCGTGGCCGCACGGGCGCAGACGCTGATGGTGGGGGCGCTGATCCTGCTGTTCGGCCTGTTCGTGGTCTGGGGCGGCGTGACCGTGGCCGAGCCCGCCCGGCTCGAGCCCTTCCTCCCCCACGGCTTCCACGGCGCCCTCGCCGCCGCACCGCTCTTGATGGGCCTGTTCTTCGGCATCGAGGCCGCGACCGAGGCCGGCGGCGAGGTTGCCAACAGCCGCCGCAACATCCCTATCGGCATCGCGCTCGCTATCGGCTCGGCCACCGTGCTCTACGTCGCCGTCGCCTTCGTGGCGCTCGCGGTGCTCGGGCCGGACGCGCTGGCGGGGAGCGAGGCGCCGATCCTCGACACCGCCCGGCGCTTCATGGGGCCGCTCGCCGTGCCGGTGATCGTGCTGGCCGCGATCGCCGCGATCGGCACCAGCCTCAATTCGATCTTCACGATGTTCAGCCGCAGCCTCTTCGCCATGGCCGAGGCCGGCGTGCTGCCGCGCGTGATCGCGCGCGTCCATCCGCGCTCGCATGTCCCTCACATGGCGCTGTTCGCGGTCTTCGGCATCGGCTGCGCGGGGCTGCTGCTGCCGATGGAGCTGACCTTCCTGTTCCTCGCGGTGAACATCCCCAACCTCGTGAAGTACGGCAGCATCTGCCTTTCCGCCGCCCGCGTCGCGCGGGACTATCCGGCGCTGCACGAGGGGGCGGGCTTCCGCCCGGCGCGCGGGACGATGAAGGCGCTGGGCGTCGCCGGCGCGGTCTGCGCGCTGGGGCTGATCGCCGTCGGGCTAGAGGCGGACTGGCGGCCTTACGTGCTGCTGGCGGTATGGGGCTGCGTGGGCGCGGTGTGGTATGTCGCGCGGAAGCGCTAGCCAACCATCTCCCCTCCGTTCGTGTCGAACGGGGGGGGGGTAAGCCACCCTTCCGGCTGAACACCCCGTCGCCCCCGCGAAGGCGGGGCTCTGCTTCTTTGCGCCATAGAACAACAAGCGGGGTCCCCGCCTTCGGGGGGACGACGGGGGTGTATGACCGCTAATACAGCCGAGCCCTCAGAACGCGAAGTCCTCGTGCGCCTCCGCGCCCGCGCCGTTGGTCAGCGCAACCGGCTTGGCCTCGGCCTTCGGCACTACGATCTTGGGCGCCCCGGCGAAGGGCTTCACGCCCACCTCGCTCCAGATTTCCGAGGGGAAGTAGACCGTGCCGCCCTTCACCACCATGGCCATGCGGTGGATCGCCGACATGTCCTCCAGCGGATTACCGTCGAGCAACACGAAGTCGGCGTACTTGCCCTTCTCGACCGAGCCGAACGACTGGTCCCGGTGCATGTACTGCTCCGGGCCTAGCGTGCCCATCCTGAGCACGTCCGCCGCCGGGATGCCCGCCTCGGCGTAGATCTGCAGCTCGCGGTGGACCGAGAGGCCGGTGCCGTCGTCGGTGCCCGGCAGCAGGGTGATCCCGCGCCGGTGCATGTCGCGCAGCAGCGCCTTGATGGTGACGAAGGCGCCGTCGTAGCCCGCCGCGTCCTCGGGCGTCTTGATCGGAGCGATGCCCTGGCGGCGGTTGCGCTGCACGCCGACCGGCAGGTGGTCGAAGTACCCCGCCACCGCCGGGCTGATCTTGCCGTCGCGGCTCATCATCAGCAATTCGAGCGTCACCGCCGTAGGATCGAGCGCGATGTGCTTCGCCTGCATGGTGTCAAGCGTCGCGGCCACGCGCGGCGAGGTGATGTCCATCCCGGCGGTGCGGCGCATTGCGGTCAGGCGGAGCGGGGTGCGGGTGTCCTCCTTGGGGTCCAGCACCCAACCCAGCATCAGCTGGTTGATGTGCGTCACCTCGTCGTAGCCCGCCGCGATCATGGCGTCGGCATTGGTGAACGCGGGGATGTGCCCGGTCACGCCCATGCCGAGCGACTTCGCCTTCTTGACCACCGCAGGCACCCAGGCGGGGTTGAAGCTGTTGTAGATCTTGACCTGCCAATACCCGCGCGCGCCGTACCACCGCACCGCGTCGAGCGCCGCCGCTTCGCTGTCCGCGATAAAGCCGTTGCGCGAGCTGTAGGGGCTGCGACCTTCGAGGAAGCCGTTGCGCACGATGCGGGGCCCCGCGACTTCGCCCGCGTCGATGCGGTGGGTGAGGTCGAGGAGGAAGGCGTTCTCGTTTCCCATGTCACGCACGCTGGTCACGCCCGAGGCGATATAGAGCAGCGCCGATTGCAGCGAGACGTGGGCGTGCATGTCGTGCAGCCCCGGGATCACCACGCGGCCCGCGCCTTCGACCGTGGCCTCTCCCGGAGAGGCTGGGCTGTCCAGCGGTTCGACCGAAGCGATGCGGTCGCCGAACACCACGACCGAGACCGGCGTGCCGATCTTGCCGCTGGTCGGGTCGAACACCCGCACGTTGCGGATGCGCAGCGGCATGTCATACGTGTGCGCAACCTTCTTCTGGATCGCGGCGAAGCGCTCGGCCGAACGGGCAGCGGCGATCTTCGCCAGCTCGCCCGCGTAAGAGGCAAGGTCCTCGCGTACCGTCGCGCTAGTGGGGGAATAGCACGCCACCAAGCGCCCCTTATCGTCGAGCAGGATCGCGCTCGGCGTCATGCCGATGCCCTTGACGAGGAAGGCGCGGTAGGTGGCGGTGCCCAGCGTAACGGGTGCCTCTTCCTCCAGCGACAGCGTGCCGCCCGGCGCGGCGGGCAGGGCGTGGTCGGCATCGGCCAGCAGCGCCCGGGCGTAGATGCTGAGCGCAAAATCGCTGCCTTCCTGCGCGACGTAGAGCGTCGGCACCTTGGCCGTCATCGCGCCCTTGCCGGTGGTGTCCACCCATGACAGGCGCTTGCCCTCGGCAGTGAACTGCTCGTCAACCGCGTTGCCGAAGGTCGAGGTGCCCTTGAGCGTCCAGCTGGTCGGCAGGCCGCCTGCACCCAGCACGATCGTCTCGTGCATGGTGGGCCCGCGCCCGTTGCTCTTGACGTCGTGGTCGATGGAGATGCTGTCACCCTCGACGTCTGCATAGACGTGGCCGACGTTCTCGCCGTTGTCGATCACCGCGAAGCGCTCGGTCTCGGCGTGGAGGGCGCTGGCGCTGAGCGCAATCGCGGAGCAGGCGAGCCAGCGCAGGGGGGCGGTGCGTTTCATCGGTGGGAAGTCCCGTGGGTCTGGAAGATGTAGGCGGCGGCGGCGAGGTCCTGCACCGCATGGCCCAGCGATTTGTAGGCGGTGATCTCGTCGGCGCTGCGGCGGCCGGGAACACGGCCGAGCAGGACCTCCCCGATCTCGGCGACGATGTGGCTGTCATCCACCACGCCCGCCGCCCTGGCGACGAGGAACTCGGCGGCGGCGTCGAGCGCGGAGGCGCGGCTGTCGGCGACGTATCGCGAGGCGAGCACCAGCGCATTGTCCACCTCGACCGGGCCCGGACCGCTGGAGCCGACGATGTTGACGTGCGTGCCCGGCCGCAGCCATGCGCCGAAAAGGATCGGCTCGCGCGAGCCGGTGAGCGTGCAGATCACGTCCGCCTCCCCCGCCGCGACTTGCGCATCGAGCGCGACCTCGACCGGCCGGCGGGTCCGCCAGGTCTCGACCACGGATTGCGCGCGGGCCGGATCGCGGCCCCAGATCACGATGCGCTCGAAATCGCGCACCAGCGGCAATGCCTCAAGGTGTGAGTGGGCCTGCCCACCGGTACCCATCAGCAGCAGCACTTTCGCGTCGCTGCGCGCCAGGGCGTCGGTGGCGACGGCGGTGGCGGCGGCGGTGCGGATATGGGTGATCTCCTCTGCATCGGCGACGCAGACGGGGCGGCCCTCGACCGGCTCGAACATCATCACGAGACCGCGGTGGCGGCGCACGCCGGGGTTGTCCGGCTGGGCGAAGACGCTGATCATCTTGGCGCCGAACATACCGTCATCCGACAGCGCGCCGGGCATCTGCGCGAAGGTGCGCCCCTCGCCCATGTGGATCATGGTGCGCAGCAACTGGCGGGTCTCGCCGCGCGACAGCGCCTTCATCGCCTCGCGCACCACCTGGATGCAGGACGGGTAGTCGAGCAGGGCGCGCACGTCCTCGGCATCGAAGATCGCCAGTTCGCTACGTTTCATGTCACCGGCCGTCCCTGTACGGTTGTCGTAGTCCTCAAGCATCATTGATAGCGTCGACACGCGAAATATCTCGGGCTTTGTTGCGTCTGTGCGAAAAAGCGTGGCATGTTCAAACCAACAAATGCCATGAGGGAGCATAATCCTGCCTGCTGAACTCGACCGGCTCGACATCAAGATCCTCGATCGCCTGCAGATCGACGCATCCGAATCCTCGAGCGAAATCGCCGACCGCGTCGGCCTGTCGCAATCGCCCTGCTGGCGCCGCATGCAGCGGCTCAAGGACGACGGCTACGTGCGCCACACAGTCGCCATCCTCGACCGAGAGAAATTCGGCGAGAGCATGTTCATCTTCGCCCAGCTCAAGATGTCGCGCCTCTCGGACGACGAACGCGACCGCTTCGTCCACGCGGTCGAGGCAACGCCCGAAATCCTTGAAGCTTATACACTTTTCGGCGACATGGACGTGATGCTCAAGGTGCTGGCCCCCAACATCAACTGGTACCAGAACTTTACTTTCCGCACCCTGCTGCGCCTGCCCGGCGTGCAGGACGTGCGCTCCACCGCGACGCTTTCGGAGCTGAAATCCACGCACCGCCTGCCCTTGCCGTCGCTGCCTGGATGACGAAAAGCCGCGCGCATATTTCATGCACGGACGCCCCGGCGGGACCTTGTCTTTGCACATACCTAGACCGCACCTAGCGTTACCTTGGCGTCCATGACACCGTTCCGCACCGCCCTGCCCGCGCTTATGCTGACATGCGCGCCGCTCTGCGCCGCACACGCTGCCGGCGCGCCCGACCTGTCGATCGCATTGGCTCCTGTAGCGGACGCGGACGGAGCGCTGACCCGGCTCGACGTGGCCATCCGTTTCGAAGCACCCCCCGCCGGTGACGCGCTGGCCGCTATCGCCGTGACCGCCAATACGGTCGAGACTTCGGCCCGGTCGCTTGAGGCACTGGCGTTTTCCGACGCGCGCGGGCTGCTGCCGGTCAAAGTTGTCGACGCCGCACAGGACGGCGACAATTTGGAGCGGACGTGGAAGGCCCTGCGCCCCGTCGAAGGCGCGGTTACAGTGGCCTACAGCATCTCCATCGACCCCAAGCAGCCCGAACTCGCCAAGCCGCAGTACGAACTGCGCGCGGGCGAAGGCGGACTGTCCGGCGCGGGCAATGCCTTCCTCGTGCTCCCCGATGACGAACTGCCGCGGGAGGTCAGCGTCCATTGGGATCTCTCCCGCGCCGGCAAGGACGCGCGCGGCCTGTCCAGCCTCGGCATGGGCGACAGCCACTCCAGCCACCCGCTTCGCCCCGACCAGATCGCCTCGGTCTACTACATGGCGGGCCGGGTCGGCGCTTATTCCAAGGGCACGTTCTTCGCCGGATGGCAGGGCAAGTTCGCCTTCGACGGTCCCGAGCTGATGGGCTGGGCGGCGCGGCTCCAGGGCTTCTACGGCGCTTTCTTCGACCAGCGGCCCGACAGCTTCGGCGTCTTCGCGCGCACCAACCGGCTCAACCCCGGCAGCGGCATCGGCCTGACCGACAGCTTCGCCTTCACCTTCAGCGACAAGACGCCGATCGCCGACCTCGAAAGCCTGCTCGCGCACGAGATGGTCCACGCCTGGATCAACTCGCTCGGCGATTCGATGGACGCGGCTGGCGGCTTGGGCCAGTCGTGGTTTGGTGAGGGGCTGGCGGTGCACTATCAGCGCCTGCTGCCTTACCGCGCCGGACTGATCTCGTCCGAAGCGTTCCTCGAAGACCTCAACTCCACCGCGGCACGCTACTACACCAATGCCCTGATCGGCACGCCGAACGATCAGATCGCCCAGGGGTTCTGGAAAGACACGCGCGTCCGGGTGCTACCCTACGATCGCGGCTCGATGTACTTCGCCTCCGTCGACGCGCAGATCCGCGCAGCCTCGGGCGGCAAGCGATCGCTCGACGACGTGGTGCGCGCCATGCTGGCGGCGCGGCGCGCCGGGCAGCCGATGGACCTCGCGCTGTGGAAGAAGCTGCTGGGCACGGAACTGGACGCCAAGGGTCTCACCGATTTCGACGCGATGCTGGCGGGGGGCATCGCCGTGCCGCCGTCGGACGCCTTCGGACCGTGCTTCGAGCGGGTGACCAAGCCGCTCAAACGCTTCGACCTCGGCTTCGACCCGCTTGTGCTGGTTACGCCGGAGCGCGTGGTCAAGGGCCTCAAGCCCGGCTCCGCCGCCGCGATCGCAGGGCTGCGCGACGGGGACCGAGTGCTCAACCGCTTCCCGCAGGACGCTCTGCAGGGCGACCAGACCCGGACGGTGACGCTGGAAATCGAGCGCGATGGCAGCCAGCTCTCGATCACCTACCTGCCGCGCGGCGAGACGGTGGACGCCTACCAGTGGCAGCCCGTCCCTGGAGGCAAGTGCCCCGCCCCCGGGGCCTGAGGCTCAGGCGCCGGGTTCCAGCCGCTCGAACATGGCGGCGATCACGTCCAGCGTTTCGGCATGGCCAGTGGTGACGCCGACCTTTTCCTCACGCGGGAGCGACAGGCCGAGGCTGGTCGCGATGAGCGCGAGGCTGCGCGCGGGCACCGGCCCGGCCCAGCCGGAGCGCGCCATGGCCGCCTCCAGCGCCTCTACCTGCATCGCGCGGGATTCCTCGATGAAGTGCATGACTTCCTTGCGCAATCCCTCGATCCGGTGGGCAAGCGCCATGAATTCCGACACCAGCCGCGCGTCGGTGGTGTGGATGCAGATGTCCCAGATTTCGCGCAGCGGCAATGGGCTGCCCGCCGCTTCGCGCAGCCGCGCCAGCGCGCGTTCGGAGAGGCGGTGGAACATCTCCACCACGAGGTCGTCCATGGTGCGGAAGTAGTAGTAGATAAGCCGCTGCTTTACGCCGATGCGCTCCGCCACCCGGCGGGAGGTCAGCGCAGCATGGCCTTCCTCGCGCAGGATATCCTCCGCCCCGTCAAGCATCGCGTGCCAGTTTTCCGAGCCCACCGGCCCCATGCGCCGCTCGACCTTGTTCTCCACCTCTGGCAGCCCTTTCGTGTTCCGGCCTTGCGTAGATGCTGCCGCCGGCCCCGTCCAGACCACGATTGACCCTATGCCCCGGCATGGCTAACAATGTGACGAACAATAATGGACACGGGAGACGGCATGGGCGGCGCGGGAAAGCTCGAAGGCAAGGTCGCGATCGTGACCGGCGGCGGCCAGGGCATCGGCGAGGCCATCGCGGCAGCCTATGCGGCAGAGGGCGCGAAGGTTCTCGTAACCGGGCGCACGCTGGGCAAGCTGGAGGATGTCGTGGCAAGGATAGCTGCGGCCGGCGGCACCGCGCTGGCGCTCGACGCGCTCGCAGGGGAGACGGCGCAGTCCGAGGCCACCGTCGCCCGCGCGCTCTCCGAGTGGGGCCGCATCGACGTGCTGGTCAACAACGCCCACACCTTCACCGACTACCTGCCGCTCTCGGACCCGAAGATGGAGGAGCACTGCAAGGTCGATTTCCAATCGGCGTTCTTCGGCTCGCTGCAACTGATGCAGGCCTGCTACCCCCACATGGCGGCGCAAGGGGGCGGCTCGATCATCAACATGGGATCGAGCTACGGCATCCGCTGCGAGCCGGGCTTCCTCGCCTATGCCGCGAGCAAGGAGGCGATCCGCGCGCTGACGAAGACCGCCGCGCGCGAGTGGGGGAAGGACCGCATCCGCGTCAACACCATCCTTCCCTCCGCCCTGTCACCCAAGGCGCTGTGGTATCTCGAGGAGAGCAAGACTTACGACGCTGAACTCGCCAAGGTCGCCATGGGCCGCTTCGGCGAGCCGGAGGACATCGCCCCCACCGCTGTCTTCCTCGCCAGCGACGCCTCGGATTTCGTGACCGGCCAGACGATCGGCGTCGAGGGCGGAGCGACGATGCTGTAATTGTTCCCGCAACCTTGCTGCCGGATGAACGGGATATCCGATTACTGTAACGAGCGAATGTGGATGGAATAACGCCGGGCGGACCGGCAATCCTGACCTCGATAAAGGAGAGGCGTTATGAGACGTTCCACGAGAGTCATGCTTGCTGCCGCAGTATCGGTAATCCCTCTTACATCGCTTGCCCAGACGGCAACCCAGGTCGAAGACCGCATGACCACGGTGGCCGCGCCCATGGCGGCGAGCAAACCGAAAGCGGCTCAGGCGGGCGTTGCCGGCACCGTCGATGCCAAGGGCGGAGAGGCGAGCGCCGCCGCCCCGCAGATGACGCGCGACAACGGCGCGCCGATCGGCTCCAACCGCAATTCGCTGACCGCAGGCGACACCGGGCCGGTCCTGCTGGAAGACCTCACGCTGATCGAGAAGCTCGCCCGCTTCGACCGCGAGCGCGTGCCCGAACGCGTCGTCCACGCGCGCGGCACCGGCGCGCTCGGTGTGTTCCGCGCGACTGCCGACCTGTCGGACCTCACCAAGGCATCGCTGTTCGCGCAGGCGGGCAAGGAAACGCCGGTCTTCGTGCGCTTCTCGACGGTGATCCACCCCTCCGGCTCGCCCGAGGGCATGCGCGATCCGCACGGCTTCGCGGTCAAGTTCTACACCGACCAGGGCAACTGGGACCTCGTCGGCAACAACCTGCCGATCTTCTTCATCCGCGACGCGATCCAGTTCCCGGACATGATCCACTCGCTCAAGCCCTCGCCGGTGACCAACAAGCAGGATCCCAACCGCCTGTTCGAGTTCTTCTCGGGAACCCCCGAGGCGACCAACATGCTGGTGCATGTCTACTCGAACCTCGGCACCCCGGCGTCGTACCGCACGATGGACGGCAACGGCGTCCACGCCTTCAAGCTCGTCGGCAAGGACGGCAGGGTCACTTTCGCCAAGTTCCGCTGGATCAGCCGCCAGGGCGTCAAGAGCCTGAACGGCGACGCGGCATCCAAGGCGCCGCCGAACTACCTGACCGACGATCTCTACGGCACGATCGCGGCCGGTGACTATCCGACCTGGGACCTCATGGTGCAGACCATGACCGCCGAGGAACTGGGCAAGCTGACGTTCAATCCCTTCGACGACACCAAGGAATGGCTGGACGCGCCGTTCCGCAAGATCGGCGAGATGACGCTGAACGAAGTGCCGGAGAACTTCTTCCGCTGGACCGAGCAGTCGGCCTTCGCACCGGCCAACCTCGTCCCTGGCATCGAGCCGTCGCCCGACCGCATGCTGCAGGGGCGGCTGTTCTCCTATTCCGACACCCAGCGCTACCGTGTCGGCGCCAATGTGATGGACCTGCCCGTCAACCGCCCGCGCGTGCCGGTGGTGAACAACTACCAGGACGGCCAGTTCGATCACGCCCGGGGCAAGGTGGACGTCAACTATTTCCCCTCGGTGACCGAGGCGAAGACGGTCGATCCTGCCTTCGCGCCGACGCCCTACAAGATCGATGCAGTGACAAGCACGGCGCCGATCTCGAAGACGGAGCCGTTCGACCAGGCCGGGCATTTCTACCGCTCGCTCAAGCCCGCGGACAAGGCGGACCTCGTCAAGAACCTCGCGGGAGACCTCGGCGTGGTGACGTCGATGCGCACGCGGGTCATCATGGTCAGCTACTTCGCGCAGGCCGACAAGGACCTCGGCGCGCGCCTCGCCAAAGCGGTCGACGTGCCGATGGGCGAAGTGAACCGCGCCGTGGCCGACTACCAGTCGGCGGCCGACGCGCGTTACGCGGGCAAGCCGTGATCTTCGCGCTCCTGCTCCTCGCGGCCGCCCCGGCAGCCGCGCCAGCCACCCTGCCGCCGCCCGAGCGGCGGCAGGAGCTGCTATTCGAGGCGGCGAAGCTCGGACGCACCGACCTCATTCCGCTGCTGGTCGACAACGGCGCGGACGTGAACGCCTACGAGGCGCGGGGGTTCACGCCGCTGATCCTCGCCGCCTACAATGGCCAACCCGAAGCGGTGGAAGCGCTCATCAAGGCGGGTGCCGATCCGTGCAAGCCTGACCTCAACCAGGGCAACACCGCGCAGATGGGCGTTGCGTTCAAGGGCGACGACCGCATCGCCGCGCGCCTGCTCTCGGAGAAGTGCGACGTGAACACGCGCAACAAGGCGGGGCAGACGGCGCTGATGATGGCGGCTCTGTTCGGCCGGACGGCGCAGATCGACCTGCTGCTGAACGCAGGCGCCGACCCCGGCCTGCTCGACGCATCCGGCCGCTCCGCCGCCTCGGTCGCAGCCCAGCAGGGCAACGGCGACCTGGCGACGAAGCTGACCGGCAAGGCCCAGCCCTAGAACGCCGTCGGCCGGAGCGTCAGGCGCAGGAAGACCTGGCGCCCCGGCTCGACGATGCAGGCCAGTTCGTCCACCCCGGCAGCATTGCGCGTCTCGGCGCCGGTGACCGAGCCGAGGATGTTGCCGGTAGCGCCCGCGAACTGCGTGCAGTTGCCGGTGGTGAACTGGTTGGTCAGGTTGTTGGCGAGCAGCGCGACTTCCCACGCATCGTTCGCCGCGCCGACGCTGACATTCGCGTTGAGCTTGACGTAGCCGCTTTGGAAGAAGTCCGAGCGCCGGCCGAGGCTGGTGAGGAACTTCGAGGAATACTGCCCGTTGGCGCCCAGCTTCACCAGCAGGTTGTCGCCCGCCTCCATCTCGTAGTCGAAGCCGCCGTTGATCTGCCACGACGGCGCCTTGGGCAGCGGGATTCCGGCGAGGCTCTGGGCGTTGTAGCGCACCCGGCGACCGGTGCCGGGCTCGGTCACGAAATAGCCGGCGGCGATCTGGGCGGGATCGGTGACTTCGGTCGGCAGCTGGTCGCACCCTTCGGAAACCAGCTGGCCGCCGGTGCAGGGCGCGTTCTCGAAGCGGGTGAAGCGGGCGTGGTTCCAGTTGACCGCGAGGCGCAGCGACAGCCCATCGACCGGCGGGCGGTAGGTGGTCTCCACGTCGACGCCGTAGACCTTGGAGGCGCCCGCGTTGATCGTGCGGATCACCGGGACGACGCCGTTGGTGACCTCGTTGGTGCCGACCTGCAGGTCGTTGTACTTGTAGTAGTAGAACGCTGCGTTGAAGCTGAGCGCGCGGTCGAACATGCGCGCCTTGAAGCCCACTTCGCCGCCGCGCACGCGCTCGTCGCCGAACGAATTGTCGAGGCCCGGCTGGGGCGGCAGGGTCATGATGAACGACCCGGACTTGTACCCCTGCTTCAGGGCGCCGAAGACCGTGAAGTCGTCGGTCGGCGTGAAGGTCACGGTCAGTTCGGGCGACCAGTTCTTGGCGTGGATACGCGGGTTGGGCACGGTGATCGCCACCGGATCGGCATCCATGCCTGCCTGCGAGAAGGTGTCGTCGGTGCGCTTCTCATCGGTGTAGCGCACGCCGCCCGCGATCTCGAGCGTCTCGACCGGCTTCCAGCGCAGCTGGCCGAAGCCCGACCATGCCTTGATCCGCACGTCGTTGATGCCGCCCAGCAGCGTCAGCGGGAAACCGTAGACCTGGCTGCCGGTGACGATCACGCGGTTCTTGACCCGCGCGTCCTGGTAGAAGCCCCCGAGGAGGAAGTTCAGCGGGCTGTCGAAGTCGGACTCCAACCGCAACTCCTCGGTGAAGTCGCGGCGGGTGAAGTGGTTGTCGGCGATCAGCGTCGGCCCGGCGGCGCCGCTGTTGACGCCGTTGATGAAGCCGTCGACCTTGGTGTTGAAGTACGCGGTCGTCGAATTGAGCGAGAGCTTGTCGGCGGCGGCGTAGGTCATCTCCAGCGTGCCGAAGCTCGTCACCGACTTCATGAAGGGCACGCCGCCGTTTCGCACGCCCGGGAACGCCGCCGGGGAGACGTCGACGATGTAGGCGGTGCGATCGACCTTGCAGTTGTCGTTGGGGTTGATGAAGGGGATGCCCAGCGGCGCGCCGTTGCCGTCCGGGCAGCTGCCGAGCGGCGAACTGCCGCCGGTCACTTCCTTGACGGTGTTGTTGACCTTGAGCCGTGCGGTGAAGTCGCTGGTCGGCTGCCACAGCAGGGTGCCGCGCAGGATGTATTCCTGCTGCGCGTTGTAGCGGTCGCTCTGCGGGGTGACGCCGCCGGTGCCGGGGACCGCGACCGCCTTGTTGAAGAAGTACCCGTTTTCGTCGCTGACCATCGCCGCGATGCGCACGCCCAAGGTGTCGCCCATCGGGCCCGAGAAGATGAACTCGCCGCGCTTTTCCTGCGCCTCGAAGCCGTAGGAGGCGCGGGCGATGACTTCCATCTCGCGGCCCGGATCGGCGGTGCGGATGGCGATCACGCCGCCTGGACTGTTCTTGCCGAAGAACAGCGCCTGCGGGCCTTTGAGCACCTCGACCTGCGCCATGTCGAACATGCCGACGCCGTAAGTCGCGCCCTGCGTCAGCTGCAGGCCGTCGATGTTGAGCGAGACCGACTGGTCCACCCCCGCGTCGAGCGAGCTGGTGCCGACGCCGCGCAGCGATATCTGCGGGCCCACGGTCAGCACGTTGTTGCCGACCTGAAGGCCGGAAACCTGCTGGACGATCCCGCCGATGCCGACGATCTGGTTGCGCTCGAGGATCTCGGGCGTCAGCACCGTCTCGACCACCGGCACCTTCAGCACCGATTCCTGCCGCTTGCGCGCCGTGACGAGAATCTCGCCGCTGTAAGTCGCCGGAGCCTCCCCGGCGGCGACTTCGGCGGCTTCCTGCCCAACCGCGGGCGTAAATGGCGCCAGCGTGGACAGGGCGGCAAGCATCAATGCGGACTTCTTCATCGGTCCCCTCCCTGTGTCGTCGTCGCCGGCGGCTGCCGGTCGCGAGCGTTTCTTTGGAGTGAGACTAGTTCAGCCGCGCGCGAAGTAACTCCCCTGCGCAGCACGGCCCCTTGCCTGCCGAGGTCATGGCGGCGACCAGCCTGCCAAAACGATCGCGCTTGTTCCTTCGGCCGCGCGGCCATAACGAGCAGATCGATCCGACCATGACCAACTTCGAAGGACCCTGCCCATGAGCTTCTGCGACACGATCTGGCAGGACGTTGCGCCGCTGCGCCGGGCGATCCTCGAGCAGCCGTTCCTCGCCGAGCTGGCCAGCGGGTCGCTGCCGGCGGAAAGCTTCCGGCACTACATGGTGCAGGACAGCCTCTATCTCGCCGAATATTCGCGGGTGCTGGCGATCGCCGCCGCGCGCGCACCGACGGCGGCGGGGCGGCTGGAGTTCTCGGACGGCGCCAAGGTCGCGGTGCAGGTGGAGGAGGCGCTGCACCAGGCGTTCTTCGCGCAGTTCGGCGTCACCCCCGAGATGGCGCTGGCGAGCGAGGCGACGCCGGTGTGCCTTGGCTACACCAGCTACCTCCTCAGCCTTGCTGCCACGCGCAGCTACGAGGAACTGATCGCGGGCATCCTGCCCTGCTTCTGGGTTTACTGGGAGGTAGGCTGCGCGATCAAGCCGCGCGCCGCCTCGCCCAATCCCTACGCCGCCTGGATCGACACCTACGCCGCCCCCTCCTTCGGCGAGGCGACCGGCCGCGTGCGCGCGCTGGTGGACGAGGCCGCGGCGGCCGCCACCCCGGCGACGCGCGAGGCGATGGCCGCGGCCTTCCGCAAAGCGACCCGCTACGAATGGATGTTCTGGGACTCCGCCTACCACCGCGCCGACTGGCCGATCTGAGCCGGTCTCTGGACGAACGATCATCATCCGAGACAATCGGGCAGGCGAGGCCATCTTCCCAAGCCCCGCCGGGCTCATAAAACGGTTCCAGTCCGCACAAGCGGCGACTGGAGACGATAATTGATGAGGCAAATGAAGCTGGGCGCCTTCTGCGGCGGAAGCTACCATCAGGCGGGTTGGCGTCACCCTGACGCCGACAACGACTTCGGCCATGACATCGCCAAGTGGGTCGATCTCGCCCGCAAGCTGGAAGCGGCGAAGTTCGACATGATCTTCATCGCCGACACCGCCTCTCCCAGCGACGCCGAGAACCCCGAAGTCTTCCGCTACGTCAGCGGCGGCGACAACCTCGAGCCG
>NZ_AKKE01000041.1 GCF_000281975.1 Novosphingobium sp. AP12 | reverse complement strand
TAAGGCGCCCCCCTACTCGATTTGGTCCGGCGTCGAGGCGTTCTTTCGACAAGGTAACTTGTTCCGTCCGCGATAGCGACTAGTCTGTCCCGCTACCGGGTTCGGGGGGACTTGATGCGTTTCAGGATGGTGATGGCGATTGCGGCGGCGTGGCTCTGTTCGGGGCTCGCTTCCGAGACCCGGGCCGAGACACCGTGGCTCGAGGCGTCGAGCGAGCACTTCGTCATCTACGCGCAGGACAGCGAACGGGACATCACCCAGTTCTCGCAGCAGCTCGAACGTTACCATGCCGGCATGGCCTTCGCGCTGGATTCGAAGATGCCCGTGCCGAGTCCTTCGAACCGCGTCACCGTCTACGTCGTGCGGACCGCCAAGGAGGTGCGCCAGCTATACGGTGGCGACAGCAAGTATCTCAATGGCTTCTATGTACCCAACGCCGGCGGATCCTTGGCGATCGTACCCACGGTGGATTCCGGCAACGGCGCTATCACCATGTCGATGGTGGTACTGCTGCACGAATACGCCCACCATTTCCTGATCTCGTCGAGCTCCATGTCGATGCCGCGCTGGTTCAGCGAGGGTGCGGCCGAGTTCTTCGCGTCCAGCAAGTTCGAGCAGGACGGCAGCGTCTGGCTGGGGCGTCCGGCCAACCACCGTGCTGGCGAACTGTACTATGCCGCCGACGTCAAGGTGGCGGACCTGCTCGACCCCACGGAATACGACAAGCGAAAGCACACGAGCTATGACGCCTTCTACGGCAGAAGCTGGCTGCTCTACCATTACCTCACGTTCGACACGGTCCGCAAAGGCCAGCTGACGCGCTACGTGAACTTGCTGCGCGAGGGGAAAGGTCAGCGCGCTGCCGCTGTCGAGGCCTTCGGCGATTTCGACGTCCTGCAAAAGGAGCTGGACCGGTATCTGGCCAAGCGGCAGATGACGGCGCTCAAGCTGGCGGCCGACAAGGTGCCGATCGGCGCGGTGGCGATCCGGCCGTTGTCGGCCGGTCAGGCGGCGATGATGCCGGTCCGCATCCGCTCAAAGCGCGGCGTCACGCCGGAGGACGCCAAGACGCTGCTCGCACAGGCGCGCAGTGTAGCGGCGCGCTTCCCCGCAGATGCCGCTGTTCTCGCCGCGCTTGCCGAGTGCGAGTACGATGCCGGCAACGACAAGGAAGCCATCGCCGCCGCGGATGCGGCGATCACGATCGACCCTTCCCAGGTCAACGCCTATGTCCAGAAAGGGCTGGCGCTGTTTCGTGCCGCTCCCGAAGCGGACGATACGAAAGCCGCCTACAAGGCCGCTCGCGCGCCGTTCATCGCGCTCAACCGGATCGAGAACGATCATCCGTTGCCGCTGGTGTACTTCTACCGCAGCTTCGTCGAGCAGGGCGAGGAACCCACTCCTCTGGCACTGAACGGACTGATCCGGGCCACCCAACTGGCGCCGTTCGACCTCGGCCTGCGCATGAACCTGGGACAGGCTTTGCTGCACGCGGGGCGCCCGGAAGATGCCCGGACCATTCTCACGCCCGTCGCTTACGATCCCCACGGCGGCGGCGGCGCGGACTATGCGCGCAGGATGATCGAGCGGATCGACAAGGACCCGAGCTGGAAAGGCGAGGGAGGCGTCGGCGAAGACGACGAGGAAGTCGCGGAAACCTCAGCGGGCAGCTGATCCGGGGCGGGTCCTGCCCCGCCGCGCGGCTTCTCAGGCCGAGAAACGCGCCGCGCGGTCGGCAAGGCGTTCCACTGCCGCTGCGTGGATGCCCGTCGAGGCGACCATCACCCCGAAGGCGCGGGGGTCGTGCTTGTTGTAGTTGAGCGGCTGGCCGAAGGCGTCGGTCACGACGGCGCCTGCCTCACGCGCGATCAGGCCGGCGGCGGCGATGTCCCATTCGTAGCCCCAGCGCAGCGTGGTGAGCAGGTCCGCCTCGTCCGCTGCGACCATCGACATGCGCAGCGCGATCGAGTTGGGCTGGTCGACCAGCTGGAGGTCGGCATCCTCGGGCGCCAGCTTGTGCGCGGGGACGCGGGCCCCGGCGAGCGATTCGCGGTGACTGGCGACAAGCCGCTCGCCATTGCGCCAAGCGCCCTTGCCTGCCTCGGCGAACCAGAACTCGCCGCCGTCTTCGCGTTTCCTGACGGGCGCATAGAGATAGCCGAGCAAGGGGCGGCGCGTGTTCACCAGAGCCACGGAGATCGCCCAGCCGGTCCGCCCGCGGATGAAGTCGCGGGTGCCGTCGATCGGATCGACCAGCCAGACGAGTTCGGTCCCCTGGCGTTCGCGCGTGTCGACCGTCTCTTCCGAGAGCCAACCTGCCGCAGGAAGCAGCGCGCGCAGTTCGGTCTTAAGGTATTCGTCCACCGCAAGGTCGGCGGTGCAGACCGGGCTGCCGGGCGTCTTCTCCCACGATTCGAGGACATGGCCGTCACCCGGCCAGCCGGCCAGCGCAATGCGCCCGGCCTCGCGGACTATGGCTTCCAGTCTGTCTCGATCAATCATGGGCCATCTTTCGATGCTTAATTGCTATTGCGAACTCGTATCAATTCAATGCGATCAATTTGTCGTCCGCTATGCATTTGCGCAGGCTCCGGGACTTTTCAAGCCGGCAGGGATGTGCTTAGGCGGCGGGGCAAAACTATGGCTACGGCGCCTTCCCAAGGAACCTCCAGCAGAAAGCGATTTGAGCGATGAACATTCACGAATATCAGGCCAAGGAACTGCTCGCGAAGTATGGCGTGGGTATCCCCGCCGGCATCGCCGCGCTGACCGTAGAGGAAGCGGTTGCCGCCGCCAAGCAGCTCCCGGGGCCGCTCTACGTCGTGAAGGCGCAGATCCACGCCGGCGGACGCGGCAAGGGCAAGTTCAAGGAACTTAGCGCGGACGCCAAGGGCGGCGTGCGCCTCGCCAAGTCGATCGAGGAAGTCGAGGCTTTCGCCAAGGAAATGCTCGGCAACACCCTCGTCACCATCCAGACGGGTGATGCCGGCAAGCAGGTGAACCGCCTCTACGTGACCGACGGCGTCGACATCGAGAAGGAATACTACCTCTCGATGGTCGTGGACCGCGCTTCCAGCCGCGTCGCCCTGATCGTCTCGACCGAAGGCGGCATGGACATCGAGGAAGTCGCCCACTCGACCCCCGAGCGCATCACCACGATCACCGTCGACATCGCCTCGGGCTTCCAGCCGCACCACGGCCGCGCCGTCGCCTTCGCGCTGAAGCTGACCGGTGAGCTCAACAAGCAGGCCCAGAAGATCTCGAAGCAGCTGTACGAGGCCTTCGTCTCGCTCGACTGCGACATGCTCGAGATCAACCCGCTGGTGGAAACCAAGGACGGCAACCTGCTCGTCCTCGACACCAAGATGAGCTTCGATTCGAACGCCCTGTACCGTCACCCCGACGTGATGGAACTGCGCGACGAGACCGAGGAAGATCCGGCCGAAGTCGAAGCCTCGAAGTACGACCTCGCCTACATCAAGCTCGATGGCGACATCGGCTGCATGGTCAACGGCGCCGGCCTTGCCATGGCGACGATGGACATCATCAAGCTCAACGGCATGTTCCCCGCCAACTTCCTCGACGTCGGCGGCGGCGCCAACAAGGAGAAGGTGACCGCGGCGTTCAAGATCATTCTCGCGGATCCCGCCGTTAAGGGCATCCTCGTGAACATCTTTGGCGGCATCATGAAGTGCGACGTCATCGCCGAGGGCATCGTTGCCGCGGCGAAGGAAGTGAACCTCTCGGTTCCGCTCGTCGTCCGTCTCGAAGGCACCAACGTCCAGCAGGGCAAGGACATCCTGGCGAACTCCGGTCTTGCCATCGTCCCCGCCAACGACCTGGGCGACGCGGCCAAGAAGATCGTCGCGGAAGTGCAGAAGGTCGCCTGATCGGCACCTGAGCGCTTCGTGCTCACGATCACTTGACGAATACGCAGACGGCGGGGGTTTCGCGACCCCCGCCGTTTCTGCATGGTCGCTCCGCAACTCTGCAGCGTAGCTGAGCTTTCCTGCCCCCAAGCGCTTCCCGTTTCGGCGGGGGTTGACGGGGCGGTAAAGGGACGCGATAGCTCGCCCCAACAGTTTTAATCGCGCGGTTAAATCCGGCGTCCCAGCAGTGAGAGGACAGATCGCAATGAAGATCCTCGTGCCCGTAAAGCGGGTGATCGACTACAACGTGAAGCCGCGGGTCAAGGCCGACGGCACCGGCGTTGACCTTGCCAACGTCAAGATGAGCATGAACCCGTTCGACGAAATCGCCGTCGAGGAAGCCATCCGTCTCAAGGAAGCCGGCAAGGCCGAAGAGATCATCGCGATCTCGGTCGGGCCGACCAAGGCCCAGGAAACCCTGCGCACCGCGCTCGCCATGGGCGCCGACCGCGCGATCCTCGTCGAGACCGACGCCGAGGTCGAGCCGCTGGCCGTCGCCAAGATCCTCAAGGCGATCGTCGCCGAAGAGAATCCCGGCCTCGTGATCCTCGGCAAGCAGGCCATCGACGACGATTCGAACCAGACCGGCCAGATGCTCGCCGCGCTGCTCGGCCGTCCGCAGGGGACTTTCGCCAGCAAGGTCGAGATCGACGGCGATTCTGTTGCCGTTACCCGCGAGGTCGACGGCGGCCTCGAGACGGTGAAGCTCTCGCTTCCCGCCATCGTCACCACCGACCTGCGCCTCAACGAGCCCCGCTACGCTTCGCTGCCCAACATCATGAAGGCGAAGAAGAAGCAGCTCGATGTGAAGAGCCCCGCCGACTACGGCGTCGACATCACCCCGCGCCTCAAGACCCTCAAGGTCTCCGAGCCGCCGGTACGTTCGGCCGGTATCAAGGTCGCCGACGTCGATGCGCTCGTCGCCAAGCTCAAGGAAATGGGAGTAGCCTGAAATGAAGACTCTTGTTTGGGTTGAGCACGACAACGCCTCCGTCAAGGACGCCACCCTCGCCGTCGTCACCGCCGCCTCGAAGCTGGGCGAAGTGCACCTGCTCGTCGCCGGCTCGGGCTGCCGCGCCGTCGCCGACGAAGCGGCCAAGATCGCGGGCGTGGGCAAGGTCCACCTCGCCGACAACGCCGCCTACGAGCATGGCCTGGCCGAAAACGTCGCCCCGCTCGTCGCCGAGCTGATGGGCCATCACGACGCCTTCGTGGTGCCCGCCACCACCACCGGCAAGAACATCGCGCCGCGCGTCGCAGCCCTCCTCGACGTGATGCAGATCTCGGACATCCTCTCGGTCGAGGGCGACAAGACCTTCACCCGTCCGATCTACGCCGGCAACGCCATCGCCACCGTCGAATCGAGCGACGCCAAGCTGGTCATCACCGTGCGCGGCACCGCCTTCGCCAAGGCCGAGCCCACCGGTGGCTCGGGCGTGGTCGAGGACGTCTCGGGCGCCGGTGACGCCGGTCTCTCCAGCTTCGTGGGCGCAGAGCTTGCGAAGTCGGAGCGCCCCGAACTGACCAGCGCCAAGATCATCGTTTCCGGCGGCCGCGCGCTGAAGGACGGCGAGACGTTCGAGCAGATCATCATGCCGCTCGCCGACAAGCTCGGCGCCGCCGTCGGCGCATCGCGCGCCGCCGTGGACGCGGGCTACGTGCCCAACGACTACCAGGTCGGCCAGACGGGCAAGATCGTGGCTCCCGAAGTCTACATCGCGGTCGGCATCTCGGGCGCGATCCAGCACCTTGCAGGCATGAAGGACTCCAAGACCATCATCGCCATCAACAAGGACGAGGACGCCCCGATCTTCCAGGTCGCGGACATCGGCCTCGTCGCGGACCTGTTCACCGCTGTTCCGGACCTCACCGGCAAGCTCTGAACTTGCCGCAAGGCCGCGGACAAAAAAGCGAAGCCCCGGTTGGTGACAACCGGGGCTTCTGCTTGTCAGCACACTGAATTGCCGCTTTATTTCCGGCAGATTTCCCCCTGAGGACATGCCGATGCTGCGACTCGTACTCATGCCTGCCGCCCTGACCGCCGCCGCCCTGTCCACCCCGGCGCTGGCCGAGACCAGGGTGGTCACCGCCACTTCGCCCTGGAAGGTCGACCACACCGGCAACGCCTGCCACCTGCAGCGCGGCTTCGGCACGGCCGAGGAGCCGGTGCTGGTGCAGATCGAGCAGCTGGCACCGGGCGACTACTTCAATTTCACCGCCGCGGGCCGCCCTTTCTCGGGCATCACCGATACCACCAGGGTGACGCTGTCCACCGGGCCGGACGGCAAGCCGATCAGCACGCGTTTCACGCTCGGCGACATGCAGGCCGGCAATGGGCAGAAACTGACGACGCTGTTCTTCATGGGCACCACGCTCAACGGCCACCCCGAAGGCGACGTCCGCCCCGCACCCGTCACTGAAGAGCGGGCGGCGCAGGTCACCTCGCTGATCGTGAGTTGGGGCGGCAAGGGCGTGCAGATCGGCACCGGCCCGCTGGGCAAGGCGCTCGCCGCGATGGATAGCTGCACCGAGGGACTGGTGAAGTCGTGGGGCCTCGACCCCGTGCAGCAGGCGTCTCTGTCGCGTTGGCCCAAGCCCCTGACCGACCCCGAAACCTGGCTCCCGCGCGGCAGCTATCCCACCGACCTCGCGCGCGAAGGCGAGCAGTCGCTGGTCGACGTGCGCCTCATGATCGATCCCACCGGCGCCGTCAGCCAGTGCCAGGTCGTCAACGGCTTCAACGAACCGCGCTTCGCCAAGGTCACCTGCGACAAGATCAGCCAGCGCGCGAAGTTCGAACCCGCGCTTGATGCGGCGGGCAGCCCCGTGGCGTCCTACTCGGTGCGCCGGGTGAAGTGGGTGGTCGACCGCAAGGCGCGTATGCCCCAGCAGCGCAAGCGGTGACCTTGCGGCGACCCTACAAGGCAACGGGCGCGGCGATGGCGGTCGTTCTCGCCACGCCGATGCCCGCCTGTGCCGACGAAATCGTCCTGGCCCCGTCCACGTCGTGGACTCTCGACGCAACGCCTTCGGGGTGCGCGTTGCGGCGCTCGTTCGGAGCCGGGTCTCCGCCCGTGTTCCTCGAAATGCAGCGCTTTGCACCGGGCGACGGTTTCCAGCTGATTGCCAGCGGCGACGAGCTGAACTGGATCAAACCCGGCATTCGCCTCTATGTGAAGTACGGCAGCCTGCCGCACCACGACGAGCCGGTCTCGTTCAAGTCCGGTGAAACCGCGCGCGAGGATCGCAGGCCGATCCCCACGATATTCGCGACATCGAGCCTCGGCGACGAAGACAGCGAGGAGGGAGGCGAGGAGGGAGGCGCCGAGGTCACGCCCCGGATGGAGGCGCAGGTCAGCGAGATCACGCTGCAGCGGCCAGGCAAGAGCGTGATCCTCAAGACCGGCCCGCTCGACAAGCCTTTTGCCGTCATGCGGCAATGCACGGACGCGCTGCTTAAGACCTGGGGCCTCGATCCTGCCGTGCAGAACAGCCTGTCGCGGCGGGCTGTCCCGATCAATATCCGCCGCTGGGCATGGGCCATCAAATATCCGACGGTAGCCGCGATGGGCGGCGAGCAGGCGCGCGTGAACTTCCGCATGCTTGTGGGGGCCGACGGCAGCCCGACCGACTGCACGGTGCTACGCTCGTACAACGACCGCTCCTTCGATGCGGTGGCTTGCAGATCGCTGATGAAGGTTGCCCGATTCGAGCCCGCGCTGGATGCGGCCGGCAAGCCGGTGCCCTCATTCTACTCCAATGCCATTGTCTGGAGCACGTCTTAGGGCATTGCCGGACACGCGAAAACGCCCGCTGGCGAGCGCGGGCCTAACGCCGGGAAAATACGCGAGATCCGAGGGGTGACATCGGGTCGGCGTCAAGGAGCGCCCATGCTGTGGGCTGCGAGTTTTATGCCTTGCGAGCGAGCGCCGGGTAGAGGCAAGTTTCAGCCCGGCTTGACCTGTAGTTCCATAGATCGGTGCTTCGCTGCGATGGGGTCCGCGTCGAGCACAGGCGAGGGGACTTCCGGGAGACTATTCCGCGACTGATGGGAATAGCGGGCCAGAGCCACGATGACCGATCCGTTCGGACGCATGGACTGCGCTGGTAGCGGCTTGAGAGCTCGCAACCCGTTGCCCATGACACCGACCCGATACACCGTTTCGCCGTGTACCTCGGCTAGCGGATGTCGCGGCGTATAACCTAAATGGTTCGTATTGTCAAGCGTCCCGTTCCGTCATCCCGGTGGAGGCCCCCGCCCAGCGCATCGAATTTCCGCGAGACGACCCTGTTTGCCAGCCTGCGCCACGGTGACGGTCGTGTCAGAACACCTCGCCGACGCCGAAGTAGACGGCCGAGGAATCCTTGCCGATCGCGAAGTCGAGGCGCAGGTTGACGCCGGTTTCCTTCGATGCCCGGTAGCGCAGGCCCATGCCGGTGCTGGGCAGCATCTTGGTGTTGTCCAGATCGCTCAGGCTGGAGGCGATGCCGCCGATACCGGCGAACCATACCGCGCCGAACTTCTCGCTCAACTCCTGGCGCCATTCGATCTGCGCCGCCCACGATGCGCGGTCGCGGTAGCGGCCCATCTCGTAGCCGCGCAGGTCGCCGGACATGCCGTAGAGGCACAGGTCGTAGAACGGCCCGCCCTTCGACGCCGCGCAGAGCCCGCCGTGGATGGCGAGCGTGCCGGTGGAAGTGGCGGGGAAGTAGCCGTTC